>JBKEDS010000049.1:0-2847 GCA_047975545.1 Flavobacteriaceae bacterium | reverse complement strand
TTGCCAAAATCGCCACTTTTTACGTCTTTGGCATAGCGTTTTAAGCGTATGGCATTTTTGTTTCTTGCTAAAAAATGGTTGGCTTGGTTTTCTATCTTAGCGGTTACGGTTTGTTGCCAAAGTTGCTTTTTTAAAGGGATACTGGCATTGAGTTGATGGCGCATGCGCTCGGTTTGTTCGGTATGGCCCACCAAAGGCTGTAAAAAACCGCAGGGCAAATGCTGCCTGTCGCAGGTAATAACCGCCGTTTTGTTGTGCACCAATTTCATCAAGAGTCCGTTGGTAATGGTGATCTGCGGGTCTTCCAGCACCACATACCCCAAGTCTTCAATGGGTATGGTGGCCTCTTTTTTATCCGCTTCGGGAAAGGTGACCACCAACTGCTCGTTTCGGGTGCTCAAATAGGCGGGATTGCCAAAAAAGAGGGTGCGTTTTATCATTTTACCACTTTTGTAATGTGCCCTAACCGGTCAACATTAAGTTTGATGCAAACATCTTTTATCTGAACACCATTTAAACTTGCGGTTTTCATATCGAACGAACCGGTTATTTTATTTTTCACCTCATTATAACTCATATCTACTTCCTTTGCTATAATAGCCTTTGCAAGTCGATTAGGCGTGAAGTAACAAGTAGATGAAAAATCATTGACATTATACAATCTTTCCCTCTTATCTTTAGAAAGATTATTGAAATCGAGTGATTCAATGTTTTCATCCTGATTTGGGATGTAAACCAAATCGTTCGGAGAAAGTGCGAACAAAAAGTTAACCTCTACTTCTTTTCCCCTATCATCCAAGGTATTCTTCTTTCCTATTGACGTTCTCTCTTCTTTAGGGGTTTCTTGTTCGTACTGTAATTTTTGATATTCGATAACCTCATTTAAGGGTACGGTATCAAACATACGCACTCCTGTTTCTTTGTTTTCATAAATTGCAAAGAAGAGATTAGGAGCCCCTTGTACGTATTTGCTTTTTTTGCTTCCTTTAGTCCCAAGAGCGAACCTTCCTTTTCCTTTTTCGTAGGTTCTCACTTTAAAAATGGGGTAATGAAATTTGCCGTTGTTGAACTGCGCGATATTTTTGTTCATATCTTCAATTCCCTCAGGAGAAAAGGCCAATTCAGGATTGTTGTCTTTATTTTTGAGATAATTCAGTAGGATTTTTTGTATGCCGGTATCCGTTATTTTACTGATTTTACTTTCTGCCTTATCCTTCGTTTTTGCATCTTTAAATACTGACGCCAAGTCATTTCTCTCACGGGTGGCTGTAGTAATTTCTCCTTTGCCTAGTTTCACCCAAGGTAAATTGACAATCCCGGACACCGTTTCTTCGTGCATAGGCTTCCGTATCGCCCAGTTATCGCCTTTGGTCTGTTTGCGCAGTTTCTTTTTGGGCTTGCCGTCTTTTCCCAAGTCCAGGTTTCCATTTTCGTCGGTATAGGACCAAAATTTGTTGTTGGTCTTATTGATTACCCGTAAATTTTGCTTGAAACTAACGACAATCCTTTCTATTTGCTTTTTGGCTTCGGTCGGAAAGTTTTGCCAGGGCATTTGAAACGTTTTGGTATGCTTGCCATTCTCGTTCTTTATCAAAAGTTTGTCCCGCAATCCGTAATTCTTGTTTTCGGCATTTAATGCACTTAGATAGTGCGTATGGTTTCGGGCGGTGCAGGCAACAACCAAGGCATCCAGGGCGTGGTGCCTGTGATCGATACGCTTTGTACTGAACCCTTTGCTGAGTTCGTCGGGAACTTGAATGCGGAATGCGTTTATTTTGGAATCCCAATAGCCGAACTCATTGGTGTTTTTCAGTTCGTTGAGCCTTTTGAAACGTGGTGCTACTATTTCGTTCCACTTGTCGTGCAAGCCCCAATCGTGTTTTAATTTGGAAGTTACGGAGCCCGTAACGGGAATAAGGTTCTTTGATGTGGCTTCCCTTTCCCCATCTTCCCGCACAATATTACTGAGCAAGCCTTTTACCAATTTGCTGATATACCTACTGTCGTTTAGCTGACGGTTAATAAACCCTTCGGGGATGTCCTCGCTAAGCAAATTTTTGAGCTTCGCCTTGTTGTTTTTGAAATAGGTGTTTACGTGGCTTTCATAGGCTTCCAACGTTAATAATTTGTGCCCGAGCACGATACTGCCGCCATTTTCCTTTAAATATTCAAAAGCGGTTTTATTACTTTTATTCTCGTTCACATCGCTTTCGCAGATCACTTTATTGCTCAACGAATCGTCGAAATAACGGGATTGAGGTATTATGTGCTCTATTTGATAATCGGTGGTAAATAGTTTGGTCAAGGGAATCATCTTGCCGGTATAGGGCGAAATATACCCCTGCTCCAACCACAGTCTGTAACGTTGGATTTCCTTTTTGGTGGGATTGGCGTTTTTTCTGATTTTGTCTATTTCATCTTCCTTTACCTTGTCATACCGAACATTCGGATTTTGAAATACACCTTCCTCATAAATTTTCAGGATTTCCTGCTGGCTCGGCGAATAGTCACGCACGTCGCCTTCAACCGTAGTGTCGTGCATCAATTCCTTTAGTATTTCCTTTATGCGGTAATTGGTCTTTTCGTTTTCGGCATTTCGTTCTGAGATTTTTTTTCGCTTATCAGCCGGATTTTTCATTTCCCTGCCCAATTCAACGTGGATTTCGTTGAAAAAACCTTCTTTTCCTTCGCCATAATACGACCAGATGTCACGAACCACTCGCAGGGTTTCCAATACCACTTGCTCAACAATAGGGTTTCGCAAGGAGTGTTGCTTGAATTTTTTCAAATAATTGTTGATGTCCGCCACCGTTTTCCACTGTTGGACATCCCCTATTTCGGAATGAC
>JBKEDS010000031.1:0-23590 GCA_047975545.1 Flavobacteriaceae bacterium | reverse complement strand
GAGTCAGGCATGCCCGGAACCTCGCGCTACGTTACAACCAAGAACAAAAAAAACACGCCCGACCGCATGGAGATTAAAAAATTCAATCCCATCCTAAAGCGCATGACCGTTCACAAAGAAATTAAATAATTTAGAATTTTACCAAGGTAACATTCCAAATAAAACAATAAAACCATGGCAAAGAAAACAGTAGCAACCCTGCAAACCGCTTCAAAACGATTAACAAAAGCTATAAAAATGGTAAAATCGCCCAAAACCGGCGCCTACATGTTCGTGGAGTCCATCATGGCCCCCGAGCAGGTCGACGAGTTCCTAAAAGCAAAATAACCCATTTTACACCAAATACAAAAAGCTGCTTTCTTTTATTTAGAAAGCAGCTTTTTTATGTTTATATTTGAACTGGTTACCCTGACAAAAATTCAGAACCGCCACTATGGCAATAAAATTGCAACAACAATAAGGGCGTTACCCCGAAATTTGTTCGGGGTCGGGCTTTCGGCAGTCGCTCTTTCCAAGGAGCTCCAACAAAGCCTCAATCCCTAACGCGGGGCAAGACCTTAAAGGGCAAGTATTTTAACCAAAACCAATCAAAACCATGAGTTTTTTCAAAAAAATATTCTCATCCGAAAAAAAAGAAACCTTAGATAAAGGCTTGGAAAAATCCAAAAGCAGCTTCTTTGGCAAGCTAACCAAGGCCGTAGCCGGAAAATCCAAGGTTGATGATGAGGTTCTCGACAACCTTGAGGAAGTCCTCGTAAGCAGCGACGTAGGCGTAAACACCACCCTAAAAATAATCGAGCGCATCGAAGCCCGCGTATCCCGCGATAAATACCTCGGCACCGACGAGCTAAACACCATCCTGCGGGAAGAAATAGCAAGCCTGTTAAGCGAAACCAACACGGGCGAAGCTACCGATTTTACCATTCCCGAAAACAAAAAGCCCTACGTAATCATGGTCGTGGGCGTTAACGGCGTGGGCAAAACCACCACCATAGGCAAAATGGCCCATCAATTTAAAAAACAAGGGCTAAATGTCGTGCTCGGCGCAGCCGATACCTTTAGGGCCGCCGCCATAGACCAGTTGCAAGTATGGGCCGACCGTGTAAACGTGCCAATAGTAAAACAATCCATGGGAAGCGACCCCGCATCGGTAGCTTTCGATACCCTAAAAAGTGCCGTAACCCAAAATGCCGATGTGGTTATAATCGATACCGCAGGACGGCTACACAACAAAATAAACCTCATGAACGAACTTACCAAGGTAAAGCGCGTTATGCAAAAAGTAGTACCCGATGCGCCCCACGACGTACTTTTGGTGCTGGACGGCTCAACCGGGCAAAACGCCTTCGAGCAGGCCAAACAATTTACCGCCGCCACCGAAGTAACATCCTTGGCGGTAACCAAGTTAGACGGCACGGCCAAGGGCGGTGTGGTAATTGGTATATCGGACCAGTTTAAAATTCCCGTAAAATACATAGGCGTAGGCGAAGGTATCGAGGATTTACAGGTATTCAATAAATTTGAATTTGTAGATTCCTTCTTTAAATAATTTTGAATGCGTGCATTAGTCAAAAAATCGTAAATCTAAAATCGTATCTCGTACTTTTAAAACCGTATTTTGTAAATTGTGAAAAAGCTGTTTTTCCTATTAATGCTATTTAAATCGCTAATAATTTCGGCTCAAGACTTTATTAACCTATCAGGAAAATGGCAATTTAAATTAGACCCCGAAAATGTAGGTGTTAACGAAAAATGGTACGAAAATTTCAATTCCGAAAACACTATAAACCTCCCCGGCTGCTTGCAAGAGCAGGGCTATGGCAATATTCCCAATAGTAATACCCAATGGTGGGCTGGCACGCGTTTGGATAAATGGTTTGCCGAACGTCCTTGGCTATCGCAATACAAAGACTCTTCAAATTTTAAAATACAGGAATACCTTGTTCCCAAAAGGCACTACATTGGGGTCGCTTGGTATGCCCTGCAAATTACCATACCGCCAACCTGGCAAAATAACGATATAGAACTGTTTTTGGAGCGCTGCCATTGGGAAAGCCAACTTTGGGTAAACGGTAAAACTTTTGGAGTCCAAAACAGTTTGGGTACGCCGCATGTTTACACACTAAAAAACATGGCGCCCGGCATACATAATTTGGTTGTTAGGATTGATAACTCCGAAATAGTAAACCTTGGAAAAATGGCACATTCCGTTTCCGAGCAAACTGCGGGTACTTGGAATGGCATTGTAGGGAAATTGGAACTTAGGAAATTAGAGGCCGTTCAGTTTAACAACATACAACTGTACCCGAATATAGAAGAAAAAACCGTAACGGTTAAGGGCGAAATTATAAATGCCGAACAGTTAGACCGCAATTGTAAATTACATATTGAAGTTGCGGGCGTAAACCAAAACAGGCATAAGCCCAAAAGCATAATTGTTAAAACTGAAAACGTAATTTTAAAAAACAATACCTTCGAGGTTATTGTGCCAATGGGAAACAAGGTGGAATTGTGGAATGAATTTCATCCCAATTTATACAGCCTTCAGTTAACCTTAACATCTAAAAAAACTACCGAAAACATACGTTCCAAAGACTATCGATTTGGTATGCGTCAATTTGCTTCCGAAGGTACGCAATTCAGTATAAACGGTACAAAAACCTTTTTACGGGGCAATGTAGATTGTGCCGTTTTTCCAAAAACGGGCTATGCGCCCATGGATGTAGCCTCGTGGAAAAAACTATGGCAAGTTTATAAGGAATTTGGGTTAAATATGGCACGGTTCCATTCGTGGTGTCCGCCCGAAGCTGCCTTTATTGCTGCCGATGAGGTAGGAATTTATCTGGCGCCTGAAGTAGGCGAGTGGACCAAGGTAAAGCAGCAAGACCAATTCGATTTTTTAAAAGCCGAAGCCGATAATATTTTAAATACTTATGGAAATTACGCCAGTTTTATCCAATTGGGTATGGGCAACGAAGCCAATGGCGATAACACTTTTTTTAAGGAAACCATAAACCATTGGAAAGCAAAGGACTCCCGCCATTTATATACCATAAAAGCCAATAGCAATGCCAACCCCGATAATATTGATTATGAGGTGGTGCGTGGTGCGGGTACACCGTTCCAGCACATGCGCTACCAAATAGGGTGGCCGCCAAAGCCCTTAAATTCGGCCTTTCAATCCACACCGCCCAACACAACAATTCATTGGGAAAATGCCGTAAACCAAAGGAAAATACCGCTAATACAGCACGAAACCGCCCAAATTTGCGCATATCCCGATGTTGTTGCCGAAACTAAAAAATACACAGGATACTTAAAACCAACCTATTTGGAAATTGCTAAAAACCAACTTATAGAACGGGGCTTGTTGGAACAGCTTCCCGATTTTGTTAACGCTTCGGGTAAATGGCAATACGAACTGACAAAAGAAGAATTCGAGGCCGCTTACCGCACAAAAGGCTTGGCAGGCTACCATTGGTTGTCGTTAAACGATTTTACGGGACAAGATACAGCGCCCGTAGGTTTTACCGATGCCTTTTACAATACAAAACCATATATAGACCCTGAAACCGTTAGGCAGTGGATTGCCCCAACCGTTTTGTTGGCAACTTTGGAAAAGCGCGTGTTTTCTTCAGAAGAAAAACTCGATGCCAATATATTGGTAAGCCATTTCGGTGCGGAACATTTGGACTTGCAACTAACCGTATCGTTAATTGGCGAAAACGGTAAAAGCATCCAACAATGGCAGTTAAACAAGAACAATATCGGGCAAGGCAACGCCCAATTTATAGGCAGTATTTCAGGAACGTTAGCCAATTTTAAAACGCCAACCCATTTAATTTTAAAGGTTGAAGCTAACAGTGGTTTAAAAAACCAATGGGATATTTGGGTGTTTCCCGAAATTTCAAAAATCAAAGATTACGATTTTATAATTTCCGATACTTTAAATGCCGATGTCGAAGCCCAATTAAAACAAGGTAAAACCGTTTTGTTGCTGCCCAAACAAAAACAATTAAAGGGCGAGTTGCCCATTTGTTTTACCAATTATTATTGGACAAGTTTTGGCGAATCGGGCGGGCAGTCTTCGGCTTCGGGTGTTTTAATCCAAAACGGGCATCCCGTATTTAGGGATTTCCCAACCGAAAACCATCCAAATTGGCAATGGTACGATTTACTTACCTATGCCCATCCCATGATTTTGCACAATTACGATAACGTAAATCCATGGCCAGCCCATTACAAACCTATTATTCAGCCTATCGACACATGGAAAATAAACCGTAAATTAGGGTTGTTGGTCGAAGCCAAGGTAGGAAACGGGAAGTTAATTATTTGCAGTATCGATTTGGAAACCGATATTGAAAACCGCCCAGTGGCCAAACAATTCAAACAAAATTTGTTTAACTATATTGGTTCTGCCGAATTTAACCCAACAACGGTGGTCGATTTGGAAACGGTTAGGCATTTATTTAATTGAGTTGAAGCGCATTTTCGTTATCCAAAAATTGTTCTTGTTTACCCCTAAATCATCAGGGATTCCGTATCTTTGCGCCCTTATTTAATTTACGACATGCGCACAAAATCCATAAAAAAGAATAAAATAAACGTAATAACCTTGGGTTGCAGCAAAAACACCTACGATAGCGAGGTGCTTATGGGGCAGTTAAAAGCCAGCGGAAAAGAGGTGGTACATGAGGAAGAAGGCAACATCGTGGTTATTAATACCTGCGGGTTTATTAACAATGCCAAGGAAGAAAGCGTTAATACCATTTTGGAGTACATGCAGAAAAAGGAAGAAGGCGAAGTGGACAAGGTATTTGTTACGGGCTGCCTTTCCGAGCGTTACAAACCCGATTTGGAAAAAGAAATTCCCAACGTGGACCAATATTTTGGCACTACCGAACTGCCCGGCCTATTAAAAGCCCTTGGAGCCGATTACCGCCACGAACTTATTGGCGAGCGCTTAACCACCACGCCAAAAAATTACGCTTACCTAAAAATTGCCGAAGGCTGCGATCGCCCTTGTAGTTTTTGTGCCATTCCCCTAATGCGTGGCAAGCACAAAAGCACACCCATTGAAGAATTGGTTATAGAGGCCGAAAAACTGGCAGCAAAAGGCGTTAAAGAACTTATTTTAATAGCCCAGGACCTAACCTATTACGGTTTGGATTTATACAAAAAACGTAACCTTGCCGAACTATTGGAAGCCTTGGTAAAGGTTGATGGCATTGAGTGGATTCGCCTACATTACGCTTTTCCAACAGGTTTTCCAATGGATGTATTGGCCGTTATGAACCGTGAACCAAAAATATGTAATTACCTCGATATTCCGTTACAGCACGTGTCCGACCCTATTTTAAAAAGTATGAAACGTGGCACGACCAAGGAAAAAACAACCCAACTGATAAACGATTTCAGAAAAGAAGTTCCCAATATTACCCTGCGAACCACCTTAATCGTTGGTTATCCCGGTGAAACCAAAACCGGTTTTGAGGAGCTTAAACAATGGGTAAAAACCATGCGCTTTGAGCGTTTGGGCTGTTTTACGTATAGCCACGAGGAAAACACAACAGCCTTTAATTTGGTAGACGATGTGCCCGAAGCCGTTAAGCAGCAACGTGCCAACGATATTATGGAACTACAATCGCAAATTTCGTGGGAACTAAACCAAGAAAAAATTGGGTGGACGTTTAAAGTGGTTATTGATAGAAAAGAAGGCAATTACTTTGTAGGCCGCACCGAGTTCGATTCGCCCGATGTGGATAACGAAGTGCTTATCGATGCCACGACAACCTATTTAAAAACAGGCGAGTTTGTTACCGTAAAAATTACCGATGCCGCCGATTTCGATTTGTATGCCGAAGTAGTGCTATAATACGTATTTGTTAAAAATATCATCCAATTCCCTTTGTGGGTCGTGGCACAAGCCCGAATGTGTGGGCGAGCTTTGAATAATGGTACTCCGGCAAGCCGACAGCCACCGGAACCTGTCCGATAGTTCAAGTGCGGCAATGGAACCTCCGGACGGCGAACCTTCGCAAATAAGTTTCCACGAGTTTAAATAATTAAGTAATACTTCGGTTTCCAGTTCTTCGGAAAAAACCTTCAACTTATTAATGTCGATATGGTATTTTACGTCTAAAAATTTTTTTCGTTTCGAAAATAAAATCACCCCTACGTTAAAAAATTCTTCACGTTCAACCTTTGGCACAAGCCTAATAATAGCATATTCGTATGTAACTTTATCTTGCATTTTCGGCTTCCTTTATTAGTGTGTGCATCATGGCCAATTTTGCATTTAAATAGGTGGTATAGGCTTCTTTTTTTTGGTTGGGCGTAAAAATATCCATTTCACCAATAAGCCATTGTTCGGGTATGGTAGTTATAATTTTGGCAATGGTTTCCTTGTTCAGTAGCTTTAAAATAATTTCGGCAGCTTCGTTTAATTTAGAGGCGTATGGCAAAAGCACATGGTTCTTTACTTGTGGGAAGGTTCGTGTTAGGTGGTTTTCCCAAGTGGTCCAATTATGGTGAAAATAAAAGCTGGCACCATTGTCAATCACCCAAATTTGGTTATGCCAACTTAATAAATTTGGGTTTTTTGCCGTGCGGTCTATATTGCTCGTCAGGCTATCGAGAAGCACGATTTTGGAGGCCGTTAAGGCATCGATTTTTGTGGCAATGGGGTCGAAGGTTATCGAACCCGATAAATAATGAAGCCCAAGGTTAAGCCCTATGCTAAACTTGAGCAAGTCCTGAATTTCCTCGTCGGGTTCGGTTTTGCTAAACGAATCATCCAGATTTATAAATACCAATTCGGGTACGTTTAAGCCTATGGCACGGGCGAGCTCGCCACCCAAAAGCTCGGCAATAAGGGCGTTAATGCCCTGTCCGGCGCCCCTGAATTTTAGCACGTACAAAAAATCGTCGTCGGTTTTTACAATGGCGGGCAGCGAGCCGCCTTCCCGTAACGGTTTTATGTACTGAACCATGTTAACGGTCCTGAGGTCCAATATATCCATGTTTCGAAAATAGGAAAAGTTGTTGGATTTGTAGATTAAAAAAAAACAATTTTTAATCTGTATTACTAACAAGTAAATAAGGGGTTTTATCTTATATCAATCCCAACATTCAAAAAAAAAATAAGAACAAACACACAATCTTTCCCTATTTTTGTGAATTGATATTAAGCAACAGATGAGTGCATCTAACAAATTAACGGGTTGGCGGTATAAAATACACGAAATAATTTACGGCACCCACACCCCTGCGGGCAAACTTTTTGATATTATCCTACTGGTTGCCATTATTTACAGTATTGTAATTGTTATGCTGGAAAGCGTGCAATCGTTGGACAATAAATACCATACTTTTTTTAATGTTTCGGAATGGATTATTACCATTTTGTTTTCAATTGAATATATTTTACGCATTGTTAGCGTTAACAAGCCCAAAAAGTACATTTTTAGCTTTTATGGCATTGTGGATTTGCTTTCAACACTTCCAAAATATATTTCGTTTTTCATTTTAGAAACACATTTCCTTTCGGTATTTAGGGCGTTGCGCCTGTTAAGGGTGTTTCGTATTTTAAAGCTCATTAGGTTTGTGGGCGAATCGAACAAACTTATCCGAGCCTTAAAAAACAGCCGTTCGAAAATATTCATCTTTATATTTTTCGTTTTTATTATTTCCATCATCCTTGGTACGGTTATGTACCTGATTGAAGGGCCTGAAAACGGCTTTAAAAACATTCCGCAAAGTATTTATTGGTGTATTGTAACCCTTACTACCGTTGGTTTTGGCGATATTACCCCGCAAACGGCCGTTGGGCAAATCCTGGCCACGCTAATTATGATTATAGGTTACGGCATTATTGCCGTGCCTACGGGCATTGTTACGGCCGAATACGCCTCGACAAAAGGCAAAACGCCCAATAACGAAAATACCTCGTGCAAAAATTGCGGTAACGATATTATTTTAAACGATGCGGTGTATTGCCGAAAATGTGGCCATAAAATAGGGGATGAGTAATTATTTAATTTCCATAGTTGGCCCTACCGCCATTGGCAAAACGGCATTAAGCATAAAACTGGCGCATTATTTTAAAACCGAGATTATTTCGGCCGATAGCAGGCAATTTTTCAAGGAAATGCAAATTGGCACGGCGGCACCAACGGCTGAAGAATTGGCTGCCGCCAAGCATTATTTTATTCACCATAAATCCATAACCGACCATTACAGCGTGGGCGCTTTTGAAAAAGAAGCCATTACCCGTTTAGATGAATTATTCAAACTACAACAAACCGTTATTATGGTTGGCGGCTCGGGACTTTATGTCGATGCCGTTACCAAGGGTTTGGACGATTTTCCTGAAGTTGATAAGCATATAAGGCAACAACTTAATGCCAATTTAAAAAACTTGGGGCTTTCCCACTTGCAACAACAATTAAAAACGTTGGATTTAGAGTCGTACAACACCATTGCCATTGATAATCCGCACCGGGTTATACGGGCTTTGGAAATTTGCATTGGCACGCAAAAACCTTATTCTTCATTTTTAAATAAAAACAAAAACACCCGAAATTTTAAAACTATAACTATTGGCCTAACCGCCGAACGTTCCATAATTTACAACCGCATAAACCAACGTGTGGATATTATGATGCAGCAGGGCCTTTTGGATGAAGTTAAAACATTGTTGCCCTACCAAAAGCTAAATGCCCTAAATACCGTGGGCTACAAAGAACTGTTTAATTATTTAAATGGCGAATGGCCGCTGGATTTTGCCGTTTCGGAAATCAAGAAAAACTCGCGCCGTTTTGCCAAACGCCAACTCACTTGGTTTAAGCGTAATACCGAAACACTTTGGTTTGATTATGCAACACCTGTTGAAGATATTATTGGCGCTTGCGAGGGGGAAATTGTAAAATAAACTTTTCGTAAACCGTTTTTAAAGTAGTATTTTTCTTTATATTTGGGTTGTGGATGGTTTAAACCTAAATATCTTCAACATTATAATACTGGTGGGTATTGTACACGGCTTGGTATTTAGCTTGGTTATTGTTCTTAATAAAAAATTGCACTCCAAAACCAATTATTTTTTGGTGCTTACCATTTTGGCCCTGGCCTTTAGCAACCTACAATATTGGTTTATGGATACGGGCCTAATAGGCCGTTCGGTTTACGACCGCCACCACCTGCTTTTTATTCCTTTCGAGTTTTTAATGCTGCCCTTTTTTTACTTTTTTGTTAAAAGCTATTTGGACAAACCCGTAAACCTAAACGAAAGATTGCTCCTGTATAGCCCTTTTGTGCTATGCGTACTGTACTTGGCGGTAAAAGATGCCACGCAATTAGAACTAAAAGCCGCCAAAATTATAAACTTGGTTATCGAGTATATTTCAATAGGGTTTTCCATTGCTATTATTATACTCATTTTTAAAGCAATAAAACAATACGAAAAACAGAGCGGCCAATACACCGTACCCGAAATAAAGGTAAAAACCAAATGGCTAAAGAACATCCTATACCTGGGCTTGGCCATAATTATTATTTGGTTGGTCTCGGTAAGCTATCTGGAAACCTCGAAAAACCGGGGCTTTTATGTGTTTTATCCGTTATGGATTAGCATGGCCTTTATTATATACTGGATAGGTTATACCGCCATAGTACAAAAACAAATTTTTAACGACCGAAAGGCCATAAGGCTTAAAAAGGAAGGCACGCCAAAACCCGAAACAAATCCTACCGCTTTTAATAAAATTGAAGGGTTGATTACCAATAAGCAACTACATTTAAGCCCAATGCTTTCGTTACAAACGCTATCGGAAGAACTAAATTTAAGCGAGGGCTATATATCGCAGCTTATTAACAAAAACGCCAACCAAAACTTTAACGATTACGTAAATGCCCTACGGGTAAACGAGGCTAAAGCCATGTTGGCAAACAACGAGTACGACCATTACACCATTGTTGCCGTTGGTTTGGAGGCGGGTTTTAACTCGAAATCCAGCTTTTACACCGCCTTTAAAAAGTTTACGGGCAAAACACCTGCGCAGTACAAAAAAGATGTCCGAAATCTTTAACTTGTTAAAAAAACAAGACCCCATACTCGTTACAACGCCTTAATCTTGTGCAGTTGTTAACCATTAACTTAAAAACGCACAACATGGCATTAGACAATTTAATAAGCATAAGCTTTGCCACCGACGAACTTGTCCAAATTACCACCGCCCTACAACAAATAAACACCGTTTTACAAGGTAAGGCCATTAACCTTACCCCCGCCGAGCGTAAACAGTACGGCTCTATTGCAGACCGTAACAAGGTACTGGTAGATAAGTGTAAAACCTATATGGAACAAGCCCCCGACACCCTGCCACCCACTATTGACAAAGCAGAGTTCGATGCCGATTATGCTACCCGCCAACAGTTGGAAATACCCCTAAAACACCTAAACCGCATTGCCGAAAAAATTACCGACACCAAAATACTGTTGGACCACGACAACTACAACTGCGCCATAGCTTATTACCGCTAATAGTAAAAATGAAAAAGGTAATCTTAATACTAACGATGGCTATCGCTTTACCTAATTGCTCTTTCAGCCAAACAACAGAAAAACCGGAAAAATTGGTAAAACAGTTTATTAAAGATTTGTTTAACGACAGCATATCCCCAAAAACCGTTGTAAACACATATTTGGAAATTGAAAACGACACCAACAATAGTTTATCAATTAGCGAAAGAAAAGAAATGGCTATTGGAATTGTAGAACAAACAAGAAATGGAAAAAATAAAGATTTAGGTTGGTTAATACCTAATTATGAAATAAAAAACATAAAACACCCTAAAATTTACCCCTATAACAAATACAAACACCTAAGAACCTTTGATATTAGCGGTATGGAAAGTATTGAAAACCGGGTTTATGTTTTGTTAGATTCTAAAAAAGAGAAAATATTACAATACTTCCTTTTAAACGAAAAAGGGGATAAAATAATGTCGTTTAGCCTATTCGGAAAGGGAGATGATGCTTTTTGGTTCTTTGGTTTTTAAAGCCACTCATTATGAAATATTTATTAATATTATTGGCCATTGCCAGCCTATCGTGCAATAAAACCCCCAACAACCTTTACGAAGGCGATATTTACGTTAAGCTTATAGACGTTAATAATATTCTATACGGGCTACCCGACAATAAGATTGAAGAATTTAAAAAAAGTATTTCCAATATAGAGCAAAATAACTATTCGGAGTCCGAAAAAAAAATATTCAATTACCATAAAATATTAATCAACAACAACTTATACAACAAACCCCATTTTAAACTAAAAATTAACACAGGGGAAATAATAAACGTCTATACAAACAATGAAGAATATTTAAAATTGAAAAAAGAATTAGATTCTTTTGACCGGTATAAACAAAAAATTAGTATCAAATTTGAAGGCACAAAAATATCCAATGGCATTGATGACCCCGACAATATTTTTAACCAAGGTATTTATGTTGCTAACAAAATTGTTTCGGTAAAAAAAGAAAAAGGCGCAACCGATTGGGCTAAATAACCCCATCAATAATTATCCACATTAAACACCACCCTAACCGCCCTAAAGTCCTTAATGCTTAAAAAGCTATTGTTAACTTTTATAATGGCTTCTTTGGTTTTTAAAAGCGGTTGGTTTTTGGGTATTTTAACCAAAATATTTTTGTGGTACTGGTTGCGTATCCGGGCAATGGGCGGCGACTCGGGGCCCAGTACATAACTACCAAAAACGTTGCGCAACGATGCGGCGTACCATATAGCGGCACTTTCGGTTTTGTTGTAGTCCTTGTGCTTTAGTACAATTTTTATTTGTTTGTAAACGGGCGGGTATTTAAAATTATAGCGGTCGTTCATTTGTTCCCTAAACATATCGTTATAATTATTGGTGGATACTTGCTGCAAAATGGCATGGTGCGGGTTGTAGGTTTGTATTAGTACCTTGCCCCGAACATCGGTACGCCCGGCACGCCCCGCCACTTGCAGCATAAGCTGAAAACTGCGCTCGTGCGCCCTAAAATCGGGAAAGTTAAGCATGTTATCGGCATTCATAATACCTACGAGCTTTACGTTCCTAAAATCCAAGCCCTTGGTTAGCATTTGGGTACCCACCAAAATATCAATTTCCTGCTGTTCTAAAGCGGTTATAATTTTTTCGTAGCCGTATTTGCCCCTTGTGGTGTCCAAATCCATTCGGGCCACTTGGTGTTCGGGAAATAGTTGCTTTACCTCTTCCTCGATTTGTTCGGTACCAAAGCCCTTGGTGTCCAAATCGGGGCTGCCGCAGGCCGAGCATGTTTTGGGCATAACCTCGGCATACCCGCAGTAATGGCAACGCAGTTGTTTGCGGTATTGGTGGTAGGTTAGGCTTACATCGCAATTGGGGCATTGCGGCGAATGCCCGCAGGTATTGCAGGCCACAATGGGCGAAAACCCCCGTCGGTTTTGGAACAGTATAATTTGGTAACCGTCCCGAAGGGTTTCGGTCATTTCCTCGATTAGCCTATCGCTAAAATGGCCTTTCATAAGTTTCTTTTTGTGCTTGTCCTTAATATCCACCAGCTCGATATCGGGCATAAGCACATTGTTAAAGCGCTGGGTAATTTCAACCAGCCCATATTTGTTTTGTTGGGCGTTAAAATAGCTTTCCAAACTTGGCGTGGCCGAACCCATTAGTACTTTGGCTTGGTGCATATTGCCCAACACCACGGCCGTATCGCGGGCATGGTAACGTGGTGCGGGGTCGAACTGCTTGAACGATTGTTCGTGTTCTTCATCCACCACAATTAATCCCAAATTATTGAAAGGTAGAAATATGGATGAACGTGCCCCCAAAACAATTTGTGCTTTTGCCGAATTACGCAATACGTTTTGCCATACCTCGACCCGTTCGTGCGACGAGTATTTGGAGTGGAACACCGCTACCTTATCGCCAAAATAGTTTTGCAACCTGTTAATAAGCTGTGTGGTTAGGGCTATTTCGGGCAGCAAATACAATACTTGTTGTTGCTGCGCCAAGACTTTTTCTATTAGCTTAACGTACACCTCGGTTTTGCCCGACGAGGTTACCCCGTGGAGCAACACCACTTGTTGTTGCTTAAACAATGCTTCTATTTCATATAGTGCTTTTTGTTGGTGTTCGTTTAAGGTTTTTAAGGCTTCGGTTGCGCCGCCGGAATATTCTACCCTATCGGTTTGGATGTGGTAGTCTTCTAAAATCCCTTTATCGATTAGGGTTTTTATTATGGTTGAAGAGGCTTGGCTAACTTCGGTTAAATCGGAAACCTTTACGGGCTTTTTTGTTTTGGCCGAAAGCGAAAACAAGGTTAACACGACTTGGTGTTGTTTGGGCGCGCGGTTTAAATCGTCCAACAAACTTTGCAATGCTTTTTCGGAAGTGTAATTGGGGTGAAGCCTTACGTAGCGCACCAGTTTAGGCTTGTATTTTTCGTAAACTTCTTCTTCTAACGAAATTATATCTTTTTCAATAAGCCTATTAATTACGGGCAGCACGTTCTTTTTGCCCAAAATATTGGCCACATCGTGTATTTTTAACGACGACTGGAATTGCAGGGCCTCAAAAACCAAAAACTCGTCGTCCTGAAATAACGAATCGTCCACTTCCTTGGTTTTGTTTGCCGTTACCATGGTTTCGCTTTCCAAAATAAACGCATTGGGCAAGGCCGCCCGCATAACATCGCCAAGCGTGCACATGTAATATTTGGCAATCCATTCCCATAATTGCAATTGCTTTGGTGTTACAATGGGCGTTTCGTCCAATATTTGGTGTATGTCCTTGGCTTCGTAGGCAATAGGGGGCTGCGTGTGTATTTTATAAACAATACCGGTATATATTTTCGATTTTCCAAAAGGCACCGATACCCGCATGCCTATTTTTAAAAATTCGGACTCGGCCTGGGTTACGCTGTACGTAAACTGTTTTTGAAGCGGGGCGGGAATAATAACGTCTATAAAATTCATGCTGCCGTTTGTCCTTTTTTTAGTTGTTGCAGGGATGCGTTAAGCTCGTGGCCCAATAACAAAATATTGGCACTAAGCCACAGATAAAGCAATAAAATTAAAAGCGCTCCAATAGAACCGTACAGTTTGTTGTACTGACTAAAGTTTTCGATATAAATAGAGAACAAGTACGACATTAATAATATTAACAGCGTAGTGAACAAGGCCCCGACCGAGAAAAATTTAAACTGTTTTCCTTCGGCCGTACCAAAATAATACAAAATGGCGGTTGCCAAATACAACATAAGGGACGAAAACACGTACTTGGCCACATTATACCAAAACACGCTTTGCGATTGCACCTGAAAGCCCCTGTTTTCCAAAGCCTCTAAAAAATTCTGTACCACATAAATTTGAAAATATCCCAGTACAATTATGGTAACAATAAGCAACATGGCCAATATTAAGGCTACGCCCAGTGCATAAAAATATTGCCTAAATACGTTTCGGGACAAATTTTCGTGGTACGAATTGCTAAAGCCCGAAAACACGGCATTTACACCGTTGGCCATTAGCATAATGGACAGTACAAAAACCGACGATAACAGGCCGCCACGCTGCGATTGGTCTATATTCTCAAAAATATTCTGAAAGAAAAAATCGGTGGTCGATGGTGGTAGGAACGACCCCAAAAATCGTAAAAATTCTATTTTAAAATCGTCTATGGGCACATGGGGGATAATGATGATAACAAACAACAAAAACGGAAACAGTGCCGTAAAAAAGCTAAAGGCAATAGCGCTTGCCCGCGTGGTTAATGCGCCTTTTACTATGCCGGTGATATAAAGCTCCAACAAATCGTAAAACGACAGGCCTTCCAAGCCCGGCAGTTTTATTTTTTTTAAAAACCGTACCAGGACATTTATAACCGGAATGTTGTTTAGTTTGTCCGCTATGGGCTTGGTCATTTACACGCTTTTTTTTTGTTGCAAACAAAGTTATTAAAATAAAAAACACCAATACGTTTTTATGGTATTGATGTTTTTAAGCAGTGGGTTTTTAAATTATTTTACGGCTTTCAAACTTAAATCCATATTGCTTACCGAATGCGTTAGGGCGCCGCAGGATATAAAGTTAACGCCGCAATCGGCATAAAAGCGAATGGTGGATTCGTTAATATTTCCCGAGGATTCGGTCAGGCATTTGTCGCCAATTAGTTTTACGGCTTTTCGGGTATCTTCATAATCAAAATTATCCAATAAAATACGGTAAACGCCGTCGAGCGCCAATATTTCCTTAACCTCGGTTAGGTCGCGGGCCTCGACCATAATTTTTAAATCTTTTTCCGTTTCCCTTAGGTATTGCTTGCTCATTTCCACGGCATTGGTAATGCCGCCCGCAAAATCGATATGGTTGTCCTTTAGCATAATCATATCGTATAGGGCAAACCTATGGTTTTCGCCACCGCCGAGTTTTACGGCCCATTTTTCCAGTACACGTATGCCGGGCGTTGTTTTTCGGGTATCCAAAATGGTGGCTTTGGTGCCTTTTATTAAATCTACGAACATTTTGGTTTTGGTGGCAATGGCGCTCATGCGCTGCATGGCGTTAAGCACGGTGCGCTCGGCCATTAAAATGGAGCGCGACGAGCCTTCTACGTACATAACCACATCGCCAAAGGTAACCTCGGAGCCGTCCTGTATTTTTACGTCTACACGTAGGTTTTTATCAACATAGGCAAATATTTTTTTGGCAAAGTTAACGCCGGCAATAACGCCTTTGTCCTTTACCAAAAGTTTGGCCTTGCCCCGTGCGTTTTCGGGAATACATGCTAACGAACTATGATCGCCATCGCCCACGTCCTCGCGAATGGCGTTTTCTATTATGGCTTTTACTTCCTGATCAAATTGTTCTTGTGTTATCATTTTAATATTTGGTTTTCAACAAAAATAAGAATTTGATTGACTTTATTGTATTTTGAAAAGTGTTTTGATTTGCCTCTTCTTCTATTTAAAACGATTATTAATAAGTTGAAAATATTATTTTTGCCCCATGGAAATAAAACTTTTAACCATAGGGAAAACCGATAGCAAACCGCTACAAACGCTTATAGATGAATACGCCAAGCGCCTTGGTTTTTACATTAAGTTTAGTATCGAAATTATTCCCGATATTAAAAATGCCAAAAACCTGAGCGAAGCCCAACAAAAGGATAGGGAGGGCGAGCTTATTTTGAATAAGTTGAACGCCGCCGACGCCTTGGTTTTGTTGGACGAAAACGGCAAACATTTCGATTCGGTGGGCTTTTCGGGATACCTCCAGAAAAAGATGAACTCAGGCCTTAAACAATTGGTGTTTGTTATTGGCGGGCCTTACGGGTTTTCAAATGCGGTTTATGCCAAAGCAAATGGGAAAATATCGCTTTCAAAAATGACATTTTCCCATCAAATGGTTCGGTTGTTTTTTACCGAACAGCTATATCGTGGGTTTACTATTTTAAGGAACGAACCTTACCACCATCGTTAATGCGTTTTGTATACTTCCTTGCGTTTTTTTAGTTGGCGTTCCAAGTCGTTTATGGTTTCCTTTACGGCCAATTCGAAATTATGCTCGTTGGACGTTGCATAAATCCTGGGGCCGGGCAAACTTAATTCTATATTGCATATTTTGCCCTTTTCGTGGTCGTGCCCTTCTTTTTTAAAATGCACGGCCGCACTTATTAAAAATTCGTAACGGTTAAATAATTTGTTTAATTTTTCCTCGGTATAGGCCGAAAGGCTTTCGCTTGCATCTACGCCTACGTACTGAAAATTCACGGTCATAACTTTAATGTTTTTAAGTTTAAAAATCAGTTTAAAATTACATTTTTTAAAATGAAAAGCAACTAACAATCATCATAAAAAAATATAGCCGTTTACTTACGCCCTATTTTTTAAACATAAAATAAACCGCCAAAATTAAAAACACAAACGCAATAATATGGTTGGTTTTAAAGGTTTCCGTTTTAAAAACCACTAAGGTAAACACAGCAAAAACCACAAGGGTAATAACCTCTTGGATAACTTTTAGCTGAATAAGCGAAAATGGTCCGCCATTGCCCTTAAACCCCATTTTATTGGCAGGCACCTGAAACATGTACTCAAACAGGGCAATGCCCCAACTTATTAGCACAACGGCCACAAGCCCGAGTTTGTTAAACCATTTCCATTCGGCAAATTTTAGGTGGCCGTACCAAGCCAGGGTCATAAACGTATTGCTAAGTATCAAAAGTGCTACGGTTAATAGTCCCTTCATGTTTTCAATTTTAAAAAAATACTGGCGAATGTAATCTATTTTTTGTTTCTTTTACCAAATATTTCAACCCTTATAATATGCAACTTGTTTTTGCCACCAACAACCAAAATAAAATAAACGAGGTACAAGCCCTAATTCCCGCCCATATAAAACTATTAAGTTTAACGGACATTGGCTGTTTCGAGGATATTCCCGAAACTCAAAGCACCATTACCGGTAATGCCGTGCAAAAAGCCGAGTACGTAAAAACACACTATGGCTACGATTGCTTTGCCGACGACACCGGGCTGGAAGTAGAAGAATTGGGCGGTGCGCCCGGCGTGTATTCGGCACGTTATGCGGGAGCGCAGCGCAATGCCAACGACAATATGGACAAGCTGCTTAACGAGCTAAAAGACAAAACCAACCGAAACGCCCAGTTTAAAACCGTTATAGCGCTCCGCATAGGCCATAAAACCGAAACTTTTACGGGTATTTGCAAAGGCGAAATAACAAAAGAAAAAACAGGCAAAAACGGCTTTGGCTACGACCCCGTTTTTAAGCCTGAAGGCTACAGCCAAACCTTTGCCGAAATGGAATTAACACTAAAAAACCAAATAGGCCACCGAGGAAAAGCCGTTGCTATGCTTGTTGATTATTTAAACAATCTTTAACTTTTCGTCCCAAAAGTCCAACCCTGAAAGGTTTTTAAAACCTTGTAACCTGAGTTCGATTAATATGTTTTGGTGTAAATATATGGTTATTGGTAAATTATATTGTCAGGTCGAGCGGAGTCGAGAGCTATTTCAAAATTATAAAAAATAAAAGACTTCTCGATGTTACCACAAACTACGTTTGCTCCTCTTAATATCAAATGCTCGAAGCGACACCACATATTTTTGCTTTCAATAAATTGCATTTCAAATATTTAATAATCAAACTTAGGTTTGTGGGCATAGCTACAAAAATTTAATTACAATAATTGTTTGATAATATTCTTTGTGTTACTTTTAGCTTATGACAGAAGCCGATATTGAAAAAGAAAACATAGCCATAGCCAAAGCCTACAAAGAGCTTTTAAAAGTTAGCTACACCACCCTTACCGACGACGATAAAAAACTAATTAGAAAAGCGTTCGATGTGGCTTTGGACGGCCATAAAAACCAACGCCGAAAATCGGGCGAGGCTTATATATTCCATCCTATTGCCGTGGCCAAAATAGTAGCACAGGAAATAGGCCTGGATGCCACCTCCATAGCTGCGGCATTATTGCACGACGTGGTCGAGGACAGCCCCGATTACACCATCGAGGATATTGAAAAACGTTTTGGAAAAACCGTTGCCACCATAGTTGCGGGGCTTACCAAAATATCGTCGTTAAGCAAGGAAAAGGATATGGACGTATCCTTGCAGGCCGAAAATTTCCGCAAAATGTTGCTTACGCTAAACGACGACGTTCGGGTAATTATTATAAAAATAGCCGACCGCCTGCACAACATGCAAACCATGGACGCCATGCGCCCCGATAAGCAGGAAAAAATAGCCTCGGAAACCCTGTATATTTACGCCCCCTTGGCACACCGAATCGGGCTGTACAACATTAAAACCCAACTGGAGGACCTCGGCCTTAAATACACCGAGCCCGATGTGTATTTCGATATCCTAAACAAAATAAAGGAAAGCAAGGAAGAGCAGGATTTGTACATTAAACAGTTTAGCGACGTAATAAAAAAATCGTTAGATGCGGAACAGTTAAACTACACCATAAAAGGCCGTCCAAAATCAATTTACTCCATACGCCGAAAAATGATGAACCAAGGCGTAACCTTCGATGAGGTTTACGATAAGTTTGCCATTCGTATTATTTACAAAAGCGATCCCGCCAACGAAAAATTCCTGGCATGGAAAATATACTCAATCGTTACCGACCATTTTAGGCCTAACCCCACACGGCTTCGCGACTGGATTTCGTCGCCAAAGTCCACCGGTTACGAAGCCCTTCACATAACTGTTATGGGGCCAAAAGGTCGTTGGGTCGAGGTTCAGGTACGTAGTGAGCGCATGAACGAAATTGCCGAAAAAGGCTATGCGGCGCACTATAAATACAAGCAAGCGGGCGAAAAAGAAGATAGTCTGGAGGAATGGATTAACCGTTTACAGGAAGCCCTTGAAAATCCCGAAACCAACGCCGTAGATTTTGTCGAGCAGTTTAAGCTTAATTTATATTCAAAGGAAATATTCGTATTTACCCCAAAAGGCGAACTAAAATCGCTGCCAAAAGGAGCCACGCCCTTGGATTTTGCCTTTAGTATCCATACCGAAGTGGGCATGAAAACCCGTGGCGCCAAGGTAAATGGCAAATTGGTGCAGTTAAACCACGAACTAAAAAGCGGCGACCAAGTTGATGTTTTAACTTCCGAAAGCGCCAAACCAACCGCCAACTGGTTGGACTATGCCACCACCGCCCGGGCCAGGAGCAAAATTAAATCGGCCTTAAAAGAAGATAAAAAACTGCTTGCAGAAGAAGGCAAGGAACTATTGCGCCGAAAACTTAAGCAATTAAAAATAACCCTTAACGAAAGTGCCATAAACGAGCTGGTGGTTTACTTTAAGCTAAAAACAAGCCTGGATTTGTTCTATCGCGTGGGTATTGGCACCATAGACAATAGTATGCTCAAGGATTTTGCTTCGTCCAGGAGCAATAAGCTAATGGGCTTTATAAAAAGTAAAATTACCCGAAAAGCCAATATTAATAAAGAGGAAATTGAAAAAGAAGAAATTACCTCCAACTACGATTTGCTGGTATTTGGCAAGGAACAGGAAAAACTGGACTATAAACTGGCCAATTGCTGCAACCCCATTCCCGGCGACGAGGTATTTGGCTTTTTAACCGTTTCCGAAGGCATTAAGGTCCATAAAAAAAACTGTCCCAACGCCATAAGCCTCCAATCCAATTACGCTTACCGGATTATGCTCGCCAAATGGGTCGATTCCTCGCAGCAGGAATTTTCGGCCATGCTTAAAATTACCGGAATAGACCAAATGGGGCTGGTAAACAACATTACAAAAGTTATTTCCGAAAATATGCACGTTAATATGCGAAGCCTAAGTTTTGAAAGCGATGGCGGCCTGTTTTCGGGAAAAGTAAACGTCGTGGTAAAAAACAATACCATGTTAAATAAGCTCTTGGATAAACTTAAAAAAATTAATGGGATAGATAAAGTTATTAGAGTGTAAAAAAAAGTGTAAATTTGCATTAACTATGGACGCCAAAACAGAACATAAAAACCAAGAAATTGTAAAAAGCGTATTCACCACCTTTTTAGAGGGTAAAGGGCATCGAAAAACCCCCGAACGTTACGCTATCCTGCAAGAAATTTATAACAGTAACGAGCATTTCGATATAGAATCTTTATATCTTAATATGAAGAACAAAAAATATCGGGTGTCGCGAGCTACACTTTACAATACCATAGAATTACTGTTGGAAAGCGGTTTGGTTAGAAAACACCAATTTGGGCAAAACCAAGCGCATTACGAAAAATCGTATTTCGACCGCCAGCACGACCACGTTATTTTAACCGACACGGGCGAGGTTATCGAGTTTTGCGACCCCAGGATACAATCCATAAAAAAAACAATCGAAGAAGTTTTCGATATTCAAATAAATAACCATTCTCTCTACTTTTACGGAAACAGAAAATCAACTAAATAATTAAAATTTTACAATGGCGGTAGACTTACTACTCGGATTACAATGGGGCGACGAAGGCAAGGGAAAAATTGTCGATGTACTAACCTCCAACTACAATATTATTGCTCGTTTTCAAGGTGGGCCTAATGCTGGGCATACTTTAGTGTTTAATGGCAAAAAACACGTATTGCATACCATTCCTTCCGGGATTTTCCACGAAGGCACTATTAACTTGGTGGGCAACGGCGTGGTTATAGACCCCGTAATTTTTAAAGGTGAATTGGATAAACTTGAAGCCCAAGGCATCGATTACCGAAAATCGCTGCTTATTTCACGCAAGGCCCATATTATCCTGCCCACGCACCGTTTGTTGGATGCCGCCAGCGAAACCGCCAAGGGCAAAGCCAAAATAGGCTCTACCCTAAAAGGTATCGGGCCTACTTATATGGACAAAACCGGGCGTAACGGCCTTCGTGTAGGCGATTTGGAATTAAGCGATTGGAAAGAACGCTACCGTGCATTGGCCGATAAGCACGAATCCATGATTGGGTTTTACGATGTCGATATTCAATATAATCTGGAAGAATTGGAAGACGAATTCTTTAAGGCCATTGCCGTTTTAAAAACCCTAACTTTTATCGATTCCGAAGCATATGTGCACCAAGCCCAAAAATCGGGCAAAACCATATTGGCCGAAGGCGCACAAGGCTCGTTGTTGGATATCGATTTTGGTACCTATCCCTTTGTAACCTCAAGCAACACCACGGCAGCAGGCGCTTGTACCGGATTGGGCGTAGCCCCCAACCAAATAGGCGATGTATTCGGTATTTTTAAAGCCTATACCACACGTGTTGGCTCGGGACCTTTCCCTACCGAACTGTTCGATGAGGACGGTGCCACCATGAGCCGAGTGGGCAACGAGTTTGGTGCCACCACAGGACGCCCAAGACGCTGTGGCTGGTTGGATTTGGTAGCCTTAAAATACGCCTGCCAGGTAAACGGCGTAACCCAGCTTATGATGATGAAAGGCGATGTGCTTTCGGGCTTTAAAACCCTAAAAGTATGCACCGCTTATAAATATAAAGGTGAAGTTATCGAGCACTTCCCCTATAATATAGATCCCGAAAACGTAGAACCCGTTTACACCGAGCTTAAAGGTTGGCAGGAAGATTTAACCAATATGGGCGAAGCCTCGCAACTACCAAAAGCCCTGAACGATTACATCGCGTTTTTAGAAAAAGAATTGGAAATACCCATTACCATTGTTTCGGTTGGCCCCGACAGAAAGCAAACTATTTTTAGGTAGTAGGTGGTGGCAAGTTTATCGAACCGACGCTTAACCAAAACGACAATTTAACGAGAGTTGATTTTGATTGTATAGTCGAATAAAATTTGACAAATTTGTTGTATGAATTTTAAGAAAATAACCTTGTATGTTGACACCTCTGTTATCGGAGGTTATTTTGATGTGGAGTTTGCCAAAGAAACGCAAGAACTTTTTGACAATCTTGCAAATTCGAGATTTGATATAATGTATTCTTCTGTAACGGAAGACGAATTGCTAAATGCACCAAAACAAGTTCGAGACTTTTTAAATTCAGTTCCCGAAAACCTAAAAAAAAGAGTTGAACTTACAGAAGAAGCCGTAAAACTTGCTGACACTTATATTGCTGAAAATGTTGTGGGGAAAACAAGCCGTGAAGATTGTTTTCATATTGCATTAGCAACCATAAACAAAGCTGATGTTTTAGTAAGCTGGAACTTTAAACATATTGTGAACATTCTAAGAATCAGAGGTTATAATGCAGTGAACCTAAAATTAGGATATTCACAAATTGATATTCGTTCACCAAAAGACATTGTAAATTATGAAGAATAAAGAAAAGAAAACAATCAAAGACTTTAAAGCTGTCGAATTTATGCGAGAAGTTCGAGACAAAATTTCTGCCGACATTAAGGATATGGACTTTGAGCAGATAAAAAAATACTTTGAAAAAAGAAAACTTGAAATGACAAAATAAAAAAACTGCCACCAACATCGTGCATGTGCAAGAGCGGGTTAAGTGTTAAATCGGGGTTTCGGTTTTGCTTACGTCAGTGCAAGTTGAAAGTTTCGGCTTCAAAATCCGCTCCTGACACATACACGCGGACCGTCAAACTGTCTAAAAACCCACCTTGTAATTATTTTTAAATTTTCCCAATATTTATCCCCTTAAAACTTGCATATCCCGTTGTTTTTTGGTAACTTAGAGCCATAAACAAACAGTCAGAGATATGAAATTCATACAAGGATTCGACAGAAACCAAATTCAGTTTTTTGCCTACGAGCAACTCATTTCGCCCGACAACGATGTCCGTTTGATTGACGCCTTTGTCCATACACTGGACTTGGCAGCCTGCGGTTTCGATATGAACTTTGCCGATAACGGACGCCCCGCCTACCACCCGTCGGAACTGCTCAAGCTCTACCTCTACGGCTATCTTAACCGCATCCGCTCCTCACGAGCTTTGGAGAGAGAGTGCTACCGCAATGTGGAAGTAATGTGGCTGCTCAAAGGCCTAACGCCCGACCACAATACCATCTCCAATTTCCGCCGGGACAATCCCAAAGGGAT
>JBKEDS010000004.1:0-135540 GCA_047975545.1 Flavobacteriaceae bacterium | reverse complement strand
TTTTCATCATTTCTATTTTTAATTATAAAGTGATGAATCTCCCTTCGTCTTTTCTCCTGGTTGGATATTCTGAATATTAAACACTGTTTAACTTCTTACATTCTGTTCAGACTCTAAAAGATAAAAAAGAATGAGGTAATTTCTATGGAACGATATGCTTCAATGAGCTATCTTGTGGTTTATGTACTCTCATTCTTTTCACTTTATGAGTGCAAAATAACGCCACTTTTAATTTCTACAAACATAGGAGTTGGTATAAGTATTAAATTAAGGCTCGTAATTTATTCGCTAATATTATTGTAATTAACGTCTTTTTCGTTGCTGTCTTTTTTCTTCTTTTTAAAACTGGCAATTAAAAGCATAATCATTCCGGTAGTTACCGATACGTCGGCCATGTTAAAAATTCCTGTTCTAAAAATTCCGCCCAAATCGATAAAGAAAAAATCGGTTACCGAGCCGTAAGCAATCCTGTCGAACACGTTGGCAATACCACCGCCTATAATGCTGGAAAAGGCAAACAGGGACCAATTGTCAATAGTTTTGTCCTTCAAAATATGCCGAAATACAAAGCCCAGAACAATAATGGGCAGTATTAATAAGAAGATAATTCTTAGGGTTGGGTTTAAATTGCTGCCCATACCGAGAAAAGCGCCTGAGTTTTCAACATTCATTAAAATAAAATACTGGCCTATTACCGAGATGCGTTCGCCGATGGAAAAATCGGTTCGCGGTTCTATGCTGGCCCTAACCAAAATTTTAGAAATCTGGTCTACGGCAATGGTTACAACAATAACCGCCAAAATGTATAGGGAGCGTTTGCTTATTTTCTTCATTATAAAGCGGCCGAAGCGGTTTGTGCTTCTCTGTCTATTTTTTTAACCAAACCTTGCAACACGTTGCCCGGGCCAACTTCGGTAAATAAGGTAGCACCATCTTTAACCATACCTTGTACGGATTGGGTCCAGCGTACCGGTGCGGTAAGTTGCGATATTAGGTTGGTTTTAATTGCGGCTTCGTCCGTTATGGCATTGGCCGTAACATTTTGGTAAATGGGACAAGTGGGTTTGCTAAAAACCGTATTTTCTATGGCGGCAGCCAATTCTTCCCTTGCGGGCTCCATTAGGGGCGAGTGGAACGCACCGCCAACGGGCAGCACCAGGGCACGACGGGCGCCGGCTTCCTTTAAGGCTTCGCAGGCTGTGTTAACGGCGTTAATTTCGCCCGAAATAACCAACTGTCCGGGGCAATTGTAATTGGCTGCAACTACAACACCGTTGGTTTGGGCACATATTTTCTCTACAACGGCATCGTCCAAGCCCAAAACGGCGGCCATGGTTCCGGGGGTTAATTCGCAAGCCTTTTGCATGGCTAATGCACGTTGCGACACTAAATTTAGGCCATCTTCAAAAGTTAAGGTGCCATTGGCAACCAAGGCCGAAAACTCGCCAAGCGAATGTCCTGCAACCATGTCGGGCTTAAAATTTTCGCCCAAGGTTTTGGCTAATATTACCGAGTGTAAAAATATGGCGGGTTGGGTTACTTTGGTTTCTTTAAGGGCTTCGGCAGTGCCTTCGAACATAGCGTCGGTAATTAAAAAGCCGAGGATGCTATTGGCTTGCTCGAACAGTTCTTGCGCCAAAGGCGATTTTTCGTAAAGATCCAAGCCCATTCCCGTGAATTGGGCGCCTTGTCCGGGAAATATATATGCGTTCATAATTGGTATGGTTTTAAGTAGGGCAAAAATAGGAATAAATAATTACACGGCGCTTTGGATGTGCTAATTTGCTTCCGATTAAAACTAAAAATAGAGTTTTTAAGCAAAATCCCTTCGACTATTTTTGGAACATTGTCGCTTCAAAAAACACGTTCCAATTTTATTAATGGTTGTGTTTACATCCTTAAATTCGAAATCAAGCGTGTTTTTAATTTTTTCGTTGTTGTAAACCGCTTTGTTGGTTAACGATTTTGCTAATTGTTTGGTTAGCAATCTGCGTTTTCCCGTTAGCTTGTGTTTTAACCAATCCAATCGCCAAGCAAGGCTTAACAGCCATTTTTGGGCTTCTTTTTTTGGTGGCTTGGCATCAACAGCTTTGGATAGGGTTTGTAAAAAACGTTTGTAAGGCCAGTTTTCGGCAACCAAAATAAAGCGTTCGTTGTTGGCTTTGCTTTGCATTAATGTAACCATAATGCTTACAACATCTTCAACGGCCACAAGTCCTATGCTACCGGACGTATAATGTTTTAAACCTTTTTTGGCACGTTTAAACAGGCCGCCCGTACCGTATTTCCATATTCCGGCGCCTAAAATAACACCGGGGTTTACTACTACGGCGTTTAGGCCTTCCTGCGTACCGCGCCAAACCTCCATTTCGGCACCGTATTTTGTAATGGCATAAACGCTATTGTCGTTTTCGGGGTTCCAAAAAGTTTCCTCGGTAATAGGCTCGTGTTTTAAAGGCGAGCCCAAAGTAGCAATGGAGCTAACATAACATAGCTTTTTAACGGATGTGCTTAGGCAAAGGTTAACAATATTTGCCGTACCTTCAATATTTGTTTTTCGTAGTAAAAGGTATTTGTTTGGCTCGAACGACACAAAAGCAGCGCAATGGTATACATAATCAACGTTTTTAAAGGCTTCGGTAAGGGCGGGAATATCCAAAATATCGGCTTGCACCCATTCAATTAAATTAAAAATAGATTCGTATTGGTTGGTATAAGTGGCAAAAACCTGCTTGGTTTGCTCAATCTTGGCTTTGTTTCGGTAAATAGCCTTAACGTTTTGGTTGTTGCTAACCAAATTATAAAGCAAATGTGCGCCAACCAAACCGGTACCTCCAGTAACTAATATCATGCCACTAAAGTAAAGAATTATTCATAATTGATTAGTAATTCTACATTGATTTTTATCTTTGCCAAATATTATCAAAAGACAAAAAAATATGACCAAGAATTTTGTGGAAGAACTAACATGGCGCGGTATGGTACAGGACTGCATGCCCGGAACCGAAGAACATGTAATGGAAGCCATGCGCTTGGCTTATGTGGGTATAGACCCCACGGCCGACTCCCTGCACATCGGGCATTTGGTAGGTGTCATGGGGCTTAGGCATTTTCAATTGGCGGGGCATAAGCCTATTGCGCTTGTTGGCGGTGCTACGGGCATGATTGGCGACCCCTCGGGAAAATCGGCCGAACGCAATTTGTTGGACGAGGCCACCTTGCTGCACAACCAAAATGCCATAAAGGAACAGCTTTCCCGGTTTTTGGATTTCGACAGCAATGCCGATAACGCTGCTTTAATGGTAAACAACTACGATTGGATGAAGCAGTTTTCGTTTCTTGGGTTTATTCGCGATGTAGGCAAGCATATTACCGTTAACTATATGATGGCCAAGGATTCGGTTAAAAAACGCTTATCCGCCGAATCGTCCGAAGGCATGAGCTTTACCGAGTTTACTTATCAGCTCGTGCAGGGTTACGATTTTCTACATTTATACAACGACAAACAATGTACCCTCCAAATGGGCGGTAGCGACCAATGGGGCAACATTACAACCGGAACCGAGCTTATTAGGCGTATTGCCGGCGGAAAAGGTTATGCCTTAACTTGGCCTTTAATTACCAAGGCCGATGGCACCAAATTTGGTAAAACCGAAGGCGGAAACGTGTGGTTGGATGCCGAACGCACTTCGCCCTACAAATTTTACCAATATTGGCTGAATACCAGCGATACCGATGCCGAAAAATATATTAAAATATTTACTTTTTTACCAAAGGAAGAAATAGAAGCTCTAATTAAAACGCATAACGAAGCGCCACATTTAAGAGTACTTCAAAAACGTTTGGCCGAAGAAATTACCACTATGGTGCATTCTAAAGACGAATTGGAAAACGCCGTTAAAGCAAGCGAAATACTGTTTGGCGCATCAACAAGCGAAGATTTAAAAGCCCTTAACGAAAAAACCTTTTTGGATGTTTTTGAAGGCGTGCCGCAAACCCAAATTTCAAAAACCGATTTAGAAGGAAATGGTCTTGATATTATTGCCGCTTTGGCCGAAAAAGGCGGATTTTTAAAATCCAATGGCGAAGCACGTCGGGCTTTAAAGGAAAATGCCGTGGCCGTAAACAAAGAAAAGGTGCAAGAAGGCTATTTTATTACCAAAACCGATTTAATAAACAACAAATTTGTGTTGTTGCAACGTGGCAAGAAAAATTATTTTGTACTGCAAATTGTTTAAAAATTCAAAAGCCTGAAACGAAAGTTTCAGGCTTTTTCAATTAACCAACTAACTAAAAATTAATCTTTAAAATTAATCCTTGCACGGGGTTAGTCGGTAGGTTGTTTTGTGGCTTACTTATTTTAACTTTTTTTAACATAGTGTATTAATTTATAGCACCATAAGGTTGCAGCCCCTAATGTCCGAAGCATCAAAACGCCCCAAAATTTCAAACGCCCCATCGGGGTATGTTTTGCCCAAATCCTGCGTGGCAATAAACGAACAGGAATTAATATTGGCCAAATCGATAACGTTAATGCCGCCCGTTTTTCCGTTGGGGAGCAAGGTTAGGGCGTCTTCGGTGTCGCGGGCTAAAATGCGCATCCACGGCGGGCAATTAAATGTGCCGTTTCCTTTGGAGTAGGCTTGGCTTAGTAGCTCGGTCATGCCGTATTCGCTGTGTATGGCGCTAACCCCAAACCCCGATTTTAATTGGTGGTGGAGGTCTTCGCGTATTAGTTCCTTTCTGCGCCCTTTCATGCCGCCCGTTTCCATAACAATGGTGTTGTTTAGTTGAAAAGAATGCGCCTCGACCAAATCCAACAAGGCAAACGAAACCCCTATTAAAAGTGTTTTTTTACCTTCGGAATCCAACCGTATTAAAGTTTCTTTTAATTCTGAAATGTTATGAAGGTAAAATCCGCTTTCAACATGATTTGATTGCTTTATAAGCGCCTCCACCATATAGATTAACGACGAGCCTTCCCGCTCTAAATACGAGGGCAAAAGAGCCAAAACCACATAATCTTCAACCTTGCCGTAAAAATGGTTAAAGCCTTCGGTAAAGCTTTCTTCATATATATATAAATCGGAAACAAAGTGTTTGCTTGTTGTGCTTCCCGTAGTGCCCGAACTGGTAAAAACAGTTTCAATTTTGGCATCGGAACTTAAAACACGGTGCGATTTAAAAAATTGAATGGGCAAAAACGGAATATTGTTTATGGCGTTAACATCGCTGGGATGCACGTTGAGCAAGTGGCAAAACGACCTATAAACCCGATTGTTTTTAAATTGAAAGTTAAAAACTTGAAGTGCCAAGTCTTCAAAATTCTTATCGGTTACCGAAAAAATAGAGGTCGCATTTATCATACTGCAAAGGTATGATATTTAAATCGGTGGCAGAGCCTGTCGAAGCCACCGATTTAAATATGAAATTCTTTTAAGCATAAAGTAAAACTATTATTTTACCACCAATTTTTGTGTGCCAATAGCACCGTCCTGCGCTATTTTCAAAATATAAACACCGCTACTTAAAGCCGAAACATCAAGGGTGCTGCCGCTAATGTTTTTGTTAAGTACTTGTTTTCCCAACATATCGAAAACCAAAATATTTAGTGCGGCATTGCTTTTTGTGCTAATGTTAACATAGCCCAAGTTGGTTGGGTTGGGGTATAGGCTAAAGCCTTCAATTTGGTGTTTAGTGGATGATAAAACAGGTGAGTTTGAAGGGAATGGATTTGTTGATAGTGCATTTGTCGTGCCATCTAATTTTTCGGTGCCGCTAAAAGTCCAGTTATTTATGTTGAAGGTTGTGCCGTCGGGGCCTGTGCCGTCGTTTCTGTAAGCCCATCCGTCAACGTAGTCCCATGCCGTGCCTGTTCCATCTACATTAATATCACCAAAAGTGTCTATTACTTGTCCGTTTTCAAATAGTTCTATGGCATCATCGCCATTAATTGACATGATGCCGCTTTGGTAGTTGGTTATTGATGTGTTGAAAAAAGCATTAAAACCGCTAATATCGGTTGTAACATATAGGTAAGTGCCGGCCGTAACCGATACGGCGGGAAATGTAAACTCTTGCCCATCGGTGCCGTCGCCGTTATTGGCGCTTCCTACTCCAAATAAAGATAAGTCGGCAATATCGTTAATAACGTAAAGCTCAATGCCTTTAGGGGTGTTGTTGTTTAGGGCATCGTAAACTCCCGTTATTTTTATTGAATTTGTTGTTGGGGCAAACACGCTTCCGGACAAAGCCACTACTTTATCCGAAGCATTGGTACTGGTAATATTAACGTTGCCCGAATAACCGTTTACGGTTAATCCCGATTTTAGCCTAACATAAATAGTCGTGGAAGCTACCGTTCCCGAAGTTGGGGTTAGTGTTATCGAGGTATCTACATAGCCTGAACCCGATGTTTCGGAAATTTCGAAATTTGTTGATGGGGTTAAAACAATATTATCTGTAAGATTTACACCTTCAACAGCAAAAGAATCTTCTGTGGAACTTCCGCCTTCAACGTAATTTAAATTATTTATGGATGTAGAGCCAACGGTAATTAAAGGGCTTGCATCGTAAGCCAATAAAACTAAGTTTTTCAACCTAACACCTCTTCCCGAAGTTCCATTGTTGGAAATTCTTAATTTTACTTGGTTGGAAATACTGCTTAGGCTAATAGTACCGCCATCGATATAGATTGAGCCGGAGGAAGGCGTGCTGCTTGTTGCGGTTTGGGTATAAGTAGCGCCGCCATCGAACGAAATTTCTATTAAAGCCGGGTTTGCAGCACCCGAGCCAAAAGTGGCAACGTTTAATTTAAATTCGGCAGAAACATAGGCCGATAAATCATACACGTCGGTTTCAATATTATCCGAGGGGTCGCCCGCATCAACTAAATAATAAGAAGTTTTGTCAATGTCGTTGGTTGTTACATTATTGGCGGCTGCCCAGTTGGAAGGTAAGGCGCCGCCTCCCGAAACGTTAAAGATTTCCACTTGCCCAAATGACGCAGCGGAAATAAAAACAGTAAATAAAGTGTAAAAATGTTTCATAAGTATGTTATTTTGAATTAATTAATAGTTTAAAACTAATCAATCCATAACAAGCAGGCCTTATGCGCTATCGGGGATAGAGGTGATTTAACCGTAAAATAATACAGTCTTTACTTTATAATTAACTTACGTGTTTCGCTTACGCTTTTTTCGGTAATTTTTAAAATATAAACCCCTTTGTTGAGGTGGGAAATATCAAGTTCCTTTCCGGTTAAAACAGTTGTATACACCTGTTTGCCCAAAACATCGTAAAACTCGATTTTTTTTGTAAGATTTTTGTTTGAAGTAATAAAAATACGGTCTTTGCCGCCCGAAACAGGATTGGGGTATACCGACAAGCCTTCGATTCTATTAGGAGTAAAATCACTACCATTAGCACCATTTTGGCCAATTGCACCAAAGGGCAGGACCAAAAACGCTAATATAAAAAGAAAGTAATAGTAGTGTTTTTTCATCTATTTAAATTTTATCAAGAACCTATGGTTCAGTTATTTAATTATTTTGGCGGGTAATGGCTATTGTTTGCCAAATGCCCATTATGGGCTTTCATAATTGAATAAAAATACTAACCAAAAGTACCATTTTTATCGCAAAAGTGATGCCAAAAAACTGTTAAAGTCTTTCGTGTCGCTTGAAAATTTAAGGTTTCGTAAAATTTGTGTTACCTTAACGTTATCAATTAAACAACAAAGTTTAAATTGCTTTTAATAGTTATATCTTTGAACTTGTTAAATAATTTTTTATTTTGTAATTAATGAAACCCTCATCGAGGGCTTCAGCAAAGCCAGGTAAGGCCTTCCACAAAAGGTCATGAATAAAAACAACGGACAGTAAGCTTTTCGGCTTTTTTGCTATGTTGTTTAAAAACTTAAAATCAAAATGTTTAACTTAAACTTATTCGTGTGAATAAAAAAGACATAAAAATACTGTTGGTCGACGACGAACCCGATATTTTGGAAATTGTAGGCTATAACCTATCCAACGAGGGCTACCAAATTATTACCGCCGAAAACGGTAGTCAGGGCGTAAAAAAAGCCAAAAAAGAATTGCCCCAGCTTATCATCATGGACGTTATGATGCCCGAAATGGACGGCATCGAGGCTTGCGAGCAAATACGCAAACACCAACCCTTACAAAATACGCTTATCGTGTTTTTAACCGCCCGTGGCGAAGACTATTCGCAAGTAGCCGGGTTCGATGCCGGGGCCGACGACTATATTACAAAGCCCATAAAACCCAAGGTTTTGGTAAGCAAAATAAAAGCGCTATTACGCCGTTTTAAAGATGATGAAGTAGAAGATACCGTTAAAATAGGCGACCTTGTTATTAACCGCGACGAATACAAAATAACATCAAAAGGCAAGGAAATAATCCTGCCAAGAAAAGAATTCGAACTCCTGTCATTATTAGCATCCAAACCCGGAAAAGTATTTAAGCGCGACGAAATCCTGGATACTGTTTGGGGCAACGAAGTGGTTGTGGGCGGTCGTACCATAGACGTACATATTAGAAAATTGCGCGAAAAAATTGGCGACGACAGCTTTAAAACCATAAAAGGCGTAGGCTATAAGTTTGTAGATTAATGCAAATAAAATCTAAACGAACATACAAGTTTGCGGTAAAAACATCGCTTTATATAACCCTGCTAACAACGCTCTTAACGAGTGTTTTTTTATATGCCTTTTACAATCTCGTGGCGTGGCAGCTTTTGCTGTTTGCCGTTGTGGTTTACGTGTTGTGTTTTTTAATTATCCAATACCGGGTCGAGCGTTTTATTTATAAACGGGTAAAGAAAATTTACGACGACCTAACCCTAATGGAAGAAACCAACGTAACCGCCCAAGGTACCATAAATACCGATATGCAAACCCTAACCAAGGAAATCGATAAATTTGCCCGCGATAAAAAAATAGAAATTGAAACCCTAAAAGTACGCGAACAATACCGAAAGGAATTTTTGGGCAATGTATCGCACGAACTAAAAACACCGTTATTTACCGTTCAAGGTTATGTTTTAACCCTACTGGACGGCGCTATGGACGACCAGCACCTACGCGAAAAATACCTAAAACGGGCCAGTAAGGGCATCGAGCGTCTGGGGTATATCGTTCAGGATTTGGATATGATTACCAAATTAGAAGTAGGCGATTTAAGCCTCGAAAAAGAAACCTTCGACATTGTGGAGCTAATAAAAAACGTGTTCGACATGTTCGAAATGAAAGCCGCCAAAAAACGCATAACCCTAACCTTCGACAAGCCGTACAAAACGCCCATAATGGTTCATGCCGACAAAGAGCGCATCCAGCAAGTGTTGGGCAACCTAATAGTAAACTCCATAAAATACGGCCAAATAAAAGGCACCACCGAAGTAAGCATCGAAAACCTGATAAAAAACAAAGTAATTGTTCGGGTTACCGACAACGGCGAGGGCATAGCCAAGGAACATATCCCGCGCCTGTTCGAGCGCTTTTACAGGGTCGACAAAAGCGGCTCCCGAAAAGAAGGCGGTTCCGGCCTCGGGCTTTCAATCGTAAAACACATTATCGAGGCCCACGACGAAAAAATATATATCGAAAGCGAATTTGGCGTAGGCAGCGAGTTTTCGTTCACCCTCGAAAAGGCGCAATAAAAAATCAGTAAAAAAACGCTTTATTATTTGGGCGTTCCCCTTAGGGTCGGGCTTTCCGCTATATCTTTTATGCCCAATTTATTTCGGCATCTCCTAAAAGCAAGGTATTACCCCATGTAAAAGCCTATTTCCATGTTCGTTTTCAAGGCATAAAAGGATGCCGCTGCAATCCCTAACGCGCTACTTTTCCAAATTCAAAAAATAAGGCTATAAAAACTCGGCTATATTTCCTTAATTTTACCAAATATTATTTTTGTGGTTTTCGGGGGTAAGTCTATATTCTAAAAGTCCATATTCTAATTCCCCAAAAAAATCATTTCAACAAAACAAACATTTAGCTTGTGGGCAGTAAAAACAAATTAAGGCGCTTTAAGGAAAACGAAACCTTTGCCAATGTAATCCAACCAACGCGCGACGAGTTGGTAAGCCAAAACTTCAACTTAAAAGGGAATTGGAATACTTCTTTTTTTAAAAACAACAACCCCATAGTATTAGAGCTGGGCTGTGGCAAAGGCGAATATTCGGTAGCCTTGGCAAAAAAATATCCAAACAAAAACTTTATAGGTATCGATATTAAAGGCGCCCGCTTTTGGCGCGGGGCTAAAACTGCCGTTCAGGACAATATTGCCAACGTAGCCTTTTTGCGCACCCAAATAGAACTTATAGACCACGCCTTTGCCGGCAACGAGGTAGACGAAATTTGGATAACCTTTCCCGACCCCCAAATTAAGTACAAGCGCACCAAGCACCGCATGACCAACAGTACGTTTTTAAAACGCTACAAAGCCATTTTAAAGCCCGATGGTGTGGTAAACCTAAAAACCGATAGCGAGTTTATGCACGGCTACACTTTGGGGCTGCTGCATGGCGAAGGCCACGAAGTGCTGTACGCCAACCATAATGTGTATAAGCAGGAGGGAAGCCCGCAGGAAGTTACAGCCATTCAAACCTTTTACGAGTCGCAATATTTGGAACAAGGCAAACCAATTACGTATATTAGGTTCAAAATTAAATAACTTTGGATATCACGATTATCTTTTTCTTGGGACTAATTATAGCGCTTGTGGGCGTTATCCCGCCGGGCTTGTTAAACATGACGGCGGCCAAGATTAGTTTAAAGGAAGGCCCTGCTCGTGGTATCATGTTTTCTGTTGGGGTTTGTGTCGTGGTGTTGCTGCAAACCTATTTGGCCTCTGTTTTTGCCCATTATTTAAGCAAACACCCCGAAATTATAGAAATCCTAAAGCGGGTGGCCTTGGTTATTTTTGTACTTATAACCGTTTATTTTTTGCTAATAGCCAAAAAAGAAACCCAAGATGAGGTCGATTTGGAACGCAAGAGCAAGCACAGTCGTTTTTTTCAGGGCATGTTTTTTTCGGCCATAAACGTATTTCCCATACCTTACCAAGCATACATGACGGTTACCTTGGCCTCGGTCGGGTGGTTGGATTTTAGCCAAACCAGCATTATGGCCTACATAGCCGGAGCCGCCACGGGTACTTTTGTTATGCTTTATGTGTACATGTTTTTTTTCGATAAGATTAAAAACAAATCTATTACCTCGCAAAAAAGCATGAACTATTTAATAGGCGGTATAACAGGCGTTATTTCAATTGTAACGTTTATCCAGATTATAAAAGACATGTAGCGTGAAACCCGAAACCCTTCATTTTTTCGATAAAGTTTACCAAGTAGCCAAACAAATTCCCTATGGGCGCGTAACCAGTTACGGTGCCATAGCCAATTTTTTGGGCGCGCCCCGAAGTGCCAGGATAGTGGGGTACGCCATGAACGGCTCGCACAGCAAGGATGTCCCGGCCCACCGTGTGGTAAACCGTAACGGTTTATTAACCGGAAAGCACCATTTTGAAGGCACCAACCTTATGCAGCAATTGTTGGAAAGTGAAGGTGTAACGGTTGTAAATAACCAAATTCAAGATTTCGACACGGTGTTTTGGAATCCTTCGGAAGTGTTGAAAGGTGGGGGTTAATGTCCTCTAAAGTTATGTTGCTAAGTTGTTTAGTTGCTTAACAAAGCTGAAATGATAATTTTGGCTTATTTTCCATTATTTAGATTTATTAAAAATAATTTGTCAAAATATTTATTGGGAAGTATATTTGCCGAAAATTAGTTATTTGTAATAAATCTAAATAAAATGTTCAAAAATATTTTTACACTATGCTTTATCGCTATTGGCGGTTTGGCATTCGCCCAAAACAACGCTGTAAAAGGAATTGTTTCCGATAATTTTAACAATGCCATTAGCGGGGTTAACGTTTATGTAAAAAATACGGCCAAAGGCACGCAAACCGATGGCAATGGCACTTTCGAACTTACAAATGTGGGCAACGGAACCCAAACCGTGGTACTGTCGTTCATAGGATATAAAACAAAAGAAGTTTTGGTTGATGTGTTGGCAAACCAAACCAAGGATTTAGGGCTTATTGTTTTATTTGAAGGAAACGAGTTGTTGCAGGAAGTGGTTATAGAAGGCCGGCGCGACAACAAATTTTCCCGTAAAAAAACGGCTTATGTATCCAAACTTCCGTTGAAAGACATGGAAAACCCAACCGTTTATAGCACCATTACAACCGAATTATTGGAATCGCAAGTCGTTACCAATTTCGACGATGCCATGAACAACGCCACGGGTATTAGTAAACTTTGGGAATCTACCGGGCGGGCGCCCGGCGAAGGCACCAGTTATTTTTCATCACGGGGCTTTTCGGTACAGCCGCAGTTGGTTAACGGCTTGCCCGGATTTACCTTTAGCGCCATAGACCCATCGTACATCGAGCGTATTGAGGTAATAAAAGGGCCTGCCGCTACGCTTTTTGGAGGAACGGTAACCTCGCTTGGAGGCTTGGTTAACGTGGTTACCAAACAACCTTACGAGGGGTTTGGCGGAAGCGTTTCGTATACGGCCGGTTCGTTTAACTTGCATCGTGGCTCGTTCGACATTAATACCCCCCTTGGTAGCGACGACAATATATTCTTTAGGCTAAATGCTTCTTACCTAACGCAGGACAGCTTTCAGGATGCCGGATTTAGGGAAACCTTTTTTGTTGCGCCATCGTTAACCTATCGTGTTAACAACCGCTTAAATTTATTGTTTGGGGTCGAGTATTCGCAAACCGAGCAAACAAACCCGCCCATGTTGTTTATTAGGCGCGGTATGGCCAAGGATTACGATTCGGTAGACGATTTGAACATCGACCCCGAAAAATCGTTTACTTCAAACGACATTTCATTAACAAGTCCTATTTTAAACACCCGTTTTGTGGCCGATTATAAATTATCCGACCAATGGACCTCGCAAACCATTTTTGCCAGTACGTTTTCAAAAGCAAAGGGCAATTATCAATATGTGTTCGAGGGGGCGGCCGCCGCTTTTTTCTCGGTTAGGAGCCTATTGGGGGCCAATGCGGCTTATGTCGATAGCCAATTAAATACCATTGAGGGCGAGGCTGGCATGCTGCTTATGGGCAATACTTTTGCACGTATTTTGGATTACCGTGATGCCAATGCCACAAAAGCCAATATTCAACAAAATTTTACGGGCGATTTTAAAATAGGAAACCTCCGTAACCGATTAGTGCTGGGCTTGGACTATGTACACAGGGAAGAGCATTCAAGAAGCAAAAGCGGGCATTCTACACTGTGGCAAACTTCGGAGTTTCCTTCAATAGTACAAACATTCAATTTTGCGTTTCCAGGTGCAGGTGATATGTTTGCCGCACAATTGGCAACGTTTCCGTATTTTGACGCCTTCTTTTACGGCGATGGCACCTTGGCCGCAAGTTCTTTTACGCCAGGGGCAGCATACAGCCCGAACAAAACGCAGTTAAATGCCGTTTTGGGCCAATTGCCTATTGACAAAATAGAAACAAGCTCGCAAACTTTTGCAGCTTATGCTTCCGATGTTGTTAATATAACCAAAAACCTAACCGTTAACCTTGGGCTGCGTTTGGATTATTTCGACCAAAAAGGCGACAAGGAGTATACCGAGGACAATTTTACCAAAACTACATTTTCGCCCAATGCGGGCATTGTGTTCCAGCCCATACTTAATACGTTAACCTTGTTTGCCAATTACCAAACCGGGTTTTACAACAACGATCCAGCGGTAAGCGGTTCGCTGCAAGTCGATACCGATAACGATGGCGTTGCCGACAAAAGGCGGGTTACCACTTTTGAGCCCACCAAGGCCGTGCAGTTCGAAGGCGGTATAAAAACCAATTTCCTTAAAGGAAAGCTAAATACGGGCATAAGCTACTACCATATTACGGCAAAAAACACCATGAATTCCGAGCCTAACACGCCGTTGTTCCCCGAGGCCATTTCGCTTAACGAAACCGTGAGCAAGGGCATAGAGGCCGAAATTAACGCAAACCCCGTACAAGGCTTAAACCTAAGGGCATCGTATTCGTATAACGATAGTAAAATAACCGATGCTTACAGTAAAACCACCAACACCCAATACGATGTATTGCAGGATAGAAGGCCCGAGGAAGCCGGCCCCGAATCGATTTACAATTTTTGGGCAGATTATAAGTTTGAGTCTTCCAACAATACATTTTTTCAAAACTTGGGCATTGGGGCAGGCTTTAACGGAACATCGGAACATTTAACGGTAAACAATGGCGTTGTGGGCGTATTTAAGCTCCCCGCCTATACCATTTATAATGCCTCGGTATATTACGATGCTAATAAATTCAGGGTAGGTTTTAAGGTAAACAACCTAACCAACGAAACCTATTACAAAGGGTGGAGTACCGTAAACGCACAAGCGCCAAGGGCCTTTCTGGGAACGGTGGTTTATAAATTTTAAGTAAAAGGATGATTAGTCTTTCGCTATTGTTAACGTTTTATGGTACGCTGTTTTGGTATGCCAATTCAAAATACTTCCCACATGATGTATTGGGCTGGTTTAAAACGTTACCCATGGGGAAGAAGGGCAAAAACATAACCGGGTGGGTATTGGTTGCAATATCCACCTTATTGCTTTGTAAAACGTTTAATGCCGCAACGGGTATTGTCGTTTCCGGTTTTGTTGTGGCATTGGGTTTGTGCTTCTGGATGTTGGCCAAACCGTTTATAAAACATTCGGTTATATTTGTAACCATTGGTTTTTTAATATTTGCAACCGTGGAAATAATACTGAAAAATGCCTGCTAACAAAAAATACCTATCGTCCAACTGGCAACGGGCTGCTAAAATATCGGCTGCCGTTCTTGGTGGTTATATTGTAACGGTAACCTTGCATTTGGCTTGGGGCGTTTTGGTCAAGGATAAATCGGTCATGCTGTTAACAACCGCTTTTAGTGGCTTTTTTTTGTGGGTGGCCATCATGGTTTTTGCCTTTATTTCAAAAAATGGCTGGAAATTTTGGGCTATACTTTTAGGTATTATCCTTGTTTGCTTGCTTATAATTTATTGTTTTAAATGAACCTGAAAGCGTTGCCAAACCGTACTTACAATATTTTGTTCCATACCCATACGGTAACGGGAATAGTAATTTGCTGCGCCTTATATATTATTTTTTATGCGGGTGCTTTTGCCTTGTTTAAAGATGAAATTTACCAATGGGAAAACCATGAAGCCCGCGTAGTACCAAATGCCAACGTAGATTACGACCAGTTAGTGGCTAAGTTTTTGGAAACGCACCCCAACGCCAAGATAGACGATCATCTAACCATTGTTTTTCCTTCAAAAAACATTCCCGTAATACGGCTTTATGCCGAAATTGAAAATGACGATGCAACCCATACGCGGATAATACAAGCCATTAACCCAAATACCTTAGCTATTCCAGACGACACAAGTTTGAAAACAACGGTAGGCGAAACTATTTTCCGCCTGCATTATTTCGATCAAATTCCAACTTTTGGGTTGTATTTGGCAGGGTTTGTTTCCTTGTTTTTTCTTTTCGCAACGGTAACAGGAATTTTAATTCATTGGAAAAATGTATTGCAAAAATTCTACGCCTACACTACTGATGGAAAATGGAAAACTATTTGGACCAACGCCCATACCGTGCTGGGCATTATCACGGTTCCGTTTCAGGTTGTTTTTGCGGTAACCGGGGCTTTGTTTGGGCTACTGTTCTTTTTGTTGGCACCGAGTACGGTTGTGCTGTTCGATGGCGATTCGGCACCGATTTTCGAAATTTTTTCGCCACAGGAAGGCATTCCCTTAGACGAAAACGCTCCTTATAATCCCAATTTAAAAGGCATTAATTTTCTGTACCAAAAATCGCAGGAGCATTTTCCGGAGCAAGAAGTGGTTATGGCCAATTTTCACCATTTTGGGAAAGACGATGCCAACGTGTCGTTTTATGTAGACGACGGTAGCGGCATTCTTGGCGATGGCGTGGTGGTATACGCCATGAAAACGGGCGAATATCTCGCGGAAATTACGCCCAACCATAAAAACTACAGCCAAGCGGTTTACAACCTTTTAATAAAACTCCATTTTGGTACTTTTGGCGGTATTGTCTTAAAAATAGTTTACTTTTTGTTGGCGTTAATTACCTGTTATGTGCTAATTAGCGGTATTTTAATTTGGAAAGTAGCTCGAGAAAACAAGAACTATACCCAAAAGCAACAGCGTTTTTACCATAGGGTTACAAAAGCCTATTTGGCTATTTGCCTAAGTTTGTTCCCGGCTACGGCATTATTATTTGCGGCCAATAAATTAGTGCCAATGGAAATGGGGGCAAGGGTAGGTGCGGTCAATTCAATTTTCTTTATCGGATGGTTGCTCATGGCAGTTGCGGGGCTATTTTTCAACAAGTATAGAAAGCTCAATAATTTTTATGTAATCCTTGGCGGTATTTTATCGCTTTCAGTTCCAATAGCAAACGGCATTGTAACTGGCGACTGGTTGTGGGCAAGCCTTCAAAAAGGGTTGGTTCAAGTGTTTTGTGTCGATTTGTTTTGGCTGCTTACGGGGTTAATTGCGCTTTTTGTTTATTGGAAATTTGGGAAGAATAAGAGTCGATAGGCGAAAAGAAAAAGAAGAGCTTTAAACACTTCAAAATTAAAACAATTAGCCCTATATTTGTGCCTCGTATCATTTCCAAAAACCTAATAAAATTACTTTTAAAAATGTAAGTTTTCTTTTAAAAGGCGGACAAAACAAAAGTCTATTTGTGCCTTAGGACAGATACCAAGAACAAATAAAAACTATAAATTTTGAAACTTAACAAACAAGATATACTTAAAGCCTTAACAACCATAACCGTTCCGGGCGAAGGCGAAAATATGGTGGAAAGCGGTGCGGTAACCAACGTGGTTACTTTTGGCGACGAAGTGGTGGTCGATATTACCATAAAAAACCCAAGCCTTCAAGCTAAAAAACGTACCGAGGTCGATATTTTAAAAACCATTCACGACCAGGTTTACGAAAAGGCAAAAATCAAAATTAACGTCAAGGTCGATGCCCCGGCAAAGCCCAAAGCAACCGTAATAAAAGGGAAACCCATTCCGGGTATACAAAACATAGTGGCCGTGGCTTCGGGCAAGGGCGGTGTTGGTAAATCTACCATTACGGCAAACCTTGCCGTTAGCTTGGCAAAAATGGGCTTTAAGGTAGGTGTGCTGGATGCCGATATTTATGGGCCGTCAATCCCCATAATGTTCGATGTCGAGGCCGAAAAGCCCTTGGCGGTAAATATCGAGGGCAAATCGAAAATGAAACCCGTTGAAAATTACGGTATTAAAATATTGTCCATAGGCTTTTTTACCCAGCCCAACCAAGCTGTGGTTTGGCGCGGTCCCATGGCGGCCAAAGCCCTAAACCAAATGATTTTCGATGCCCATTGGGGCGAACTCGATTTCCTATTGTTGGACCTGCCACCGGGAACGGGCGATATTCACCTAAGCATCATGCAATCGTTACCCATAACGGGTGCCGTGGTGGTTAGTACGCCCCAAAATATAGCCTTGGCCGATGCCAGAAAAGGCGTTGCTATGTTCCAACAGGAAAGCATCCAAGTGCCGGTTCTTGGAATTATAGAAAATATGGCTTACTTTACGCCCGAGGAGTTGCCCGATAACAAATATTACATTTTTGGAAAAGCGGGCGCCAAAAACTTGGCAGAGGATTTAGAAGTACCGTTTCTGGGTGAAATACCCTTGGTACAAAGCATACGTGAAGCTGGCGATGCAGGTCGCCCCGCAGCCCTGCAAACCGCAACATTATTGGAGCAGGCCTTCGAAGCCTTAACCCGAAAAGTGGTGCAGGAAGTGGTAGATAGAAACGAAAACCTACCGCCAACCGAAGCAATAAAAATAACAACTATGGCCGGTTGTTCGGCAGTTAAAAAGAAGTAAATGACATCAGAAGAAGTTAAATTAAACGTAGAAAAGGCTTTGGACGAAATCCGTCCGTTTTTGCAAAGCGACGGTGGCGATATTGAATTGCTCGCCATTGAGGACGATAAACTCGTTAAGGTACAATTAACAGGGGCTTGCGTGGGGTGTAGCGTTAACCAAATGACCTTAAAATCAGGCGTGGAAATGACTATAAAAAAATACGCCCCGCAAATAGAAAAAGTCGTAAATATAGAAGCATAAAAAACCACTTTTTAAAGCACTGAAAATTATAATAATCTTACATTTGCATTTCCCAAAAAAGCAAATGTAAGATTTACTTATTTATACCAGTTATGGAACAAGATATTACCATTAAAATAACCGACAGGGATGGTGTAACACACGAAGTTATTGCCCCAACCGATATGGCCATGAACCTGATGGAAGTTGTGCGCAGCTACGAGTTGGCTCCCGAGGGCACCATAGGGATATGCGGCGGAATGGCCATGTGCGCCTCCTGCCAGTGCTATGTAACAAGCGACACCGAATTGCCCGAAATGAGCGACGACGAGGAAGCTATGCTGTCCGAAGCCTTTAACGTAAAGGAAAACAGCCGCTTGGGCTGCCAAATACAAATAACCCCCGAGCTGCAAGGATTGGAGGTGGAACTGGCACCTGAATAATAAAACTTGGTGCGGATTAGCCCTTATAATCTATAAGCCTTTGTGGACCTTCCAAAAGTACCCGAACGATTTTTAGCGTACCATCGTCGGTAGTGTCCACTTGCCATTTTATAAGGCTTATAGTACCATTAACAATTTCAATGCCGGTTACACTTCTTGGGTGTACACAGCAGCCATCGTTAAAAAAGGCAATATCGCCAGGCTCAGGGAAACGTGGGCGGTGTGTGTGGCCAACAACGGTAATTAGGTTGTTGTTGTGTATTATCCATTTTTTTATCCGTCGTTCAACCTTAATAAGTTCCTTGTAATTTTTTGCAGGGGTAGTGGGGTCGGCAATACCCATGACGTTAAGAGGTTTCCATAATATTCTTACCAAAAACCGACTCCATTTCCAAAAGTTGTAGTTCCACCAATCGGCTTGGTGGCCATGGGCTAAAAATAGTTCCTGATTATTGGTTTCGTGTTTTAAAATAAGGGCTTCGTGATAGGTTAAGTTTTTAAAAAGCGGAACGTCCTCGCCAAGTTTAGGATCGAAATAAGTAGAAAGGTGTTTTTTTACATAGTTGGGGTTTCGGTACACCATGTCGTGGTTGCCCCAAACCATGTGCAGCCTGTTTTCCTCGTGAAATTGCTTTAACAACATGTACACGTTTTTATGTGCCTCGAAAACGGGGGCAAACGACAAGTTTTCCCAAAGCTCATCGCCATCGCCCAATTCGCAATACACAAAACCCTCGTTGTGGTAATGCTTTAGGGCGTGGTAATAAATATTGCGGTTGTTGGCAAAATCGTCGGCAAAACTATTGTCGCCGCGATGGCAATCGCTAAACAGGATAAACTTCGAATTATCGTTAAACGAAATCCGTTTGGCCTTGCTGTAAGCCTTGTCTAATTTTTTTTTCGATGAAAACATGGGTAAAAATAATAAAAACAATTTTCAAAATGCTTTCGATTTTCTATTTCAAAAAAATTACTTAAACGCACTAAGTCCCGTAATATCCAATCCGGTTATTAGTAAATGGATGTCGTGCGTGCCTTCGTAGGTAATAACGCTTTCCAAGTTCATCATGTGCCGCATTATGGAGTATTCGCCCGTAATGCCCATGCCGCCCAGTATTTGCCTTGCCTCTCGGGCAATGGTAATGGCCATGTTTACGTTGTTGCGCTTGGCCATGGAAATTTGGGCGGAAGTGGCCTTGCCCTCGTTGCGTAAAATTCCCAAACGCCAAGCCAGTAATTGCGCTTTGGTTATTTCGGTAATCATTTCGGCCAGTTTTTTTTGTTGCAATTGAAACTGCCCTATGGGCTTACCAAATTGCAAGCGTTCCTTGCAATAGCGCAGGGCAGTATCGTAGCAGTCCATTGCCGCCCCAATAGCGCCCCAGGCAATGCCGTAGCGGGCGGAGTCCAAGCAGCCAAGCGGCGCGCCCAGCCCCGATTTATTGGGCAACAGGTTTTCCTTGGGTACTTTTACGTTGTTGAAAATAAGCTCGCCCGTAGCCGATGCCCGTAACGACCATTTGTTGTGGGTTTCGGGAGTGGTAAATCCTTCCATGCCCCGCTGGACAATTAAACCGTGGATGCGGCCTTCTTCATTTTTAGCCCAAACAATGGCTATATCGGCAAAGGGCGCATTGCTAATCCACATTTTAGCACCGTTTAACAAATAATGGTCGCCTTTGTCCTTAAAATGGGTAATCATTCCGGCGGGGTTGCTACCGTGGTCGGGTTCGGTAAGCCCAAAACAGCCTACCCATTCGCCGCTAGCCAATTTGGGCAAATATTTTTGGCGCTGGGCTTCGCTACCGTATTGCCATATGGGGTACATAACCAAGCTGGTTTGTACCGATGTCGTACTGCGGATGCCCGAATCGCCCCGTTCTATTTCCTGCATAATCAGGCCGTAGGCTATTTGGTCCAATCCGGCACCACCATATTTAACCGGGATATAACAGCCAAATGCCCCAATTTGGGCAAGGCCATTTATAAGTTGCGACGGGAATTGTGATTTTTGGGCGTAGTGGTCTATAATTGGGCTAAGCTCCCGTTTTACCCAAGTTCTTGTAGCATTGCGGATTAATTTATGCTCGTCGGTTAGTAAATCGTCTAAATTATAATAATCCGGGGCTTCGAACAAATCGGGTTTCATAAGTGTGGTTTTTGGTGTGTTAATACCAAATTTAACCAAATATTACGGGTTTGTTTATAGTTTTAAATAAAAATCTTTGGTTAAATTGATGTAGTCCTCGGTGTAATCGTGGCGGGAATTTTCAATAACCAAAATATTAGTTTCGGGCGGTTTTTCTTCAAAAGAAAACGTAATTAAACTTCTCTTTATTGGTGAAGAAGCATTTCCTTTTACATGAAGGATTTCATTAGGGAAAAGGGTTTTCGATTTTGCCAGTTTCACAAATTCCAATTCTTCTTTATAGGGAATGACAACCGAAAAAAAACCGTTTGGGCTTAATAATTTTGACGCCCCTGAAATTAAATACTCAAAAGGCATGGCATCGGCAAACCGGGCCAAATTGCGCTGTTGGTTTTCGGTTTTGTGGTTTTCGGTGTAAAATGGTGGGTTGCAAACAATTAAATCGTATTTATCCTCAATTTCTTCAACAAATTCGTTTAAAGAGGCGTGGTAGCAAAACAGGCGGTCGGCCCAAGGCGATTGCTCAAAATTATCCACGCATTGCTCGTAGGCGCCATTGTCAATTTCAATAGCATCGATTACTTCCGCATTGCTGCGTTGCGCCAACATTAGGGCTATTACGCCTGTTCCTGCGCCAATATCCAAAACCGAAAAAGGGTTGTGGGCAACTGAAGCCCAAGCGCCGAGCAAAACGCCATCGGTACCAATTTTCATGGCACAGTTATTTTGATTGACAGTAAATTGCTTAAAATGAAAAGGTTGAGGCATAAATAAAATAAAAGGGTTAAATAAACGATAAAAATAGGGGTTTTATCTAAAAAGGGCATCATGTAAAATAAGAAGGATAAAAAATAAGTATTTTTAGCCGAATATTATTGTCCCTAATAATTGAATTAATAGCAAATAACAATGTTTAACTATTAAAGGAGCGTATTTTTAATGCTGCTTTTGTGTATTTCTTAGTATGGGACGATATGATTTGAAAGATAGGGAAAAGGTTTTAAATAACCTTTATGCTTTAATATTGCTTAATACCGAGGTTTCGCAAATTTACAAAGAAGCGGCTGGTTTTGTTCGGGATTCCAAGCTAAAAGCGTTTTTTGTTGATAGAAGTAGAAAACGAAACGATTTTGCCGAAGTTTTGATAATACTGCTTTTAAAATTTCAAATAGAACCTGTAAAGCATAGCCAAGCAAGAGGTCGTGTTCACGACGAATGGAATTACTTTAAGTTACATGATGCCCAAAAAAGCAAAAGTACTTTTTTAAGGGGGATTTATAAGGTTAAACGGTTTTCCCTAACAAAATATAACGAGCTTTTAAGAGAAAACAAACTGCCTTTGCCATTGTGCAAAACTTTAATAAGGCACCGTGACAATATCCAAAATGCCATGAATAAGGTAAAACGACAGGAACAATTGGAAAATCAGTAATTACAAATACAAATCGATTAGTCCTTCGGGTGTTTCAACAACAATAGTTTTGTTGTTTCGGTTTACCTCGACGATAAACTCGTCGTTCATGGGTATTAATATGGTTTTCCCGTTATTATCCACTTCAAACAAGGCTTGTGCGGTCGAGTCGTTTATGGCAACAATGGTACCAATAGCGCCATGGTTTTTATCGTACATATTAAAACCTATAATTTCATGGAAATAAAATTTATTGCCTTCCAATTTGGGCAGAAACTCCAAAGGCAGGTACGCATCGGTTTTAATTAAGGAATCCGCATCGGCCTCGGTTACAACGTCCTCGAACTGTACACGCAATAAATTGGATTTGTGCAATTGCGAGCTTTCAACAAAAAAAGGAATCAGGGTATTGTTTACATCCAAAAACATGGCATCTAAGTTTTCGTAAAGCTCGGGCTCGTCGGTATCTAACTTTATTAAAAGTTCGCCCTTAAAGCTGTACTTTTTTACAATTTTACCTAAATAAAAACAATCTTCTTTTTGCATATTTATTTCCGTGAAAACGGAAACCTAAAGAAAAAAGACTATCCGTTTTTTAATAATTGAATAAAAAAATCCCGACACAAAGGTCGGGATAAAAATACTATTTTTAGAAAAATTTTTGGCAATTCCAAGTTTCCTTTTTGGGAGGGCTGGAGGAGCTTTTTATTCTTCTTCTTCGCTTGTAGCTGTAGCTTCAGCGGCTTCCTCGGCGGGAGCGGCTTCTTCAACTACAGGAACGTTTGCTGCAATCCTGGCTGCGTTTACCGCTTTTTCGGCCTCTAAGGCTTTAGCTTTGGCATCGGCTTGCGCTTTGGCCAATCCGTCGGTTTTGCCTTGGATTTTACCTGCTTTTTCGTCTAACCAAGCGTTGAATTTTTCTTCAACTTGCTCTTCGGTTAAAGCGCCTTTTCTAACACCGCCCATTAAGTGGTTTTTCAATAAGGCCCCTTTGTACGACAAAATGGCTTTGGCCGTGTCGGTAGGTTGCGCCCCGTTTTGTAACCACGTTACGGCACCATCAACGTTTAGGTCAATAGTTGCAGGGTTGGTGTTTGGATTGTAAGTCCCTAATTTTTCAAGGTATTTACCATCTCGTTTTGCGCGCGAATCGGCGGCCACGATCCAATAAAAAGGTTTTCCTTTTTTACCGTGTCTTTGTAATCTAATTTTTACTGGCATAATAATTAATTAATTGAGGTACTCGACCTCGGGTTATTAATAAGGGCGCAAAGATATTATATTTTTTTGTAAATTGAGATGTTATTTTACAATTTGTTTTAGTTGGCAAAGTTATAACCAAAATGTCCTTTGCGGCTTAAATTAAAACACCAAACAAACCGGAGTGGGCGCATTGTACGATTGCAAATACAGTAAAGTTCCTTTTTTTGTATCAATATTAAAAATGCTTATCGTATTACTTTTTTGGTTGGCAACCAATAAAAACCGTCCCGTTGGGTCTAAGGTAAAGTTCCGCGGCCAATCGCCTTCAACCGAAACGTTCTGGATTTTTTTAAGTGTTCCCTTTTTGGTGTTGCGTTTAAAAACGGCAATACTGTTCTCGCCACGATTGGAAGCGTAAACAAAACCCTCGTCATTGCTTAAATGAATATCGGCACAAGCATTTTTGCCATTATAATTTTCATCTAAGGTCGTGTAGTTATCAATTAAGAAAAACGAATCCCCTTTCTTTTTAATGGCGGTTACGGTACCGGCAAGCTCGTTAACCACGTAAATAAAGCGGTTGCCCTTGGTTGTGGCAAAATGGCGGGGCCCTGCGTTTTCGGTAAAAGGTACGACTGAGTTTGAAATTTTAAAATACTCGTCGTTGTTTTGGGTGTTGTAGTGGTACAGGGCGTTTTTTCCTAAATCGGCAACAAATAAATCGTTACCTATAAATTGCGCCGAATGTACGTGCGCCGTTTCGGTTCGGGTAAAATGGTTAACCACTTGTGTGGCATCGCTTAAGCTACCGTCGGGATTAATGTTGAACAAAGCAAAATTACCACCAAGATAGTTGGAAACTGCCACTTTGTTGCTAGCTCCGTTAACGGAAACATGGCAAGGTGCTCCGCCAAAACTTTCAACTTGGTTAATTAAGGCAAGGCTTCCGTCTGGTTGTATGCTAAAGGCCGAAACCGTTCCGTTTTCGTTTTCGTTAACAGCGTAAATGTGTTTTTTGTTGGGTGAAAAGGCTATAAACGACGGATTACTAATTGCGGCAACCAACTGTAAGTTGTTAAGCTCGCCGGTTTCGGTATTAAAATCGAATTTGTAAATCCCTTGGCTGTCGCCATTGGTGTAAGTGCCAACATAAAGCGGTGTGTCTTGGGCGTAAGTATTAAAAATAACTATTGAAAAAATAAATGCAAGTAAACGGTTCATGCTACGACTAATTTTTAGCTTCAAAAATAGCAATATAACACAATTGTTTATAACTAAAATTTTATGAAGCGTAATTTCTACGTAATTTTATGCGTTCCAAAAAACTTTTACAAAAGTGCCTCATTTGCTTGTTTAGGCTTTGAAAGTGTTAAACTGTTAAACACAAAAAACGATGGAAAACATAAATGTAATACTCGAAAAATTCAAACAGCAAAACCTTGTTTTGTCGCTTGAAGAAGAACGTAAACTGTTATTCGACTATGTTTATGTTACCAATAAACTTGAAGGTAATAAGCTTACTTTGTCGCAAACAACCCAATTGCTGTCAACCGATACTGTTTCCGGAAACAATATTAGGTTAAGCGATATTTTAGAACAAAAAGGCATGTATGCGGCGCTTATAAGAATGTTAAAAGCCGTAAAAGACAAAGAAGAACTGTCTATTGAGTTGCTAATTGAAATTAATTGGTTGGTTATAGGGGCGCTATGGAAAAAAAACGACACATACCCCGGGGCAAAATTAAAAGGCCAAAATGAAGGCGATTTTAAAATAGCCAACAACATCATACAAATAAAAAAAGGAAATAAAATAATTGAAGAATTAGAGCCATTAAGCAACCCAAAAAACGTAAAAAAAATATGGTGAAATTGATAGACGAAGTTGCACAAAGCAAAACCGATGTTATTAATAAAGCCGTTTATCTCGCACAAGAATTATGGTTGCACCAGCCTTTTGTCGGCGGCAATAAAAGAACCGATAGATTAATGATTAATTTTTTAACCATGAAAGAAGGTTTTCCCCTTTTTGTTTTTAACGCTGAAAACTTAAATTACAACGCGCTATTGGTACAACAATACATTGAAAATAAGCCCGGACTTGTTTATAAATATGTTCATGATAATTTGTATGATAAAATGAAAGCGTCTTTGGATAAAAAAATTAAAAAGGGGAAAGACCGAGGTTACAGAATGCTACTTTAAGACTTGGCAATAATCGCACAATCGCCCATAACCCCACAACCCTATAACCTTATAAACTAAAGTATGTACTTAATATTCGATACCGAAACAACAGGCTTGCCCAAACGATGGAACGCCCCCATAACCGACACCGACAACTGGCCACGTGCCGTGCAAATTGCCTGGCAGTTGCACGATGCCATGGGAAACTGTATCGAACACCAAGATTATTTAATACGCCCCGAAGGTTTTAATATTCCCTACGACGCCGAAAAAATTCACGGCATATCCACCGAATTGGCCGAGGAACAGGGCTTTTCGCTTACCGAGGTTTTGGAAAAATTCAACCAAGCGCTCGACAAAACCAAATTTATAGTCGGCCAAAACGTAGGCTTCGATGTTAACATTATGGGCTGCGAATTTGTTCGTGGCAATGTGGCCAATAAACTTCAGAAATTGCCTGTTTTGGATACCTGTACCGAGCGTACGGCCGAAATGTGCAAAATTCCCGGTGGCCGGGGTGGCAAGTTTAAACTGCCCACGCTTACCGAGCTTCACGAATTTTTGTTTAATGCGCCTTTTGCCGAAGCCCATAACGCTACGGCCGATGTCGAGGCTACCACCCGTTGCTTTTTCGAATTGGTACGGCGTGAGGAATTTACCAAGGAAGAGCTGGACGTGCAGCCCGATTATTTCAAACAATTTTCGGAAACCAACCCACAGGAAATCCAGCTTATTGGGTTAAAGCACATAAACCTCAAGCAAGAAAGCGATAAAATACGTAAGCGCATAGAAAAGCAGGAGGGAAGTAATATATCTTCCGAAGAAATAAAACAGAATATTTCCAGTTTGGCCGATGTGGATTTTGTGCACCTGCACAACCATTCGCAATTTTCCATACTGCAATCTACCATTAGCGTACCCGATTTGGTGGCCGCCGCCGCTAAAAACAACATGCCCGCCGTGGCCATAACCGACCACGCCAACATGATGGGCGCTTTCCACTTTGTAAGCGCCATAGGCCGACACAACAAAGCGGTTCAGGATAAAAACAAAGAAGCCGAAGAAAAAGGCGAAACCCCAACGGCAAAACCCATAAAAGGCATTGTGGGCTGCGAGTTTTTTGTATGCGAGGACCACACCGACAAAACCCGGAAGGACAACGGTTACCAAATTGTTATGCTGGCCAAGAACAAAAACGGCTACCATAATTTGGCAAAACTATCATCTATTGGTTATACCGAAGGCTTTTATTACGTACCGCGAATCGATAAAACGCTAATTGAAAAATATAAAGACGATGTAATTGTCCTTACCGGAAACCTATATGGCGAAGTACCCAGTAAAGTGCTTAACGTAGGCGAAAACCAAGCCGAGGAAGCCCTGTTATGGTGGCATAACATGTTTGGCGACGATTTGTACATTGAAATTATGCGCCATAACCAAGAGGACGAAAACCGTGTAAACCAAGTGCTAATCGAGTTTTCAAAAAAACACGATATTAAATTGGTGGCCTCCAACAACACGTATTATGTTGAAAAAAAAGATGCCAATGCCCACGATATTTTGCTTTGCGTTAAGGACGGCGAAAAACTGGATACCCCAATAGGTCGTGGCCGTGGTTTTAGGTACGGGCTGCCCAACCAGGACTATTATTTTAAGTCTTCAGAAGAAATGAAGGCGCTGTTTAACGATTTGCCCGAGGCCATTACCAACGTGCACGATATTGTCGATAAAATAGAACCATTCGAGTTGGCTCGCGATGTGTTGTTGCCCAAGTTCGATATTCCACAAGAATTTCAAGTTGAAGATGACGAGTTGGACGGTGGAAAGCGTGGCGAAAATGCCTTTTTAAAGCATATTACCTACGAGGGCGCAAAAAAACGCTATCCCGAAATAACCGACGATATTAAGGAACGTTTGGATTTCGAGTTGGACGTTATTGCCATGACGGGCTATCCCGGATACTTTTTAATTGTTGAAGATTTTATTCGCGAAGCCCGTAACATGGGCGTTTCCGTTGGTCCCGGCCGAGGTTCGGCAGCGGGTTCGGCCGTGGCCTATTGCTTGGGTATTACCAATATAGACCCCATAAAATACGATTTGCTGTTCGAACGTTTCCTAAACCCCGACCGTGTAAGCATGCCCGATATCGATATCGATTTCGACGACGAAGGCCGTGGCCGTGTTATGGAATACGTTATCCAAAAGTATGGGGCTAACCAAGTGGCGCAAATTATTACCTACGGTACCATGGCGGCAAAATCGTCCATCCGCGATACCGCTCGGGTACTCGATTTACCCTTGTTCGATGCCGATAGAATTGCCAAATTAATACCCAATACCAAGCTGTCCAAAATATTTGGTATGGACGAAAAACAGCTACGTAGCAAGTTCAGGGCAGAGGAAATAGACCAAATAAACGAGCTGTTAAATATAGCCGAAGGCTCGGATAAAGAGGCCAATACCATTAACCAAGCAAGGGTTTTGGAAGGCTCGGTACGCAACACGGGCATTCACGCTTGTGGGGTTATTATAACGCCCGACGATATTACCAATTTCGTACCCGTTTCAACAGCCAAGGATTCCGATTTGTACGTAACCCAGTTCGATAACTCGGTGGTAGAAAGTGCCGGATTGCTTAAAATGGATTTCTTGGGCCTAAAAACCCTAACCTTAATTAAGGATACGGTCAAAATTGTAAAAGCCAAGCACGATATAGACCTCGACCCCGAAAGTTTTCCGCTTGACGACGAAAAAACGTACGAACTGTTCCAACGTGGCGAAACCGTGGGGATATTCCAATACGAGTCGCCCGGCATGCAAAAACACATGAAGGATTTAAAGCCCACCGTGTTCGACGACCTTATTGCCATGAATGCCCTGTACCGCCCGGGACCAATGGAGTACATCCCCAGTTTTATTGCCCGTAAGCACGGTAGCGAAGACATTGTTTACGATTTGGCCGATATGGAAGAATACCTAAAGGAAACCTACGGTATTACGGTTTACCAAGAGCAGGTAATGCTCTTGTCGCAAAAACTGGCCAATTTTACCAAAGGCGAAGCCGATATGTTGCGTAAGGCCATGGGTAAAAAAATATTCGCCCTATTGGAAAAACTAAAGCCCAAGTTTTTAAATGGCGGCGAGGCCAACGGCCACCCAAGGGATGTTCTGGAAAAAATATGGAAGGATTGGGAAGCCTTTGCCAGTTACGCCTTTAACAAATCGCACTCCACGTGCTATGCGTGGATAGCCTACCAGACCGCTTATTTAAAAGCACACTATCCGGCCGAGTACATGGCCGCCGTACTATCGAACAACATGAACGATATTAAGCAGGTTACCTTTTTTATGGAGGAATGCAAGCGCATGAAATTAAACGTGTTGGGGCCAAGCGTAAACGAGTCGTATTATAAATTTTCGGTAAACCAGGACAATGCCATACGCTTTGGCATGGGTGCCGTAAAAGGCGTTGGCTATGGTGCGGTGCAAACTATTGTCCAGCAGCGTAGGGAAGGCGGCAATTACAAATCTATTTTCGATATGGCCAAGCGCATCGACTTGCGGGCGGCCAATAAAAAAGCATTCGAAAATTTAGCATTCGCAGGCGGATTCGATTGTTTTTCCGAAACGCACCGGGCGCAATACTTTCACGACGAAGGCGACAATATTACCTTTTTGGAAAAAGCCATCCGTTATGCCAATAAAATTAAGGAAAGCGAAAACTCGGCGCAAGTAAGCCTGTTTGGCGAAACCAGCGAGGTACAAATCCCCGAACCGGAAGTGCCGCCCTGCGACGAATGGGGTACTATGGAAAAACTGGCCAAGGAAAAAGAAGTCGTGGGCATTTATATTTCCGGCCACCCGTTAGACGATTTTAAGGTTGAAATGAACACCTTTTGCAATGCCAACCTAAGCATGTTTGGTAATTTGGAGCCTTACGTAAACCGCGAACTAATTTTTGGCGGCGTAATAACCAACGTACAGCATCGGGTAAGCAAACAAGGAAAAGGCTGGGGGCTTTTTACCGTTGAGGATTACGAGGGCAGTTACGAGTTTCGTATTTTTGGTGAAGAGTACCTTAAACACAGGCACTTTTTAATGAACAACAATTTTGTATTTGTAAAAAGCTTCGTTAGGGAAGGTTGGGTAAACAAGGATACGGGCAAAAAAAGCGAGCCCCGATTACAATTTAACAATTTTCAGCTACTGCACGATGTTATGGAGCAATACGCCAAAAAGCTGTCCATACAAGTCGATATCGATAATTTAAACGAAGATAAAATAAGGGCGCTAAAGGAATTGCTACACCTACACCCCGGAAACCAAACCCTTAATTTTGTGGTTTACGACGGCAAGGAACAAATCAAGCTAAACATGCCCAGCAGAAGGCAAAAGGTAAAAGTATCGCAAGAGTTGCTTAACGAGCTAACAAATTACAACGTGCCGTTTAAACTTAATTAGTATTCCGAAATAATTTGGCCGTATAGGTAAGCGAAAAACGGCTTGGCGATATTGCGGAACAAAAAATAGCTGTGTTTTTCTGAGTAATTTTAAAACAGAAAAGGTATTAAGCCCATGTTTGGCCAAGCCGATTTTATATGCAGGTATTTTAATGTGTTGTTGATTTTGAAAAGTAGTTCATCACGAAAACCCCTGCAACTATTAAAACGATTCCAACTAATGCAGGAATATCCAAAGATTGTTTAAAAACAACAACTGAAATTATTGCGGTTAATACAATTCCTAAACCGCCCCAAATTGCATAAGCTATCCCCAAGGGAATTGATTTTAATGCTTGCGAAAGAAAGAAGAAACAAGCAATATAGGCAACGATTGTAATAGTTGTTGGCAATAATTTTGAAAATCCGTTTGACGCTTTCATAAAACTTGAGCCCACAACTTCCAGCACGATTGCTAAACTTAAAAATAGATATTTCATTGTTCTTTTTTTGGATGTTTTCAATTTTCAACAAAAATATTAGTATTATTCTTATAAATAAGGAAAAACACCTTTTAAATTAAGTGTTTTTTCTTCTGTCGTTTTAGGTATTTCACTCTGTTATTTACTTCTAATTTGTTTCAATTTTGTACCACACCTAACAGTACAAACCATGAAAAATTTATTAGAAGTAGCCATAAACGAATTTGGCATTAAGGAAATTAAAGGCCCCGAACACAACAAACGTATTATTCAATATGCACACGACTCGAAATTAACATGGATTAACGACGACGAAACCGCTTGGTGCAGCACCTTTATGAACTGGGTGGCGCTGCAGGCTGGTTTGGAGCAAACCAAATCGGCAGCGGCCCGCTCGTGGCTAAATGCCGGATTTGAAATCCAAAATCCCGAACCTGGCGACGTGGTGGTGTTTTGGAGGGAAAGCATAAACTCGCACTTAGGTCATGTTGGTATTTATTTGGGCTATTCCAAGGATCAAACCCGTATTTATGTTTTGGGTGGCAACCAAGGCGATGCCGTTTCCATATCGGCCTATCCCGCCAATCGTTTGTTGGCCTTTAGGCGGCTTGGTAATACTTCGTCCGTGTCGCTTCCATCAAGCCCGCTCCGAAAAGGCAGTAGGGGCACAGCTGTTATTGCCCTTCAAAATGCCTTAAAAGTATTGGGTTACAATCCCAGTACATCGGACGGTATTTACGGGGCAAAAACCGAAGCTGCCGTACAACAACTTCAATCTACAAACGCCAACCTGAACATTACCGGAATTTACAATGCCGAAACCAAAGCCGTAATGGAAACCCTGTTGGCAAACAAAAGTTAAATCTTGATACATTATAATGGTGTACGCCGAAAAACCAAATTTTAAACAGAGTAGGCCGCATAAATCACTTAATCATGCCAGATAATTTTGAACCCATTCCAGACGATTTAATGAACGTGGTCTTTGGCGACGTTTACAACAAATTAACCAGCGGCGGCGATGCCAAAATGCTTGGTCCAAACAATTTTGTGGCCTGGGAGCCTGTTGCAACCGTAATAGACGATAATGCTTTCGACTACGCTTCGAAAGGTGTGTTTGGAACCCCGCCCAAAACGGAAGGGATGACCGACGAAGAGTACAACGAACTTAGAAGCTCCAGTAAATGGGGCAGTTTTGCCCAAGCTGAAGAGTTTGCCCGAATAGCCGACCAAATCCCCGATTACGTTCCAAACATAAAAGGCAACGCCCGTGAGTTTAGCGTATTTAGCCCGAAACCCGACCAAACCGTATCGAACACCTATGCCGATGTTTTGGAGTTTTGCGTTGTTAAGGATTCTAAAATAGACCCCAAGGTTGAAAAAAAACTCGATATGCTCCGCAAAAAGCTCTTCACTACCAAAAAACTTAAAAACCCCGATTTCGACGAGGACATGATCGAGCATCCCGAAGACAACCCAAAGTATATATACCAATCGTTTATTTCGCCCATGTATACCAAATATTTGGAGTACGAAGCCCTGTACGACGAAGCCGAGGAAGTGTTAACCGAACTGCAAACACGGGTTAGCGAGGGCGATACCGAGGCCATGGCGGAAATGAACTTTAACGGTCGAAACGTTATCCGGAAAAGGGACAATGCCCTAAAGCGTTGGGAATCGTTGGGCTACAAAGGACAAGTTGAAAAAATAATGAATTATATAGACGAAATCGAGGCCAGCAATTTCATTACGGTAAAAAAACGCTACGAATCGGAGTTCCTGGCAGCAAAACGCACCGGACTGGGTGGTTCCAATACATATCATTATTCGGCTCCGGTACCTGCCAAAATTTTGGAACATTCAAGAGGCTGGACCGAATTTAAGTTTAAAAAATCGAATTACAGCTCGTCCTACCGAAACAAAGCCCATGGCTGGTCGGCCAAGGCCAGTTATTTTGGGTTGGCCAGTGTAAATACCGAAGGTAAAATTTCCAATGTGTCTTCGGAATACGATTTTAACCATTTTGAAATGAGCTTTAGACTTGCCAAATGCTACGTATCGCGGCCATGGTTGGGCATGAACTTTATAAAATCGCGCTTTTGGAAATTTTCCAAAACAGGAGCCGAAGTGGTAAACAACCAAATAATAAGCGATGGTAACGGAAAAGGCCTTATGCCCGCTGTAGTAACCGAACTGTATTTTGTAAAGGACCTTAAAATAGGGTTCAGAAAAGGTACCAGTTCGTACCAAAAAGCCGAAAAACACATTAAGGCCGGTGGGGGCTTTGGTTTTGGACCCTTTAGGATAGGCGCCAAATACTCGTACGACGACACCAAAATAAACAGTTCCGGCGAGCGGGAAGAGCAAGGCGTGCAATCGTCCGAAATATTACTTATTGGCCGTAAATGCAATGTTTTATCCCTGTCGCCAAACCCGCTGCCAAGCATTAAGGACAACGAGTGGGTCGAGGTAAATTAATCTGTTCTAATCTTTAGTTATAAACTGTTCATTACGAGGAATAACAACGAAGTAATCTGTCTAAAAAAAAAAGCAAATTGCTTCGTTGCCTTGCAATGGCAATAAAAATAAAACACATGAAGTTTTACATTGCCTGCATTCAAAAATTAAAGGAATTGGTTGATGGCACGTCTTCAAATACCAAAAGCACCTTTGCGGCCTGTTCGTCCTTACGGGTGTTCGAGGCTGCCGACTTCGAATTTCTTTCGGGGCAACTGTTAAACGCCGAACAATTTTTAAACAGCGAGGATATTTCGGCGCAGTTAAATTCGCTTGGTACCGACCAAACCTTTTGGGATGTCGATGCACAAGCCAATCTTTACGAATATTACAAAACCCATTTGGAACAATTAAAACTTAAAGGTGAAAATGCCGTTAAACTTTCGGAAGCCTTGGACAAAGCCCTGCTTTATAACAATAATGGCGAACCATCGGAAAAACTATTGGCCTATAACGATTATCTTGAGCAATACGAAACCTTAATCGACGGGCTTAACGAACTTTACAACAATGCCGATGCCGATGTTGCGGAAGACGAAAAAAAATCGGTTTACCTAAAAGCCGACATTTTTCGAAAAAAAATAGCATTATTATTGGCCCAGTGGCGCTTAAATGGTTTTAAGGACAATATAGAAAATGCCCTAAAAAGCATAAACAAACTATCGGAATACGACCAAATATTAGAACTTAAAAATAAGGTTTTAAGCGATATAAAAAACATTGAAGCCACCGGGATACAATCGGCAAGCACCTATATAAAACTACAAATGGTGCCTTATAATTTTTACAAGCAAGAAAATGCCTGGACAGGATTGGAAGTAACCCAAAACGAACTAAATGCCATTTTAATCCGTGCGCAAAAACAATTAAAAGGGTTTAATAACCAAATTCTCGGGCTTGATTACGACGAAACCTTTATTAACAAAATAACCCTAAACTACTGCATTATTACCATAAAACGCCCTTGGTTGTATAAGGATTTGTTGCAGTCGGAATATATCGATTCCAATACAAAAAAAGCAACCTACAAATACGCTAAAAAAATAGTGTTGATTAAGGATTTACGGGTTATTTTAAAAGAAGATTTATCGGAAGCCGAAAAAGAACAAATCCAAAACAACAACATTATCAAGTTTGGTCCTATTTTTATGAAAAACCAGTTTTTTATAAACAACCTATCTAAGGAAGCCTTTATAAAACCCGTTACCGACAAAAAAATATACACGGGAAAATTTGCCCTTAAATTAGATAAAAAGCTGCAAAAAGCAACGCCTTTGGCCATGCCCGTTAAACCCAATTATTCGGCCGCCCATATTGCCACTGTTGTTAAAGCAGCGCCAGGAAAACCCTTGAAAAACCCAATAAAGGCAAGAAAACCTATTGCGGGTGCAAAAGCCAAACCGTTGGTTATGACCGCCAAAACTAATTTAATTTTTAAAATTCCCGATTTTAAAATCAATTTGCAAAAGCAGTCCAATATCCATATTAACATAACCGATAAACTTTCAAAAGACGGTATTTATAAGGCTGAACTTTCTTTTAAATCCTTAAACACTAATTTTTTCAAAAACATTGAAACCAATGAAAACGGATTGGCAGCGCTAACATTACCAAAAGGAAATTATGATATAAGTATTAGAAAAAACGGTTATAAGGAATTAAAATTCACGCAAATCGTACAGGAAAATAAAAATATTACCATTTCAAAAATACTGGAACCCCAAGAAGTGGTGTTCGATTCCTATTTTTTAATGGGCATTATTGCCGACGAGGTGGTTTTTTAAAAGTTTAGGCTTGTTTCTAACCTGAGTTTGATTAATATATTCAATATAAAAAACTAATTATTAATGTGTTATAATTGTAAGGTCGAGCAGCCTGTGCCGAGCTTGACAAGGTAGAGTCGGGTTGTCAGGTCAAGCGGAGCCGAGACCTACGTTCAAAACTATAAAAAATAAAAAACTTTTCGACCAACATAGCATATTTTATAGTCAAAAATTGTTTTCAGATATTTAATAATCGAACTCGGGTTTCTAAAATTTTTTACGGGATGGATTATAAAAATTAGCAATAGGGAAGCCCTAAGCCAACCACTCGCTTTTAAGAATGCTGTAAAAAATGGTGTCGCGCCGTCGGTTATTGGTCATTAAGGTGTGGCTTCGTAAAATACCCTCTTCAGTTAGGCCGGATTTTATAAGCCCTTTTCTTGCGGGAATATTCAGGACATCTGTTTTAAACTCGATGCGGATTACATTGGTTTCTTCAAAAAGAAATTTAAACAGTAGTTTTTTTACGTGGCTGTTTATGCCCGTACCTTGAAACGGCTTTGCAATCCACGTCCAACCAATTTCTACCCGACCGTTTTTTTTCGAAATATTCGAAATTCGGGTCGTGCCAATAATACTATTGTTTTTAATGTTTAATATTGAAAACGGAAGCGATTGTTTGTTTTCCAGTTCCGTTACGGCTTGGTTTATCCAGTTTTTCAGCTCGGTTTCGTTAGATAAATCTGCGGTAAAATAATACCACATGTTTTTATCGGTGGTTAAAAGCTTCATTTCCTCGAAATCCTCTCTTTTTATAGGACGAAGTATAACACTTTCGGATTTTATTATTTTGTTGAAGGTTATCATTTTTTTACAAACTAAAATAGGGATTGAAATTTTTAACTACAACCCGCGTACGGCAGCTTCGGCACAACGTTCGCCATCCATAGCGGCCGAAACAATTCCGCCGGCATAACCACCGCCCTCGCCACAGGGGAACAAACCTTGTATTTGCGGGTGTTCCAAATACTCGTTCCGGGGAATACTAACAGGCGATGAGGTTCGCGACTCGACCCCGACCACATTGGCCTCGTGGGTATAATAGCCTTTCATTTTTTTGCCAAAGGCCTCAAAGCCCTTACGTAAGCTACTGCCTATTATTTTTGGTAAAAGGGAATGCAGCGGCGCGGCGTTTAGCCCTGGTTGATAAGAAGTAGTATTTAAGGTTGAAGATAGTTTGCCCTCAACAAAATCGGTTAGGCGTTGCGCCGGGGCCACCTGGCTTCTGCCCCCAGCGGTAAAAGCCATGCGCTCTAAGTTTTTTTGGTATTCCAAGCCTTTTAAAGGACCAAAATGCTCGTATTTTGATAAATCCTTGTTTACGTCAATTTCAACTACAATACCCGAGTTGGCGTATAAATTGTTGCGCTTGGAGGGCGACATGCCGTTTACCACCACCTCGCCGTTGGCCGTTGCGGCAGGAACTATAAATCCGCCGGGGCACATGCAAAACGAATACACGCCACGACCGTTAACCTGTTGTACCAAACTGTACGATGCGGCAGGTAAAAGTTCGTTTCTTTGGCTGCTACAATGGTATTGAATACCGTCGATTATATGTTGCGGGTGCTCGACCCGAACGCCCATGGCAAACGATTTGGCCTCGAGGCTAATTTCCTTTTTGTACAATAAATAAAAAATATCGCGTGCCGAATGCCCCGTTGCCAAAATAACCCTATTGGCCGGCATTTCGTTGCCGTTTTGTAATACAATGGCTTGTATTTTATTTTGTTTTATAACAAAATCGGTTACACGGGTTTCAAAATAAATTTCACCGCCATGCCTTAAAATGGTTTCTCTAATATTTTGCACGACTTTTGGCAACTTGTTGGTGCCAATATGGGGGTGGGCATCGATTAAAATTTGTTCGGTAGCGCCATGGTATACCAGATTTTCGAATATTTTGCGCACATCGCCGCGCTTTAGGCTTCGGGTGTACAGTTTGCCGTCGCTGTATGTGCCGGCACCGCCTTCGCCAAAGCAGTAATTGGAGTCGTCGTTTACATCGTGAAATTGGGTAATAGCCCTTAAATCGCGGCGACGCTCCTGTACGTTTTTGCCCCGTTCCAGTACAACGGGTTTAAAGCCCAGTTCTAAACAACGCAGTGCCGCATACATGCCTGCCGGGCCAAATCCAACGATGTGTATGGGCTTGGCTTTCGAAACATCCTTGTAGTCGAACTGGTATGGCGAGGTTTGCGGCATTGGCTCCCGAATGTAAACAGCTACTTTATAGTTGAATATAATTCTCGGCTTACGGGCATCGATGGATTTTCTTAAAACCTTAATTCCCGAAATTTCATTTTTGTTAATTTGTAAAACCGAAGCCGATTTTATAGCCAAAATATCAGGAATGCCCTCTTCCTTTAGGGAAACCCGCAACTGTAGTTCTTTCACCATGTTTCAAAGTTAGTAAATAGATAGGTTACTTAGTTTTTTGTTTTAGATAGGTTTTAAAAAAATGGTACACCGTGTTTAAATCCGAAAAAGTTTGCGGAACGGTATGCCCATTGCCGTAATCAACCAAGGTTTGGGTGGGTACTTTTAACGAATCCAATGTTTTTTTTAAATGTGCAATTTGTTCGGAATAATAAGGTGCATCGCCGGTGTTGTAAAAAAACAGGACGGGTGCCGATGAGGTTTCAACCAAATAATTGGCACCCATGGTTTTCCAAAGCGAATAATTACTTTGTAGTTCGCCCCAAGCCCAAGGGCAACGCAGCTCTAAATTAGCATCGCCATTGTTTAAAGTGTTGTAAATTATGGTGTAATCGAAAACACCGGGGCCAAGGGCGGCAGCTTGTACTTGACTGTTTGCCCCGATGTTGAAACCTGCGTTTTCAAATTCCGGGACTTTACGGTTGCCAATGGCCATGGCGCCTGCCGTAGCGCCTCTTGAAAAACCGTAAATACCAATATTTCCGGATAAATCCAGGGTCTTGGCTTTTGTGCGCAAAACTCTAATGGCCGATTTTACTTTTTGGGCGGCATCGGGATTGGTTTGATACGATTTGTAAGTGTCGTTTTTGCCGTTTTCGGGCTTACCACTTCCCCAAGGGCAGTATTTTGGGTGGTCGGCAATGGCCCAAGCCATACCGTGAGCGGGGGCGCCTTCTAAAACTGAATCGTTAAATCCGGCTAAGGTGTAAGGTAGGTGCATGCGCAAATCCTTGTTGGCATTGGTGAGGTTTCCTTCATCCTGATTAAAAGCGGCATAACTGTTACTGTAGGAAAACGATAAAATAACAGGAATGCTTGTTGTTGGTTTGGTAGGATAAACAATATCCATGTGCAACGTATCGCCAACGGTGTATTCCTTTGGCGTGTTATAAACTTTTGGGTTGTCCACAAAATAGGGTATGTCGCGCCATATTCGGTAGCCTTCAAAAAGAATATACGTTTTATAGGTAGAGCAATTGGTAAGATTGCAAAAACGCCCCGATGCCAACGAATCGTTAAAAGCTATAATATCTTGGTTGATTGCGGTTGCCACGGTGTTTTTATGATTCTTATAATTGAAAACAACAACACGGTAGCCTTGCGACAGTAACCAATTTATATCTTTTGAATTGCTGTTTTGCCCGATTTTGTCGATGTTTAAATTTTTAAGGTACACAATGGTTGCTCGATTGCCCACAAAATCGGTTTCTGGTGTTTTAGGTTCTTTTACCTTATACGAAACAAGACCGTTGGTAACGGGGCTAAACCATTTTCCGGTAGGGGCGCAGGATACCATGCCAAAGCAGAGTAGCCACAGCCATAAATTTTGTTTAGATAATATTGCCATAATGCAATGCGTTAAGGCGATTATCGTTTTTCGTAGGTTATAAACGAATAATCGTAATCGTCGTTTTGGTCTTTCGTGTGGAATGTATTGGCGGTTTCTTTCCAAATATTGGTGTCTATTGCCGGAAAAAAAGCATCGCCCACAAAGGTTTCGTGTACCCGTGTTAGTTCAATTTTTGCAGCCAGTTTTATGGCTTGCCTGTATACCTCGCCGCCGCCTATAATAAAGGGTTGCGAATCGTTTTTTGAAGCATCGATGGCATCTTCCAACGAATTAACCAATATAACGCCCTCGGGGGCTTTGTAGTCCTTTTGGCGGGTAATAACTACATGGGTTCGGTTGGGCAATGGCTTGGGGAAACTTTCAAAGGTTTTTCGCCCCATAATAATATGGTGGCCGGTGGTTAGTTGCTTAAAGCGTTTTAGGTCGTCGCCCAAATGCCAAATAAGCTGGTTGTCCTTGCCAATGACGTTATTTTCGGCGGCCGCTACAATTATGGTTAGGTTTTTATGGGCAGGTTTAACCGTTGTTCCCGAAGTGGTTTTGGCGAGTAATTTTTGATCTTTGGGCAGGTTTGCCTTTAGTTTTTCTATACGTTCTTTTTGCTTGGCTACCAGTTTGTTTAGTTGTTGCGTTTCCCAAGTCTTGCCCATAAATCTATTGGTAACAAAAACGTTAAATAGATGGTAAACAAAAAAGAAGGCCCAAATTAAAATGGCAAAAACAAACCAGTTAACGCCGAAAATGGTATAATCTTTACCAATACCCAATACAGTATTAGCCAAAATTAAAAATACACAGCCTATTAAAAACAAAACAAAATGTACATATAGCCATTTTTTTTGCTTAATGCGTTTTTGGGCTGTTTTAATTAATTCTAATTGCTCTTTATCTATTTCCGGGGTTGTTTTTTTCTTTCCAAACATAATATAACGTTATAGTGCAAAGTTACGGTTTTGTTTTAAAGTGGCTTTGTTGAATACAATTATTGTGCGAATTTAGGTTTTCTTTGTTTCAATACCTTATTTTTAAGGAGAATAAATTGAAAATCAGGTTAAAAGAAACGTGTTTTAATTAGCGATAATACAATTATTAAGGGTAAAACACAAACTGACCTTAATAATACTATACACGTGTTAATAAATTGATAATTCGCACCTGTAAACCAGTAATATATGTAAACGAAGTTGAATTGTTTTGTACATTTGCAGCAAATAACACAACAAAAAATAAATGAATTATGGCAATCTCAAAAAAATACTTAAAGAGCAAACCCATTTGTAAAGTAACATTTTCAATCCTTGCGGCCGATGCAAAAAAAGTAGTGTTGGTAGGCGATTTTAATAAATGGAACGTAAAGGCAACACCGTTAAAAAAATTAAAAAGCGGTGTTTTTAAGGAAACTATCGATTTGGACAGCAATGCGTCCTACGAGTTTAAGTACGTTGTAGATGGCGTTTATGTTAACGACGATGCCGCCGATGCTTACGTATGGAACGAATTTGCGGCAGCTGATAATAGCGTGGTAAACGTGTAAGCATACTGTAATCCTTAAAAAGAAAAGCCTCCAAAAATTGTTTTTGGAGGCTTTTCTTTTTATACTGCTACCGCACCTTTAATACGGGGGTGTGGGTTGTAATTTTCTAATGTAAAATCTTCAAAAGTAAAATCGAAAATATTGGTTACTTTGGGGTTTAGCCTCATGGTAGGCAAAGGTTTTGGTGTTCTGGATAATTGTAGCTCAAGTTGCTCGTAATGGTTGCTGTAAATATGGGCGTCGCCAAAGGTGTGGATAAACTCGCCCGCTTGGTAGCCGCAAACTTGGGCCATCATCATGGTTAGCAAGGCATACGATGCTATATTGAAAGGCACGCCAAGGAAAATATCGGCACTGCGCTGGTAAAGTTGGCACGACAGCTTGCCGTTTGCCACATAAAACTGAAAAAACGCATGGCAGGGCGGCAGGGCGGCTTTGCCGTTTGCAACATTGTCGCTAAAACTTTTGGATGTGTCGGGCAATACCGAAGGGTTCCATGCCGATACCAGCATGCGCCTGCTGTTGGGATTGGCTTTCAGGGTTTCAATTACTTCTTTAATTTGGTCTATTTCGTCGCTGTTCCAGTTGCGCCATTGGTGGCCGTAAACAGGGCCGAGATTACCGTTTTTATCGGCCCATTCGTTCCAGATACGAACGCCGTTTTCGGTTAAATACCTAATATTGGTGTCGCCTTTTAAAAACCATAGCAACTCGTAAATAATCGATTTTAAATGCAGTTTTTTTGTGGTAACCATGGGGAAACCTTCATTTAAATCGAATCGCATTTGGTAGCCAAATACACTTTTTGTGCCCGTACCCGTGCGGTCGCCTTTTTCGTTGCCGTATTCTAAAACGTGCTTTACTAAATCGTGGTATTGTTTCATGTTGTTCTTTTGATATTCTTCACTATGGTTTCAATAGGCTTACACATAGATGAATTTAATATTAATTAATGGCTAATAACTGTTTGCGTTGGATAGCAAAAGTATAAAATAAGGCAACTCCAAAGCGTTTCTTCTTTTTTAGTTTGTGTAAAAGTTATTAACGATTTACCCAATAATCATTCCCGCAATAGTTGCCGAAACCAAAGAGGCCAATGTGCCGCCAATTAAGGCTTTTATGCCGAATTTGGACAGGGTTTTACGCTGTCCGGGCGCAAGCGAGCCAATACCGCCTATTTGTATGCCAATTGAAGCAAAGTTGGCAAAGCCGCAAAGCATATAGGTAGCCATGATTATCGATTTTTCGTAGTTAAAATGCGTGGCACTGGCAGCGTTTTTTAAATCCCTTAGCTGGATGTAGCCAACAAATTCACTGGCTGCCAATTTAATGCCCAACAGTTGCCCCATCATCATCATGTCTTCTTTGGCAACGCCAATAAGCCACATTAAGGGTGCAAATACGTAGCCTAAAACAAACTCCAAGGACAAACTTTCGTAAGGTGTTTTGCTTGCTATCCAGGTGTTAAGGGTAGAGGTGTTGCCAATCCAATTTAAAATACCGTTAAACATGGCAATAAATGCCACGAACACCAAAAGCATAGCCCCTACGTTGGCGGCTAATTTTAGCCCCTCGGTGGTGCCGTTGGCTATGGCGTCTAAAAAATTGGTGCCTATTTTGTCCTGCGATACTGTAACATCGGTATTTACGGGTTCGGTTTGTGGGTACAGTATTTTTGAAATTACAATAGCGCCCGGTGCCGCCATGACCGAAGCTGCCAAAAGGTGCTTGGCATAAAATAGGCGTAAATCCTCGTCTTCACCACCCAAAAAACCTATGTAGGCGGCCAAAACAGCCCCGGCAACGGTGGCCATACCGCCAATCATGACCAGGAGCATTTCGGACTTGTTCATTTTTTCCAAATAAGCCTTGATCAAGAGCGGGGCTTCGGTTTGTCCCAAAAATATATTGCCCGCCACGCTTAGGCTTTCGGCTCCTGATATTTTTAGGGCTTTTGATAGCAGCCACGCCATGCCCTTAACCACTTTTTGTATAATACCCAAATAAAACAGCACCGAGGTCAAGGCCGAAAAGAATACAATGGTGGGCAGCACCTGAAAGGCAAAAATGTAACCGAATTTATCCATATCGCCAACCAAGCCCTCGAACAAAAACTCGCTCCCCGCACGGGTAAAGTCCAATACGCTAATAAATAAACCGCCTATATATTCGAAGGCTTTTTTTATAAAATTAACTTTAAGAACGCCAATAGCGATAAGAAGTTGAAAGCTCAGGCCTATGCCTACGATTTTCCAATTTATGGCTTTGCGGTTACTACTAAACAAAAAAGCTATAATAATTAAAGACACCATGCCTAATGCGCCCCGCCAAAGGCTGTTAACCGAAAATCCTTGGCTTGGAATAATGGTTGAAGGCGTGCTTGCTACAACGTTTTGTTGGGTTTCTTGCGGATTGGCGTTGGTGGTTAAAACAACATCTTGTGTGGCCAAAACATGCTCCGTAGTGTTTTGTTGAAGGGTGTCTTGGGGTGTAATTTTGTCCGTGCCTTGGGCAATGCCATCGGTAATTAATGTTAAAAAAAGAAAGGCGAAGGACAAAAATACGTTTTTCATCTATTTAAATTTTATCAAGAACCTATGGTTCAGTTATTTAATTATTTTGGCGAGTAATGTCTATTGTTTGCCAAATGCCCATTATGGGCTTTCATACGAATAAATTTAAGTTAAATATTTGATTTTAAGTTTTTTAAACAACACAGCAAAAAAGCCGAAAAAGATTACTGTCCGCTGTTTTTATTCATGACCTTTTGTGGAGGTCTTTATTTTGGCTTTGCTAAAGCCCTCTATGAGGGTTTCATGAGCGTTTATATAATGTGAATTATTCCCGTTTTGAAATTTCGTCCCTTATATATGCGGCTTTTTCGTAATCTTCATTTTCAACGGCTTCGTTTAAAAGGGTTTTTAGTTCTTCGAGTGTTTTGTTTTTAAGTCCGGGGTTGGGCTGGCTGGGCTTTGGGCTTTCGGTTAAAAGTTCTTCAACCAACATATCTTCTTTTTCGGTGTTGGTAATAGGCTCTTCATTTTCAGCTTTTTCGGGATTCACCTTTAAATAAATGCCCGCTTTGTCCAAAATATTTTTGTAGGTGAAAATAGGGGCGTCGAACCGTAGAGCCAAGGCTATGGCATCGCTGGTACGGGCATCGATAATTTCTTCTATTTTATCGCGCTCGCAAATTAAGCTGGAATAAAAAACGCCATCAACCAATTTGTGGATAATAACCTGCTTGACCACAATATCGAACCTGTCGGCAAAACTTTTAAACAAATCGTGGGTTAGCGGGCGTGGTGGTCTAATGTCCTTTTCCAAGGCTATGGCAATAGATTGTGCTTCGAAAGCGCCAATAACAATGGGGAGTTTGCGTTCGCCGTCCACTTCGTTTAAAATAAGGGCGTAGGCGCCATTTTGGGTTTGGCTGTAGGATATGCCCTTTATATTTAATCTAACTAAACTCATAATGAATTAAAACGCAAAGAACCGTTTAAATTAGGACTTTACCAAACCCTATACGATAGAATTATGTAATAAAACACTAATTTAAGCGGTTCGTATTAGAACAGTACAATTTAAAAGAAATTATTTATTTACTGTTGCGCCTTAAACGCTTTTAATTTTTCTATAAGGGCTGGCACTACCTCAAAGGCATCGCCTACCACACCGTAATCGGCGGCTTTAAAAAATGGGGCTTCGGGGTCGTTATTGATAACCAGCTTTACTTTTGAAGCGTTAACGCCCGCCAAATGTTGGATAGCTCCCGAAATACCAATGGCAATATATAGGTTTGCCGCCACGGGTTTTCCGGTTTGCCCAACGTGTTCGGAGTGGGGGCGCCACCCAAGGTCGGATACGGGTTTCGAGCATGCCGTGGCTGCGCCCAAAACATCGGCCAGTTCTTCAATCATGCCCCAGTTTTCAGGGCCTTTTAAGCCTCGTCCGCCGGAAACCACGATTTCGGCATCGGCAATGCTTACCTTGTCCTTGGCTTTTTCTACGTTTTCAATTTTTATGTTTGAAGCTGAAATGGTGGGCGAAAAATCTTCGGTAGTAGCACTACCGTTAGTTTCTTTCACCCCAAACGAATTACTTGACAAACTAATGATTTTTATATTGGTATTAACGGTCGTGGTTTCAAAAGCCTTATTGGTAAAAGCGGTGCGCTTTACGGTAAAGGGCGAGGTGCTGGTTGGCGCGGCAATAACATTGGAAACATAACCAGCATTAAGGCTTACCGCTAATAAAGGCGCCAAATACTTGCTGTCGGCACTGGCGCTTAAAATAATAATTTTTGCATTTTCCTTATCGGCAGCTTGCTTAATAGCTTGGGCGTAATTGTTGGCGTTAAATTCGGTTAATTGTGTGTTACTAACTTGTAAAACCTTATCTGCACCATAATTGTCCAATGCCGAGCTGTCGTTGGCGTTTATACTAATGGCGGTTACGGTCGTACCCATTTGGTTAGCAACGGCCTTGGCGTACGAAGCGGCTTCGAGGGCGGTTTTTTTAAAATTTCCTTGTTCGGATTCGGTATATACTAAAACTGACATGATTTTTGTTTTTTGTTAACCCTAAACTCGTTTCAGGGTCTTGTTAATTCTTTCTTTAAATTCTTTTAAAATATTCCGAAACCAGTTCGGAATGGCTTGCGGCCTAAATTACCTTGGCTTCGCTGTGCAATAAATTAACGAGTTCGTCCAAATTGTTGGGGTCTACCAACTTAACAGCGCCTTTTGGGGCGGGCTTTTCAAATTTAACAGCGGTTGTTTCGTCCGTTGCGCTAATGGGGTTCGCAACGGTTAGTTTTTTTTGTCGGGCCATCATAATGCCCCGCATGTTGGGTATGCGTAGGTCGCTTTCCTCTACCAACCCTTTTTGGCCGCCAATTACCAAGGGCAAAGCGGTGGTTAGGGTTTCTTTTCCGCCGTCCATTTCACGGACTGCGGTTGCGGTATTGCCGTTAATTTCCAAGCCAATACAATTATTAACAAAATTGGCTTGCGTTAGTGCTGCTACCATGCCGGGTACCATACCGCCGTTATAGTCTATGGATTCGCGCCCGGCAATAACCAAATCGTAATTACCGTTTTTAACCACTTCGGCCAGTTGTTTGGCTACGGCAAAACCGTCGGTAGCGGGTGTGTTTACCCGAATAGCCTCATCGGCACCAATGGCAAGGGCTTTGCGTAAGGTTGGCTCGGTTTCAGGACCGCCAACGTTAACAACCGTTACGGTTGCGCCTTGTTTTTCCTTAAACCACATGGCCCGGGTTAGGCCAAATTCGTCGTTGGGGTTAATTACAAATTGTACCCCGTTGGTATCTAATTTCGTATCGTTTTCGGTGAAATTGATTTTCGATGTTGTATCCGGAACATGGCTAATGCACACTAATAGCTTCATAATAAAATAGAGTTTTAAATCTGTATGTTTGTTAAGGTTACGAATTTAAATATTTTATTTGAAACATTTACTATGCTTGCATAATAAAATTTAGGAAAATCTCACCAAAAAGTATCTTAATTATTGTTATTTTTGTTGTCCGATTAAAATTAAAATTTAATGAAACACCCATGATTATACTTAATCATACAGTGGAATGGTAATTTGGGTGTTCCATGTGTCCTTTGAAAAACAATAAATTTAACACATGAAAACAATTCAATTTAGAGAAGCAATTTGCGAAGCCATGAGCGAGGAAATGCGCCGGGACGACAGTATTTATTTAATGGGCGAGGAAGTTGCGGAATATAACGGGGCATACAAGGCCTCAAAAGGCATGCTGGACGAGTTTGGGCCAAAACGTGTAATCGATACCCCTATTGCCGAGCTTGGTTTTGCCGGGATAGCCGTAGGCAGTACCATGACGGGCAACAGGCCAATTGTGGAGTTTATGACCTTTAATTTTTCGTTAGTCGGTATAGACCAAATTATAAACAACGCCGCCAAAATACGCCAAATGTCGGGCGGACAATTTAGCTGCCCAATCGTGTTTCGGGGCCCAACGGCTTCGGCCGGTCAATTAGGGGCTACGCACTCACAGGCTTTTGAAAGTTGGTTTGCCAATACGCCCGGTTTAAAGGTGGTGGTGCCATCGAACCCCTACGATGCCAAAGGCTTGTTAAAAGCAGCCATTCGCGATAACGACCCCGTAATTTTTATGGAAAGCGAGCAAATGTACGGCGATAAGGGCGAAGTACCCGAGGGCGAGTACGTTTTACCATTGGGCGTTGCCGATGTTAAGCGCGAAGGTACCGATGTTACCATAGTATCATTTGGTAAAATTATTAAGGAAGCCTTTACGGCGGCCGACGAATTGGCAAAAGAAGGCATTTCGTGCGAAATAATCGATTTGCGCACCGTGCGCCCTATGGACAAACAAACCATTTTGGAGTCGGTTAAAAAAACCAACCGCTTGGTTATTCTTGAGGAGGCTTGGCCTTTTGGAAACGTGGCCACCGAAATTACCTATATTGTACAAAACGAGGCCTTCGATTATTTGGATGCGCCCATTATTAAATTAAATACGGCCGACACGCCCGCACCTTACTCTCCGGTGTTGTTGGAAGAATGGTTGCCCAACAGCAACGACGTAATAAAGGCCGTAAAAAAAGTACTCTATATATAAAAAACATATTTTTTACGTTATATAAACTTCATTAGCATTTTTGTTAATGAAGTTTTTTATGCTATGAAAGTAAAATTACTTATTCCATTCTTTTTTTTCGGATTGATTTCCGCCTTGGCACAAACCAAGGTTAGCGGTTATGTTTTCGACGAGTTTAACCAGCCCGTACCCTTTGCCAACGTGCTGTTTAAAGGCTCTACGCAAGGTGTTATTACTAACGAAAACGGTAAGTTTTATTTAGAGTCCAACGAAACTTGGCCTACGCTAACAGTATCCTTTATGGGGTATCAAACCTTGGATGTCCCGTTGGAAAACAAAGTAAACTACGATTTAAAGTTTATTTTAAAAGAAGAAGTTGCCCAACTGGGCCAAGTGCTTATTGTATCGGGCAGGCAGCCCAAAAAAAACAATCCCGCCATCGATATTTTACGCAAAATTTGGGAGCACAAGCGCAAAAACGGCCTGCAGCAATCCAAACAATACCAATATAATAAATACGAAAAAGTCGAGTTCGACCTAAACACCATAGACAGCAACCTAATAAAAAGCAAGTTGTTTAAGGGTATGGAGTTTGTTTTTGAAGAAGTTGACACCTCCAATATTACGGGCAAAACCTATTTGCCCATGTTTATAAACGAAGCAGTATCGACCGTTTATGGCGATAACCTTCTAAACAAGGAAAAAGAAGTCCTTAACGGCAATAAAAACTCCGGGTTTAGCGACAACCAAGTTATTATCGATTTTATAGCCGATTTGTATCCCGATTTCAATATTTACGACAACTACCTTAAATTTTTCGATAAAAGTTTTGTTAGCCCGCTATCCAAAACAGGAATCAATACCTATAATTATGTATTAAAGGACAGTAGTTTTGTAGACAACAAATGGTGTTATAACATTATTTATTACCCACGGCGCAAAAACGAACTTACCTTTAAGGGCGATTTTTGGGTGGCCGATACTACTTATGCCATAAAGGAAATAAAGCTCCAAGCATCCAAAAGCGCTAATATAAACTGGGTAAAGGAAATTTATATCGAGCAGGAATTTGAAGTACTAAACGATTCGCTGTTTTTGGTGAAGCGCGATTATATGATGTCCGATTTCTCACTAAACAAAAAAGAAGAATCCCGGGGCGTTTACGGCAAGCGCACCACGTTATACAACAATTATCAGTTCGATGTTGAAAAAAATAGCAAATTTTACGACGAAGAAGTTTATAACTACAATGCCGATGTTTACGACAGGGACGATGCCTTTTGGGAACAAAACCGCTTAGAGGATTTAAATAAAGACGAAAAGGGCGTTTACAAAATGCTGGACACCCTAAAAACCGTTAAAAAGTTTAAGCGCCTTTATAATGCGGGCAGTATTTTGGCCTCGGGCTATATTGAACTTAACGCGTTGCCCCTGGATTACGGCCCGGTATTTTCAAGTTTTGGCTTTAACGACGTTGAGGGCTTGCGCATACGAACCGGCGGCCGCACCTATTTTGGGCGTAACGACCTTTGGCGCTTGGAAGGCTTTTTGGCTTACGGAACAAAGGACAACAAATTTAAGTACGGCCTATCGGGAAAATGGCTGTTGGACAAGCAAAGCCGCCTAATTATTTCCGGAGGAAACCGTCGCGATGTAGAGCAAATAGGAGCAAGCCTAACCACCAGCACCGATGTTTTGGGGCGCAGCTTTGCCTCGTCGGCACTATTTACAACCAGCACAAACGATAAACTTACCTCGATAAACCTAACCAGCTTGGCCGTAGAGGCCGAACCAATTAAAAATATAGTATTCCGATTGGGCGCCGATTACCGTACCTTGGAGTCGGCCTCGCCAACTTTTAGTTTGGACTATAACACGCCCGATGGCGGTATTGCCTCCGAAACCAAGCAGTTTGAAGGTTCGTTTTCGCTCATGTATTTTCCGGGAAGAAAAATGACCGGGTTTGGGGTGGAACGCCGGGAGGCCAACGACGATTTTGCACGGCTATTTGCCCAAATTACCCGTGCCGACAAGGCCATTTTTAAAAGCAATTTTGCCTATACCAAACTTCAGTTTTCGTACATCCAACCTTGGCAAATAGGTGGTATTGGCAAACTTACCACAACGGTCGAAGCCGGGAAAACCTTTGGCGAAGTACCGTTGGGGCTGTTAAGCGTTATCCCGGGAAACCAATCGTATTTTTCAATTTACAACACCTTTCCGCAGTTAGATTATTACGAATTTGTAACCGATACCTACGCCGTTGCGCATTTAGAGCATAACTTTAACGGCCGCCTGTTTTCCCGAATCCCGTTTTTGCGCAAGCTAAATTGGCGCGAAATAATAGGGTTCCGTGGCGCTTGGGGCGAGCTGTCAAACGAAAATATAGCCTTGAACACAACGGGAAACCCTTATAATATTCCGTTGGTGGCGCCCAATAGTAAAATGTACTACGAGTACAGTTTGGGTATTGGCAATATTTTTAAGGTGTTTAGGATAGATTTCAACTTTAGGGGCAATTACCTAAACCATCCCGACGCCCGTAAATTTGGGGTAACGGGTACGTTTGGGTTTTATTTTTAAGGTTGAAAAACTTGCCTCAAGCAGCAATGCTTTTATTGTTTTTCGAAGAAAAGTTGTGTTTTTAAGAAAAAACCAATTGCTTTTCAAAAATTAATTTCTAATATTTGTAGAACGGAAATGAAAAATCAAATTTTAAATACAATCATTATTGCTACCGTTGTCATTATTGGGCATCGTTAGGGAGGTTGTGTTTTGAAATGAAAGAATAAAAATTAGCCTTCCTTTTATGTGAAGGCTTTTTTTGTATATTATTTTTTCGTTTTGAACATCATAAAAAAATAATATTAAAAAACTGATAATCAAAAAAATAGCTACTTATTGAGTGATGTGGATTTAACCTCTAAAAAATAAAAATAAAAGACAAAAAAGACTTAATACCTTACTTTCGAACCTTAAATTATAAAAGTTCGATGTTTTTAAATAAATTCTAAAAATAATAAGGCTTTAAAAATATAAATCACAATAAAAGCGAATTATCCGCAATAAAAATGAACAATTTAAAGAAATACAGTAATTTAGTTACCCAAGACCCCACACTTCCGGCGGCACAAGCCATGTTGCACGCCATTGGTTTAACCGACGACGATTTAAAAAAACCCTTAATAGGCATTGCCAGTACAGGGTACGAAGGTAATCCGTGCAACATGCACCTTAACGATTTATCCACCCACGTAAAAAAAGGCGCCGATAACGCCAATATGGTTGGCTTAATATTTAATACCATTGGGGTAAGCGACGGTATTTCCAACGGTACGCCGGGCATGCGTTTTTCGTTGCCCTCGCGCGATATTATTGCCGATTCCATCGAAACGGTTATGCAGGCACAAGGCTACGACGGTTTGGTTACCGTGGTAGGCTGCGATAAAAATATGCCGGGCGCCCTAATGGCCATGTTGCGCCTAAACCGTCCTTCGGTTTTGGTCTATGGCGGCACCATTGCCTCGGGTTGCCACAACGGTAAAAAGTTGGATATTATTTCGGCTTTCGAGGCTTACGGGCAAAAAGTGGCCGGAACCATAGACGAGTCCGAATTTAAGGAAGTAATCCATAAAGCCTGTCCCGGTGCTGGCGCCTGTGGCGGTATGTACACGGCCAACACCATGGCATCGGCCATAGAAACCTTGGGCATGTCCTTGCCTTTTAATTCGTCTAATCCTGCTGTAAGCAACGGCAACCTAAAAGAACAAGAGTGCGTTAAGGCAGGCGAAGCCGTTAAATATTTATTGGAAAACGATATTAAGCCATCCGATATTGTTACACGAAAATCGTTGGAAAACGCCATTCGTTTGGTAATTGTCCTTGGTGGCTCAACCAACGCCGTACTGCACTTTTTGGCCATAGCCAAAGCGGCAAAAGTAAAATTTACCCTTGAGGATTTTCAGCATATAAGCGACACCACGCCACTATTGGCCGACCTTAAACCAAGCGGCCGCTACGCTATGGAAGATTTGCACCATGTAGGCGGTATTCCCGCCGTATTAAAATATATGTTGAAATTGGGCATGCTGCACGGCGATTGCTTAACCGTAACCGGAAAAACCCTTGCCGAAAACCTGAAGGACGTTCCCGATTTAGAAGGCGGACAAGATATTGTGCATAAAGTTGAAAAACCAATTAAGGAAACCGGGCATATCCGCATCCTGTTCGGCAACTTGGCCACCGAAGGCGCCGTTGCAAAAATTACGGGCAAGGAAGGCTTGTCGTTTAAAGGAACGGCCAATGTATTCGATAGCGAAACAGCGGTTAACGAAGGCATAAAAACAGGAAAAGTAAAAAAAGGCGATGTCGTTATAATCCGTTACGAAGGCCCGAAAGGCGCTCCCGGAATGCCCGAAATGCTCAAGCCAACATCATCCATTATGGGTGCCGGTTTGGGTAAGGACGTTGCCCTGATTACCGATGGCCGTTTTTCTGGTGGCTCCCACGGTTTTGTGGTAGGCCACGTATCGCCCGAAGCCCAAGTTGGCGGTAATATCGCTTTGGTCGAAAATGGCGATATTATTGAAATCGATGCGGTAAACAATACCATTAACATTGAAATTTCAGAAGAAGAGTTAAATAAAAGAAGAGCAAAATGGGTTGCCCCAAAATTAAAATTTGAAAGGGGCGTACTTTACAAATATGCCAAAACCGTTTCGTCGGCGTCGCAAGGCTGCGTAACCGATGAGTTCTAAAAAAGTAGGGAATTATGAATACAGAAACCAAGAACAAAGCACAAGAAAAAGCAAGCAAAACCATGCGTATTACGGGTAGCGAAGCCGTTGTAAGAAGCCTAATTGCCGAAGGTGTGGATATTCTTTATGGATATCCGGGCGGGGCCATTATGCCCGTTTACGACGAGTTGTATAAATTTCAAAAAGAAATCCACCACGTTTTAACGCGGCACGAGCAAGGCGCTTCACATGCAGCGCAAGGGTACGCCCGTGTGTCGGGTAAAGTAGGCGTGGCCATTGCAACGTCCGGGCCCGGGGCAACCAACTTGGTAACGGGTATTGCCGATGCCATGATAGACTCCACGCCCTTGGTGTGCATTACGGGGCAAGTAGCTTCGCATTTGTTGGGCAGCGATGCCTTTCAGGAAACCGATATTGTGGGCATTTCAACCCCGGTAACCAAGTGGAGTTGCCAAATTACAAAAGCGGCCGATATTCCCGAAGTAATAGCCAAAGCATTTTATATAGCCAAAAGCGGCCGCCCCGGGCCTGTGTTAATCGATATTACCAAGGATGCGCAATTTTCCGAATTGGATTTCGAATACAAAAAATGTACGGGCATACGCAGTTATTGGCCCGTACCAAAAACCAATATGGATGCGGTTAAGGCGGCTGCCGAATTAATCAACAACGCCAAAAAACCATTTATTATTTGGGGGCAGGGCGTTATTCTCGGCCAAGCCGAAGAAGAACTGAAAGCCGTAATCGAAAAATCGGGAATTCCCTCGTCGTGGACCATTTTGGGGGCTTCGGCCCTGCCAACATCGCACCCCTTAAATGTAGGTATGGTGGGCATGCACGGCAATTATGCACCCAATAAACTAACCAACGAGTGCGACGTGCTTATTGCCATAGGCATGCGTTTTGACGATAGGGTTACGGGCGATTTAAGCCGCTACGCCAAACAAGCAAAAGTGGTACATTTCGATATAGACCCCGCCGAAATCGATAAAAACGTAAAAACCAATGTGGCCATTGTAGCCGATTGTAAAGATAGTTTATCCAAATTATTGCCGCTATTGGATAATAAAACCCACGACTCGTGGTTGCAAGAGTTTAAGGATTTGTACGCCATAGAGTTCGAAAAAGTTATAAAAGAAGATTTAAATCCAACAAAAGAAGGCCTAACCATGGGCGAGGTGCTTAAACAAATAAACAAGGAAACAAAAGGCAATGCCGCCATAGTATCCGATGTGGGGCAACACCAAATGGTAGCCTGTCGTTATGCCGAGTTTAACAAAACCAAAAGCAATATTACCTCGGGTGGTTTGGGTACTATGGGTTTTGCGCTTCCCGCAGCCATAGGCGCTACAATGGGCGCGCCCGACCGCGATGTTATTGCCGTTATTGGCGATGGCGGTTACCAAATGACCATTCAGGAACTGGGTACCATTTTCCAAACCAAAATCCCCGTAAAAATCGTGGTCCTTAATAACGAGTTTTTGGGCATGGTTCGGCAATGGCAACAATTGTTTTTCGATAAACGTTATGCTTCAACCGAAATGACAAACCCCGACTTTGTAGCCATAGCCAAAGGCTACGGTATTGCTGCCAATAAGGTAACAAAGCGGGCCGATTTGGCCAATGCCGTTAAGGAGATGGTAGCTTCAAAAGACGCCTATTTTTTAGAGGTTTGTGTTGAAAAAGAAGATAACGTATTCCCTATGGTGCCAACAGGAGCTTCGGTTTCCGATGTGCGGTTAAGTTAGTGGAATTTTTAAGATAAGAAGAATATAGAATATGGAAAATAGACTAATTGAGAAGAAATATTTCAGCATTAAATTAATCCTGTTGTAATGTATCGGATTGCTTAAATAACGTCATTGCGAAAAGGTCGTACGACGACAAAGCAATCTCTATCTTCCAACCGCTATTCTCTAAAAATATTAAAATAAAATGAACGAAGAAATAAAAACATTCACCATATCGATTTATACCGAAAACAATATCGGGTTGTTAAACCGTATTTCCGCTATTTTTCAGCGCAGGCACATCAATATCGAAAGTTTAACCACTTCGCAATCCGAAATCGATAGCGTTAACCGTTTTGTAATCGTGGTTAATATTACCGAACCGCAAGCCAAAAAAATAGTTGGGCAGTTAGAAAAACAAATCGAGGTAATCCGTGCCTATTACCATACCGAGGACCAGACCATTTACACCGAGTCGTGTATGTTTAAAATAAAATCGGCCCTATTGTTCGAAGAACCCCAAATACAAAATATTATAAAGGACAGCAATGCCCGTATTGTTACCGTAAACCGTGAGTTTTTCGTATTGGAAAAATCGGGGAGGCGAAACGAAATCGAATCGCTGCGCCGCGATTTAAACGTGTTCGGCATCATGCAATTTGTACGTGCCGGGCGTATTGCCGTAACTAAGGACGAAATGAAAATATCCGAATTGCTGTTAGCATTCAATAACCAATAAAAACCAGTAAAAAAAGAAATGGGAAATTATTTTAACACCCTGTCGTTAAGAGATAAGTTAGAACAACTTTCGAAGTGTAGATTTATGGAAACTTCGGAATTCGAAGACGGCGTAAACGCATTAAAAGGAAAAAAAATAGTAATCGTGGGCTGTGGCGCCCAAGGCCTTAACCAAGGCTTAAACATGAGGGATTCCGGACTGGATATTTCGTATGCTTTACGGGCAGAAGCCATTGCCGAAAAGCGCAAATCGTACATAAACGCATCCGAAAATGGATTTAACGTTGGAACTTATGAGGCGTTAATCCCAACAGCCGATTTGGTACTAAACCTAACCCCCGACAAACAACACACCAGTGTGGTAAAAGCGGTTATGCCCTTAATGAAAAAAGGCGCAACCCTATCGTACTCGCATGGGTTTAATATTGTTGAAGAAGGCACCCAAGTTCGTGAGGACCTAACCGTAATAATGGTGGCCCCCAAATGCCCCGGAACCGAGGTAAGGGAAGAATACAAACGAGGCTTTGGCGTACCAACGCTTATTGCCGTTCATGAGGAAAACGACCCCGAAGGAAAAGGTTGGGCGCAAGCCAAGGCCTATGCCGCAGCAACCGGTGGCGACCGTGCGGGCGTTTTGGCATCATCATTTATAGCCGAGGTGAAGTCGGATTTAATGGGCGAGCAAACCATTCTTTGCGGGCTGTTGCAAACAGGCTCTATTCTATGTTTCAATAAAATGATTGAAAAAGGTATCGAACCAGGCTATGCTTCAAAATTAATCCAATACGGTTGGGAAACCATTACCGAAGGCCTAAAATACGGCGGTATTACCAACATGATGGACCGCCTATCCAACCCCGCAAAAATTAAAGCCTTTGAACTTTCGGAAGAATTAAAAGAAATTATGCGCCCCTTGTTCCAAAAGCACATGGACGATATTATGGAAGGCCGTTTTTCCAGCGGGATGATGGCCGATTGGGCCAATAACGACGAAAAATTATTAACCTGGCGTGCCGCAACCGCCGAAACCGCTTTTGAAAAAACACCTGCTGGTAATGTTGAAATTTCAGAACAGGAATACTACGATAATGGCGTACTAATGGTAGCCATGGTTAAGGCCGGGGTGGAGTTGGCGTTCGAGGCCATGACCGATTCCGGTATTATCGATGCCTCGGCCTATTACGAGTCGTTACACGAAACACCGCTTATTGCAAACACTATTGCAAGGCGTAAATTATATGAAATGAATAGCGTAATTTCCGATACGGCCGAGTACGGTTGTTATTTGTTCGACCATGCGTGTAAGCCTCTATTGGCCGATTTTATGAAAACCATAGACACCAATGTTATTGGTAAAGCCTTTTCAAAAGATAACGGTAAAGGTGTGGACAATGCCAAACTAATTGCAGTAAACACGGCCATTAGGCAACATCCCGTTGAAAAAATAGGCGCTTTCCTAAGAGCCTCCATGACGGCCATGAAGCCAATAGTTTAATTTCCGCAAAAGCGGAAATCTCATCTCGACCTTGTGGGTTTTAAAAGCCTGCAAGGTTTGTTAATATTTTAAAACTGTGCACAAAAACACCTATTTTCCTAATATAGATAGCATAAAAGTAGCTGCCGACACCATTAAAAACGTGTCGGCAGTTACGCCTTTAAGCCCAAGCCATAGGTATTCCAAGCTGTTTGGGGCTAATATTTTGTTAAAGCGCGAAGATTTGCAACAAGTACGCTCGTATAAAATCCGTGGGGCTTACAATAAAATAAGTTCGTTAACGGAGGAGGAATCGGTAAAAGGCGTCGTTTGTGCCAGTGCCGGAAACCACGCCCAAGGTGTTGCCCTATCGTGCAGGCTGTTAAAAATAAAGGGTACTATTTACATGCCTTCGCCAACCCCAAACCAAAAAATAGAACAGGTTAAAATGTTTGGCGAAGATTATATCGATATAAAACTGGTGGGCGATACCTACGACGATGCCTACCATGCCGCCATGCAGGCTTGCGAGCAGCAGCAAAAAGCATTTATCCACCCGTTCGACGATAAAAAAGTAATCGAAGGTCAGGGTACCATCGGGCTTGAAATTTTAAACCAAACACCCCAGCCTATCGATTACGTGTTTATAGCCATTGGCGGTGGCGGATTGGCTTCGGGGCTGTCTTCGGTGTTTAAAATGTTATCGCCCCAAACCAAAATTATAGGGGTCGAGCCTTTGGGAGCGCCTTCTATGTCGCAATCCATAAAAAACAACAAAAATACCGAACTGGAACATATTGAAAAATTTGTCGATGGGGCAGCGGTAAAACGCGTGGGCGATTTAACCTTCCCGATATGCAAGGAAAATCTGTTCGATATGGTAACCGTACCCGAAGGCAAAGTATGCGAAACCATTTTGGAACTGTATAACAAGGATGCTATCGTGGTCGAACCCGCAGGTGCTTTAAGTATTTCGGCCTTGGATTTTTATGCCGAAGAAATAAAAGGAAAAACCGTAGTTTGTGTGGTAAGTGGCAGTAATAACGACATTACCCGAACCGCCGAAATTAAGGAGCGGGCTTTGTTGTACGCCAACCTAAAACATTATTTTATAATAAAGTTTCCGCAACGTGCGGGCGCATTGCGGGAGTTTGTGGTCGATATTTTAGGACCGACCGACGATATTACCCATTTTCAGTATGCCAAAAAAACAAACCGCGAAAACGGTTCGGCCGTTGTGGGCGTACAGTTGCAGTCGGCCAACGATTTAGAGCCGCTTATTTCCCGAATGAAGCAACATAACTTTTTTGGCGATTACTTAAATAACAAGCCCGATTTGTTCGAGTTTTTGGTTTAAGGAGAATACCTTAACCCGAAAACGATTGCGCATTAAACACTTTCTTGGGTTGTCGTGCTATTGTTACGAAAGCCATATTTCTAAAGTATCATTGATAAGTCGAAGCTGTTTTTAGTTAAAATACAAGTATCTTTGTTGAAGTGAAAACCCAAAATTGTTACATAATTCGTTAATAAAAATAAACCTATGTCTACCGAAAAAATAAATATTCCCGAACCCTATAAAATTACATCGCTTCTGCACCAAAAAACCTATTTGGTGTCGGGCGAATTAAAAGAATGGAAAGGCGAAACCGCCGAAGTGTATTCCACCATATCATCAACCGAAACCTATAAGCCAACCCTATTAGGTACCGTTCCCGATTTGGGTGAAAAAGAAGCCGTTGAAGCTTTGGAATCGGCCTGCGATGCCTATGGAAAAGGACAAGGCCTGTGGCCAACCATGAAAGTGGTGGACAGGATTGCCTGTATGGAAAAATTTGTAACCCAAATGAAAACCAAGCGCGAGGAAATCGTGAAATATCTCATGTGGGAAATTGGCAAAAACCTATCCGATTCGCAAAAGGAGTTCGACCGTACCGTGGAGTATATTTACGATACCATTGAAGATTATAAACAAATAGACCGCGATTCGGCAAAGTTCGAAAAACACGATGGCGTTTATGCGCACATCCGTCGCGGGCCACTTGGCGTAGTGTTGTGTTTGGGACCTTACAATTATCCGCTAAACGAAACCTTTACGCTTTTAATTCCGGCACTTATTATGGGCAACACCGTAATTTTTAAACCGGCCAAGTTGGGTATTTTACTTATATCGCCACTTTTGGAAGCCTTTCAAAGTAGTTTTCCAAAAGGTGTGGTAAACGTAATTTACGGTCGTGGCCGCGTGTTGGCAACGCCAATTATGCAGTCGGGGCGTATAGATGTTTTGGCCTTAATAGGCAATAGTAAATCGGCAAATGCCCTGCAATCGCAGCACCCAAAAGGAAACCGTTTACGCATGGTATTGGGCTTGGAGGCCAAAAACCCGGCCATTGTATTGCCCGATGCCGATTTGGATTTGGCGGTAAACGAATGTATTGCGGGAAGCCTGTCCTTTAACGGCCAGCGTTGTACGGCCTTAAAAGTACTGTACGTGCACGAATCGGTTGTAGGCGAATTTAACAAGCGTTTTGCCAAAAAAGTAGACGAACTAAAATTTGGAAACCCCTGGGAGCAAGGGGCGTTTTTAACACCATTGCCCGAAAGCGATAAACCCGCTTACATACAGGATTTAATTATCGATGCCAAAGAAAAAGGTGCCCATATTGTAAATATGAAAGGCGGGCAAATTACCGAAAATTATATTTTTCCAGCCGTGCTTTATCCGGTAAACAAAACCATGCGGGTGTACCAAGAGGAGCAGTTTGGCCCCGTAGTGCCAATAATTCCGTTTAAGTATATAGAAAAACCATTGGACGATATGGCCGAATCCAATTACGGGCAGCAAGTAAGCCTGTTTGGCAAGGACGTAAAAACCCTTGCACCGTTAATCGATACCTTGGTTAATTTGGTGTGCCGTGTAAACCTAAACAGTTCGTGCCAGCGCGGCCCCGACGTGTATCCGTTTACGGGCCGAAAAGATTCGGCTTTCAGTACCCTAAGCGTCCACGATGCCCTACGTTCGTTTTCCATCCGAACTTTTGTGGCTTCAAAAGATAACGAATACAATCTTAAAATTTTAAACGATTTATTGGAAACCAAAACCTCTAATTTTATTAGTACCGATTATATTTTGTAAAAATAGCATTATACCGGTTTTCATGTTTTATCCCATCCCGTAAATTGTAAAAAGATTTGTAATATTAAATTTTGAAATAAAAAAACAAGCAAAATGTTTCGCCTTGCTTAGTATATAATGTTTATGTCGTTCCAACGAAAGAAAGATAAATTAGAGATTCTTCTTCATTCTTCGTCGGAGTAATATTGTTATGATGGCTTGTGTTGGTGAAAAATTAAAAATTAATGGTTTTGAAACAAACGCAAGCCGTTCGAAAATAATATAGGCAAACTTTAGGGGTGTTTTTAGTTTTAGCGATGTCTATAAAAAAAATGAATAAAACACGCTTTGGGTTTTGTTTTTTATTTGTTGATTTGCAAAAAAATAAAACCGTTTGAATTACCTAACAGTCGAAAACATATCGAAATCCTATGGCGAGCTTACCCTGTTTCAAAACTTGTCGTTTAGCGTTCACAAGGACCAAAAAACAGCCTTTGTGGCCAAAAACGGAACAGGAAAAACCTCGATTTTAAATATTATTTCGGGTGAAGATACGCCCGATTCGGGCAACGTAATTTACCGCAAGGATATTACGGTGTCGTTCCTCTCGCAAGACCCAAAGTTCGATGGCGGTTTAACGGTTGAACAAACCATTTTTGCCAGCGATAATGCCATTTTAAAAGTTATTGAGGCTTATGAAAAAGCCTTGGAAAACCCCGAAGACACCGAAGCCTACCAAAAGGCTTTCGAGCAAATGGAGGTTAACCAGGCTTGGGATTTCGAAACGCAGTACAAGCAAATTCTTTTCAAATTAAAACTGGATAATTTAAGCCAAAAGGTAAGCACGCTTTCCGGTGGGCAAAAAAAACGCTTGGCCTTGGCCAATGCCTTGATTAACAAACCCGATTTGTTAATTTTGGACGAACCTACCAACCACCTTGATTTGGAAATGATCGAGTGGTTGGAAGCCTTTTTTGCCAAGGAAAATATTACGCTTTTTATGGTAACGCACGACCGTTATTTCTTGGAGCGGGTGTGCAACGAAATCATTGAGTTGGACGAAGGACAATTGTACAGCTACAAAGGCAATTATTCGTATTATTTGGAAAAACGGGAAGCACGAATTGAGCTTGCCGATACCGAAACCAACAAGGCCAAGCAACTTTTTAAAAAGGAACTGGAATGGATGCGCCGACAGCCCAAGGCCAGAACCACAAAATCGAAATCGCGCATAGACGATTTTCAGGATATAAAACACCGTGCCAGCCAGCGCCGCAAGGAGCATTTGGTACAGTTGGAACTTAATATGGAGCGCTTGGGCAGCAAGATCGTCGAGTTTCATAAAGTGTCCAAGGCCTTTAAGGACAAGGTTATTCTTAATAAGTTCGATTATACCTTTCAAAAAAGCGAGCGGGTGGGCATTATTGGCAAAAACGGTACGGGTAAAACCACGTTTTTAAATATTTTAACCCAAACGGCAAAACCCGATTCGGGAAAAATTGTTATTGGCGATACCGTAAAGTTTGGCTATTATACCCAAATGGGCATTGCCGTTAAGCCCGAACAAAAGGTCATTGACGTTATTCGGGAGTTTGGCGATTATATTCCCCTAAAAAAAGGCCGACAAATAAGCGCCCAGCAACTTTTGGAGCGTTTTTTGTTCAGCAGAAAAAAACAATACGATTTTGTTGAAAAACTTAGTGGCGGCGAGCGTAAACGCTTGTATTTATGCACGGTTTTAATACAAAACCCCAATTTTTTAATTCTCGACGAGCCTACAAACGATTTGGATATTGTAACCCTAAACGTGTTGGAAAGTTTTTTAATGGATTTTCCCGGCTGCGTTATCGTGGTGTCGCACGACCGCTATTTTATGGACAAGGTGGTGGATCATTTATTTGTGTTTAGGGGAGAGGGCGAAATTGAGGATTTTCCGGGTAACTACACCGATTTTCGGGTTTACGACGATAGCCAGCCCGTAGTTTCCAATAGCGATGCCGAGGATAAAAAAGAAAAAACCTCATGGAAAAAAAACCAAACCGATAAACTTAGCTTTAACGAAGAAAAAGAGCTTAGGAACATTGAAAGCAAACTAAACGCTTTGGCGTTTGATAAAAAAGAACTGGAAGCCAAGTTTAATAACCCCGATTTAACCCCCGAACAAATTAATGCCCTTTCGGAAGAGCTGCAAAACTTATTAAATACCATTGAGGCAAAGGAGGAGCGTTGGTTCGAGCTTTCTTCAAAGCTGGAAGGATAAGGTTATGTCTTTTTCGATTTTGTTTTCCCGCTGAACACGCAGATATTCGCAGAAATTATATTAAACAGGATTCAGTGTTTTTTGCGGGATGTTTTTTGCGATTCTTCAATTATCCATTGGCTATTTTTTAAAGGTGCCTAACATAACAGCAGGCTTAAAACCCTACGGGGTTACTTTTTATTGGGTTTTACATGTTTTTTGGAAATGGGGGTATCCGTTTTTTCTTTTCTGGGCGGCATGGGGCCGCGCATATGGATAACCAGTCCGTTTAGGAAATTGCGTAAAATTTGGTCGCCGCATTCTACGTATTTGGGATGGTCCTCGCGCCTAAAAAAGGCGCCAAGTTCGCTTTTCGATATTCTAAAATCTACCAAGGCCAAGATGTTTACAATATCGTCGTCGCGCAATTTTAGGGCAACCCGTAATTTTTTTAGTATATCGTTGTTGGTCATGTTAGATAATTACTGTTTTTTTTAATAATACCTAATAAAAAAAATTATAAATGCTTTTCAAAATCCATTTTGCCTCCTAAAATTCTTAAAATTAAAATGCCTTTAATTGTTTTTTGGAAAAAGATAACATGCGATTTGTATTTAAATCGTTTTACGCTAAAACCGTTATTAAGGAAGAAATCTCTTCCCCGTTTTGGGTTTGAGGCTAAAAAAAGAAAAGTTTCAATTAGCCCATTTTTATAAATGTGGGCTTGTTTTAACCCGAATGTTTCAATGGTGTAATTGGCTATGTCGGACAAATCTTTATCAGCTTTATTGCTAAGTTGATAATTGTTTTCTTTTTGCATATTTTTCTTCGGCTTCTTTCCAAATGTCTTCTACAGTTCTGTTGCTTACGCCACTGTCGATGCCTTCTTGGATAGCATTTCTTAATTCGGACAAACCTTGTTTTTCTTTTTGGTCTTTTCGGATTAAGTCTCTAAGGTACTCACTATCGTTGGTGTAAAGCCCTTCTTCTATTTGTTGCTTTATCCATCTATCTTGTTGTTCGGTAAATGTAATTGATTTTCGTATTGTTGACATAAGTGCTTCAATATTGCTATTATTGGTGCAATTTACGGATTTATTTGCTAATAGTCAATGGGGAAATTGAATGTTTTAATTTGAAATTAGTTGCGAAAAAAACTTGTATCGGCGCAGAGGTTTTTAAAAAACATTAGTTTTTAAAACCGTTTCGTTTAAAAACTCAAAACGCACCAAGCCATCTTCGTCTATATTGGTAAGTTTTACTTGGTGCAGGGTGTTAACCAGTTCGGGGTTCCAGGGCGTTTTTACTTTTACGTAGTTTTCGGTAAAACCGTGGATAAAGCCCTGTTTGTTTTCGCCTTCAAACAAAACCGTTCTTGTACTGTTTATCTGGCTTTCGTAAAAAGCCCTACGTTTTTTAACCGATAGGCCGCGGAGCATTTTACTGCGTTTGTTGCGTACTTTTTGGGGTACTGCGCCGTCCATTTCCACGGCTTCGGTGTTGTCGCGCTCGGAATAGGTAAATACGTGCAGGTACGAAACATCCAAATTGGTTAAAAACTGGTAGGTTTCCAAAAAATGCTCGTCGGTTTCGCCAGGAAAGCCCACGATAACATCTACGCCAATGCAGGCTTGGGGCATAATGCTTCGGATTTTGCTAATCCTGTCCACATACAATTCCCTTAAATAGCGGCGTTTCATCTTTTTCAAAATAGTATTGCTACCGCTTTGCAACGGAATGTGGAAATGCGGTACAAAAGCCCTTGATTTTGCCACCAGTTCTATGGTTTCGTTTTTTAGCAAATTGGGTTCTATGGACGAAATCCTTAGCCGCTCGATACCTTCAACTTTGTCTAACTGGGTAACCAAATCCAAAAAGGTGTGTTCGTGTTTTTTGTTTCCGAATTCGCCTTTTCCGTAATCGCCAATATTAACGCCGGTTAGTACTATTTCCTTAATATTTTGTGCAGCAATTTCCTTGGCGTTTTTAAGTACGTTTTCCATGGTGTCGCTGCGGGAAATACCACGGGCAAGCGGAATGGTACAGTAGGTGCATTTGTAGTCGCAGCCATCTTGTACCTTTAAAAACGCACGGGTACGGTCGCCCAGGGAGTAGGAGCCTACGTAAAAATCGGCGTCTTCTATTTCGCAGGAATGCACGTGGCCAAAGTCGTTTTTGGTAAGGTCGTTAAGGTATTGGGTAATCTTGAATTTTTCGGTAGCGCCAAGTACGAGATCCACGCCGTTAACATCGGCGAGTTCTTGCGGTTTTAATTGGGCGTAACAGCCAATGGCAGCAACAAAAGCATTGGGGTTTGCGTTTTGTGCTTGCTTTACAATGGTTTTAAAGCGTTTGTCGGCATTGTCGGTTACCGAACAGGTGTTGATAACGTATATATCGGCCGGTTCGGAAAAATCGACACGGGTAAAGCCTTCGTTAATAAAACTTCGCGCTATGGTCGAGGTTTCGGAAAAATTTAGCTTACAGCCCAAGGTGTAAAACGCTACTTTTTTTTGTGTGTCCATCTTGCATTTAAAAACGTGCAAATTTAATAAAAAAAGAGCGTTCCCGAGTGGAAACGCTCTCAAATCACCTAACAAATAATTATGTGCAAAATTAAGAAACCCTAAAAATTGCAATAATAGCTTAACTATCTACCTATTGTTAGGACACGGCAACTTTTAAAGGGTCACATATTTTTTTTGAAAAAAAATAAAAAGTGTTGAAATGTCTTTTTTTATTGAGGTTTTTAAACGGGTTTCCCGATGTTGTCCACTTCATCCTTTATAATGGTAGTCGTTTTTTTCCATCGGTTTTCCAAAATCGTGTAAAAGCCCCATACGGCCAATAATCCGGCGGGTATACCAAGGAGGTTAATGCCAAAATTATTGTCCCAATCGATGTCCCAATTGAATATGTATACGTCCAGTACAAATAGAACTATTCCGAGAATAAAGCCGGCCACGTAGTATATAATAACGCTTAAAATGGCAAACAACCATTTGTTTTGGTTGAATTCTGTTGCGAGGTCGTAAAACCGTTTTCCTATAAAATAGATTAATAATAAGCCTAACATGGGTTTGTGTTTAAATGTTGCTAAAAAAATTAGTGCCGCCTAAAGGTTTTTGTGCTTTCAAAAATATGCTCCAAAATGGCTCTGTCTTGTTCGGTAAATTCAATGCCGCGCCGTTTCATAACTATTTCGGCAACTTCAAAAGCTTTGTTTATGGTAAATGTGGAAAATCCGCTACTGCCGCCCCAACTAAAGCTCGGTATAAAATTTCTTGGGAAACCGCTACCAAAAATATTGGCGCTAACGCCTACAACTGTTCCGGTGTTGAACATGGTATTAATGCCGCATTTACTGTGGTCGCCCATCATAAGGCCACAAAATTGCAATCCGGTTTTGGCAAAATTTTGGGTTTGGTAGTCCCAAAGGCGTACTTCGGCATAATTGTTTTTAAGGTTGGAGCAATTGGTGTCGGCACCCAGGTTGCACCATTCGCCAATTACCGAATTTCCTATATAACCTTCGTGGCCTTTGTTGGTGTTGCCAAATATTACGGTGTTGTTTACCTCGCCTCCAACTTTACTGTATGGGCCAGCGGTTGTAGGGCCATAAATTTTGGCACCCATTTTAACAACGGCGCCTTCGCATAGGGCAAAACCACCACGGATTATAGCGCCTTCCATAACTAAGGCGTTTTTTCCAATGTATATAGGGCCTTTACTGGCGTTTAATGTGGTATATTCTAAGGTTGCGCCTTTTTCTATAAAAATATTTTCGGGCGCTATAATATTGTTGCTCCTTGGGATGGGTTGCGATTTTCGGTTTTTGGTAATTAGGTTAAAATCGTCTTGTAGGGCTTCGCCGTTTTTGGAAAAAATATCCCAAGTGTGTTCAATTTTTATAATGTCGCTATCGAACTCCAATGCGTCGTAGGTGTTAAAGTCAATGTCGTCGAGCGTGTTTTGTGTGTAGAACGCAATAACATCTTCATCTTTAAAAATGGCTTGGTTAATTTGCAAGTCCTTAACCATTTCAACCAGTTCGGGATTTGGTAGGTACGAGGCGTTAATCATAACATTGTCGTCCAGCTCTACCATGGGGTGCTTTTCCGATAAATAATCTTCAGTTACCGTGGTCGTGGTCGTGCTTAAATAGGTTTCCCATTTTTCGCGTATGGTTAAAATACCAACCCTGATATCGGCAACGGGGCGCGTAAAGGTGAAGGGGAGCAGGTTGTTCCTAAAAGGGCCGTCGAATAAAATGTAGTTCATAGCATGATAATATTACAATATTGTATTAAAATAATTAATGCTAATAATTTTCTTGGGATGCTCAAGGCAAAAACCTGATGGGTTTTTGCCAATCAAAAATAGGCTAATTGTACCTAATAAAAAAAGCCTCCATAAAAAATATGAAGGCTTTTTAATATTGTAAGCTATAATTTTACTTTTTGCTAAATTTAGCATATTTGTTTTTAAACTTATCGATACGTCCTGCGGTATCCACCAATTTGGATTTTCCGGTGTAGTAAGGGTGCGATGTTCTAGAAATCTCCATTTTTATAAGCGGGTACTCAACACCATCAACCTCTAAAGTTTCATTTGTAACTGCTGTAGATTTTGTTAAAAAAACATCGTCATTGGACATGTCCTTAAACGCTACTACTCTATAATTTTCTGGATGTATATCTTTTTTCATCTCTTAAAACTTAAATTTCTTTTCAATTTTGGAAGTGCAAAAATAACTATTTTTTGTAATCCTGCAATGTTTTTTCTGAAATTTATTTTCAAACCCCACCTTCGTTTTCAACCAAATAGGAAAAAGTTAACAAAGGTTCTTATTTTAACGTAACGAATTTGTATTTTTGGATACTAATCCTTTCAACTAACACAAAAATAATAATAAAATGCGAAACGCTTTAAAACCCGTTAAATCCTTAAAATCTATCGCTACCGATTACGGTCTTTATCTCGGTGGGATAATAGCCTTGCTAACCGTTATAGCCTATGCCTTTAGTTTGGAACTTTTGGCCAACATGTGGTATGGTTTTTTTATTATGGCAGTAGTCGTTGGCCTTGGCGTGCTTTCGGTAGCCAAAGTAAAACAAGCGCAGGGCTACGCCTCGTTTAAGGAATCGTTTACGGCTTATTTTATTACCATTGTAATAGGTATATTAATAAGCACATTGGTTTCTTATTTACTATTTAATATAATAGATACCGAGGCTGCTGAAAATTTAAAACAAATTACCATTGAAAAAACGGTGGAAATGATGAAAAATTTCAATGCGCCAAGCGAAGCCATTGCCCAAACGGTTGAAACCATAGAAACACAGGACCAATATGCTTTGGGCAACATACTTAAAGGGTTAGGGGGCAACATTATACTATACAGTATTATAGGCTTGATAGTAGCCGCCGCCATGAAAAAAAATAACCCAAACGCCAATTAATTTCAGTACTTTTGAACTGAATATTTTTTTTGAAATTCCTTAAATGAACATATCAGTAGTAATACCACTACTTAACGAACAAGATTCCTTAACCGAATTGCACGATTGGATTGCCCGTGTTATGCAATCCAACCATTTTTCGTGCGAAATTATTTTTATAGACGATGGCAGTACCGATAATTCGTGGCACATCATCTCGCAGCTTTCCAACCAACACCCCGAAGTTAAGGGTATTCGGTTTTTAAAGAATTTCGGAAAATCGCAAGCCCTGCACGCCGGTTTCGAAAAAGCCCAAGGGCAAGTGGTTATAACCATGGATGCCGATTTGCAGGATAGCCCCGACGAAATACCCGGCCTTTATAGCATGGTGGTAAACGATGGTTTCGATTTGGTGTCGGGCTGGAAAAAAAAGCGCTACGATGCGGTTTTGTCCAAAAACCTACCGTCCAAACTATTTAACTGGGCGGCCAGAAAAACCTCGGGCGTAAAACTGCATGATTTTAACTGCGGCCTAAAAGCGTACAAAAACGAAGTGGTAAAGCATATCGACGTTAACGGCGAAATGCACCGCTATATTCCCGTATTGGCCAAAAATGCGGGGTTTGGCCGCATAACCGAAAAAGTAGTACAACACCAAGCCCGAAAATATGGCGAAACCAAATTTGGCATGGACCGCTTTATAAACGGTTTTCTCGACTTAATAACCATTTGGTTCCTATCCCGGTTTGGTAGGCGTCCCATGCACCTATTTGGCGCACTGGGCGTTATCATGTTCGTTATCGGTTTTGGGTTTTCGCTGTATTTGGGCATCGATAAACTATTTTTAAACCCCTATGGTCGATTAATAACCGAGCGCCCACAGTTCTACTTAGCGCTGTTTACCATGGTTATAGGTACACAGTTTTTTGTGGCGGGCTTTTTGGGCGAAATAATTTTACGCACAAAACCCGATAAAAAACGATATGTAATTAAAGATGAATTAAATATAAATTAATATCTTTAAAACAATTAATCCAAGTTTATAACCTTCAGAAATATTACGACATTATGATACATATTGAACCCAAAATTTTAGACCGCATCAACACATGGCTAACCCCCGATTTCGATGTCGAAACACAAGCTATTATTAAGGATAGTATTGCCAATAACCCCAAGGACATACAAGAAAGTTTTTATAAGGATTTGGAATTTGGCACCGGCGGTATGCGCGGTATTATGGGTGTGGGCACCAACCGTATAAACAAATACACCTTGGGCAAAAGCACCCAAGGCCTTAGCAACTATTTAAACGCCGTTTATCCCAGCCAAACCCCAAAAGCGGTTATAGCTTACGATTGCCGCCACAACAGTAAAACCTTGGCAAAAGTAGTGGCCGATGTGTTTTCGGCAAACGGCGTTCAAGTGTATTTGTTTGAAGATTTAAGACCAACCCCCGAACTATCCTTCGCCGTGCGCCATCTAAACTGCCACTGCGGCATCGTGCTAACGGCTTCGCACAACCCACCCGAATACAACGGCTACAAGGTATACTGGCAAGACGGCGGGCAATTGGTGCCGCCGCAGGACAACGCCATTATAAACGCTATTAATAAGGTAAATTATGGCGATATAAAATTTAGCCCCAATACCAACTTAATCGAGTATATAGGAGAAAAAGTAGATGATGTTTTTATAAACGAATCGGTTAAAAACGGAAGCATAGCCGCATCGCAAGCTGCAAAGGACAATTTTAAAATTGTGTTTACCTCGCTTCACGGCACCTCTATTACCGCCGTACCCGAAACCCTAAAACGGGCAGGGTTTAAACATGTTTATATTGTTAAGGAACAAGAAGTACCCGATGGCAGTTTCCCTACCGTGGCATCGCCAAACCCCGAAGAGCCCGCAGCCTTAAAAATGGCCTTGGAACTGGCCGATAAAGTGGGCGCCGATATTGTTATTGGCACCGACCCCGATTGCGACCGCCTTGGCGTTGCCGTGCGCAATACCGAAGGCAAACTGCAATTGCTTAACGGTAACCAAACTATGGTTATGATGACCGACTTTTTATTAAAACAATGGAAAGTCCAAGGCAAATTAAAAGGCAGGGAGTTCGTAGCCTCTACCATTGTGTCAACCCCCATGTTTAGCAAGCTGGCACAAGCCTATAATGTTGAAAGTAAAATAGTATTAACCGGGTTTAAATGGATTGCCAAGCTAATAAACGATTATGATAATTTAAGTTTTATAGGTGGCGGCGAAGAAAGTTTCGGCTATATGGTAGGCGATTTTGTACGCGACAAGGATGCCGTTACCTCTACCTTGTTGGCCTGCGATATTGCGGCCCACGCCAAGGCTAACGGCAGTTCGTTTTACAACGAATTATTGAAATTATACGTAGAACACGGTTTTTATAAAGAAAAATTGGTGTCCTTAACCAAAAAAGGTATCGAGGGCGCCGAAGCCATTAAGCAAATGATGGTCGATGCCCGAGAAAATCCGCTGTCGGTTATCAACGGTTCCAAAGTGCTTAAAATTGAAGACTACCAATTGTCGAAAGCCAAAAATATGCTAACGGGTAAGGAAACTATAATCGATATTCCAAAATCGAACGTTATAATTTATTACACCGAGGACGGTAGCCAAATAGCCCTGCGCCCAAGTGGTACCGAACCCAAAATTAAATTTTACGTTAGCGTAAACGCACCTTTAAAATCGGTTGAAGACTTTAAAGCAACCGAAAAGGCCCTGGACGAAAAGGCCGAAACTATTTTAAAGGATATGAAGTTAATTTAATCCGTATCTTTGCAAAAAAAAAGACAAAGCTTTTTAAACGGTGGCCAAGCCTGTCGAAGCCACCGTTTAAAAAGTTTTCGTTTTATAAAAACTATCCCTGTTAATGAACCAGTTTTATAATTTACTAAAATATGCCAAGCCCTATAAAAGTTTTGCTTTGGGGCATATTATATCCAATATTTTATTTGCGCTGTTTGGCGCTTTGTCCTTTGTAGCCTTAATGCCTATGCTGGAGGTGTTGTTTAACACCGAATCGGCAAGCAAAACGGCTATAAAAAAGCCGGTGTGGCAGGGGCTTGCCAATTTAAACGATTTTTATAAGGACTACATGGCTTATCAAGTCGACGTGTTTTCGCAAGGCGACAAATCCAAAGCCCTATTGTTCGTAATCGTATTAATTATTGTTTTGTTTTTGTTGAAAAACATTTTTGGCTACATGGCCAATTATTTTATGGTGTTTTTACGTAACGGTGTGGTTCGCGATTTGCGCAATGCCGTTTACAAAAAAACACTGGAATTGCCGCTTTCCTATTTTTCCGAGCAAAAAAAAGGCGATATCATGTCCCGTGTTACCAACGATGTGGCTACTTTGCAATACTCCATGCTGCCCGTGCTGGAGCTTATTGCCCGCGAGCCGCTAACCATAATTTTTACCTTGGCGGCCATGCTGCTTATTAGCCCGAAGCTAACCCTTTTTGTGTTTATTTTTATTCCCTTGTCGGGAATAATTATTTCCCGGGTGGGCAAAAGTTTAAAACGAAAATCCGATAGGGTACAAAAAGAGCAAGGCGTTATCCTTACCATTTTGGAGGAAACCCTAACGGGGCTTCGTATAATTAAGGGTTTTAATGCCGAAAATAAGTTTAACGATAAGTTTAAGGAATCGTCAAGCCGTTTTTACCATTTTTCAAATAAATTGCTAAACCGCCAAAACTTGGCATCGCCCACAAGCGAGTTTTTGGGCGTTGCGGTAATTGCCATTTTACTGTGGTATGGCGGGCAGTTGGTACTTGTGGACAAGTCGCTGGACGGCGCTTCGTTTATAACCTATATTGCCTTGGCGTACAATATTATGGTGCCTGCAAAAGCCATTTCAAGGGGCTTGTACAATATAAAGCAGGGCAATGCCGCAGCCGACCGTATCCAGGAAATTATCGATACGCCAAACCCGTTAAAGGATAAGGAAAATGCCATTGTTAAAACCGATTTTAATTCCGAAATCGTATTCAATAACATTTCGTTTAAATACCAAAACGATTATGTGCTAAAAAACTTTTCGTTAACCATCCCTAAGGGAAAAACCATAGCTTTGGTCGGGCAGTCGGGTAGTGGTAAATCTACCATTGCCAACCTTGTAACCCGTTTTTACGATGTTAACAAAGGTGAAATTTTAATCGATGGTATCGATATTCGCAACCTAACCACAAGTTCGCTCCGGCAACAATTGGGCATTGTTACCCAAGATGCTATTTTGTTTAACGACAGTATTAAAAACAATTTAAGGCTCGGAAACGAAAACGCCACCGATGCCGAAGTTATAGAAGCCTTAAAAGTGGCCAACGCCTGGGAATTTGTGAAAAACCTGCCCGAAGGCATAGAAACCAATATTGGCGATGCCGGAAATAAACTATCGGGCGGCCAAAAACAACGCCTAAGTATTGCCCGTGCCGTACTTAAAAGCCCACCGATAATGATTTTGGACGAAGCCACATCGGCGCTCGATACCGAAAGCGAACGCTTGGTGCAGGTAGCCCTGGAAAATATGATGAAAAATAGAACATCAATCGTTATAGCGCACCGACTTTCAACCATACAAAATGCCGACGAAATAGTGGTGCTAAACAAAGGCGAAATCGTGGAGCAAGGCAAACACAGCGAACTTATAGCCTTAAACGGGGTTTATAATAAACTGGTGCAAATGCAGAGTTTTTAATTGGAATAGCGCTTTTCGCAAAAAAACGCAAAAGGATAGAAAAATTAATTTCTATCCTTTTTTTAGCCCTGTTAGATTTGGGGAAAACTAAAAACATAAGTGGGCTTTTCGTTTGCAAATTTATGTAAAAAAAACATTTTACCGACAAAAATATTGTTTTTATCGATAAAAAACAGATTGTTGTGAGTAAATGAAGATTAATTATTTGTTTTTTAGGCAGTTATTAAAAAAATTAAACTTTCAAAAAAATTAAGAGTCTAATTATTTTAAAGAGCTCAAGCATTAATTTTATTTTTGTAGGGACGTTAAATTTATTTTGTGACGGAAGAAACGCAACTATTAGAAAAACTAAAATCCGAAAGCCAAAAAGAAGAAGCCTTCAGGGAACTCATAACACTCTACAAAGAGCGTTTGTACTGGCATATCCGTAACATTGTAAAATCGCACGACGATGCCGACGACGTTTTGCAAAATACCTTCATAAAAATTTACAGGAACATAAATGCCTTTAAGGGCGAAAGCAAATTATACTCGTGGATGTACCGCATAGCCACAAACGAATCCTTAACGCTTATCGATAAAAACGCAAAACGCCTGCAAATAACAAGCGAAGAAGTGCAGGAAACCGCCATAAACAATTTGGCGTCCGACCCCTATTTCGAGGGTGATGCCATTCAGTTAAAACTACAAAAAGCAATAGCCACACTGCCCCAAAAACAGCAGTTGGTGTTTAATATGAAATATTTTGAAGACCTAAAATTCAAGGATATGTCCGATATTTTACAAACCAGTGAAGGCGCATTAAAAGCCTCGTACCATTTGGCGGTAAAAAAAATAGAGGCCTATTTAACCCAAAATTAAACTTTTAACAAAAAAAACAGTCTAAAGGGCATGAAGTTAGAACAACATAATAAAGCCGCTACCGGATTTAAAACGCCGGAAGGCTATTTCGATAACCTGGGCGATAGGATGTTTGTCGGGTCAAGGTTACGGGCAAAAGCCAATACTAAAGGGTTTACCGTTCCCAACCATTATTTCGATGCGCTGGAAAGCAATATTGCAACCAAATTAAAGGCGGAAAAAGCACCGAAAGTAATTTCACTATTCAACAAAAAAAGCATATTGTACGCCTCCAGTATTGCCGCAACCGTTGCTTTGTTGGTAACCCTAACCCTTGGCAAAACCAATGTGGGCTGGAATAGTTTAGATGCCGAAACGGTTGAAAACTATATGCTTCTGGAAGATTTGGATACCTACGAAATAGCCAATTTGTTACCTATTGAAAATTTAGACGAAACCGATTTTGTAAACTTTAGCGAAGCCGAAATAGAAACCTATTTATTAAACAATACCGATATTGAGGATTTAATTATTGAAGAAAACTAAAATCGTAATCGTATAAAAATTTGAATTTTTAAGATAGCCAAGCCTATCAAAATTGGTGGCCAAGCCTGTCGAAGCCAAAACTAAATTAACAAGATGAAACAACTACTATTTTCCGTAATAACCCTATTGTTTGCCATAAAAAGCTTTGGGCAGCCAGTGGACGATAATAAAATAAAAGCCCTAAAAGTATCCTTTATAACCGAGCGTTTGGCGTTAACCGAAACCGAAGCCCAAAAATTTTGGCCGGTTTACAATGCCTACGACGAATCGACCCTTAAAATAAGGCACACCGATATTAGGAACATTCGCCATGAAATAAGGGGAAACATCAACACGATGACCGATGAGCAAGCTAAAAAGCTGCTTGACTCCCTATCAAAATACGAAAAACAACTTTACGACGAGGAGTTAAAGTTGAACAAAAAACTACAAGGCATTATCTCGCCAAAAAAAATAATCCAGCTTAAAGTAGCCGAAGAAGATTTTAAACGAAAACTGTTCGACCAGTTTAAAAAATCCCGCAAGGAGCGCTAAGGCAAGGTAGTATAAAAAGTAACTGTTTTAAAAGTGTCGTCCTATTGTTCGCAGAAGGAAGGTTCAATTTATTTCAACAAAAGAAAGGGAAAGATATAGAAGAAACTAAATAAAATGTAATATAATACCATTTCTGCCTTAAAATTACCCATTAAAATTTGCTCTTTTTCGTCTATGCTTCAAAATAAAACTTAATCGTAGCTTAGGCTATGCTTGCGTTTTCTTTTTTGCTTAAACAAAAAATAGCTGTGTTTTTTCTGGGTAATTTTAAAACAAAACTGGTATAACTTCTATCGGTTGTCACGTTGAGCATTTGATATTAAGAGGAGCAAATAAAAATTTGCGGCAATATCGAAACGTCTCTTTTATTTATGACAAAATATATTTATTTGACTATAAAAGCTAAATTCTGTCATTCTGAACGAAGTGAAAAATCTCCACGTAAAATTCGATAAGATGTTTCATTTCGTTCAACATGACAAATATTCTAAGTTTTTACACCGCCACATCATGCTCCCGAAGCGCATCGTTTAACGATGTTTTTTTGTTGGTGCTTTCCTTGCGTTTGCCAATAATCAAGGCACAAGGCACTTGGTAATCCCCGGCAGGGAATGCTTTGGTATAACTTCCCGGAATAACCACCGAGCGTGCGGGAACACGGCCTTTCATTTCCACAGGGGTTTCGCCCGTAACATCTATAATTTTTGTAGAAGCGGTTAGTACCACGTTAGCGCCAAGAACCGCCTCGGTTTCCACCCGAACGCCTTCAACAATAATGCAGCGCGAGCCTACAAAAACATTATCCTCAATAATTACGGGGGCAGCTTGCAAAGGCTCTAAAACGCCGCCAATACCAACGCCGCCCGATAAATGCACGTTTTTGCCAATTTGGGCGCAGCTACCAACGGTGGCCCAGGTGTCTACCATGGTGCCCTCGTCTACATAAGCCCCAATATTTACGTAGCTCGGCATTAAAATGGTGCCGCTGGAAATATAAGCGCCATGTCTGGCCACGGCATGCGGTACCACACGAATGCCTTTTTCGGCATAACCTGTTTTTAACGGGATTTTATCGTGAAATTCCAACGGGCCAGCCTCGAAAGTTTCCATTTTTTGGATAGGAAAATACAGTACAACACCTTTTTTTACCCATTCGTTTACTTGCCAACCGCCCGCAATAGGTTGGGCTACCCGTAGTTCGCCCTTGTCCAATAAATCGATTAGCGTTCTAATGGCTGCGGTGGTTTTTTCGTCCTTTAAAAGTGCCCTGTCGTCCCAGGCCCGTTCTATAATTTGTTTTAATTCCGTCATTTTATTTTTGTTTTTGGCAAATATACTATCTATCGTTTAAAAAGGCCTAAGGTTTTTTGCAATATGTAGATTTAAGGATAACAATTATTCTGCTTTGCGAAATGTTTTTCAACAAAAAGCTTTAAAAATTCCGTTTGAAAGGATTTAAAAAATCGCATAAAATACAAATCGTGCTTTTTCGACTTAAAAAATAGTTATTTCAACGGTTTGGCGATTAAAAACACCATTAAACGCCTAATCGATAATTTTGGCGGCTATAACTAATTTATTGTGGGCGAGCCTTGGTGCGATTTTATATTTGCTTCACCAAATCTACAATTTACAATGAAACCAAAATTTTACATTACCCTGTTTTTTCTAATTTCTTTTTCCTTTGCAAAAGCACAAAATACAAATGTGTTTTTAAAGGTTGAAAATAATAAAATTAGTTCGGTTTCGGTTTTGGAAACACAGCCCGTAAAAGTTTTTAAAAATGTTCAGGGGCAATTAACCAATAACGAGGTGTTTGGCAATTCAGCTTCTGTAAGCTTTAGCGATTTAAGGTTGTACCTTAACCGCGAACGAAAAATCGATAATTTAAGCGTATTGTTCCCTAAAGCCTACAAAGAAGCCAAGGCGTGAGTTTTTATAACTATTAAAGGATATATTTTGAAAAGGCTATTTGGAAACAGATAGCTTTTTTGCTTTTAACCAGTTTGGTTTGGTATTATTCGCTACTTTTGCCCAATATTTTTTATGGCACGTATATTAGCTTTCGATTACGGATTAAAACGAACGGGAATAGCGGTAACCGACGAGTTGCAATTAATAGCCTCCGGGCTTACAACCGTTAATACCGATACGCTTTTTGCTTTTTTAAAGGACTATTTAAGCAAGGAAAATATTGCGCTGTTCGTTGTGGGCAAACCCAAGCAAATGAACAATGCCGTTTCGGAAAGCGAACAGTTTATAAAGCCTTTTTTGGAACAGTTGAACAAACAATTCCCCGATATTCCCATTGTAAGGGTAGACGAGCGTTTTACCTCCAAAATGGCTGTTAAAACCATGTTGGACGGTGGCTTGAAAAAAAACAAGCGAAGGAACAAAGCTCTGGTCGACCAAATTAGCGCCACGTTAATCCTGCAAAGTTACTTGTATTATAAATAGTTTGAATGCGATAAGCGAAACAAACCCTAAATAATAAGGACAATAATAATTTAGTGTCTTATTTTTGCAAAAACATATAATTAAAAATGATATTACCAATAGTAGCCTATGGCGACCCCGTTTTAAAAAAAGTTGCAACCGATATAGGCCAAACCTACCCACAATTAAATGCGTTAATCGATAATATGTTCGACACCATGTATAATGCCTGTGGTGTAGGTTTGGCTGCGCCACAGGTGGGCTTGCCTATTAGGTTGTTTGTTATCGACGCCGCCCCTTTTGCCGAAGATGAAGATTTGTCGGCCGAAGAACAGGACGCCCTAAAAAATTTCAAGCAGGTTTTTATCAATGCCAAAATAATAAAGGAGGAAGGTGAAGAATGGGCTTTTAACGAAGGCTGTTTAAGTATACCCGACGTACGTGAGGACGTATACCGAAAACCACAGATAACAATAGCATATTTGGACCAAGATTTTAATGCCCAAACTAAAACTTACAATGGGTTAATAGCCAGGGTAATACAGCATGAGTACGACCATATTGAGGGTGTTTTGTTTACCGATAAACTGTCCAGCCTAAAAAAACGTTTAATAAAAGGACGCTTAAATAACATAGCCAAAGGAAAAATAAAAGTAGATTACAAAATGCGTTTTCCCGAGCAAAAAAAGAAACGATAATATTTGCACGACACCAATAAACATTTGATATTTGCTTCATTGAAAAAATAATTTATGAGTTTAGAAAAAGTACTTTCCATTTCAGGAAAACCCGGATTATACAAATTGGTAACACAAACAAGAGGCGGTTTTGTAGCCGAATCGTTATTGGACAAAAAACGCATATCGGTAAGCATACAGCACAATGTTAGTGTATTAAGCGAAATAGCTATTTACACCTTAATGGAGGAAGTGCCGTTATGGCAAGTGTTCCTAAATATAAAAAATAAGGAAAATGGTGGCGTAACAACCGTAAAGGCAAACGACGGCAAGGAAAAATTAGAAGAATATTTCTTCGAGGTTTTGCCCGATTACGATGAGGACCGCGTGTATGCCAGCGACATTAAAAAAGTAATACAGTGGTACAATTTGCTGCACCAACACGATATGTTGAACGATTTGGAGGCCAAAGCTGAAACAAAAGCCAAAGACGAAGAAGAGTAAAACAAATTACCCCTACAAGACTAAAAGCTTCAATTTTATCAGTATCGATTGCATTTGTGTTTTGGAGCAAATAAACAAAAAGAGGCTGTCTTAATTTTTTTAGACAGCCTCTTTATTTTTTATTCTTAAGAATTACGCTTTATTGCCAACCATCGGTTTGGTCCAAATTTGGATTAAGCGATAGTTCTTCTATTGGTATGGGAAAATAGTAGTTTTTACTCTCGTCGAATAGATAAGTTCTGTTAGATAGGATATACCCGTTAGCATCCAAATATATATCTTCCCCAACAGTAAACTGGCCTGCATCGGCTATGTCGGTTGTGTTGAATTTTAAACCCAACACAGGCTCCGTAAGTAAAGGGCCTTGTTTCCATCGTACAATATCATCGTACCTAAATCCTTCAAAGGCAAGCTCTACCCGGCGTTCTCGCCTTACATCATCTAAAACAGTTGAAGCATTTAAAGTTAAATCTGCTACCCCTGCTTTTGCCCGCAATAGGTTTATGCTATTGTTAATGTCGGTTTGCGTTATTGTACCAAGTTCGGCTTTTGCTTCGGCATAAATTAGCAATACTTCGGCATAGCGAACAAGGGGGGCGTCGATAATGTCTTGTCCCCAAGCAGCATTGGCTTGCGATTCGTTGTAAAACTTAGCGATTTGGTAGCCGGAAGGCGATGATGTGCCGGAAATTGTTGCGGGAGTTGAGTTTAAGTAAAGATAATCGCCCACAAAATAGGTGTTTGGTTGGGCAAAAGTATTGCTTAGCCTTAAATCCCGGTTTGCAAATTCATTGGTTATGTTATCGTCGCCTTGATAAAGCGGACTTTCGTCTATGGATAGTCCGTCGGTACACAAATAATCGCTAACAAGGCTTTTGGTGCCGCTAAAGGTAACGCCGCTATTAAACGTTATTAGGTTAATAATGTTGCTGTAAATTTGCACATTGGCACCATACTCTTTGTAAAATAACACTTCGTTATTGCCTTTAAGACTAACGCTGGAAAACAAGTCGATATAATTAGCGTTGGCATCAATACTGTACTTGTCGCTGCTTATTACGGCTTGGGCGGCAGATTCGGCTTCATTTAAAAAAGTTTCGTACTCTCCCAAATTATGATATTTTCTGAAAGTCCCTTCATGAAGCATAATCCTGGCTTTGTAAGCCTGAGCTATTTGTTTGTTAAATCGCCCTAACGATGCGCTTTCGGGTAGCCAAAGTACGGCAAAATCCAAATCGGCCTTGATAAAGGCAAGGACATCGTTTCTGGAGGATTGGGAGGCGTAAAGTAACTCGTCGTTCTCGGACAACACACGATCTATTATAGGGAGTTTTCCATATAATTTTAATTTATCGTAATAATCTAACGCGCGCAATAAACGGGCCTCACCAAGATAGATGTTTTTTATGGCATCGTCGATATTGGTGTTTGCGCCGTTTTCCAAACCTTGGTTGATGTCCCGAATCAATCCCCAATCCCAGTTTGACCTACCGGGAGTGTTAACGGTGTTTAGGCCTAATCGTACATCGTCCGGACTTTCTAAAAACGCATTGTCGCTATAATTGTCCATCGTTACGTAGCCACCGCTAAAACCACCTCCATAGGCTTTGTTTGTGGTAAAATACTGGGCGTATAACTGATTGTTATAAATTTTTAAGTCTTCTTCCGAATTCCAGAAGGTGCCGTCGTTTATTTCGGTTTCGGAGTAACGATCTAAAAAATCGTCGTTACAGCCTACTAATAAAAATAGTATTAGGAATAAAAAATAATGATTGTTTTTCATAACGCTTAATGTTTTAGAAAGTAACTGAAAGTCCTATTGAAAAATTAGTAGATAACGGGTATAGTTTTCCCGATTGATCGCTGCCGGTGGAAGTGTTGGCGCTGCCAAAATTGCTTTGGCTGGGATCTAATATCTCGGGGTCGAAGCTTTTATTTATGCTGGAAAAGGTTATCAGGTTTTCTCCCGAAACGTAAAGCCTTAAATTGGACACTCCGTTTTTACGAAGCATTTCCGAAGGGAAAGTATATCCTATTGTAAGGTTTTTTAAACGCAGGTAGCTGGCGTCTTGTAAGTAACGTGTTTGCACCCGTTTATTTCGGTTCATAACAACGCCCTCGCTGGCACGGAAGTAGTAGCCGTTTCTGTTTTCGGGAATACCCCCGGAACCGTCGCTCCATACATTGTCGAAAAGTTCGTCGGTAACAATAGCATTACCATAGCCACCGTCGCCACCAAATAGTATGGGGCCGCTTAGCCAGTAATCGCGCTTGCCTACACCTTGGAAAAAGAAATTCATATCAAAACCTTTCCATTTGGCACCCCCGCGGATTCCGTAAGTATAGCGTGGTGTTTGGTTTCCTATTACTTTTATGTCGCCAGAATTGTCCACGGTGCCTTCGCCTGTGTTTATTTTGTCATCATTGTTTAAATCGGCATAATGTACATCGCCGGGAGCGATAAGATTTCCGCCACCGAGTTCGGAATGGTCGGCTGCGGCATCAATTTCGTCTTGCGATTGAAATAAGCCAACAGTTTGGTAGCCCCAAATTTCACCAATTTTTTGTCCTTCATAAAAGGCTCTGGAAAGTGAGTTGGTAGGGTTGTCGAATTTTGTTATTTTTCCTTGTGCATCGCCCACGTTAAACCCTATGTTATACGAGAAATTTTCGCCTATGGAGTCGTTCCAATCTATGGAAAACTCAAAACCATTCACTTCCAGATCGGCTGCGTTTTTTTGGGGTGCGTTGGTACCATAAACTCCGGGAAGCGCATCGCCATCAACGAGCATATCTTTAGTTGTTCTGGTAAAGATATCAAAAGTGGCATCCAACCTATTGTCGAAAAGCGAGAGGTCTACCCCGAGGTTTTTGGTAGTTACTGTTTCCCATGTTCTTTTGTTCCCCAAAGGATTTTGCGGAGTTACACCTAATGGGCGCACGCCATCGAACGCATAATTTACTTGGCTAATGGTGTTATAGCCCACAAAAGGATAAAGCCTGCTTGAGGATTGATTGCCCAATGAACCATAAGAAGCTCTTAGTTTAAATAGGTTTACAAAATGAACGTTCGACATGAATTTTTCGTCGGAAATTTTCCAGCCTAAAGAAATGGATGGAAAAAAACCGAAACGGTCGTCCTTTGCAAATCTTGACGAGCCATCGTATCGGCCGTTCAGTCCGATAAGATATTTACCTTTGTAGTTGTAATTAATCCTGGCAAACCCACTGCGTAGTGCCCAGTCCGTTACCGAATCCGAAATTAATGGTGTGCCCGTTGTGTTTGACAGGGATAAAAGGCTTTCACTAATAAGATTGGTGTTATAGGCGTCGGTTTGCAAAAACTCTTTCCACTCTTGGTTAAACCCTACGGTAATATCGAAATTATGGGCGTCGTTAATTGATTTTTTATAAGTGGTATAAGCGTCGAAAGCATAATAGTTGTTAATATAAGTGTTTCTTTCAATGCTCGATGGGCCTCCATCGGTTCTAATGTTTAAATTGGCCCAAGGTGTAGCCGATTGAAATTCGACATTATGGTCGCGTCGTTCCCGTACATAAGGATTATAGGTGAAATTAGAGAAGATTTTAAAATCCCCAAACGTCATTTCAATCGATCCTTTTGTGTTTAAGTTGTAATAATTGTTAACAATTCTGCCGCCATCCTTTAAGGTGCCAACAGGGTTTAACCGTATAAAAGTAGGGTATTCAATACCATCAATTTCAATATAAGGCGTTAATATGGGGCGTGCCCTCCATACGGTATGGAATATGGACGAACCGTGTCCGGGTGGCAATCTGTGCGTATTAATGCCTATTTTCGAAAAATTTATCTGAAAACGTGTTGTAAGCCAGTCGGTAAGGTCTGTTCCTAAATTTAAATCGAGATTGTGTCGCTTGTAAAAGTCGTTGCCTATTTTAACTATTCCGTCCTTTTTGGTATAACCATAAGCTACCCGATAGTTCGATTTTTCAGAACCTCCGGTGATGGATAAGTTGTGGTTTTGCCCAAAAGCGTTATCGGCAAAAACCAAATCGGCCCAGTCTGTATTGGCGTGTTCATAAAATGAAGAGCCATCGGGCTTAAGTGTGTAATCGGTAGAAATAACACCGTCTACCCTATCTTTTATTAAAGCAAGATGGTCGTCGTTAAAGGTTGTACTAAGTCCTGTATTGGCCCGCATGTCATTAATATATAAAGCATATTTATAGCTGTTGGCTTTTTTAGGTATAACGGTAGGTTTTGCCAAGTAGGCATTCATATTGTAATTAATTTGCGGCTTGGTATTTCGTTTTCCTTTTTTAGTAGTTACCAAAATTACTCCAAAAGCGGCCCGTGCACCGTAAATAGAGGCCGAAGCAGCGTCTTTTAAAACAGAAATGCTCTCGATTTCTTCAGGATTTACAAGGTTTAAATCCATTTGTGTACCGTCTACCAAAATTAGCGGGCTTCCTCCATTAATGCTTGTTGTACCTCTAATGTTAATGTTCATGGACTCGCCGGGCGATCCGGATGAAGGTGTTATGTTCAATCCGGGCAACGCCCCTTGTAGGCCTTCCCCAATGGAAGTAATGGCTCTATTTTCTAAAATTTCTCCTTGGGCAATACCAATGGCACCGGTTAAATCGGATTTTCGTTGGGTTCCATATCCTACCACAACTACTTCATCCAACGTTGAGGCATCTTCTTCCAGGGTAGCGTTTATAGTCGTTTGGGAGTTAATGGCTATTTCTTTGGTAACAAAACCCAGATAGCTAAAAACCAAAGTTGCGTTTTTGTTGCTTACAGTTATTGCGTATTTCCCGTCGAAGTCGGTTAAAGTTCCTTTCGTTGGATTGTTTTTTACCGTAATATTGGCGCCGGACATGGGCTGTCCGTTCGCATCGGTAACTAACCCCGTAACCTGATGTTCTTGTATTATGGCTTGCGGATACAAAGCAGGGGTTTTCTTTTCGTGGAGCAGAATTTTTCTATTTACTATCTCAAATTCAATATTTGTATTAGCAAATAGGTCGTCCAAAATTTTTGTAATGCTAACGTCGTTTGCTTTTACGGAGGTTGTACTATTTAAGTTTATATGTTTTGTGTTAAAAATAAACTTAAACTTGGTATTTGTTTCTATTTCATCTAAAATGCTTTCCAATGTGGCATTTTGCATGTTTAAACTTAGTTTAGTTACCTGCGAGTAAGTGTTGGCTTGAATACTAAGCAGGGTGAAAAATAGAAAAAACAGGGTAAACTTAAGCCTTAAACTTTGTTTAAAAGCGTTAAGATTACTGCTCGTAATTAAAATTGATTTTTTCATACATTCGTTATTTTTTTGAATTGTAATTAGTTTGTAAGTTTAATTGTGGGGCGTTGGTACAAGTAATTTAAAAGTGTTTCATAGGCAATTTTGGTTTAGTTAATAATTATTTTGTTGTTTTCTATGCTGTAATTTATATGATGTACTTTGTTGAAATAGAAAAAAACGTCTTCTATGGTCTCGTTTTCCACTTCTATGGTGGCATTAAAGGTTTGCGCGGAAAGTTTTGGATTGTTGTTAATAATAGTAACGTTGTAATGGCGTTCCAGCTTTTTTATAATATTACTAAAGGACGTATTCCTAAAAACAATGTTGCCCTTAACCCAAGAGGTATAAATGGCGGTGTTAACCTGTTTTGTTTTTATGTTTTTTTCTAAATTGTTGAACGAGCCTTTATGTCCAGGTTTTAAAATTAAACTGTTTTCACCTTGAAAACCCAAAGGCTGCATTTTTACGGAGCCTTCCACCAGTACAATGTCGGTATTATTGTCTTCCGGGTAAGCCGACATGTTAAATTTCGTGCCTAAAACCTTTACATCTAAGTCGTTGTTGTTTACAATAAACGGGCGGTCTTTATTTTTTGCAATGTCAAAGAATGCTTCGCCATTTAAAAAAACTTTTCGGTTTTCGGTAGGGATAAAGGTTTCAGGGTATTTTAACGAGGACCCCGAGTTTAAATAAACCATTGTGCCATCGGACAGCTTAATTTCAAAACGTTTTCCGTAGGGTACGGTTAGTTCGTTGAAAGCTATGGTGCTCACTTTTTTTTTGGAATTATAATTTAAGCGATTACCTTTTTTGTCCACAACAATTTTTCCCTCGGAATTTGCTATTTGCGCCGTACTGGTGTCATTTAGTGTGATAAGCGAACCGTCGTCTAATTTAAGGGTTATTTTTTCGTCGTTTATAATTAATTTTTGGTGTGTTGGCTGTGTGGCAATGTTTGGGTTTTCTTTCGGGTAATACATAATTATGGGTATTGCAAGCAAAATAATCGTAATAGCTATATGTTGAACAACCCGAAGACGTTGGCGCTTTTTTTCGCGTTCAATTTTATTGGTTAGGTTGGCTTTGGCCTTGTCTATATTAAACGAACTCATGTTGTGGGTTATTAAATAATTGGTTTTAACATAATTTTTAAGGGTATGTTCGTTATTTGGGTTTTTAATCCATTTGCGTAAAATATCCAATTCGGGCAGACTGGCTTCATTTGCAAAATATTTTAGAAGCAACAACTCAATATTAGGGCTAATCATTTTTAAGCATTTCTTATATAACTAATACGAAGCTAATTGTCAATACCCTATTTTTTTTGTTTGTTTAATTGCAATTGTATACATTTAGCCTTATTTTTTTTAAAAAAAACTAAGCAAAAAATAAAATTGATTGAGAATAGCAGAAAAATAATTTTCGACTTAAAGCAGGGCAATCATCGTGTATACGAAATGTTGATGGACACCTATTACCAAAAGCTATGTGTTTACGCCTTAAACCTTTGTTTGGATAGAAATGCTGCTGAGGACATCGTTCAAAATGTATTTTTTAAACTTTGGAAAAACCGAAAGGCTTTAAAGGACGAATTTAACATAACCAGTACTTTGTACCGTTCGGTTTACAACGAATTTGTAGACCAGTACAGAAAAAAACAAGCAGTATCGTTACTTGAAAAAAAATATATCGAAGCTTTGGATACTATTGTGGAAGAAGTAGACGATGTGTCGTTTAACAGCCTTTTGGCTTTGGTTAAAAGTGAAATTGAACGTTTGCCAAAAAAATATAAAAACACTTTTTTGTTAAGTAAGCAGGAAGGTCTAACCAATATGGAAATCGCCGAATATTTAGGGCTTTCCATAAAAACGGTAGAATCGCATATTACCAAGTCGTACGCCATAATCCGAAAAAATGTAGATGCCGGATTTTTTAGCTTTGTTTTGCTATTTACGGGAGCAAGGCTTGATGAAAACAAAATATAAGGCAATTCCTTTTGAAAAATGTTGTAAAAAAGTGCGGAATAAGCATTTATTATGCAAAGCTGCTTAAAAAATATATAAAATTTTTTATTGTATAAAATAAAATTTTACCTTTACACATACAAAAGAAAACAAGTTGGGTAAAACTTCAAACATAACGAAACGTTACACCACGGCCACAAGCCTTACTTGTGGCGAGTATCGTTGTTTTCCACGTCGCCCCTAGGGGTGTATTCTCTATTTTTGGAACTTAGGCGAGTCCGGTTCCGTACCAAGCAAAACCCTTTTAAACCATAATTAAACCAAAGTTGTTGGCCTGCATTTCTTTGTTGAAATGTATAAATAGAAAATAATATTGAGCAAGGACATTAACACATCTATAGACGAGGCAATAGCCTTTTGCGAAGAAGAAGGATTGGAAGTCGTTTTTACCTACGAACTTCCGGACGCATTAATCGAAACCATTTCCGAACGCACGCGCGAAAACCCATCCATGTATTTTGCAAGCCCCGAAATGTTGCAATCCCGTTTGTTAAATGGGTGTTATATTGTTAAAAAAGCTGAAGACGTTTATGCCCATATTTTTGTACACAGGCATAAGGTGCATAAATTTTCAATGTACGAACGCTCGTCCCTATGGGTGCACCCGCAGTACCGAAAAGCCAATATAGGCCTGCTTTTAATGCACCTAATGACCAAGCGGTACATGAAGGAGTTTCTTATATCAATAGCCCAAGAGCCAGCCGTGCATTGCAACAACCAACTATTGGGCATGAAGCATATAGCCTTAAAGGACCTATCGCCAAGAATAGTGGAAGCCTTGGAAAAAATAGGAAAATTAAGGGACGAACTAAAATATAAATATTACGTTAACCCATATTTCGAGTCGAAACTTGCCCCGATAAACAAGATTCTAAATCAAATAAACAAACCAATGAAAAAATTAGTAATAGCATACAGTGGTGGGTTGGACACCTCGTACTGTGCCGTTAGCCTGTCGAAAGAATACGAAGTACACGCCGTAAGCGTAAATACGGGCGGATTTAAAAAAGAAGAAATCGATAAAATCGAAACCAATGCCTATAAAATGGGCGTTACCACCTATAAAAATATCGATGCCGTAGCCACCTTTTACCAAAAAGTAGTTAAATATTTAATATTTGGAAATGTATTAAAAAACAACACCTATCCACTTTCGGTAAGTGCCGAGCGCATTATCCAGGCCATAGAAATTATCGAGTACGCCAAAAGCATTAATGCCGAATACATTGCCCACGGCAGCACCGGAGCAGGCAACGACCAAGTGCGCTTCGATATGATTTTTCAAACCTTGGCACCCAACATAAAAATCATTACACCCATTAGGGACCAAAAACTAACTCGGCAAGAAGAAATAGATTATTTAAAGGCCAATGGTATCGACATGCCTTGGGAAAAAGCCAAATATTCCATTAACAAAGGGCTTTGGGGAACAAGTGTTGGCGGTTCGGAAACCTTAACTTCCGATAAGCCTTTGCCAGGGGAGGCCTATCCGTCGCAGTTAAAGCATAAAGAAGAAGAAAAAGTAAAGTTAACTTTCGAAAAAGGCGAATTAATTGCCGTAAACGGAATAGAAAACGACCCCGAAATTAACATAGAAACCTTAAACAACCTCGCTTCGGCCTATGCCATTGGTCGCGATATACATGTGGGCGATACCATTGTGGGCATTAAAGGGCGTGTAGGTTTCGAGGCCGCCGCCGCATTAATAACCATTAAAGCGCACCATTTGTTGGAAAAGCACACCCTTACCAAATGGCAGTTACAACATAAGGAGTACATTGCCAGCTTTTACGGTATGCACCTACACGAAGGGCAATACCTTGACCCTGTAATGCGCGATATGGAAGCATTCCTTCAAAGCAGCCAAGACAAAGTTTCGGGCGATGTAACGGTAACGTTAAAACCCTATCATTTTTCGTTGGACGGTATTTCGTCCATACACGATTTAATGAGCGCCAAATTTGGTAGCTACGGCGAAGAGAACAAAAGCTGGACCGCCGACGAAGCCAAGGGCTTTATTAAAATATTCGGAAACCAAAACAAAATATACCAACAGGTAAATTCGTAATAAAACAAGAACCTTGCAGGGTTTCCAAACCCTTGTAGTGTTATGTCAAATTAAAATTGACGGATGGGATTGCTTCCTCCGTTGTCGTCGCAATGACGTCGTTGCGAGAAGGAGGTACGACGACGAAGCAATCTTTATATTAAATTTATAGTTGACATAACAGATAGGTTTAAAAAAGCAAGAAAATGAAAGTAGGAATAATAGGAGGGGCAGGCTATACCGCAGGCGAGTTAATACGGTTGCTTATTAACCACCCCGAAGCCGAAATAGATTTTGTGTACAGCACTTCCAACGCCGGAAACAAAATAAGCAGCATTCACCAGGATTTGGTAGGATGGCTGGATATGGCCTTTACCGATACGGTTAACCCCAATGTAGATGTACTGTTTTTATGTTTGGGACATGGCAATTCGGTTAAATTTTTAACGGAGAACACATTTTCCAGCACCACAAAAATTATCGACTTAGGTAACGATTTTAGGTTGGAAAAAGATAAAATGTTTACTTCGGCAAGTGCAACACGAGCAAAAACCTTTGTTTACGGTTTGCCCGAACTACAAAGGGAAGCCATTAAAAAAGCAAACTATATTGCCAATCCGGGCTGTTTTGCCACGACCATACAACTGGGTTTGTTACCTTTGGCCAATGCGGGTTTACTAAAAACCGATGTTCATATTAATGCGGTAACGGGCGCAACTGGGGCGGGTACGTCGCTATCGGCCACCTCGCATTTTCCGTGGCGCGACAATAATTTTTCGTATTATAAGCCGTTTACGCACCAACATTTGGGCGAAATAACCCAATCGGTAAAACAATTGCAGCCCAATTTTAATACCGAAATTTTGTTTATGCCCAACCGTGGCGATTTTTCAAGGGGCATTTTCGCAACCCTATACACCAATTTTGAAGGTACTTTGGAAGAAGCCGTTAGCTTGTATAAAGCATTTTATAAAACAGCAAAATTCACCTTTGTGTCCGATGAAGCCCTGCACCTAAAACAAGTAGTAAATACCAATAACTGTTTGCTGCATTTGCATAAGCACGATAACAAATTATTAATAACAAGTATTACCGATAATTTACTAAAAGGCGCTTCTGGGCAAGCCGTTCAAAATATGAACCTAATGTTTGGGCTGGAAGAAACAACAGGGTTGAGGTTGAAGGCAATGTACTTTTAATTCCTCCCCTAACCCTCCGGGGTGGGCGAGTTTGTAAAGCATAATGTTTTCTCGAAAGAATTTCAGCAACTTCCTGCAAAGTTTTTAAAACCTTGTAGGTATAAAAAAACAAAATAATATAGAACTGCATACTAACTAATTTAACCCCAAGAGTAAGAAACTCGGAGGGGCTGGGGGAGAAAAAACATGAAAATAGCCATAATAGGAATCGGGAATCTCGGAAGTTCAATAGCAAATGGACTCATTAAAAGCAAAATATTTACAAGCCTGTATTTAAGCAGCAGGAACACGGGGCATTTAAGCAGTTTTTCAAATATTGAAAACCTAACCATTACCAACGACAATGCTTTGGCGGTACAGCAAAGCAACATGGTAATTTTTGCACTTCAACCAAAACATATCGATAAGGTATTGGAGCAGGTAGCCGATAAAATAACCAAGGAGCATGTAATAATTTCGGTAGCTGCGGGCGTGGATATTGCAAGGATTGAAGCTATTATCGGAGCCGACAAAAACGTAATCCGGGTTATGCCCAATACGGCCATTTCCATTGGCAAGTCCATGACCTGCATAGCGGCAAACGAAAAAGCCCAAGTACAGGATAAAGTAGCATTGGCACAAGATATTTTCGACCAATTGGGCACAACTATGGTTATTTCCGAAGATTTGGTGCAAGCGGCCACCGTTATTTGTGCCAGTGGTATTGCGTTCTGGATGCGCCTAATACGGGCCACCACGCAAGGCGCCATCCAGTTGGGTTTCGAAGCCCAACAAGCCCACGAACTGGCCACGCAAACCTGTTTTGGGGCAGCAAGCCTGCTTATTGAGTCGGGCAAGCACCCCGAACAGGAAATAGACCGCGTTACAACGCCAAGCGGTTGTACCATTGCCGGACTAAACGCCATGGAACACCAAGGGCTAAGCTCGGCCTTAATACAAGGTATCGTGGCATCGTTCGAAAAAATTAACCAAATTAAAAAGAATTAAAAATGCCATTATTTAACGTTTATCCACTATATAATGTAACACCGGTATCGGGTAAGGATGTGTATGTTTACGACGATAAGGGAATTGAGTATTTGGATTTATACGGCGGCCACGCCGTAATTTCCATAGGCCATGCACATCCCAATTATGTCGAGGCTATTAGCAGCCAAGTAGCCAAATTGGGCTTTTATTCCAATGCCATCCAAAATCCGTTACAAGTTGAGTTGGCCAATAGGTTGGAAACCCTTTCAGGCTGCAAAGGTTATAATTTGTTTTTGTGCAATTCGGGTGCCGAAGCCAACGAAAATGCCCTAAAACTGGCATCGTTTAAAACAGGAAAATCCAGAGTAGTAGCGTTTAAAAACGGATTTCACGGTCGAACATCGGCCGCCGTGGCAGCAACCGATAACCCTAATATCGTGGCGCCCATAAACGCCCAGCAAGCCGTAACCTTTTTGGAGCTTAACGATATTGAAGGTGTAAAAACCGAATTGGAAAAAGGCGATGTTTGCGCCGTTATTGTAGAGTTTATCCAAGGCGTTGGCGGCCTGGACCAAGCAACCGCACAATTTTACGAGCAAGCCGATGCGCTTTGCAAGGCAAACAACACTTATTTTATTGCCGATGAGGTACAGTCGGGCTATGGCCGTTCGGGCAAGTTTTTCGCTTTTCAGCATTACAACGTAGCCCCCGAAATAATTTCCATAGCCAAGGGCATGGGCAACGGATTTCCCATTGGCGGTATATTAATCCACCCCGATATTGAAGCCAAGCACGGCATGTTGGGCACTACATTTGGCGGTAACCACTTGGCTTGTGCGGCGGGCTTGGCCGTGTTAAATACCATTGAAAACGAAAAACTTATCGATAACGTAAACGAAGTTTCAACATATTTTATAAAAGAAGCAAAGCAAATTCCGCAGATAAAAAATATTAAGGGAAAAGGCTTAATGATTGGTTTGGAATTCGATTTTGAAGTGGGCGAGCTCCGAAAAAAACTCATTTACAGCCACCATATTTTCACCGGAGGCGCAACCAACAAAAAACTATTGCGGATATTACCGCCCTTAACCATAAAAAAAGAACATGTCGATGCCTTTTTTAAAGCATTGAAAGACGTGTTGAAGTAAATAGAATTAAAGAAGTGGAATAGCACTAAAACCCTTTGCTTTTCAAAAAAACAAAAAAAATGAAACCCCTTTTATCCATAGAAACCCGAAATGCCGTTTTGTTAGAAATGGCAAGGCTTTTAGAGCATGAACGCCAAACCATTATAGCCATAAACAAGCAAGATTTGGAAGCCTATAAAGGCGACGATATTTCTATGTACGATAGGTTAAAGGTAGACGATTTTAAGGTAAACGAGATGATAAAGGCCGTTACGCATTTGGCATCGCAACCCGATCCGGTTGGAGTCGAACGGTTTGCGTTTACCCACGAAAATGGCATGCGGGTATACAATAAAACGGCGTCGTTTGGCACGGTGCTTATTATTTACGAATCGCGCCCCGACGTAACGGTAGAAGCGGCGGGCATAGCCTTTAAATCGGGCAATAAAATTTTACTAAAAGGAGGCAAGGAATCCTTAAACTCCAACTTAAAAATTGTCGAGTTGTGGCACGAATCCTTAAAAAAGCACGGGGCATCCACCCAATGGGTGGAGTACTTAAACTATAACCGCACCGAAACCCAAGCCTTTTTGGAAAACCCAACCCAAAACGTCGATTTAATCGTGCCTCGTGGCGGCGAGCGTTTAATCGCCTTTGTAAAGCAGCACGCCTCTTGCCCCGTAATTGTTAGCGGGCGGGGCAATAATTTTGTTTTTGTAGAAAAAGAAGCCGATGTAGCGGTTGCCTTAGATGTTATTATCAACGCCAAAACGGCAAAAATTTCGGCTTGCAATGCTTTGGATAAAGTGCTTGTCGATAAAAACCTTCCGAATAAAGATACTTTCATAAAAGCCTTAATTTCAAAATTAAAAACCTTTAATGTTGAAATTCTTGGTGATGAAACCCTTTCTAAATATAACGAAGTTGAGTCCATAACGTCCAACGACATTTGGTATAAGGAGTTTTTGGATTTTAAAATAGCCATTGCCGAAACCCCTTCAACGCAAATGGCTATTAATACAATTAACACCTATTGCGGCGGGCATTCGTCGGCCATTATTACAACCAACGAAGCAGAAGCCAAACTATTTATGGAAAATGTCGATACGGCAGCGGTATACCACAATGCCTCGACCCGTTTTACCGATGGCGGCCAATTTGGTTTGGGCGGCGAGCTGGCCATAAGTACCGATAAGCTGCACCAACGCGGCCCCATAGGCTTGCAGCATTTGGTAACCAACAAATGGTATGTTTTTGGTAACGGGCAAATACGGTAACATGAAAAAAAAACGCATACTACTAAAAATAGGCTCCAATACCCTAACCAAGGAAACCGACAATATTTCAAGGGGCAAAATTGAAGATTTGGCCAGCCAAATAGCACAGCTTCAAGATACGCACGAATTTGTTATTGTAAGCTCGGGCGCTATTGCCGTAGCCAAACAATTTGTTAAGTTAGAAAGTAAACATCAGGACGTATTTGTAAAACAAGCCTTGGCCTCTATCGGGCAACCACATTTAATACGTATTTACCAAGAAATTTTTAGGGAATACGGCCTGTTAACCTCGCAATGTTTGCTGTCGTATTCCGATTTTGAAAAACAAGAAAGCCGCACCAATATTGTAAACACCATAAACATACTGGTTAACAACAATTACATTCCTATAATTAACGAAAACGATACGGTGGCCACCGACGAAATTAAATTTGGCGATAACGATAAGCTCGGCGCACTAACCGCCTCGTTGCTCCATGCCGATTTGTTTATAATAGCCACCAACACCCAAGGCATTTACACCAAGGCATCCATGCAAAACGGAACGCCAAAAACCATTGCATTGGTCGAGGATTTTAACGAGTTAACCAAACAGGTAATAAGCACAAAATCCACGCACGGCAGCGGTGGCATGCAATCTAAAATTGAAGCCGCTTCGCTGGCCAAACAAGCGCAAATAGAAACATGGATAGTAAACGGCTTGGAAGATAAATTTATAATTAACGCCATGAACGGTAGCATCCCTTTCACAAAAATAAAATAGAAGACAACAAATCTGCAAGGCTTCCAAAACCTTGTAGGGTATTAATAATAAGAACAATAAAAATGAAACACTACACCTCCATACTCGACATCGATAACATCAATTCTTGGATTGAGGACGCAAAAACCCTAAAACAAAATCCGTTAAAACACATTGCATTGGGGCAAAACAAAACCTTGGGCTTGTTGTTTTTCAACTCCAGTTTGCGCACCCGTTTAAGCACACAAAAAGCCGCTTTAAACTTGGGCATGAACCCCATTGTAATGAATGTTTCCGGCGATGCTTGGGGTATCGAGTTTGGCGATGGCACCATAATGAACGGCAATACGGCCGAACACATCAAGGAAGCCGCCGCCGTAGTGTCGCAATACTGCGATATTATTGCCGTTAGGGCATTCCCCTCGCTAACCGATAAAGCCTTGGACGAAAGCGAACAAGTACTAACCGCATTTAAAAAATACGCTTCCGTGCCCATTGTAAACATGGAAAGCGCCACGGGGCATCCGCTACAAGCCCTAACCGATGCCATTACCATTTCGGAATTTAGCACAAAACCAAAACCCAAAGTCGTGTTAAGTTGGGCGCCCCACGTTAAGGCATTGCCGCACGCCGTGGCCAACAGTTTTGCGCAGGCCATGCAAAAAATGGACGTCGACTTTGTAATTGCCAATCCCGAAGGCTATAACCTAAACCCTGAAATTACGGGCAATACGCCTGTTTTTCATAACCAAGAAGAAGCCTTTAAAAATGCCGATTTCGTGTACGTGAAAAACTGGAGCAGTTACGAAAACTACGGAAAAGTAATAAACACCGACCCTAATTGGATGATTACCAAACAAAAATTGGGCAGCGCTAAGTTTATGCACTGCCTTCCGGTAAGGCGAAACGTTATAGTTGAAGATGCCGTTTTGGACAGCAACAGTTCCATTGCCATCCAACAAGCCAACAACCGAACCTATGCGGCACAATTGGTGTTGAAAAAAATATTGGATAACTTATAAAATTCTGAACTTGTTTCAGAATCACAATAAAGCAAGATTGATAGAGGTATTTATAAACAAAAGGAATGGAAAAACTATCCATAGTAAAAATAGGTGGCAATATTATTGAGGACGATGCCGCTTTAAACGATTTTTTAACCCTGTTTTCAAACGTTGAAGGGAAAAAAATTTTAGTGCATGGCGGCGGAAAACGGGCCACGCACATAGCATCGAAACTCGGTATCGAGTCGCAAATGGTAAACGGCCGCCGCATTACCGATGCTCAAACCTTGGAGGTTATAACTATGGTTTACGGTGGTTTGGTAAACAAAAACATCGTGGCCAAACTCCAAGCGCTTGGCATTAACGCCATAGGCCTAACGGGAGCCGATGCCAACAGCATTATATCGGTTAAGCGCCCCGTTAAGGAAGTCGATTTTGGTTTTGTGGGCGATGTTGAACACGTTAATTACCAGGCCGTAAATAAACTTATCGCCACCGATTTTACGCCCGTATTCTGCGCCATTACCCACGATGGCAACGGCCAACTGTTAAACACCAACGCCGATACTATAACCTCGCAAGTGGCTATTGGTATGAGCGCCCTTTACGAAACCTCGATTTACTACTGTTTCGAGCTTAATGGTGTGCTGGAGGATATAAACGATAAAACTTCGGTTATTAAACATATCGACACCAAATTATACAAAACACTATTGGAACAAGGCATAATTGCCGACGGCATGCTGCCCAAATTGGAAAACTGTTTCCAGGCCCTAAGCCACGGCGTAAAAACCATAAACATGGGAAATACCGCCATGTTAACCCAAGAAAATAATACCTTTACCCGCATAACCTTGTAATAATGACGCTGAACGACCTAACAACCAACGCCATTTTGTTGCTTAAACAACTTATAGAAACACCGTCTTTTTCTTCGGAAGAAAACCAAACGGCACAATTAATAGAAGTTTGGTTAAGCCAACATGACATTGCATATACCCGCACCAAAAACAATGTTTGGGCAACCAATAAGTATTTTAAGGAAGGCAAGCCAACCCTGCTGCTCAATTCGCACCACGACACGGTTAAGCCCAATACTGCCTACACCAAAGACCCTTTTAAGGCTATAGAAGAAAATGGCAAGTTGTACGGTTTGGGCAGTAACGATGCCGGTGGGTGCTTGGTGTCGCTTATGGCAACTTTCGCCTATTTTTATAATGAAAAAAACCTAAAATACAATCTAATTTTGGTAGCTTCGGCTGAAGAAGAAAGCAGCGGGCCAAACGGCTTAAACAGCATGCTGCCCATTATCCCGAAAGCAGATGTGGCCATAGTAGGCGAACCCACGCTAATGGATTTGGCGGTAGCCGAAAAAGGATTGGTCGTGTTCGATGCCGTAGTTAAAGGTACGCCAAGCCATGCCGCACACCCCAATGCCGATAACGCCATTTACAACACCATAAAAACCCTGCAATGGTTTCGGGATTTTAAGTTCGAAAAAACATCCGAAACCTTGGGCAACGTAAAATTAACGGTAACACAAATAAACGCCGGTTCGCAGCACAATGTCGTGCCGGCCGATGTAAATTTGGTTATCGATGTGCGGGTAAACGATGCCTATACCAATACCGAAATAGCCGATATTTTACAAAAAAACGCTCCGTGCAGCAGTATAAAACCACGTAGTTTACGGTTAAATTCGTCGTCTATCCCCATGGCGCACGATTTGGTAAAGGCCGGAATTGCCATGGGCAAAAAAACCTATGGCTCGCCAACCCTGTCCGATCAAGCCGTGCTTACCTGCCCCTCGTTAAAAATAGGCCCCGGCGATAGTACCCGCTCGCATTCGGCCGACGAATTTATTTATATAAACGAAATAAAAGAAGGCATAAAAACATATGTTGAATTGTTGGAGCGGGTGATTATATGATTGGGTTTTGGAACAGACAAAAATAGAAAATAGATAGAAAATGAATTTTTAAAATTGAATTTTAAAAACGTAAACAACTCATAAACCAATAACCCATATAAACTAATAACCTTAATATGAAACTCTGGGACAAAGGCATATCAATAGACAAAAAAATAGAACAATTTACCGTAGGCAACGATAGGGAAGTGGACATGCACATTGCCAAATACGATGTTATTGCCTCGAAAGCGCATGCCAAAATGCTGCACGAAATAGGCATATTAACATCAATAGAATTGGAACAACTATTGGGCGGCCTACAAACGCTGGAAAACGAAATAGAAGCAGGCGAATTTGCCATTGATGCCCAGTTCGAGGACGTACACTCTAAAATAGAATACGAGCTAACCCTTGCCTTGGGCGACGTTGGCAAAAAAATACATACCGCACGTTCCAGAAACGACCAGGTTTTGGTGGCGCTTCACCTATATTATAAAGAAAATTTAGGCTTGGTAAAGGAAAAAGTAAGAACGCTTTTTGACACCCTGTTAACCCTTGCCAATACGCATAAAAATAAATTGCTGCCCGGCTATACCCATTTACAAGTAGCCATGCCATCGTCGTTTGGCCTGTGGTTTTCGGCCTATGCCGAATTAATGGTAGACGATGTATTTTTGTTAAATGCCGCCTTAAAAACGGTAGACCAAAACCCACTCGGTTCGGCAGCGGGCTATGGCAGTTCATTTCCTATAAACCGCACGTTTACAACAAAGGAAATGGGTTTTAAAACCCTGAAGTATAATGTTGTGGCCGCACAAATGGGGCGTGGCAAAAACGAGCGCACCATTGCCGCCGCTTTGGGCGGATTGGCCAATACCTTGGCACGCTTTGCTATGGATGTTTGCTTGTACATGAGCCAAAATTTCGGGTTTGTTTCGTTCCCCGATGAGCTAACCACAGGAAGTAGTATTATGCCCCACAAGAAAAACCCCGACGTGTTCGAGCTTATCCGGGGCAAGTGCAATAAAATACAAGCCCTGCAAACCGAAATGATTTTAATAACCAATAATTTACCAAGTGGCTATCATCGTGATTTTCAGTTGTTAAAAGAAAATATGATTAACGCTTTTGAAGAACTTAAAAATATTCTCGATATTTTCAACTACGCCATTCAGCAAATTATTGTTAAGGATGTGGATATGAACAGCGATTTGTACAAATACCTTTTTACGGTCGATAATATTAACAATTTGGTTGTTGAAGGCCAAACCTTTAGGGAAGCCTATAAAAAAATTGGCGGGCAAGTAGAAGATGGCTCCTATAAACCGGACACTAGTAAAAAACACACCCACGAGGGTAGTATACATAATTTGTGTTTGGATAATATTCGGGACAAGTTTCCCGATTAAGCCATTTTAAATTGTGAAAAAAATTAAAGTAGATAAGTTTGTACTGGCCATTGTAACCACTATTGCAATGGCTTATTTGTTTCCGTATTGGGGTACTAAGCACAGCCCAATTCCTATTGACCTTATAAGCACCATAGGTATTGCGTTTATTTTCTTTTTTTATGGATTAAAACTTAGTCCCGAAAAATTAAAAAATGGGTTAAAAAACTGGAAACTACATCTTTTAATTCAAACTACTACCTTTTTGGTGTTTCCTTTGTTAGTGTTAGCGTTTAAGCCATTTTTACAAACGGAAGAACAGAAAACATTATGGTTGGCATTTTTCTTTTTGGCAGCATTGCCATCGACCGTGTCGTCTTCGGTAGTTATGGTGTCCATGGCCAAGGGCAACGTGCCGGCTGCCATTTTTAACGCTAGTATTTCGGGGCTTATTGGCATTGTGGTAACACCTTTATGGATGGGTTTGTTTGTGTTGAAGGCGCAATCGGGTTTCAACTTTTCCGATATTTACATAAAACTTATCACCCAAATTATTGTGCCCGTAGTTTTGGGTGTTGTCTTGCAGCGTTTTTTTCATGCTTTTGCCTTGCGGTACAATAAAACGCTAACCTTGTTCGATAAAGGGGTTATACTGCTTATTATTTACAAAAGTTTTGCCGCTTCGTTTTACGATAATGTTTTTAGTGCGGTATCTTTTGGGGATTTGGCGAGTATTTTTATTGCCGTTTTAACCCTGTTCTATATAGTGTATTGGCTAACGGGCTTTGTGTCCGGAAAATTAAATTTTTCGGTTGAAGACCAAATTACGGCACAGTTTTGCGGTACCAAAAAATCGTTGGTGCACGGTACGGTATTCTCAAAAATTATCTTTGGAAATATAGCCACAATAGGAATATTGCTCCTGCCCATTATGTTGTTTCATGCTATTCAGATTTTAATTATTAGCGTTAAGGCTTCCAAACTTGAAAGAACTTAACCTACTACTGATTAAGGTAGAAATGGTGTAATTCTATTTTTCTTCCTCCTTAAACCAACCGGAGTATTTTACGTAGTTGTTGGCTATGCGGTCTATTTCGCCCGAAATGAGTTCTTGGCTTATGTCCTTTACTTTTTTTGCCGGTACGCCGGCGTAAATGCTGCCCGACTCGACGTGGGTGTTTTGGGTTACCACGGCCCCGGCGGCTATTATGCTGTTGCTTTCTATTACGCAATCGTCCATAACAATGCTGCCCATGCCTATTAGCACGTTGTCGTGAATGGTGCAGCCGTGCACGATGGCGTTATGGCCTATGGATACGTTGTTGCCGATGTTGGTGGGCGATTTTTGGTAGGTGGCGTGTATTACGGCGCCGTCCTGAACGTTTACCTTGTTGCCCATTTTTATGTAGTGTACGTCGCCGCGGATTACGGCGTTAAACCAAATGCTGCATTGGCTTCCGGCGGTTACATTGCCTACTATGGTGGCGTTTTCGGCTATAAAACAATCGTTTGGCAGTTGGGGGTGTTTTCCGTTTACGGGTTTTAGTATTGGCATTGGTTTTTAGGTTATAGGGTTATGAAGGTTATGAGGGCTATGGAGCCATGGAGGTTATGGGGGTTATGTTTTTTTGGTTTTTAAAATGCCGAATTTGTAACTTCAAAAGTAAAGGATTTTTACTTGAAATAGGATAGCAATTCGGCTTTTTTTGAGGCCGATACCATAATTTCCTGCCCGTTGCTAAGTATTACGCTCCCGCCTTTTCCTTTTACGTATTTTACCACTTGGCTTACGTTTACCAAATAGCTTTTGTGCACGCGGGCAAAACCGGAGTTTATTAAAATATCCTCGAAATATTTTAGGGTTTTGCTTACCAGTTTCTTTTTACTGTTGTTTAAGTGTATTTCGGTGTAATTGTCGTCGGCCTTGCAAAATAGTATTTCGGAGGTGTCGATAACTTCAAAACCGTCCAATAGCGGAATGGTTATTTTGCCGCTTACCGCATTATTGGTTTTTGGGGTTAATATTTGGTTTTGAAGGGCGTTTTCCTTGGTTTTTATTTCGGTTACGTAATCGACCGCCTTAATAAGCTCGTCTATGGATATGGGTTTCATTAAGTAATACGAGGCGTGGGCGTTTAGGGCATCGACGGCGTAGTGGTTGTAGGCGGTTACAAAAATGGTTTCGAAAGTAATATTGCCAACCTGTTCCAGTAAATCGAAGGCGTTGCCGTAGGGCATTTCCACATCAAGAAACACTAAATCCAAATCGTTGTTTCGTATTAGCACCAAGGCTTCGTTTACGTTTTGGGCTTCGCCTACAACGTTAACATTTGGGCAATATTTTTTCAGGTAATTTTTTAGGATTTCCCTGCTGGTTTCTTCGTCTTCTACTATTATGGCGGTTAGTGTCATGTTCTGTTATGCCGAATTTGTTTTGGCATCTTGTTATTACATTAAATTTGGCTTTAATACCCTAAAGGCTCTTTTCTTGCATAGCGTAAGCGAATAATATAAATGGCGTCGATTTCTATTTGGTAAGATATTCGGTATGTGTGTTTTTCGTAAGTCCTAATATTTCCTTTGTTGTTGTATTTGAGCGCATCCAACTTGTAAATTTCGGGATTAGTTGATAGGATGGAAACGGATTCGTAGACTTCGTTAATAATTCTAATTGTGATTTCCATGGATTCCGATTGCTCAAGCAGTTCTAAAAAAGCTTCATTTAGTTCTGCAATGGCATGGCTTGTCCAAATTATTTTTTTCCCCATTGTTTAATCATATCCTTTACTTCTTGGTGGGAATGGTAATTTCCCGTTTCGATATCTGCAATAGAAGCGTCTATTTCCTTATTGTACTGCTCTATACTGATGCGGTCTTCAGAAACTTTTATATTTTTTTTTAGCATATTTTTTATTTTTTCGATAAACGCAGGGTCTTTTACTTTATCCAGTTCCCTATGTATCCATTTTAAATCGGCGCAAGTCCATAATATTTTTAATATCCATTGTAAAGATACTAAATTTAATCCTTTTTAAGCGTTACAACCACTTTGGTTCCCGTGTTTTCGGTGTTTTTAAAATCGGTTATGGTTACGTCTACCTTATCTTTATACATATCGTTTAATATTTTAACACGTTTTTTTATATTGCCCATGCCCTTGGAATTTTGTTTTTGCTGGTTTTTGGTTTTTAGGGCTTTCGATTTTTCGCGGCCTATACCGTCGTCGGTAATGGTAATTTGTATGTTATCGGGAGTGGTTTGCGTAATGGCAATATCCAAATGGCCTTTTTCCTTTTTATAGCGCAACCCGTGCCAAACCGCATTTTCTATATACGGTTGGAGCAGCATGGGCGGGATTACAAAATCGGACGTGTTTATTGTATCGTCTACCGTTATGTTGTAATCGAACTTGTCCTGAAACCTAAAATGCTCCAACTTGGTGTATAGCTTTAATAGTTCTATTTCCTTTTCCAACGGAATAAAATCTTCTTCGCTATTTTCCAAAACGGCACGCATGAGCATGGAAAAATCGGTTAGGTATTTGTTTGCGGTACGCTCGTCGTTAAGGGCAATAAAGCTGTTTACCGAGTTTAGGGCGTTAAAAATAAAGTGTGGGTTCATTTGGCTGCGCAGGCTTTTTAATGCCAGTAAATTATTGGCCAAACGTTGCTGCCTGATGTACTTGTACATAAAAAGGGCGGTAATAATAAGCAATAGCAATCCGCCAATAAGCGAGTAAATAATTAGTTTTTGCCGTTTGGCCTGCTCGGTGGTAAGTTGGTACTTGCTTTCGGATAGTGCCCGGTCGTTTTCCAAACTTAAAATACGGTTTTGCTTGGTGGCAATATCCTTGCTAAAGCGTGCCGCTTGCGATATTTCCTGTTCTTTTTTTAGGTACAGTTGGTCCACCAAATCCACATAACTTTGGTAGGCTTCTAAAGCCTTGTTGAAATTGCCCGATTCGCGATACACTTCCGATAGTTTTCGGGTGGCGTCCTTTTGAACGATTAGGTCGGCTTTGTCGTCGGCTTCCTCAATGCTTTTTTCCAAATAGCTAATGGCATTGCCATAATCGCGCTGCAGGGCGTAGGCACTGCCTATTTTGTAGTTTTGCTTTTGCGAGGTTAGGTCGCTTTCGTTGGTTATTTCGGCTTCGGATTCTATGGCTTCAATATCGTGTAGCGCTTCTTTTCTAAGGCTTATTTCGTTGGAATATTCATTGTTTTCATTTTGAAAATCGGCTACTTTAACCTTTTCCTCGACCGCTCGTTTTTTGTTTTGGCTTTCGGCCAATTTTAACGAGTTGTTAAAGTATCCTTGTGCTTGATTTCGCTCGCCTTTGGCACTGTAACTTTCGGCAATTTTGGAGTTTAAATCGGTTATTTTGGGCGAAATTAAATGTTTTTGGGCCACTTTTAAGCCTTCTTGGTAGCTGGCAATAGATTTGTCGTAACTATTGGTTAGTTTGTAAACATCGCCCAGGCCTTCGTAAAGTTCGGTTAGTTGCCAATTGGTTAGCTCGGCTTTTTTTATACCGTTATAGGTTTCCAAGCTTTCTTGGTAGTTGCCGTTTAATTTATAGGCCTTGGCCAATTTTAAGGTTGTGGCGTTGTTTTTTAGGTTTTGAAGGCTTATGCGGTAATTGGAAACGGCCAAATCGTACTGTTTCCAATGGGTATAAATATCGGCCAACACCTCGTAGGCTTCGGCATTTTGTTTCGAGCTGTTACTGGCGCCCAAGGCTTTTTCCAAAAACCGGAGGCTCTTTTGGGCATCCTTTTTTAGGTAGGTTTCGGAAGAGTCTATTAGGTTTTTAAACAGTTCGGTATTACTTCGGGAATACGACTTTAATTTAGACGGCACCTCGACATTATTTTCGGGCTGTACCTCGACAATAATACGCTCGCCATCTTTTATGGTGTAGTAAACCGTTTGAAAATCCTTGTGCTTAATGGTAAGCTCATCGCCTTGTTTTACTTCAATTCTAAAATCGCCAAATATATCGGTTGTTGTGTAGGCACCGCCGTTTACCTCGATATTTACTTGCGGTATGGGTTTTCGGGTATCGCTTTCGATAACCGAGCCACGAACGGTAAACTTGTTTTGCGCGTCGCTGTTTTGCGCCAAAACTACCGCAACGTTAACCGTAAAAAATAAAATCCATATATGTTTAAGCAGGTGTTTCAAAAAAAGTGCTGTTTTGTTTTAAAGCTGTTTCTTCATTAATAACAGTTCGTGTTTCTTGCTGGTAAATTTAAGCACTTTAGCCCATTTACTAAAATACGCATTTTGTAAAATTATGCTTTTTTGCATTAAAAAACGGTAGTTGGCTCATTTAAAAAGATAGTTTGCTCAATAAAAAAACGGCTTCGCTCGAAGGTGTTTTTTTTTGAAAAAAGTTGCGTTTAAGTTTACGACGTCAACATAAAAAACAATACCATGAAAACACTATTTAAATCCACCGTATTAAGTCTTGCCCTTGCCACATTTTTGTCCTGTAACGGCAACAACACCAAAAAAGAACCGTTAGCCTATAATGTTGTTGAAACCATTATCCACCCCGAACCCAAAACCAACAAACAGTTTATAAAAGTTGCCTTGTTGCTGGACACCAGTAATAGTATGGATGGCCTTATAGACCAAGCCAAGGCACAACTTTGGGATATTGTTAACGAGCTGTCGTACGCCAAATGCAAGCACGAAAAACCCAATTTGCAAATTGCCCTTTACGAGTACGGTAACGATAATTTGTCGGGCGAGGAAGGCTACATTAGGCAGGTGCTGCCTTTTAGTGCCGATTTGGATGAGATTTCCAAGGAACTCTTTTCGTTAACCACAAACGGAGGCAACGAGTTTTGCGGACAGGTTATCCAAACGGCACTAAACCAATTAAACTGGGGCAAAAACCCCGACGACTTAAAACTTGTTTTTATTGCGGGTAACGAGCCTTTTACCCAAGGCAAAGTAAGCTATAAGGATGCCGGCACAAACGCCAACGAAAAAAGCGTTACCGTAAACACCATTTTTTGCGGCGATTACCAACAGGGCATCAACTCGTACTGGAAAGCCGGAGCCGACCTAACCCATGGCGATTACATGGCCATAAACCAAAACAGGGCAACTGTTTACGTGGCATCGCCCTACGATGACGAAATTTTAATCTTGAACGAAAAACTAAACAAAACCTATGTTATTTATGGCGATAAGGGAAGCGATAAAATAGCCCTGCAAGCCCAACAGGATGCCAATGCCCAAGCATATAGCAAGGCCAATGCCGTAAGCCGTACCGTAAGCAAAAGCTCGCATTTGTACAAAAACAAACAATGGGATTTGGTTGATGCCGTCGAGGAAGACGAAGTAAGCCTTGAAACCTTAGGGGACGAAGCACTACCTACGGAGCTAAAAGGCAAATCGGAAACCGAAATAAAAAAATATGTAGAACAGAAAAAAACGGAGCGCAACAACATCCAAAACCAAATCCAGGAACTAAACGAAAAACGCAAAACCTACATTGCCCAACAAAGCACCCAAACCAACAATGGCTTGGAAAACGCTATGACCAAAGCTATTAAGGAACAAGCCAAAAAGAAAAATTATACTTGGGAGTAGGGGAATATTAACAACAAATAAAAAGGCTGTCTTAAATATTTCGGGGACAGCCTTTTTTATTAGAACTCATCTTGACTTTTTTGATTGAAGCGAAAATTAGCCAATTATAAAAAGTCAAGATGAGTTTTTAAACGCGCTTTCAAAATTATTTTGTCGTTGCTGTAGTGTTATGTCAACTCTGAAATTTAATATAGAGATTGCTTCGTCGTCGTGCCTCCTTCTCGCAATGACGTCATTGCGACGACAACGGAGGAAGCAATCCCATCCGTCAATTTTAATTTGACATAACAGTAGTAGTATCCTTGCTTTTCTTTTTACCGCCCAACAATCCGCCCAATACGTTTTTTACATTATCAGTTGCGGTTTGTTGTTTTGTTTTGGTGGAATCGGTCGTGGTTTTGTTGCCGCCAATAATATCGTTAAGCACATCTTTAACCGCATTGTTTTGTTGGGTTTTTGTAGAGTCGGTCGAAGCCGTTTTACCGTTCAACAAATTATCCAACAATTTATTGGCTTCATCCTTGCCTTGGTTTAACAATTTTTGTTTTTGTATTTCCACCAACTGATTGGTTAAGTTTGTAACGCCGCTTGTTAAATCGGTTTTTACACTTGGGTTGGTAAAACTGCCCGTAATATTTGCCGTTACGGGAATTGAAATGTTTTTGGCATCCTCGGAACCAATTTTAGTAATTAATGTGGTTACCTCGCTGCCCAAATACTTGGCGGGCACATGAAACACCGCATTGTAGTCTATAGATTTATCGAAACCGTGCGATCCCCCAATTTCTATGGCAATATCGTTATATTTTATTTGAAAGGGCTTAACAGCAACCTTACCGTTTGCAAATTCTATTTTGGTTTTCAAATCCTTTAAGTTAAGCTTGTTAAAATCGATAAAACTTAACGAATTTTGCAATTTGCTTACAATAGGCCCATTGTTTTCGCTAATATTCGTGGTTAGCAGTTCGGCCAAAGCATTTCCCGAAAGGCTGCCCAAATTTGGCGTAAAATCGTTGGTAAGGTTGCCCGATAAATTAAGCGAACTGTTTAGTTTTCCTTGGAACAACGACGCAATAGGCGCTAAATTTTGCAAGAGTTCCAAGCCTTTAAACGATTTGGCAATATCGAAATTGTTAATATTTAAATCCAAATTGAAGGTGGGTACCTCAGCCTTTGTCGACACTTGTCCCGATACGCCCAGAGCACCATCGAAAATACTGGAGGTTAGGTTGTTTAAGTTAGCCTGTTGGTCCTTAATGGTAAGGGTGCCCTTTACGTCTTTCAGCGTTAAATTGTCGTAAATAACCGTATTGGCATTGGCATTAAGGGTGCAATCTAAAAAAGCAGGGATTTTAAGAGTTTCGGTAGGGGTTGAAGCGGTTTCGTTTGCTGTTGAAATTTCTTCACCTTCCGTCATAAAATCACTTAGCTTAAACATGTTCGAATTTAAGTTGAAGTTGCCTTGGAGCGTTTGGTTGCTAAGCACAAAGCCCAATAGGTTTTTAATGCTTCCCGTGGCATTCAAGTCGCTTTCGCCCGTTTTGGCCTTAAAGCTGTTTAGGCTTACCGTACTTGGGTTAAAGGTAAGGCTTGCCTCGGAAATTTGAACGGGGTTTGCCATATCTTCCGAAGCAAAATTAAAACCGCTTAAACTTAAATCGCCATCGCTTTTTATACGTTCGTAAGCATTGGTTTCAATAGCGTTCATATCAAAATTAGTGTGCAGCTTGGCTTTTAATAAGCCCGAAAGCTCGCTATCCAAAGCCACCGGATAGGCTTTTGTTAGGTTAGCAAGGTTTAAAACACCATCGACATTGGCATTTACCAATATGTTTTTGGTTAGGTTTTTTATTGAAGCCGATGATTTAAAATTATCCTCGTCAATTTTAAAATTAAGGGTGTTTATGTTAACATAGGTATCGTCCAGATTGCCCGTAGTGTTTTTTATTTCGGTGTTAATAATAATGTTTTCAACACGTTTCGGCAAATCGGGATATTTAAACGAAGCGTTGTTCGAAACAATGCTAATATCAAAAGCAGGTATGGTGGTATCGGTATTTTTGCCCTTAACGGCACCTTTCACCTTAAATGTACCGCTGGTTTGTACGCCTTCAATACTTTTTGAGTAGGTTTCGGGAATCAAGGCCAGGAAATCCTTAAAATCGGAACCCGGGTTTTCAAACGTAATATCCATATCCTGTCCGTCGTCCAAAAGATGCACAAAACCTTTAAATTCCAAAGGCAATTTATTAATGTAGGCCTTGTTGTCCTTAAAGGTGTACTTGTTGTTGGTTAAATCCATATCGATAAGCGCATCCAACTTAACCAAATTATTGTTCAGGTAATTTACGCTATCGAAAGCAAAGCTAACCAAGGCCTCGGTTTTGGTATCGAGTTCGGAAACACTTGCCGAAAACCTACCCGAACCCTCGTGGTTAAGTTCGGATAGTTTTAAGTACATTTTCGTGGTATCGTCGCCATAGGCAATGGTGCTGTTACTAATGCTGTAACTATCTATATCGAAAGTAAAACCACCGGAATCGGCTGTGGTTTCGGTAGTTTCGGTTTCGGTTTTTTCCTTTGTAATGTCGTAATTGGCCTTGCCTTGGGCATTGGTTTTTAAATTAAGCAAGGCGTTTTTAATGTTTATGCTGTTTACCTCGATTGCGCCATCGGTTGAGGTTTTAAACAACTCTTTAATGGACATGCTAAAGGCAATTTCCTTTGCGCTTACCAAGGTATCGCCCTTAAAAGGCTCCACGTTTACAATAGCTAAATCGTTAATGCCCACATAGGCCTGCGGAAAACTTTTTATAAAGCTAAGGCTAACGTTGCTAAACTCGACTTGTGCGTTAACGTTTTCGTTTATGGTGCGTTTTACCATATCCTTAATCTGCCCTTTAAACAGAAAAGGGGCAGCTATTAAAAGTATAATAAGAACGAGAAGGGTAATTCCTGAAATTTTTAAAATCTTTTTCAATTTATCTTGTATTAATTAGCATTAAAAGGGTGCAAATATATACGTAAAAATGCAACGAAAAGATTAAAAAACGGGGATTTGAAGCGTTAATGTTTATTTAAAATTTGAAAGGACAACTTGAGCAACAAACTTTGAATTAGAACCCGTTTAACGACTTGCCACAATTGTGGATAAATGGGCATTATAAAACCGCAATATTAAAAATTGTTTTAGTTATTTTGCCAATACTTATGCTACACCCCACAACATATTACATAGCCTTAGGCAGTAACAAAGGCCATAGATTCGAGCATTTACAAAATGCGGTAAATATTATTTTTAACCAAATAGGCAATATCAGGCTTATTTCAAAACTTTACAAATCACCCGCACTTGGTTTTAAAAGTGACGATTTTTTTAATTGTTGCCTAATTTGCGAAAGCCATTTGCACCCCACAACCGTATTAAACAAATTATTGGACATTGAAACCAAGTTGGGTCGGGTACGCACACAAAGCGGCATTTACGAAGCCCGGACTATAGATTTGGATATTATTTTTGTTGAAGGCGAAACGATAAAAACCCCAACCCTTACCGTACCGCACCCCGAAATGCAAAATCGTAAATTTGTGCTGCAACCGCTAAACGATATTGCTTCAACTTTAAAGCATCCTGTTTTTAACAAAACGGTGGCCGAATTGCTTCAAGCCTGTACTGATAACAGCGTTTTGGAGCCTTTAACTATAACACTTAAAAACCCCGGAGATAATTACGATTTTTCAAAATTTGGTTATATTGCCATTGAAGGTAATATTGGCGCCGGAAAAACCAGCTTGGCCACAAAAATAGCATCCGATTTTAATGCCAAACTTATTTTGGAGCGTTTTGCCGACAACCCGTTTTTGCCCAAATTTTACAACGATGCGCAACGTTATGCCTTTCCGTTGGAAATGTCGTTTCTGGCCGACCGCTACCAACAAATTAGCGACGATTTATCGCAGCTTGATTTGTTCAAGGACTTTATAGTAAGCGATTACGATGTGTTTAAATCCTTAATCTTTTCAAAAGTTACCCTTCAGGAAGACGAGTTTAAACTTTACCGAAAGCTATTCTACTTAATGTACAAAGAACTGCGAAAACCCGATTTATACATATACCTGTACCAAAATACCGAGCGGTTGCAACAAAACATAAAAAAACGAGGACGCCAATACGAACAAAATATAGATACGGGGTATTTGGAAAAAATAAATTCGGGGTATTTGGAGTTTTTAAAAACCCAAACCAACTTCAATATTAAAATTATCGATATTTCCGACAAGGATTTTATTGCCAACAGGGCCGATTATTTATGGGTTTTGGGGGAAATTTGTAATTAACCCTATCGATACTCAATATAAGCAGGCTTGTCCAGTTGAAAGTTGGGAATGCTCAAATCGCCATTTTCAAACGAGTTGGTTTTAAAAATATTAACGCCTTCGGTGGGAATTTTTGGAAAGTACGACAATGATATTTGAAAGCTGTTAAACACCAAAAAATCGTTGTTTATTAAAGCGCCAATACTAAATTTTGAATACACCTTGCTTTTAAACAAGCGGTCTTGTTCGGCTACCGAACCCAGTGCAATATTGGCATAGGGGCTAAAGCGAAACCCTTTCCACATATTGGGGGCATAGGTTTGCGTTTGCAGGTTAAGCACCCATTTTTGTGTACCGTTTACGGGGCTGTCAAAACCCTCGATGCCCCATTGGTTATCCAAATTTAATTTATCCTTTTCGGTAGGGTAACGGTCCTTGCCCCATACGTAGCTTGGTTTTATAAATTGGCGGATTTTCCACCGCCCCAAACTAATCAAGTCGGTAAAGTAAACAAAATCTATTTTTAGTGCCGTTTGCCGGGGCAAATTGCCATTTAAAAACGAGCCCCACTGCGCTGCGCCGCTTAAATAGCCAAAACTAAAACGGTTGCCGTAAGCTATTTTAGAACCTATATAAACCCTATCTGTTGCATTTTTATCTTGGTAGCCAAAGGTTAGGGCCAAAATATTACCATAGGGCACATCCTCGATAATATCGTAGTTGAACAAAAATTTATCCTGATAGTATTTTTGCGTGGTTAAACCAATATGCCCGATAACATTGCACGCATTTGAAAAGAAATTTTCGGGATTAAACAGCGGTTCCGGCACCGATTTATAATAATAATTGTTGAAGGTTATGGCCGCTATGGCCCTGGTGTTCCGGCTAATATTATTTGTGGCTTTTGAAAGTTGGAACGCACGCCCCAGCCAAGCATCGTAATAATCAAAACGCAAATTTGGGCTTGGGACGCTATCGGGTATAACGTAATAGAACTCTTCGTTTTTGCTTTCGTTTTTAAAATCGAAACCACCGGCCCACTTTGTTAGCGGCGAATAAAAATTCCGGGTAACCGAAATACTGCGGGAACTGTTGTTGTCGTAATCCCTATCGTAACCCAATTCTAATTTAATATAGGAATTTTTAATATTGGCAATGGTGTAATTGCCCGTTACTTCTTTGGCATGGTCGCTAAAGCGTTCTTTATAAGCACCGCTTACCTGATGCCCAAAACCAAAAAGGTTACGCTCGGTAAGTTTTACGCTTCCACTGGACGACGATAGGCTGCCGTTAGGGATTAAGCTCCAGGAATCCAACACGCGAATGGTAATGTCCACGGAGTCGTTTGCGGTATTGGGTACGGGTACAACACGCACCCGCCTGGTGTAGCGCTGGCTTCGTATAAGCCTTTCGGATTCGGTAATTTTTAACGAGTCGTAGGCTTGGTTTTCCTTAAACAAAAGCAAATCCTTAATCGTGCCTTTTTTTGTTTTTAGGTGAATACTGTTCCCGAATTTGCTAAGTTTTTCGGTAGGGGTTTTCAACGTGTCGTCTACCGAATATCCAAAAGGGTCCAGTGTGGTAATAATAATGCGCCGTATAATTTTGCCCTCGTAGCTGCCATGGGCTATAATGGTCGTGTTTTTAACGCTTTTGGAAGGTGTTTTGGCATTAATGGGGCGAAAAAGGAACTTGTGCAAAAATTTTGTGCTTTTTCTTTTTTGCGAGTAATCGTAAATATCTTGGTATACCGCCGTACTGTCGCTTTTGTTTTTCTTATCCTGTGCCGAAGATTGGATAAAAAAACCAATGAGAAACAACAATAATATGAAGCGTTTTAAAATCAAAAAAAAGATGGGTTTATACACCTGCAAGATAATAAAAACAAAAAGCCCCGCTTAAAAAATTAAGCGGGGCTTTTATAAAATGTTTATTTTACTTTATTACCGTCTTTATCGAAAAAGTGGTACTCCAGATATGTGTAAGCATCTCTTGGTAAAATTTTAACCCATTTTTTGTGTTCGAAAAACCATTTCGAACGTACCGATGGAATGCCCTTTGTTAAAAAGGCCGCTATAAAAGGATGCGTATTTAGGGTTAGCTTTTTATAGTCTTTTTTGTATAGTCTGTCAAGATCTTCGGTTATTTTTTGAACAATACCAATGGGCGCCTCGACTTCGGAGCCGTTCATGGCGCCATCGGGGTTTTCTTCCCTTGTTTTAATGTTCATTTCGGGGCGTACCCGTTGTCTTGTTATTTGTATCAGGCCAAATTTGCTGGGGGGCAATATTTTGTGCTTTGCCCGGTCGTCCTTCATTTCATCCCTAAAATGATTGAACAGCTTTTGCCTATTTTCGGCATTGGTCATATCTATAAAGTCCACGACTATAATACCGCCCATATCGCGCAGGCGCAACTGCCTTGCAATTTCGGTTGCCGCAATAAGGTTTACCTCCAAGGCGGTGTCCTCCTGGTTGTTGGCCTTGTTGGAACGGTTGCCGCTGTTAACGTCTATAACATGCAGGGCCTCGGTGTGTTCTATTACCAAATAGGCGCCTTTTGCCATGGAAACGGTTCGGCCAAACGAGGTTTTTATTTGGCGCTCGATACCGTATTTTTCGAAAATAGGAACTTTGGATTGATACAGTTTGACTATTGATTCTTTATTGGGTGCAATTTCCTGCACGTAATCTTTAATTTGAATGTGTAGCGACTCGTCGTCAACGTGTATACCAGTAAAGGTATCGTTAAAAATGTCGCGTAAAATGGACGAGGCTTTGTTCATTTCGCCCAATACCTTGCTGGGGTGGTGCGCTTTGGGCAATTTTTTGCACATAGCGGTCCAACGGCCAAGTAGGTTTTGCAAATCTTTGTCCAGTTCGGCTACTTTTTTACCTTCGGCTACGGTGCGTACAATAATGCCAAACCCTTGGGGGGTAATGCTTTTTACCAAGCGTTTTAGCCTATCCTTTTCTTCTTTCGATTCTATTTTTTGCGAAATGGAAATACGGTTGGAAAAAGGCACCAAAACAATATACCTACCGGCTATGGAAAGCTCGGAGCTTATCCGTGGGCCTTTGGTGGATATGGGTTCTTTTACGACTTGCACCAATAGCGATTGGTTCGATTTTAGGACATCGGCAACTTTACCATCTTTGTCGATGTCTTTTTCAAATGGGTAATTTTTTAAAGAATAGTCTTTTAATTTACCTGTGCTTACACTTTTTGTGAATTTTAAAAGCGAAGTGAGTTTTGGGCCTAAATCGTGATAATGTAAAAAGGCGTCTTTTTCGTGGCCTAAGTTTACAAATGCGGCATTTAGCCCGGGAACGGTTTTTCGTATTTTGGCCAAAAATATATCGCCAACCGAAAAATTGTTTTCTCCTTCGTCTTTATGTAATTCAATTAGTTTTCCATCTTTTAATAAGGCAAAATCAACATTGTCGGGATTCGATCTAATGATCACTTCTTTATCCATTTTTGTTAATTTTTATCCGTACATTAAAGTTAGAAGTTAGAGGTTAGAAGTTTTTAAAACGCAACAACCAACAACTAAACACCAATAACCTTACGGTACAGATGGATTATACATTGTTTTTAAACCTGAACTTGTTTTTCAGGTTCTTCACAGGATTTTTAAATCCGTGGAGCCCACTAAAACTTAAAATGGACTCATTTCAAAGAACGTTTTGTGTTAACGCCAAAAAAGTAGCGGTTAAACTACTTTTTTGGACTTATTTTTTCTTTTTATGGCGGTTAGCGCGCCTACGTTTTTTACGCTTGTGCGTAGCTACCTTATGTCTTTTGCGTTTTTTACCACTTGGCATAAATTGTAATTTTTAAATTAATAAATTGGTTTTTCTTATTTTACCTCCACATTGGTTTTTACACCTTCAACAAAAACCTTTGCGGGTTTAAATGCCGGTATATTGTGCGATGGAATTTTAATGGTTGTGTTTTTGGAAATGTTTCGTCCTGTTTTTTCAGCTCTGGTTTTAATTATAAAGCTCCCAAAACCTCTTAAATACACATTGTCGCCACTTTCTAACGATGATTTTACTTCATCCATAAAAGATTCAACAGTTGCCTGAACATCACCTTTTTCAATTCCCAATTTCTCGGAAATTTTTGCTACTAAATCAGCCTTCGTCATTTTTATTATAATTTTTTGTTTACTATTAATTTTTTAAGGGGTTGCAAATATAAGAATTTAATATTCAATATTTCAAACCTAATTAATTAAAATTTAAGATTGTAAACGTTTATTTTTACGCCCCTATTTTATAAACGCATGCAATTTTCAGAAATATTAAAAAAATGGTACGTAAACCACAAGCGGGATTTGCCTTGGCGAAACACCACAAACCCTTATAAAATATGGCTATCGGAAATTATTTTGCAGCAAACGCAAGTTGTCCAAGGGCTACCTTATTACAATACTTTTGTAAAGCAATACCCAACGGTTTTTGCTTTGGCAAACGCCTCCGAGGAACAAATTTTAAAATCGTGGCAGGGTTTGGGCTACTACTCCCGGGCCCGCAATTTGCACGCCACGGCAAAATATGTTGCCAACGAACTTAACGGTTTTTTTCCCGGTAATTACAAAGACTTATTAATGTTAAAAGGTGTTGGCGATTACACGGCAAGCGCCATAGCATCGATATGTTTTAACGAAAACACAGCCGTGGTCGATGGTAATGTTTACAGGGTTCTGTCCCGGTATTTTGGCATTGAAACCCCAATAAACACCCCAAAAGGCGCTAAAGCGTTTAAAGCCTTGGCTCAGGAATTAATAGATAAAAACGACCCCGCCACGTTTAACCAAGCCATTATGGAATTTGGCGCCAAGCAATGCTCGCCCAAAAGCCCCGATTGCGGCGTATGCCCGTTACAGCAAAGCTGCGTGGCTTTTAATAAGAAAACTATTGAACAATTGCCCGTAAAAATCAAGGGCGCCAAGGTTAAAAACAAATATTTTAATTTTTTGGTAATTATAGGAAACCAAAACACGGTTGTTGTTGAAAAACGATTGGGCAAGGGCATTTGGGAAAACCTATACCAGTTTCCCTTAATTGAAACAAAAAAAGGCATAACGTACAAGGAAATGCTCAGCCATACCAAACAGCATCCTCTTTTAAAAGGAAAAACATTTACCATATCGTTGTATAATGAAACCGATGTGGTACACAAATTATCCCACCAACATTTGCATACCAAATTTTGGATAGCAAACACCTCCGAACAGGTCGATACGGCCATACCCATTGCCGATATTCGCAATTATGCCGTGCCTGCCTTAATAAGCAATTTTATAGACCAATTTAATTTTTAACGGCTAAAAAGCATCTTCGGTCGATATTTTTTGTTAATTTTAAAAAAAAGCAAGTACAGGGTTAAAAATGCCATGTAATTCTGTAAATTTGTTTTTCCTTAAAACTGAAAACAATATGTCGGGCACGTTAAATAAAGTAATGCTAATAGGCCACTTGGGCGACGAGGTAAAAATGCACTATTTCGAGGGCGGGGGCTGCGTTGGCCGTTTTCCGCTGGCCACGAACGAAACCTACGTTAGCAAGCAAACCAACGAGCGTGTTACCAATACCGAGTGGCACAATATTGTAGTAAGGAACAAAGGCGCCGAAATTTGCGAAAAATATTTAAGCAAAGGTGATAAGGTTTATATCGAAGGCAGGATAAAAACCCGCAAATGGCAGGACGAAAGCGGCCACGACCGCTATTCAACCGAAATACAATGTACCGATTTTACCTTTTTAAGTACCAAAAAGGAAAACGAGCAAAACGCCTCCCAAACCAATAGCGCTGCTGCTACCAACCAGCCAAGCCAGCCCGTAAACACCCCTAATGTTAATACCGATAACACGCCGGAAGAAGACGATTTGCCGTTTTAATATCAAAATTTCCCGTAAGTAAAAAACGAGAAATCAAGTTTAACCAAAACACTATTATTTGGACCCTGACCCCACGAGTTTTTTAAGTTTCGCAACAGCAATCGATATTTCTGCCATTGCCGGTTACGCCCTGCTTGTTCTGCTTTTAATATGTTCCGCACTTATTTCCGGCGCCGAAGTAGCGCTGTTCTCCCTGTCGAAAACCGATATGGAAAAAGGATTGGAGGAAAAATCCAAATCCATCCAGATAATTTCCAATCTGTTAGACCGGCCAAAAAAGCTGTTGGCCACCATATTAGTTGCTAATAACTTTATAAATATTGCCATAGTAATTTTGTTTGCCTATTTAAGTGAAGCTATGTTTTCTGCCATAACCCTGCCCGCACTTAGGTTTGTTCTGGAAGTGGTGGTGGTTACTTTTTTAATATTATTATTTGGCGAAATTTTGCCCAAAATATACGCCAGCCGCAATAATTTAAAATTTGCCACCTTTATGGCCTATCCGCTACGGGTTTTAGACGTTTTGCTTTCGCCATTAAGCCTGCCCATGCGGAGCATAACCGTGGCCATACACAACAGGCTGGGCAAGCAAAAATCCAATTTAAGCGTGGACCAACTCTCGCAGGCCTTGGAACTTACCAGCGAAGAAGATACCACCAAGGAAGAACATAAAATATTACAGGGCATCGTACAATTTGGCAATACCGACACCAAACAGGTTATGCGCCCCCGTATTGATATTTTTGCCCTTAATAGCGACCAAAAATATGCCGACATCCTACCCGAAATAATAGAAAACGGCTACTCCCGAATTCCTGTTTATAAAGACAACATAGACAGCATACAGGGTATTTTATACGCCAAGGATTTATTACCGCACTTGGATAAAAAACAATTTGATTGGACCACGCTGTTGCGCGAACCGTTTTTTGTGCCGGAAAACAAAAAATTAGACGACTTAATGGCCGAATTTCAAAACAAAAAAGTCCATCTCGCCGTTGTGGTAGACGAGTACGGCGGAACATCGGGACTTATTTCGTTAGAAGATATTATTGAAGAAATTGTAGGCGATATAAGCGATGAGTACGACGACGAGGATTTAACCTACTCCAAATTAGACGACCATAATTTTGTGTTCGAAGGCAAAACGCCCCTAAAGGATTTTTACAAGATTATTAAAATTGAAGATACCTCCGTTTTTGAGGACAACAAGGGCGATGCCGAAACCATTGCCGGTTTTGTTCTTGAAATATCCGGCAGTTTTCCAAAACTGAACAGTAAAATAAATTACAAAAATTACGTTTTTAAAATTGAAGCCTTGGACAAAAAACGAATCAGGCTTGTAAAATTTACCATTTTAAATGAAGCGTAATCTTTTCTTATTACTAATTCTGCTTATAATATGCACATCCTGCAGTAACGATTACATACCAAAACCAAAAGCATATTTACGGTTAGACTACCCCCAAGCACAATATACGCCCTCGAACTTGCCCCTGCCATTAACTTTTGAAACCAATATATTGGCACAGCGAATAAATGTAAAGGAAATTAATGCCACAGCAAAAAGCTATGGCATAACCATAGATTACCCCGCCCTAAAAGGCACCATATTTTTAACCTATAAAGCGGTAAACAACAATAAAGAAATATTAAACGAATACCTGCGCGACGCCCAAAAATTTACGCAGGAGCACACCCGAAAAGCCGATGTAATAATAGACCAGTTGTACGACAACCCAAATAAAAAGGTTTACGGTATGTTTTATGAAGTAGGCGGAAACGCCGCTTCGCAATCGCAGTTTTATGTTACCGACAGCGTAAGGCATTTTTTAACAGGCTCGCTTTACTTTCGGGCCAAACCCAATTACGATTCTATTTACCCGGCAGCAAAATATTTGGAAAACGATATACGGCGGATTATGGAAAGTATCGAGTGGAAATAAAAAAAGCCTTTCCGAAAAACAGAAAGACTTTCTTTATTTTAATCATTTTTTTCTATGCTTTTGTTTCGCCACCGCCGGCGCAACATGCTTTATCGCCTTCTTTTTTGGGGCACTCTTTTTTGCATTCTGCTTTTTCCGCTTCGGTTTTATTGGCGCAGCTTTCTTTTTTGTCCGCACAACACGATTTGTCGCCTGATTTTCCGTTGGAAAACGCATCAACCGTTTTCATGTTGTTAACCGTGTAAACATCGGCAACTTTGGTTACGGTTTCCTCCAGAAGGGCGGGGGTTACTTTGGCTTGGTCGTATTCTACCATGGCCAATTTTTTATCGAAATCGACTACTGATGATTTTACGCCTTCCAAATTGCCAATTTTCTTTTCAATGGTTTTGGCGCATCCCATGGCGCAGGTCATGCCCTCGATATTAAACTCGGCTTTGGCGTATGTTGCGTTCGGGTTTAAAGTCCTGTTTTTTTCGGTTTGCGAAATGCCATCAACAGTTTCAATTTTAGGTTGGGCTTCGTTTTTGCAATTAAAAACCAATAAGGCTATAAAAGCTAATGCAATTATGTTTTTTAATGTGTTCATGTTTTTTTGTTTAGTGAAACAAAGCTACAAAAAATATAAATGCCTTGGTGTGTTTCTTAGTTGATGAATTTATTTTTTAATTGCCGTTTTGTTAATAATATTTCCGTTTTTCGTTTTAATTGTTACGAGATAAACGCCGCTGGGCTTGTTGGACAAATCTATCGTGTTTGTGTTAGTTGAGGATTCTAAAAATTGTCCCAAGGCGCTGAAAACCGATATTGTTCCAATGTTGGTTGCATCAATATCAATAGTTAATTTATTGTGGGTTGGGTTGGGGTATAACAGTGCGGTATTTTCCACCAAACCGCTAACCGAAAGGGATGGATTGTATTCGTAGGCCCCGGCATCAATAGTACCATTTATTGTGGTTCTTGTGCTGTTGTTGTTTGGGTGTTCGTACATAAAATCGGGGGTAAGCGAAAAACCGTTTACCGGATTCAAGGCTGTTCCGTAATTTACGGCAGGCGAATTTTCCGTAAGCCTATAATCGTAATTTAACTCATCCACAAAACCTAAATCGGAAATGGTGGTATTTGCATAGTTGGCATCCATGGTGGTTGCCGTGCCGTTTAACATGGTGCCGGTTCCCGCAAAAATATTGTTTGAAATATTGGCAACCAATGTGCCGTTTTCAGCAGCAATAAAAATACACGATGCCACTCTTTTGTTAACAAAAGTATTGTTTACAGTGTACAGTTCATGGGGCGGTTCGTTGGACAGCCCTTCCAGGCCATAGCCCAGCATGTTACTGTTTTCGACATTTTCGCCCTGCATGATTAAATTCCCCATTACAATGGCTAATCCGCCATTGGGAAGGTCAATCAATCGGCTGGAGTTGCCTGTTTGCTCGTCCATAATCCTGTTGTACAAAACGTAGTTTTCCTTGGCTCTCGACTTTAAATTATGCCCTACGGTAGCGTGATGCGAATAATTAAACTGAAAGGTAAGGGAGTTAACATGCCCCACATACACGTTATGGGAATAACCGTCGCCATAACCGTTGTGGTTAAATTCCGAAAATTCGATTAAAATATCACCGGCATAAGGGTTGGATGTTAAAATACCGTTTTCGTTATCGTGAAAATAGCAATGCCTTACCGTTAGGCCTGTGCCGTCCAACCTGATTCCCGCTCCATTTTGGTCGGGAACCGCAGCACCCGAAAATTCTATGTTTTCAACAGTAATATTGTTTCCTGCCAATACCCAAATGCCTTTGCCCCAAATGTATTGTCCGTTGGCAACCAAATGTGGGCGACCGCCAACACCTTTAATAAGCAAATTATTTTGCTCCCATACTGCCAGTGCAGATTGTCCTGTATAGGTTTCGGCATCAATTTCAATGGTGTCGCCGTCTTGAACGCTATTGGCCAAATACAAATCGTAAGGCGAAGCATAGATTTTTGTAGCGCCTACTTGGTGTACGGTTGCGTGTCCTTTAAAACAAAGAGTTAGTAAAATGATAAGCCAGGATTTCTTCATAACTAATAATATTTTGATTATTAGAAAGATATACTGGTTTTTGTTTGTTTTTGGACGTCGATAGCGCAATTTTTTTAAATCCCGAACGCCGCTTTCACCTTATCTACATAATCCAGTTTTTCCCAAGTAAACAGCTCAACATCTACGGTAACACTTTCGCCGTAAGGCTGGGTAAAGGTTTTGGTTACTATTTGGTTTTCCCTACCCATGTGCCCATAAGCAGCCGTTTCGCTATAAATGGGCGCGCGCAATTTTAAGCGTTCCTCGATGGCAAACGGGCGCATATCGAAAATTTTTGAAACTATTTTGGCAATATCGCCATCGGGGATATTTACGTTGCTCGTACCGTAAGTGTTAATAAAAATACCCATAGGCTCGACCACCCCAATAGCGTAACTTACTTGCACCAAAACTTCGCTTGCAACGCCCGCTGCAACCAAATTTTTGGCAATATGTCGGGTGGCATAAGCGGCACTGCGGTCCACCTTGCTTGGATCCTTGCCGGAAAAAGCACCACCACCGTGCGCCCCTTTTCCGCCGTAGGTATCTACAATAATTTTCCGCCCCGTTAAGCCCGTATCGCCATGTGGCCCACCAATGACAAACTTGCCCGTGGGGTTAATGTGGTACGTAATGTTGTGGTTAAACAATTCCTGTATGTTTTGGGGTAATTTAGCTTTTACGCGGGGGATTAAAACGTTAATAATATCGTTTTTAATGGTTTTTAACATGGTGGCCTCGTCGGCAAACTCGTCGTGTTGGGTAGAAACCACTATGGCATCTATGCGTTGCGGTACGTTATCGTTACTATATTCTATGGTAACTTGGCTTTTGGAGTCCGGGCGCAAATAGGTAATAGCTTTGTTTTCGCGGCGTAGCTCGGCAAGTTCCCTTAAAATAAGGTGCGACAAATCCAACGCCAACGGCATGTAGTTTTCGGTTTCGTTGGTGGCATAGCCAAACATCATGCCTTGGTCGCCAGCGCCTTGCTCTTCCTTGCTACCCCTGTCTACACCTTGGTTAATGTCTTCGGATTGCTCGTGGATGGCCGAAAGCACGCCGCACGAATTGCCATCGAACATATATTCGCCCTTGGTGTAACCAATTTTGTTTATGGTGTCGCGGGCAATTTTTTGAACATCCAAATACGTTTGCGATTTTACTTCGCCGGCCAAAATAACCTGCCCGGTGGTTACCAAAGTTTCGCAGGCTACTTTCGACCCGGGGTCGAAAGCCAAAAAGTTGTCAATTAAAGCATCGCTAATTTGGTCTGCTACCTTATCGGGGTGTCCCTCGGAAACACTTTCCGAAGTAAATAAATAAGCCATAATAAATAATATTTATCGAAGATTTGACGATAACGTCGAAGGAAGCTCGCACTGCCTTTAGCATTTTTATTAATACCGGATTTAATTTGGTATTAAGAGGTTGCAATCAGTCAAATCTTTCCTCTGTTGTTCTATGCCACAAAAGTAAAAATAATTAGTTAAAAAAACAGGGATAAAAATAAAAAAGAAAAACGGTTAGGCAAGAATTTGGCAACCCATTGGATTTGTTCGGCAACATAAAAAAAACAACGCATTTTAATTAAAACCGTAATGCGTGTACGGCGCGGTTTTCAAAAAATAACATTAAACAATTAAGCCATAAACAAAACAAATTATTACCTTGTTGGTTCTAAAACTTTTTTAGCTAATTTTGTAGAACGAAAAATTACAAATTAAAATATAAATACTATGGCATTAGAAATTACAGACGAAACGTTTGAAGAAACAGTATTAAAAAGCGAAAAACCCGTATTGGTCGATTTTTGGGCAGCTTGGTGCGGCCCTTGCAGGATGGTAGGCCCCGTTATAGAGGAAATAAGCGGCGAGTACGAAGGCAAAGCCGTTGTAGGCAAGGTTGATGTAGATGCCAACCAAGAATTTGCCGCCAAATACGGCGTGCGCAACATTCCTACCGTTTTGGTGTTCCAAAATGGCGAGGTTGTAGCCAGGCAAGTAGGCGTAGCGCCTAAAGCAGCTTACACCGAGGCTATAGATGCGCTTTTGTAAAATATAACCATGAAGGAAAGAATAAAAAGGTTTGTCGTAAAGGCAAGCCTTTTTTGTTGTTTAATTTTTTTATTTTTAGCCCTACCAAATTACCAATGAAATTAAAATGTTAGCAATGATTTTTAAACCTACAAAAATAACAATAGCGGTTTTGTGCTGTTTTACAATGGTTTTTTCCTGTAAAAAAGAACAAAAAGCAAATATGCTTTTAACCTCCGGAATATCCTTGGAATTGGCCAATTACAGAACGAAACAGATTTCCGATGTGGTGTATCGCTTAAACTTTCAAATACCCAAGGCCAAACACGACCCTATTCCTGCACAATTAAATTTAAGTTTAAATATTCTCGACCTTCGGCAACCCTTGTATTTGGATTTTAATGCCGATAAATCCCTCTTAAAAAAGGTTGAAGCCAATGGCAACGACATTTCCGTTCACCACGAACAGGAACACCTTGTCATAACCCCTAAATATTTAAGAGCGGGAAAAAACACTATAAAAATAACGTTTCAAGCAGGCGAACAATCGCTTAACCGAAACAACGACTACCTGTACACGCTCCTTGTTCCCGACAGGGCCAGTACGCTGTTCCCGTGTTTCGACCAACCCAATATAAAAGCCAAATACATATTAAACATAACGGCGCCGAACGATTGGGAAGTACTTTGTGCCGCACCTTTGGAAACCGAGGAAAAACAAGGCGACTTTAAAAACTATCAATTTAAAACTTCCGATTTAATGAGCACCTACCTGTTTTCGTTTGTGGCGGGAAAATTCAATACAGTACAACAATCGGGAAACTTAAACATGAAAATGCTGTACCGCGAAACCGATACCGCAAAAATATACGCCAGTACCGAAGCCACTTTTAAGCATCACGACGAATCGGTTAGGTTTTTAGAGGATTATACCCAATATAAATTTCCGTTCCAAAAATTGGATATGGCCGCCATTCCCGATTTTCAGTACGGGGGCATGGAGCATGTTGGCGCTGTTCAATACCGCGAATCGCAATTGTTCTTAGATGCCCATGCCACCCAAAAACAAGCCCTACGTCGCTGCAAGCTAATAGCCCACGAAACCGCCCACATGTGGTTTGGCGATTTGGTTACCATGAATTGGTTCGACGATGTTTGGCTAAAAGAAGTATTTGCCAATTTTTTGGCCGATAAAATTTCAGCCCCCATTTTTCCGGAAGTTAACCATGCCCTAAATTTTATGGCCGAACATTACCCAAGCGCTTACAGCGAGGACCGCACCCAAGGCGCAACGCCCATAAAACAGCCATTGGACAATTTAAAAAACGCAGGAACGCTTTACGGGCGCATTGTATACAACAAATCGCCCATTATGATGCGCCAGTTGGAAGCCTTGCTGGGCGAAGAAGCCTTTAAAAACGGTATGCGTAACTACATAAAAACCTATGCCAACGCCAATGCCGATTGGAACGATTTAATTGCCCTTTTAAATGCCGAAACCCAACACGATTTAAAACAATGGAGCAAGGTTTGGGTAAACCAATCCGGACGCCCCGTTATAACCAATAAAGCGGTATACGAAAACGGAAACATAAAACAATTTACAATAACCCAGCACGCCGAAGACGGCAGCAGCAAAATTTGGCCGCAGCAATTCAGTATTGGTTTGGTTTATGCCGATAGCGTAAAAATTGTACCCGTAAATATAACAGGAAAGGAAACAATTTTAAATGCTTTGGAAGGTTTAAAACAACCTAAAAACATTATTTACAACTACAACGCCTTTGGTTACGGGATATTTCCGTTAGGGGAAATTGAAGCCAAGCAAATCCCGAAAATCCAAGACAACGTTGCGCGAGGCTATAGTTATATTAATTTATACGAAAACGTATTAACGGGAAACATTACCCCTAATCTGGCCTTAAACGTTCTAACCGAAGGCGTTTCAACCGAAAACAACGAAATTATACTAAACACTATAATAAGTTACGCCAATTCGTTATTTTGGAAGTATATTAAGGAAGAAGAGCGCAATACCCTTGGAACCGTTTTAGAGCAAGCCCTGCAAAAACGATTAAAGAGCAAAGCGCCTCCAAGTTTAAAGAAAACACTTTTCGGGTTATATGAAAACATAGCCTATTCCACATCGGGTTTAGATGTGTTATACGGTATTTGGAACAAATCAATAACAATAAAAAACCTAAACCTTACCGAAACCAATTATACCGATTTGGCCTGTAAGTTGGCCGTGTACAACCATCCCGAAACCAATAACATTTTAAAGGAAGCCCTAAACAACATAAACAATCCCGACAGCAAAAAACGCTTGGAGTTTTTGCTGCCCTCGTTATCCAATACCGAAACGATAAGGGCTAATTTTGTAAAAAGCCTGTCCAAGCCCGAAAATAGGGAAAAAGAAAGCTGGGTAGCCACGGCCTTAAATTATGTTCACCATCCGTTGCGGCAACAAACCTCGCAACACTATTTAAAAAACAATTTGGAATTGGTAGAAGAAATACAACAAACGGGCGATATATTTTTCCCAAAAGCATGGCTTAATGCCACAGTAGGAAATTATACAACCGATTATGCTTACCTTGCGGTAGAAACATTTTTGGCCGAACACCCCCATTTTTCACCTAATTTAAAAAATAAATTATTACAGGCGGCCGATGGGGTTTATAGGGCAAAACATATTAGGGAACAGTAAATATGAACATACAACAGGAACTCAATAAAGCAGATGTAAATAAAAACCTGGGGCTTTTGGCCAAACAAGTCGTCGAAGGCTTTATTGCGGGCATGCACAAAAGTCCTTTTCATGGGTTTTCGGCAGAATTTACCGAGCATAAAATTTACAACCAAGGCGAAAGCACCCGCCATATCGATTGGAAATTATTTGCCAAAACCGATAAACTCTACACAAAACGCTACGACGACGAAACCAACTTGCGCTGCCACATAATTGTAGACAATAGTAGCTCGATGCACTATCCGGCATTACAAAAGTTCAATTTGGAACAGTTGAATAAAATTGCGTTTTCGGCATTGGCCTCGGCAGCATTAATGCAAATACTAAAACAACAGCGCGATGCGGTAGGCTTAAGCATTTACAGCGATACCTATGATTTTTATGCCCCCGAAAAAGGAAGCGAGCGCCACCACCAAATGCTGCTGGGCGCTTTGGAAAATATTATTAGCCAAAAGTTCGAACAAAAAAGCACCAACACCTACAAATACCTGCACGAAATAGCCGAAAAAATACACAGGCGCTCCTTAATTTTCCTGTTTGCCGACATGTTCCAAACCGCAACCGACGAAAACAAACTTTTTGAAGCCTTGCGCCATTTAAAGTACAACAAGCACGAAGTTGTTTTGTTCCATGTTATGGACAAGGACAAGGAATTAAACTTTAATTTTAACAATACCCCAAAACAGTTTGTTGATGTAGAAACGGGCGAACACTTAAATTTATATGCCGATACCATTAAGGAAAATTACGAAAAAACGGTTGGGGCATATTTTAACGAGCTAAAACTTAAATGTTTGCAATACAAGATTAAATATGTAGAAGCCGACATAAACCAAGGTTTTAATACCATACTAACAACGTATTTGGTCGAACGGGATAGCTTTGCTTAAAAAAAACAAAAAAAGATTTGCCAAATTAAAAAAGGCATGTATATTTGCAATCGCAATAAAGCAACGGTCTGGTAGTTCAGTTGGTTAGAATGTCGCCCTGTCACGGCGAAGGTCGCGGGTTCGAGTCCCGTCCAGACCGCAAAAAGCTCTCAAGAAATTGAGGGCTTTTTGTGTTTTTAGGAATTTGGTTTGTTTCTAAAAGTAAAACGCTCTGTTTTTTACGGAGCGTTTACCGTTTTTTATCTTTTAAAATCGACTGCCAGTTTAAATAAAATTGTTGTGCGTTGTCGTTTGTATCGGGAATATAGGTTTTTATTTTGTCGGAAGGCGGTGTGGGAAGATCCTTTAAACTGTTCCAGAGTTTAAAGCCCAACCCCGACATTAACGCAGCGCCCCAAGCCGAAACATCCGAAATGCCCATGTTGGCAATAGGTGTTTTTAATAAATTGGCCAAAAACTGCATTAAAAACGTATTGGCTGTAATACCGCCGTTTATTTTTAACTCCTTTAAGGTTGTTTGGGTGTTGGCTTCAATGGTGCTAATAACATCTTTTATTTGAAAGGCAATCGATTCTAAGGCTGCCCTTACAAGGTGGTCTTTGCGCGAGCTAAAGGTTAGCCCATGGATAGATGCTTTCCAGTTTTCTTGCCAATATGGGGCGCCCATACCGCTAAATCCGGGAATAAGGTAAACCCCTTCGTTGGTGCTTATCGATGTGGCCATGGTTTCTATTTGGTCGTTGGTGGCAAAAACGTCCAATTGGTTTTTTAGCCATTCCAAAGTAGCGCCACAACTAACAATAACGCCTTCTATGGCATAATTGGTTTGGCCTTCTACGCTCCACCCTATGGTTGTAAGCATACCGCTTCGTTGTTTTTGTCTTAAGGTTTCGGTATTCCATAAAATAGAACACCCCGTACCTAAAGTGGCCTTTGCCATGCCATTTTCAAAACAGCTTTCACCAAAAAAAGCAGCTTGCGAATCGCCTATAATGCCAGTTATGGGAATGGGCGTTTTAAAATTGCCCATAAATGTAGATTCCCCAAAATTATCCGAAGAGAAGGTGGCTTCGGGAAGGTTTAGGTTTTCAAGGTTAAAGTGCTTTAATAAATCGTTGTCCCATTCTAAGGTGTAAATGTTAAAAAACAACGTTCGGGCTGCATTGGTATAATCGGTTTTAAAGCTATTGCCGTTGGTGAGTTTAAATAATAACCACGTGTCCACGGTGCCAAAAAAGGCTTCACCTGCATCTATTGCGGTTTTAATTTTTGTGTTGTTTTCGTGTAACCATATCACTTTCGAAGCCGAAAAATAAGGGTCTATAGTAAGTCCAGTGCTATTGTTTACAATGTTTTCCAGATTGGCTTGTTTTAAGTTTTCGCAAATGCTAACCGAGCGTTTGCATTGCCAAACCACTGCATTGTGTAGGGGAGTACCATTTTTATCCCAAATAACAAAGGTTTCGCGCTGGTTGGATATACCGCAGGATATTATTTTGTTAGTTTCGCCGGGATGTGTTTGTTCAAAGGCGGTAACACAGCTTTTAACGGCATCGATTACAGATTGAAAAATAGCTTCGGGATTTTGTTCTACAAAACCAAGTTGAGGATAAATCGATTTTAAAGGTGCGGTTGTTTTGGTAATAATGTTTCCTTTACTATCAAAAATAATAGCTTTTGTACCGCTTGTACCTTGGTCTATGGATAAAATATATGAAGTAGACATGGTTGTTTTTGTATTTTTGTGCCATTTGCGTAGCAAAATTGGGGCAAGTCATTAAATTTTGTCCATTAGTGTTTTGCAGGTTTTGTACAAGCCGTCTTGCGATATGCCGTAATGGTTAAAAATTTCAATTTGCGACCCCGTAACCGTGTACTCATCGGGAATGCCTACTATTTTAAACGGATTTTTAAATCCGTTTTGTATTAGGAATGCGGCGCAAGCTTCACCTAAACCACCATTAACCATGTGTTCTTCTACGGTAACAATGGGGCGACCATTAGCTGCTAATTCACTCAGCAATTTTACGTCTAATGGTTTAATAGTGTGCATGCTAACGACTGCGGTTTTTATGCCTTCGTTTTCCAGTTTTTTTGCTGCCAACCATGCCGGGTAAACGGTTTCGCCGTTTGCAATAATGGCAAGGTCGCTGCCTTCTTTAACCAAGCGCCCTTTTCCAAATTCGAATGTTGTATTGTTTTCATTTAAAAAAGGCATGGCCTTTTTGCCAAACCGCATATAAATAGGGGTTTTGGTTTTGGCAGCCAAACGAACTGCTTGTTCGGTTTCAAAATTATCGGCGGGTGCTACAATTGTAATGTTATTAATGGCACGCAATGCGGCAAAATCGTGCAAACTATGATGGGTAGTGCCCAATGCGCCATAGCTTATTCCGGCACTAATGCCCACAAGGGTGACGGGGTTGTTGGAATAGCATACGTCGTTTTTAATTTGCTCTAAGGCTCTGGCGCTTAAGAAACAAGCAGGCGAAACGGCAAATGTTTTTTTTCCTGCCGATGACAAACCGGCGGCAACCCCGACTAAATTTTGCTCGGCAATACCTACTTCTACAATTTGGTTGGGGTATTTTTGTCCAAACGGGACTAATTTTCCGGAGCCTCGGGAGTCGCTTGTTACCGTAATAATGTTTCTGTCAGCTTCGGCCAAGGTTTGTAGGGTTTCCGAAAAAATTTCTTGGTTGGCCTTGCCCATTTTTAAATGGGTTTCTTCTATTTTATCTAATTCCATAATTTATGCAATTAAGGCTTCTGTTTGGTTCAATTCTAACATGGCCTGTTCGTACTGTTCCGGGCTGGGTACGCCGTGGTGCCATTTTAAATTGCCTTCCATATAGCTAATGCCTTTTCCTTTAATGGTGTGGGCTATAATGAAATTGGGTTTTCCGGTTTCAAAAGGGCCGTTGTTTAAGGCGTTTTCCAATTCGTTTAAATTATGCCCGTTTATTTCTTTAACAACCCATCCAAAGGCTTTTAGTTTTTCGGCAATAGAATCGGTGTTCATAACCTCTTGGTTGCTTCCCGTTATTTGTTGCTTGTTATTGTCCAGGATAGCATATAGGTTGTCGAGTTTGTAATGCGAGGCCGATAAAAAAGCCTCCCAGTTGGAGCCTTCGGGCAACTCGCCATCGCCTAATAATGTAAAAATACGATGCGATTTATGATCCAATTTAGCAGCAATGGCTTCGCCTACGCAAATGGGAAGACCATGACCCAAAGCACCTGTATTTTGTTCTACGCCATTAACTTTTTTGGTGGGATGCCCAATGTAATGCGATTGGTATTGGCACAGGGTTTCCAAATCGGATTCCGGAAAAAAACCGCGATCGGCCAAGGTTACAAATAGTGCTTCGACACAGTGTCCTTTGCTTTGAATGTATCTGTCGCGATTGGGGTTTTTAAAATCGTTTGGGTTAACGTTTAGAACACGGTTATAAAGTACGTTTAAAGTGTCGACACATGATAAACTACCCCCCGTGTGTCCAGCTTTGGCCTTATAGATATATTTGAGAAGTTGTTTTCTTAAAAAAACCGATTTTAGTTTTAATTCTTTATCTGTCATTTTTAACAACTTAATATTTAATATGAAGAAAAAAGTGCTTTTCGGGCCATATTTAAAGCCGTTACGGCATCTTGCTTTTGTTGGGCTTCTTTCATGGCTTCAAAATCTAATTTATCCAAAGCGCGTTCGATAACTTTTAAAAAGTTTATGGCACTATTTGCCGTTGCTACGGGGTCTTCCCTAAAAGGGAATTGGTCCAACTGCCAAACGCCTTCCCAATTATTTTTTCTTAATGTATAAAAGAATTCGAAAAGCTCAATAGGGTGGACGGAACCCGCAATTAAATCGTCGTCCCAGCTGCGGAAATTGTCGTTTACGTCCATGCCAAAAAGGCGGCCGTAGTCTATAGCCAATTGTGCGGCATCGGCAGGCGATTCGCCCCCGTATAGCGAGTGCCCAAAGTCAAGTAGAATACCTACGTTTGGGAGGTTCATTTTTTCAATAGCCAAAAGCGTTCTGGCAACGCTGTCGTAGCTCATGTGCGCACGAGGTTCGCGTGGTTTATATTCAATTACGAAATTTAAATCTTTATTTTGGTCGGCAAGTTCTGCTATACCATCAATACTTAATTTCCAGAGTTCTTTATGATTTACTTGAAACGGGTAGTCCCAACCATCTTGTCCAGGCCAAAGTTTTACGTAATTGGCGTTAAAATGCCTTACCACATTAGCGGCATCGTTAACCATTTCGTTGGCCAAGCGGCGGATTCCCGGATCGGGATTTGTAAAAGCGCCTTTTGAAAATTGTCTGGTGTAAATTTCCGGGGTAATGCCTATAACGGATAGGTTGTTGCGTTTTAAGGCAGCTTCAACTTCGCCAAGTCCCAAGCTTTTATCTACAAATGGATAGTTAATGTCCACAACGGATAAGTCGTCGACCTGGCCTGCTAAGTCAATCATTTCCAGTAAGCTCTTGCTTGGGCCGTAACCATCTGTGGCATAACGGTCTAGATAGGTTGCGAAATGCCATATTCCAGCACCGTATTTTTGTTTGGTTTTCATGTGTATTTATTTTTGTAAGTGTTGATTTAAGAAGTTTAAATATTGTTATATTATAAATAAAGAGCTGTTAAATTTAAACTGTGGTCGATTTTATAAAGTTTTTTGGTAAAAAGAAAGCTGCCTTACAAAAGTTATAAGGCAGCTAACTACAAACTAAACTAAACTAAATTTTTATTTTGATATGTTGTTTGGGTTTTGTTCCAATGCAGGGTTGGAATCGAAATCGTATTGCGGTATTTTAAACAAAAAATCTTTGGAAGGCACAAACTCAAGAGGTGTATTAACGTACATGTAAATATTTTGGTCGTTGCCCCATTGCACATGGTTTTTTACGTTTTCCCCAATTCTGTCGGTTCGTAATTCATCAAAAAACAACAAGCCTTCCCCTACAAATTCCCAGCCTCTTTCCTTGTAAATAGCGTCGGCAAATTGGTCTTGGGTTAAATTTAGGGGTAAATCGTTTAGATTGGATCGGTTTCGAACTTCGTTAATGTAACTGTATGCGGCCCCAGGACCGTTTAATTCGTTTTCGGCTTCGGCATAATCGAGAAGAACATCGGCGTACCTAATAGCATAAGCGTTGGCTTTGGGTTTTTTTAGCGTAGCCGAAGCATCAGTTCTGTCATAAAATTTAAGATTTCCTGGCGATGCGGTTTTCCATCCTTTTGATCCTGGGTAGAACCCTTTGTCCTCGGGTACAAATACAATAGTTTCTAAAATATTGCTGGGGTTACCTTTTTCGGTGGCGTTGAATTCGGTTAAAAAACTACCTTCTTTACGGGCATCGTCGTCGCTATAAGAAAGATAATGTTGAATGGAAGGTCCAAAACGGCGGTACATGTAGCAGCCTAAGGTATATTCGGTAATGTTTACGCCAAACATAACGTGGTTGTTGTTGTACTCGCTGTCAACACCGCCGTATTGCAGTTCAAAAATAGACTCCGTTCCGTTTTTGTTGTTCGTATTCCACCAAAACCACAAATCTTTAAAATCGGGTTCTAAGGAATATTCACTGGAAAGTATTACTTCGTTACAATAATCTTTGGCTTTTTGAAAGAAGGCTTTATCTCCGGTCATGCTGCCCCGTGTTAAATAAATGTCGCCCAACAGTGCTTGGGCGGCTCCTTGTGAAGCCCGCCAAATGTTATCGGCCGAATATTCCGATTTTTTTGGCAAATGAGATTCGGCATATTCCAAATCGGCTATAATATAGTCGTAGGTTTCCGAAACGGTTTTTCTTGGAATTTCCAATCCGCCAAGTCCTTCGGTAAAAGTTTCGGGAATGGGGACGCCGCCGTACATCCTAACTAAGTTATAGTATGTCAGAGCCCGGATAAATCTGGCTTCGGCAAAATATCTGGATTTAAGCGATTCGTCCATATCTATGCCTTCCCCTCGTCCCAATACCAAATTAGCTCTATTGATAATGTTGTAAGCGTCGTCCCAATTGGTAATTACCATTCTGTCGGCATTGTTTATATCGGACCATACATTCCATAAGTGAACATCGTCCTTGGCGTAGGCCGGTGACCCAAATTCGGTCATAACCTCCAAGTACATAATGTATTTGTAATAACCGTTAAAGCCACGTTGGTAACCGTCGTACACGCTATTTAATGCTGTTTCCAGTTCGCCTGCATTTTTGTAATAGGTGTCGGGCGATAGAAATGTGTAGGGTTCTTCATTTAAATCGGTACATTGAAAAAATAAAGCAGTAACGCAGTAAAATATAATAAGGTGTTTTATAGATTTCATGGTTTTTGAATTTTAAAGTGTTAAAATTTAGCGCGTAAACCAAAAATCATGGTTTTGGCATAAGGGAAATCTACGCTTCCGTTTTCGGGATTGTAGCCTCTGTGGTTTGCTGTATTGATATAATTTTGGGCGTTAATAAAAACGTCCAGTTCTTTTATCCAATCGAATGTTTCTATTATATCCGAAAAATCATAACCCAATTTAATGTTTTTTACAACAAAATAGTTCCAATCCCCATTGGTTCTATTTGATAGATAAACTTCTTGGGCGCCGGCTCTTGGAAAGGTTCCGTTTGGGTTTTGCTCGCTCCACATACGGTTGTAGGCGTGTTGGGTAGGCAAGTAGTTTCTGTTCTGGATTTGGTATTCGCCATAAATCATGTAATTATCGTCGGAGTTGGATGCCAACCCGCTTGCACCTTGCCCATAAATTTCCAAGGATAGTTTTTTGTAGGATAGCTGGGTAGAAATCCCGTAGAAGAAATCGGGAGTGGTAGTGCCAATATTTATGTAGTCGTCGCTATTAATTGTACCTTCCCCGGTATGGTCCACGTACATTTCTTCTCCCAATTGTGCCGATGAACGGATTTGTTGGTAGGACGATAATTGGTCCTGTGTTTGAATAATTCCGGCCGATTCCCTGGCCCATACGCTGTTAACGGGTTCGCCAACAATTAGGTATCGGGCTATCCCGGCGGATGAGGAGCCTAAGTTGATTTTGTCTACATCGCCATAAAGTTCGACAATTTCGTTTTTATTGGTCGATAAGTTTCCTGTAATGTCCCATTTAAAATCCGAGTCGATAATTTTAGTATGGGCGGTTAGTTCAAACCCAAGGTTTTTTACCTCTCCAATATTTTGAAGCATACTGGAATAGCCAGACGATGTTGGTATTGGTACATTGTACAACAAATCGGTTGTTTTTCGGATGTAATAATCCAGGTTTAGGTCTATTGTGTTCCAAAGGCTAATATCGACCCCTATATTGTACTGCGTGTTCCGTTCCCATTTTAAATCCGGATTCCCAATAGTTTCGGTTAATCCCAAAAGCGGCGTGTCGTTGTAAACGTAGTAAGCAGGCGTTAAGGCCGATAATGATTGGTAATTGCCAATTTCCTGATTACCCGTTACGCCGTAACTGGTTCTAAATTTTAAGTTGGAAATAGCATTGCTATTGTTTAAAAAGTTTTCTTGGTCTACTCTCCAAGCTAATCCAACAGATGGAAAAAAACCCCATTTGTTGTTTTCCCCAAATCGGGAAGACCCGTCGTATCTTCCTGTAAGTGTTAGTAAATATTTGTCGGCATAAGAATAAGAGCTTCTTGCCGTCCAGGAAATTAACTTGTTTGAATATTTATCGGAGGCTGCCGATATGCTTTCCCTTGTGGCATACGAAATGTCGTTTGCTCCGGTGGCATCGTTTTGAAATCCAGAGCCATTTACGGATAAGTTTTCGAACACATATTCCTGCCATGAATACACCCCGGTAACGCTTAGCCGGTGTATATCGTTCCACGTGTTGGAGTACGTTAAAATATTATCGGTTAGTTTGCTTGTTTGTCTTTGGTAGGCCTGTCCGCCAACTCCTGTGCTTCCGGCTCCTATGCCTCTGGTGGATTTTGTTGAATAGTACTCATATTGTTTTTCGTTCGAAATATCAACCCCAAAATTTGTTTTAAACGTCACGTTTTTTATAGGCGAAAATAAAGCGTACACATCGCCCAAAACACGATCGGTCGTTAGCTCGTTTGTTACTTCAAAGGCTTCGGAAACAGGGTTCCATGTGCCTTCGAAATAGGAGCTTATGCTGGGGTCTTCCGTGGCGTAATACCAGCTTCCATCAGGGTTTTTAATAGGTACAGTTGGCCATCCGTAACGAAATATGTTGCCCGTAGGATTGTCGCGTACATCGCGCTGCGAACGCCCTACTTGTAAATGGGTGCCTACCGAAAGCCAAGATTTAAATTCGTGGTCCAAATTTGTTCGTACGGTTAGTTTGTTAAATCCGGACGATTCAACAATACCGTCCTGAGCAAAAATATTGCCCGAAAGCATGTAGGTGGTTTTGTCCTTTCCCCCGTTGAAAGCAATAGAGTAGTTTTGAGTTAGGGAAGAATTTTTTATAATTTCATTCTGCCAATTTGTGTTGTATTCCGGAGCAGGGTTAGATGCGGAATAAACAGGTGCGCCGTTGGAGTAGGTATAGGCTTCGTTAATAAAGTTGATAAAGTCGTTTCTGTTTAACATTCCAGGTAATCTGGCAGCGGTCGATATACCTGTTGAAGCAGAAATTTCAAGGTTGTTTTGTCCTTTTTTTCCTTTCTTTGTGGTGATTATAATAACGCCGTTTGCGCCTCTGGAACCATATATGGCCGCAGATGAAGCATCCTTTAAAACTTCCATGGACTCTATGTCGTTAGCGCTAATGTCGTTTAGGTTACTGTTGGATAGCGGGAACCCATCTACCACAATTAAAGGTTCATTACTTGCACTTATCGATCCGTTTCCCCTAATTCGTATGGTTGGACTTGCACCGGGCGAGGCATCTGTGTTAACAATGGCAACGCCGGAGGCTTTACCTTGCAGGGCTTCTACAGGGTTAGAGCCGGAAACCGTATTAAGGACTTCGCCTTTAACTTGTGTTATGGCACCGGTTAAATCGCTTTTTTTCATTGTGCCATAACCTACAACCACAACTTCGTCCAATGCTGCCGCATCTTCAGTTAGTACAACCGATATTTGGCTCCTGTTGTTGGTGTTAACTTCCTGTGTTACAAAACCTATGTACGACACAATTAAAACAGCATTTTTGTTTGTTAGCGATAAGGAAAAATGGCCGTCGAAATCTGTTTGTGTTCCGTTGGTTGTGTTTTTTTCCAAAATATTAGCTCCGGCTAATGGTTGTCCGTTTTGGTCCATCACGGAGCCCTCAACTTGTTGGGGTTGCTCGTTTTTGCTTTTTTTGCTTAAAAAATCGGTTGCATTATAATTGAAGGCAAACGAGGTGGTAAGAGAAGTAAATAAGAGTAAACCCATTAGTTTCATTTTTAGCTTAAAGTTTAAAAATGAAAAAGGCTTCCTTGGTTCAATGTAAAGGTTTTTCATATTTGTTAATGTGTTAATAGTTGATAAATAGGTGTTGCTGGATTTAAAAAAGTAGGATTACATAGTTTGTAGGTTTAATGTTTGTTGAACAGAATACTTATTGGAAGTTTAAAGCGGCTATCAAATTTTGATAGTAAAAGGGCTATTGTTTTACCATTGCAGTTAAACAATTTATAAAATGGATTTGTTTTTAATATGTGTGATTGATATTGAAAACATGTAAATTTTATCAATAAATCAATAAATATGTGTTATTTTTGAACTATGGTCAATTTTATAAAGATTTGTTGTTTATTTGTTAAACAGGTAATTGTGCAAGCGTTTAAGTAGGTTTGTCGCTCAATTTTGGTGTTACGGACAGAAAACGCAATGATACGCATTTGCCTAAATTAGGGGCAAAGCCACTATTGAAGAATTTTGAAAATAAAGTGTTATGGTTAAACCATCAAATAAAAGAAGAATAGAGGTGTTTACCTTCCATATCTACTCGGGCTAACCCCAATGCGCTGCGAAAAGGTAGCCGTAAAATGTTGCAGGGACGAAAAACCGCAAGCAAATGCAATATCCGACATTTTCATACTGCCTTCCTCTATTAAATCGATGGCTTTTTGTATTTTCAACTGGATAATAAAACTATTTGGTGGGTAACCGGTTAGTTTTTTTACTTCGTAGGTAAATTTGGTTTTGCCCATGCCAAACATATAGGCCAAATCGTCTATAATCCATTTTTTGTTTAAGTCGGCCAAAATAATTTGGGTTAGTTTATTGGTAAAATTATCTTCTTCTATATCCTGTTGCTGTTTTAGCGAAAGGTGCCTGTGTAGGTCTATTAAAAGGTTTTCAATAATATTGCCTACCATAACCTCATAGCCTTCATTTTGGTTGGTAAGTTCCTTTTCTAATTCAATAAAATACTTTTTAAACGTTTTGGCTTTTTCAATAACAAAGTTTTTGTCGTGGGCTATCAGGTTGCCTAAGCTTTCTTGAAAGGCATGCGGCAGTTTGGTCCATGTTCCTAAATCTAAAGGTTCGGTTAGGGTAAATATTTTGGGTTTAATAACCAACCAGTTTATTTTTCCTATATCCATTTTTCCGGTAGGGCTACCGTTTAGGTGCCAAGGTGCCGAAACCGATAAATTATCGGTTAGCAACTCAATTTTTTTATCCTCTATAACCCAATTGTATTTGCCACTATGCACAAAATGTATCTCAATACCGTCGTTTAAGTGGGGCAGCATATTTTTGTCCATATTAACCTTGGAAAACTTCATACTGCCAAAATGCTTTATAAAAGATAGGTTTTTTAATGGGCCAATATTTTCCTTGTGCCACCAAACACCTTGGCTGCCGGATTTGTTTTTTTTGTTTTCAATATTAAAATCGGTTTTTTTTGTCATGATTGTAATATTTAAAGGTAGATATAAATAGGTTTGTTGAAAATTCAAAAAAGTTTTGTTCGGCGTAGCTAAAATAAATATTTTTTATTAGTGTTTAATAAACACTTAATGTAAATAGTTTAAATTTGAATAGTTATAAAATTGACCATCGGTTAAAAATAGCACTATTTTTTTATTGAAATAATAATATTGGCTGTATTTTAATGAAATATCGAAATTGTTTTTTGAAAATTCAAGTTCAAGAAATTCAATTTTAAGAAGAAAAACTGTTGCCAAACAAGTTTTTAAGCCATTGTTTTTTTCAATTTCAATTAAAACAAAGCGTAGAAATTAAGTTTAAACTTGATTTTTAACGAACAACAACTAAACAAATGAAGATAAGTAGAATAGTTACACTTATAGCCGTGTTTTTTACGTGCGCCCTGGTTAATGGGCATGCTGCCGAAATATACGTAAGCCCAACAGGCAACGATACCAATAGCGGTACCATTGAACAACCGTTGGCAACCTTGAACATGGCCTTAAGGCAAGTTAGAAACCTACGCCGATTAAACAGCCCAACCATCCAAAGCGGAGTTAAAATTATACTTTTAAACGGTACCTATTATTTAAACGAACCCATTTTTATTCGACCCGAAGATTCCGGAACAGCCAGCAGCCCAACCATTATTGAAGCTGCAACAGGGGCAAATCCTGTTTTAAGTGGCGGAATGGATGTTGTTGGTTGGAAAAACGAAAATGGTATTTGGGTAGCCAATGCGCCTAAAAAAGCGGGAAGCGTTATCTATTTCAAGCAACTTTGGGTAAACGGCCAAAAAGCTGTTAGGGCTAAAAGTACTTTGGGTAGCCAAATGGATCGTATTTTATCGTGGGACAAAAAAACCGAAACCTGTTGGATTCCGTTTAAGGATAAATCCGTACGTTTCGAACCTGGTATGGAGCTGTTCATTCAGCAATGGTGGGCCATAGCCAATTTGCGTATTAAGGATATGGAAGTTAAGGGTGATAGTGCCAAACTGTATTTTGAGCAGCCCGAAAGCCGCATCCAAAGCGAGCACCCTTGGCCGGCGCCTTGGATTTCAAAAAAAACGGGAAACTCGGCATTTTATTTATGTAATGCAAAATCTTTGTTAAACGAACCGGGCGAGTGGTACCTCGATAAAACCGAAGGGAAACTATACTATTATCCACGGTCGGGTGAGCAAATCAATACGGCAAAAATAACCGTCCCCGTTCTCGAAAATTTACTGGAAATTAAAGGCGTAATCGATTTTCCCGTAAGCCATATTACTTTTAAAGGTGTTTCCTTTGAATATAGTAATTGGTTACGGCCGTCGCAACAAGGTCATGTACCTATTCAAGCGGGTATGTACTTGCTCGATGCGTACAAGTTAAAAGAACCGGGAACACCCGATAAAGCAGGGCTTGAAAACCAAGCGTGGATTGGTAGGCCACGTGCTGCGGTAGAAGTAAACTTTGCCGATAATATTCAATTTACGGGTTGTAATTTTCAACACTTGTCTTCAACGGGATTAGATTTCCATAAAGGCACAAACCACAATTTAATACAAGGCAATTTGTTTAAGGATATTGGCGGAAGTGCCATAAATCTCGGTGTTTTTTCCGACGAAGCCTTCGAAACCCATTTGCCCTACAACCCTAAGGACAACAGGGAAGTGTGCAGCAACGAAACCATTACGGATAATGTAATTACCAACGTAACCAACGAAGATTGGGGCTGCGTGGGCATAAGCGCCGGGTTTGTTAAAAACATAACCATTGCCCATAACGAAATTTCCGATGTGTCGTATACCGGAATTGGTTTGGGTTGGGGCTGGACCAAAACAGTTAACGCCATGCGGGGCAACAAGGTTATGGCCAATAAAATTCACCATTATGGCAAACATTTGTACGATACGGCGGGTATTTACACGCTGTCGGCACAACCCGAAAGCACAATTGCCGAAAATTATATTTACGATATTTATTTTAACCCCTACGCCCACGACCCCTACCATTGGTTTTATTTATATACCGACGAGGGTTCGGCGTATTTCAGCGTAGAAAACAACTGGGTGCCTGCCGAAAAGTTTCTTCAAAACGCCAACGGTCCCGATAATGTTTGGCGTAACAATAACGCTTATGTAAATAAAAGTATTAAAACGAATGCGGGTGTCCGTTCACCCTATAAATACTTGTTAAAAGAAGTAGTTGTAGATAGTAATTGGCCTTTGCAGGAAGTCCCACATTTTGCGGCCATAGAGTTAATTGGTAAAAAATTCGATTCCGAAAAAATAAAAGACATTGCCAAAACTAACGGTGTTATCAATGCACGATTATACCAATGGAAAAACCACACCGTACTGTATGGCAAAATGAACCACGTTGAACATTTAAAGGCCGAATTGGCCATGGAATACCCTAAGACCGAAATTAAAACTTACAACACCCCACTTTATAATTTTGATAGAAGTGAAAGATGCAACGATAAAACCATGGCCAGTGAATGGGAGCATATTTTGTTAACGGCAAACTTGGTTGAAAACGAAAGCCTGCAAAACGAATATATTGAACATCACAATACGCAATTCCAAAAATGGCC
>JBKEDS010000060.1:0-23885 GCA_047975545.1 Flavobacteriaceae bacterium | reverse complement strand
TTCAATACCGATTTTAGGCTGGAAGACTTGCCAAAAACCATAAACATGAGCTATTCGGGCATTTACCGAAAGTGCCATGACCTTACGGGAAAAACCCCGGTAGAACTGCTACGAAAACTAAAACTTAGCAAGGCCGCCGTTTTAATACTTAAAAACAACTACAACGTATCCGAAGCAGCTTTTATGGTAGGCTACAAGGACTCCAAATATTTTACCAAAAGTTTTAAGGACGAATTTGGAAAAACGCCTTCAACACTAAAAAAAGAAGTTAACAAATTGGGCATTGAAACCGTTTTGGAAAAATACCAGTTTGAAAAACTAAAGTAGGCTTCGATGCCCAGCCACCAAATCGACAGGCTCAGCCACCTCAATTTCAAAAAAAATAAAAACCCAAAGTCCAAGGTTTTAACTATATTTGAAACCAACAAACCAAGACACATGAAACATTTTTGCTTACTGTTAAGCCTTTCGGCAATGTTCGTAGCCTGCAGTTCCGCACAAAAAAAGGAGAACAATGCCAAAACTTCAGCCGATTACGCCAAGACCATAACTGCCGAAGATTTAAAAAAAGACTTGTACATTTACGCTTCCGACGAATTTGAAGGGCGCAATACGGGCGAACCCGGACAAAAAAAAGCGGTTGAATTTATTAAGGAACGCTATAAAAACCTTAACATCCCCTCGCCCATTGCGCCGGGCGACTATTTTCAGGAAATTCCCGAATCGTATTTCTCGGGCAGGGCAAAAGGCGATTCGGAAAATGTACTGGCCTATATTAAAGGTTCCGAAAAACAGGACGAAGTACTTGTTATTTCGGCACATTTGGACCATGTTGGCACCAAGGACGGCGAAGTATACAATGGTGCCGACGACGACGGCTCCGGAACAGTAGCCATTTTGGCAATGGCCAAAGCCTTTAAAAAAGCAGCCGACGAAGGCCAAGGCCCTAAACGCAGCATTTTGTTCCTACATGTTACCGGAGAGGAAATAGGTTTGTTTGGCTCCAGATATTACACCGATGCGGATCCTGTTTTTCCTTTAGAAAACACCATAGCCAATTTAAATATCGATATGATAGGACGGGTTGACGATAAACACGAAGACGACCGTAATTATGTATATTTAATAGGCTCGGATAAATTAAGCACCGAACTGCACGATATTTCCGAAAAGGTTAATAAAACCTACTACAATATTAATTTAGATTATACCTATAACGACGATAACGACCCGAACCGATTTTATTACCGCTCGGACCACTACAACTTTGCCAAAAACAACATTCCCGTAATTTTTTATTTTAACGGCACGCACGACGATTACCACCAACCAACCGATACGCCCGATAAAATTGAATACGATTTATTGGAAATTAGGACACGCTTAATATTTTCCACCGCTTGGGAATTGGCCAATCGGGATAAACGTGTTGTTTTGGATTAAACAAACACATTACCTTAAAAAGCAATATTAACCAAAACGGGTAAATGGTCGGAAGGGTACTGGCAGTTCCAGTTATCGCTTAATATGGCATATTTGTTAACGAAAATATCTGGGCTTACAAAAATAAAATCGATACGGTTGGTTACGGGTTCTTCAAACTTAAACCCGTTAAATGTTCCTTCGGGCCCAAAAGTGAGATTTGCTATTAATTTAGAATCGTTCAAGTCTTGTTTTATTAGCGTTATACTTTTGTGGGTTTCCTCCATATTAAAATCGCCCATTAAAACAACAGGGTAGTCTTTCGTGTTAATATTCTTTATTTTTTGAAGTATCAATACGGCACTATTAACCCTTGCCTTTTCCCCAATATGGTCGAAATGGGTATTAAATACCCAAAATTGCTTGTTCGATGTTTTAGCTTTCAACAGCACATATGTACACACCCGATTGCAAACGGCATCCCAGCCCATAGATACTTTTCCGGGTGTTTCGGATAGCCAAAAGGTAGACGATTGCACAACATCAAACACTTCTTTTTTATAAAATATGGCCGAGTATTCGCCTTCATCACTTCCATTATCGCGCCCTACGCCAACAAAACCATAAGCGGGCATCAAACTGTCAATATCTTTCATTTGGTTGGGCAAGGCTTCTTGTACCCCAAACACATCGGGACCGTAGTACTTTAATTGGTTAACAAAGAAAGGTTTTCTGTTGTTCCAACTATTTTTTCCTTCCTTGGGGTAATCGAGTTTAATATTGTAGCTCATTACCTTGAGTTCTTGGGCATGGGTTTGCCCGAAAACTATTAAAAAAATAAGGCTTAAAAAGTGCTTCATGCTTGGTTATTCTATAAAAATGATTTCGCTTTTTTCCGAAATCCCATTTTCGTTAAAAGCTTCCACTTGTAAATAATACGATTGGTCGGTATTTAGGGCCCGTAGTTCGTAATTGGGATTATCGTACATAAGTGCCGATAAATTTAGTTTATCTTTTGCTATTCCCCAATACACAACATAGCCCGTTGCCAAATTATTTTTATCCCATGTTAAATTGGCATTACGCCTGTCGGCTTGCCGTTTTACCTTAAAATTGGCGGGCATGGCGGGTTTTTCCCCATAGCCATTGCCAAATACCCGAAATTCCGAAATGGCCAAATAATTATTGGTACAATACACGTGGTTATACCTAATATATCGGGCATCGGCAGGCGTTTTCAATTCGATGTAGCCATGGGGCATATCGCGCATGTTTTTGGAATAATCGGTAATGGTTGTCCAATTTACCCTATCCATAGACGATTGCAATACAAACTGTTGCTTTAAACTATCGGGACGCCCATAAATATCGCTGTTATAATCTTGAAAATTAATTTGAACGGCTTTTACGTTCATGGTTTCTTTTAAATCCAATTCAACATAAATAGAATCGTTATTGGCTTCGGAAACCCAGTAGGAACGTATTTCCTCATCGTTAATTCTGTTGATGCCGAAATCTTTAATTTGTTCCAACATATAACCGCTATCGCTTTCATCTACCACATTAATTTCTTTTGTAACCAAACCGGAATTTGTGCTTACCGGTTTTTTATACGACAGCAGCATCCAGCCTGTAAAACGCTGTTTGTGCTGTTCCACCTTGGTATCGGGCAAATAGTGGGGGTAATCGCCATAGGCGGTGTTAACGTACATTTGCCCATTGGCCTCAAACCCGGCGGGATACATGCCTATACGACGCTCGAACTTGTAGTTTACCGAAATGGCCATAGTAGCGTAATGCCACAAGTTGCCATGGTTATCCTTAACCGTGCTGCCATGCCCCGAGCCTTTTAAAAAGCCGCCCGGTTTGTACGAAATGGGGTTATAGGGCGCATACTCGAACGGTCCCATGGGGCTTTTGCCGGTATACACCCCATCGGCATAAACATTCCATTGCGTGCCGGGCGCACCGTATTCCAAATAATAGGTATCGCCGTGCTTTACCATCCACGGACCTTCGATAAAAGGCTCTAAATTGGAAGTATGGTCTTGTCCAAAGCGTTCCCAACCGTGTTTTTCGGGGTTTAGGTTGAATAAATCTTTTTGTTCGCCCATGGGGATAAAATAGTTTTCGGGGTCCAGCTCGACTACCCGAATGGGCCATTTGTTGGAGGATTCTTCATATAGGTATACCCGCCCGTCGTCGTCTACAAACAAATCGGGGTCTTGTATTTGCCCGGGAATATCCAAAATGGCAAAGTTGGTTTTCCAATCGCCCAAATCGGGATTATCGGTTTCTATTACGGGGCCGTAGCCTACTGGGTCGCCATACACAATGAGTTTATCGTTATATACGGCCGCTGCGGGGGCATTACTGCCATGAAAATACCAACTTTGCGGACGGATGAATTTCCAATTAAGCATATCGTTAGACACCCAATAACCATGCGAACGGGTAACGAACATATAATACTTACCCTTGAAATTAACCAAGGCCGGGTCGGCACCGGAACGGTACGACACTTTGTTTTTTGCCCGGTAATGCGACATGTAGGAGTAATCGATATCGATAGGGTTGCAGTAGGTGGCGTAGTTTCTTTTTGTTACATCTTGATTTTCCATTTGCTGTTCTTGTTGAAGCATTTTATCTGCGCTTTTATTACAAGAAAACACCGTTAATACCGTGGTAAAAATTAAAATTCGTTTTATCATTATCAGAAAAAATTATATGTTTTGGTTTGTTGTGTTGCTTTCTTTTAAACACGCAATAAACCCTTATCCTTTTAAAATACAGACTGCTTCGTCCTTAGTGTTATGTCAACTTTGAAATTTAATGTAGAGATTGCTTCGTCGTCGTACCTTCTTCTCGAAAATGACGCCATTTCTGCAACGACAGAGGAGGAAGGCAATCTCATCTAACAATTTTAGGCTGACATGACACTATTTGGTTTTAATAATGGTTGTTTGAACCACTTCTTTGTTTATTATGGTCTGCTCAAAAAAACCGAATACCTTGTCCAAATCGTTAAACGGTATGGCCGATATTTCGTGCCTACCACCCTTTACTACGTTTAAATAGTAAGGCGTTTCAAATCCTTGCAGTTTACCCACAATGGTTTGCGCACCATCCAAAATTAGGTAACCCGGCTTTTTTGGCTTGCAAAAGTGGTGCGATGCTGTTGCATACGGCACCAAATTATCGTCCGTGCCATGAAAAAACACGCTGGGTATGGCATTTTCGGCATTAATGTATTCGGCATTAACCACGGCGCCCGCACAGGAAAAAATGCCTGCAAAAGTTACATTGTTGTACTTTTCCAAATCATTGGCAAAAAACTCGCGCATAAATACGGCGTTTAAAGTCCCCTCTGCCCCGGCGCTACTACCGCCCGCTATTATTTTTGTTGGGTCTACCTGTAAATCCTTAGCGTGGGCAACAACATAGGCTGCCGCATCGAGATAATCGATGGCGGCCTGTTTAAAGGTTTCCAATTTGTCTGCCTTTGTGCAATTACAACCAAAACCTGTTTCGGTGCCTTTTCGTAACAACCTATATGAAATTGAAATGCCTATATACCCGTTTTGCGCCATGTATTCGCATAGTTGGGCATCGTCCTTATAATCCCTGGCACCGCCCGAAAACCCACCGCCGTGCATCCATAACAGGGTTGGCAGGGAGTCGGTTTTTTTTATTCGCTTTGGCGTGTAAACATCCATTTTCAAGGTATCGCCCCCTTTAATGGCATAGGTGTACGTTGTTTTGGTTTGCGCCGAAAGGTTTAGCGCAAGGCTTAGGCTTAGAAGGGTTATTAGTTGTTTCATGGGTTAATTATTTAGTGTTGGATAAAATCTGTCCATAATCATTTTTCCATTGATTGTAAGTGGCTTATTAAATTTAGTTTTTTTGTTCGTTTTTAATAAATTAAGGTACTAACATTTTGGCTACAGCCGTTATTGTTACAAGCTCTTGCACTTACGGTTGTATTGTTAAACCACGAAGGCAAAAATATTACGCTGGTATCGTTTGGCTTGGTATAATAACTGCTGCCAATGTTCCATTCCCAATAATCAACATCGGCACTATTGCCATAATAATATGCTTTTACCATTTTCCATTCACTAAAAGGATAGACGGTATAGTCATTTGGAATTCCGGTTATATAAATAGAGTTTGCATTGGGCAAGGTAGGCGTGGTTGGGGTTGTAGTATTAATAGAAAACTCTTTATAAATACCACTGCTTCCTGTAATACTTATATAAATCCAACCTGTGCTTGGGGCTGATGTTGCGCATGTTAAAAAAACGGTATTGCCCCCTTCATGTTCCAACGTAAGTCCTTCTGAAACACTGGTGTAATATATTTCACCACATCCGTTAGTGTTTATAACTTCAAGGCTGACCGAACCACCTGCGTCAATTCCATTTTCCAAGCCTGTTACATCCAGATTGTCATTGTCGCCAACCCTTATAGTTTTTGTTATGGTCCTGTCGCCACATCTTGGGTTTCCAAAAGTAAGCTGTAAAGTAAGATTGCCATTGTTGTATATTGAGGTTGGTGTTAATGTTATGTTTGGTGTACCGTTATCTGTAATGGTTGCAAGATTACCGCCTTCAATTATTTGCCATGTATAGTTTAAGCCAGTAGCACCAAAGCTATAGGTTTCTGCACCGCACAATATATCGCTGCCTTCTATTGACAGTGCAAGACCACTATTGCAAATAAAATAACAAGACAGTATCTGTGGATTATCAGCCAATTCGGAAACCAACCAATCCCCATTATTTAAAGTAAACTGAATATGACCTTCACTATTTATAGGATTGGTAAAGAAATTACCAAAAGGTATGTCTTTTGGTGCTGGCGGTGGTGACGTTGGGTTGTACTTTTTAACTAGGTCTGATGGATTAATTGTTACATTTCCACTTCCAACATCCAAGCTACTATAAGCAGGAATAAAATTAAAACGTCTTTGCAGTACATATTCATCAAATTCTGCTGGTAATTCTGCAAAATTCTCAATGTCATAAATACCGCCATTTGAATTGTCCAATGCTAACATATTTGAACCAGAATTTACGGTTTCCTCATCTATTAATGGTTCGTGTACTGTAACCAAAAACAAGATTGTCTTTTTAATGTAAATACGCCCTTTGTATATCTGTTTTGACTGCAATGACGGTAAGGCTCTTAATGTGAACTGTGCTTTTAAGTCGGTATTTGTACTTAATAATGAAGATAGAAACTTTAAAGGATTTATAGACACACCATTAACTATGGCAAGGGCAATATGAGTAAGGAAGAAAGGTAAATCTACTTCGATATTTGCATTTACGATAGGGTCGTAGGGATTAAAATCAAGTGGATTACCACATTCCGTTCCATTTGCAATAGCAATGTTTCTTATACCGTTTTGTTTCGGGTATCCCATGTTTTTGTATTCATTTAGAAAATTATTATAAAGCGTGTTGTTGTTAATAGACACACCATCACCTGTACCTTGTAATTGATAAACTAACATTTGTTGCGCTGCTGGTGATTGTAATAATGCCAATCCTTCACTTAATTCAGGAAAATTGTCTTCTAAATCTAGAATATTGACATTAAACAAACTAAAAAATACTGGCAATGATATTTCTTCACCAACCAAATGCCTTACCAAAGCTTGTGCTGCCAATGGCACATTGGCTCCTTGGTGTGGCGTATCATGGCTAATGTAAAGTTTTGTGTCGTGAGTTTCCCCTTCTATTTCCATGTGTCTCAATGCATAGCGACCAACTAAACCACCCATGCTCATTCCTAAAACAACATTCTTTTCATCACCAACTTTTAGTTCGTTAATTTGCCGTATCACTTCTTCAATCATGTAGGCATTACGCTGAATGAAATCAGTGCTATTTGCAAAGTCCACAAAAACCAAATCGTAACCTTCATCTTCTATAGCTTCGTTTAGGGTTAACCCTGTTGCAGGGTCAATTACAATATTTAATGTACCAGGACCTCTACTAAAATCATTTACCAAATCAAAATAATCAAAACTATTATCTGGGTCAAATCCTTCTATTATTATCAAGGGCTTGGTAAGTTGTGTATGTCCTGGTGCTAATTCTATGGTTACTCGACCAGTAGCTGAACTACCATTCCAAGCGTTTCCAGATATTGGGTTGTTAGACCATAAAATATCTGTGCCACTACCATTAAAACGTGCTTGTATGTTATTAGAGGGGGCTACATAATTTACCCATATTTTAGTGTGGCTATAAAGCGTAGTGCCATTACTCAATACAAACTTAACCTTTATCTTTTTCTCTCCGCCAAAGTTGTAAGTGATGCTCTTTGTTTGATTCTGTGAAACTGTTTTTATATCCTTGTCCGTTGCCGTAATCAATCTGTATCTGGTTTATGGTTGAAGTGGAATTAGAATACAAAAGGTTGCTTGGTAATTTAAAAGTAAAGGTGCTTCCTTGAACATGCTGTTTTAGCGTTGTTGCCGCAAATATGGTTTTAACGTCATAAGGATTGCGTCCAGCTACATCATAGATTCGGTCATTACTAATTATGACATCACCATTGGTATAGGCGTTGGTTTTATACTGTTGGTAATTATAATGTTGTATGGTAATTAGTATGTCATTAGTATTATTTTGTTGGTTTTTTTGGTTAATGTTTACAGTATGCGGCGAAGCCATGTTTGTGGCTACTTGCCCAACACGCATAGAATATAGCGAGCTATATATGGCTTGCCATTCGCTTTTGGTTAGAAAATTATTTGCAGAAAGAGAACCGTTGCATGCCTCTATATTTGCAAACCGTACACCAAATTCCTTGAGGTAGCCTGTTGTTACTTTGTTTTTGTTAATATTGCCAAAGATATGTTGCATTCGATTGGCATAAGAAGAGTTTTGGGCTTGTACATTGCAAAATGTAACCAAGCAAACAAGAAATAGTATAATTCGTTTCATCTCAGTTGAGTTTTAGAGTTATGGTATATATTGTAAGTCAAAACGACCGTTGGTTATATTTATATTTTCACAATTATCAGTTACAGTTGAAAATTCAAATGTTCCAGATATAATGAAATTTACTGTATCTATTTTTGTAAATTTAATATTGCCTTGATAAGTGTTTTCATATTCATAATGGCATCCCAATTGTGGGTTAGGGTCAACTTGATATCTTGCTCTACCATCTAATGTATTACCTACCAAGTTATACTCAATATTAATAGAAAGTGGATTCGAAATGTCTATGCCAATACCTCCTGCTCCTAATTGCAGTAATCCTTGCTGATAAATAGCTGTTTGCTGTAAGGTATTTGTTATGTTTATAGGTTCACCATTAACTAAAAAACCAAAGGTATTTGCGCCTGTTTGTGTTTCAGGTGGTAGTTGGTCAATAGGGTTGGTTGGGGCGTCGTCTTTGTTGCAACAGCTTAAAGCAAGTGTTAGCGTTAGAAGTATGAGTAATTTTTTCATGTGTTAATATTTATTGTTTTTCAAAGGACACACTTAGTCAAGCTTAGTGCAGGCATGGAACACCCAAATTAACATTCTTCTGTGTGATTAAAACTTAATAATGGGTGTTTCATTTTTTATGCTATTTTTAAAAAGGATTAGCCGCGGGGCCAATAAATCATGTTTTTATTTGCTTCAAAAATACTTCAGACAAACATAATCCTCGTTATTTATCTTTGTTTTTGATGCTGTGGATTTTCGAGAGAACAAAATTTCCGTATAACATGTTATTGCCCCGCCGGCGCTTCCCATTTGATTAGTCACAATCAAAAAAAATATTTTATATTTATTGCATATCCGTATTTGTGCCTAAATATTTTTTATCATTCTGAACCTTCCGACTAAGCTCAAGGTAAACTTACAGTGAAGCATCTCTACATGTAATAAAAAGAGATTCTTCGTGCCTCAGAATGACAGAATCCAATAAATCCAAGGCAATTAGGTATTAATACGGATATTCATTTATTATTTTAACTCAAATTCGGCAACATTTTGAGTGGCGGAGTCCGTGCCTACAAATACTTGAAAGGTTCCCGGTTCGGCAACAAAATCTAAATTATAATTATAAAATTTTAAATCGTTTTCGGTTATGGTAAAGGTTACGGTTTTGGTTTCGCCTTTTTTAATGTCTATTTTTTTAAAGTTTTTAAGTTCCCTTACCGGACGGGTTACGCTGCCCACTACATCCCTTATGTAAAGTTGTACCACTTCTTTTCCGTCGTAATTTCCGACATTGGTTACGCTTACCGAAACATCGATACTTCCAGTAGTGGTCATGGTATTGCTGCTTAAAGCAACATCGCTATACTTAAAAGTGGTATAGCTCAGCCCGTAGCCAAACGGATACAGCGGTTCGTTACGTACATCGAGATAATTGCTCCTGAATTTTTCAAACTTGCCCTCGGTATTCATTAACGGTCTTCCTGTATTTTTATGGTTATAAAAAATAGGCACTTGCCCCACGTTTCTTGGGAAGGTAGACGTTAATTTGCCCGAAGGGTTTACGGCACCAAATAGCACATCGGAAATGGCCAAACCGGCCTCGCTGCCCGGAAACCAAACATTTAGTATGGTGGGCACACTGTTGTTTTCGTCAACAATTGCCAAAGGTCTGCCCGTAAACAGTACCAATACTACGGGTTTGCCTGTTTTTAACAGGGCGTTTAACAAATCTTTTTGGGCTTGCGGTATTTGCAGTTTGGTTACGCTGCTGCTTTCGCCACTTAGTTCGGCGGTTTCGCCAATGGCAGCCAAAATAACATCGGATTTTTTTGCTATGGCCAAGGCGTCGTCCAAAAGTTGCCTGTCGGTTTTGGTATCTCGGGGAATGTCTTTCCCAAACATGGTTACCCGTTTTTCAAAATCTAAATCGTAATCTACATTACTACCTTTGGCATACAGTATATTGGCTTGGTTGCCAACGACTTCTTTTAACCCTTCTAATAACGAAACGGATTTATCCTGTTTGGTTGCCACGCTCCATGTACCCGCCATATTAACGGCTGTATTGGCCAAAGGACCTATTAAAGCTATTGTGCCTTCTTTTTTAAGAGGCAACAACTGGTTTTGGTTTTTAAGTAACACCATAGATTCAGCCCCGGCTTTTCTGGCAAGCGCTCTGTGTTGGGCTGAATATATTTCGGTTGCCGCCCGGCTTTCGTCGCAATAGCGATATGGGTCGTTAAACAAGCCCAACTGGTATTTTGCGGTAAGAATGCGCTTAACAGCCGTGTTGATAGTTTCGATAGATACCTTGCCTTCGTCCAAGGATTTTTTTAGCGTGGTTAAAAAACCTTCGCCAACCATATCCATATCGACACCCGCATTAAGTGCCATGGCCGATGCTTGCTGCAAATCGCCTACGCCGTGGTCCACCATTTCGTTTATTCCGGTATAATCGGTTACCACAAAACCGTTAAAGCCCCATTGGTTTCGCAGCAAATCGGTCATTAACCATTTGTTTCCTGTGGCGGGAATGCCATCCACCTCGTTAAACGATGCCATAACCGAGCCTACGCCCGCATCGACGGCTGCTTTATAAGGTGGCAGGTATTCGTTATACATGCGTATCCGGCTCATATCTACGGTATTGTAATCCCTTCCGGCCTCGGGCGCACCGTAAAGCGCAAAATGTTTTACGCAAGCCATTAGGGTATTGCTTTGCGCCAAATCGCTGCCTTGGTAACCCGTAACCATAGCCTTGGCAATTTGACTTGCCAGGTAGGGATCCTCGCCATTACCTTCGGAAATACGCCCCCAACGCGGGTCACGGGAAATATCGACCATAGGCGAAAAGGTCCAGTTTATACCGTCGGCGGTAGCCTCCTGTGCCGCCACCCGTGCGGTTTGATTTATAAGTTCCATATCCCAAGAGGCCGAAAGCCCGAGCGGAATAGGGAATGTGGATTCGTAACCATGGATAACGTCCATACCGAAAATAAGTGGGATTTTCAGGCGGCTTTTTTCAACAGCTATGCGTTGTACTTCCTTTATTTTTTCAACCGATTTAATATTGAACAAACCGCCTACTTTGCCTTCTTCAATTTTTTGGGCAATGTTGGAACTTTGCGCCTGTCCGGTAGTAATATCACCAGACGACGGTAAATTAAGTTGCCCGAGTTTTTCTTCAACCGTCATTAACGCCAGTATGGAATCGACTTTCTTTTCATATAAAGACGAATTGTTATTTGATGTTTCCGTTTTCGGACTTTGGTTCGAATTGCACGACAACGCAAGCAAGGTTATCGCACTTAATGAAAGGTATTTAAAAGTCGTTTTCATGTGTATCGGTATTTTGTGTTTTACTGTTTTGATTTTGAAAATAGCCATGTTAACAATTGCGGTTCGGCAAAGGCAGAATCCCAACTATTATGGTTGTCGGCTGCGTAAATAGTTACATTGGGGGTGCCCCCTGCTTTTAAATAGGCACTTGCCATATTTAAGGATAATTGCGGATCCACCACATCGTCCTTTGCGCCGTGAAATATCCACAGCTCGGTATTATTGGCATAAGCGGCAACGGTTTCTGGATTGCCACCGCCGCAAATAGCAAAGGCCGCAGCAAAGGTTTGGGGTTTGCGGTAAAGCATTTCGAAAGTTCCCATACCGCCCATGGACAATCCGCCTATGTATACTTTTTGGTCGTTGGCATAAGGTTTTGTTAGATATTCGCTTAACATTTCCATAACCAAACCCAATGCTTTGGTTGGCGGGTGGTTGGCAGGGAATTTTATATCCAAAGGTTTTACGCTTCTATCTATTGCCACATTGGCCCAATAATCGGTTTTCGGGCATTGCGGAAAAATAACAATAGCGGGAAAAGCCCCCTGATTGGTTTGGCTTAAAAACAACTTGCTGCCATGTGCCAATTGCGAGGTGTTATCGCTGCCCCTTTCGCCCGCACCATGAAGGAACAAAACAACGGGATATTGTTTTTCTTCGGAAAAATTTTCGGGAAACAATACGCGGTACTTAAGTGTATCGGTATTTTTAATATACTGTTTTTCCTGAAATAGGTTGTTTTGCGCCTTTGCCGATAAAGAAACAAACAACAAAGCAAATGTTATGTATCGTAATGGTTTCATGATGTGTATTTTTTAATAACTGAACCCTAATTTTGTTAATCCGTTTTGTACGTCTTCGTTTTGCATAAACAGGTTCCATAACAAGCCTGTTCTATAATTTTCTATCATGATAATTTGTGGTCCTTGGTCGATTGCCAAATAAGCATTGGCCACCCAATCGTTATATTGCGGACTAAAGGCATCGTAAAACCCGGCAACGCCAAGGAGCTTATCTTTTTGTTGATATAAATAGTGCATAAACCGGAGCGATTCCTCTGGCGTATAAGCTATGGAGCTTATGGCTGCCGTTGGCGATATAACGCCTGTATCGTTTGACGGGCTGTGCGCAGCATACCCCATAGAGCCATCACTATTTCGAGTATAACTTGCCGTAAGCCCCCAACAATCGGCACCGTAACCGGCGTAATTTTTAGGGTTTTGTGTACAGTACTCACGGTTTATATTAGTATGGTTAACTACCAAATCCCAATAATTGCCGTATTGGTCGTTTAAGTTTTTGGGATTAAGCCCCAAAAACGAATAATGGCTAAAAAACAACGGCCCGCCATAATTAGAGCCTCCCGCATGGCTAAGCACCAAGGGTAAATTATATTGCGTTGCCGTAGATTTTATAGCACCCTTATTGGCCCAACCTTCGTCGTAAACATTTTTGGTTATGCTATAATCTGGCGAAGCAGCGGCCAGAACATAGGTTATAAGGCACTCGTTATAGCCTCGTATCCTTAAATTAATATCGAACCCATAATCGGGGCTCCAATGCCAAAACAAGGCATTTTTGTCTTGGGTAAACCAATTCCACTCTACGCCTTTCCAAAGGGTATCGGCCAAATTAGATAGTTCTTGTTCTTCGATCGTTCCCGATTTAAAATACTCTTTCACACATATTAACCCTTGAACCAAAAAAGCAGTTTCCACCAAATCGGCACCATTATCTTTTGTGCTAAAAGGCATTACGCTTGCGTTTGTGCCGCTAAGCCAATGCGGCCAAGCCCCATGAAAGCGGTCGGCATTTTTAAAAAAGGCAAGGATTTTGTTTAGTCTTTCAACGCCTTCGGTTCTTGTAATATAACCCCGCTCGATACCAACCAAAATAGCCATTAGGCCAAAGCCACTACCTCCCGTGGTTACCGTATTTTTGCTGTTTGATGTATTTGTGGGATGGTACCGTTCGCGTGCCGCTCCCGAATTGGCTTCGGCAAAATCCCAAAAGTATTTAAAGGTTTCTTTTTGCACCAAATCCATCATCTCGGTATCGGACAGTGGCTCGATTATTTCGGGTTCCGGTACGTAAGGCTCTTGATAACCTGGCCCGTCATCGGAACCACAGGCAACTATTAAAAAAACACATATTATTGAAATAAAATGTAATTTCATTCGAATAAATTTAAGTTAAATACTTGATTCTAAACCATTTAAACAACACGACAAAAAACCGAAAGATTACTGTCCGCTATTTTTATTCATGGCCTTTTGTGGAGGCCTTTACCTTGGCTTTGCTAAAGCCCTCAATGAGGGTTTCATTTGTTTAGGTTTATTTTGAAGGATTTATGGTAAACCCTAATTTAGTTAATCCGTTTTGCACGTCCTTGTTCTGCATAAATAATTCCCAAAGCAAGCCTGTTCTGTAATTTTCTATCATTACCGGAATAGGTCCTTGGTCTATGGCCAAATACCTGGGTGAGCCCCAATTATCCTGTAAACTAAAGGCATCGTAAGGACCATATTTACCTATTAAACTATCTTGTTTTGTGTACATATAACGCAACATTTTCATACTTTCATTGGGCGTGTACGGAAACGACGATAATGCCGCCGTTGGTGCAATAACCCCCAGATCGTTGCCCGGTCTATGGACTGAGTAACCTTTCATGGAATAACTCGAGGTAAGCCCCCATAAACTATCGCCATAACCTTTATGGTTTTTAGGGTTATCCACCGCATATTTATGGTGTATTTTAGCATGGTTTTGCGTAAGTTTCCAATAATCGGCATATTTGTCGGACAAGCCTTTGGGATTTAAGCCCAAATAGGAATAATGCGCCCAAAACAAGGGACCTATTGGAGTATCGTCATGCTCGTAATAGTTTAAAACCAAGGCTTCGCCGTATAGGGAGTCTTTTGAAACAATAGCCCCGCTTCTTGCCCAACCTTTATCGTAAACCGCTTTTTTTATGGGATGCGTTGGCGAAGCTGCCGCCAGCACGTACATAATTAAACATTCGTTATAGCCGCCAACGGGAAAGTTCATGTCCCAACCGTATTCGGGCGACCAATGCCAATACAGCACATTTTCGCCGCTTTTGGTGTACCAGTCCCACTCGACTTCCTTCCACAACGCATCGATTTTAGAAACAAGCTGTTGTGCTCTTGGGTCGTTATTGGTTTTGTAATATTCCGAAACAGTTAATAAACCTTGCACCAAAAAGGCGGTTTCCACCAAATCGCCTCCATTATCTTTTTTACTGAACGGGTACATGTTTCCTGTTTCGCCATCAATCCAATGTGGCCATGCGCCGTGAAACCTATCGGCTTTCTTTAAAAAATCGACAATTTTCAGATATCTGTCCAAGGCTTCTTCTTTTGAAATAAAACCACGTTCTACCCCCACAAGAATGGCCATTAAGCCAAAACCACTACCTCCTGTTGTTACGGTATTTTTGGGCGATGTTGGATACACACCGTCCATGTGCAGGCGTTCGCGCGCCAAACCGGAATTAGGCTCGGCACCTTCCCAAAAGTAGTTTACGGTTTGTTTTTGAATGGTGTCCAATAGTGCATTATCGGAAATTTCTACTGTTGTTTTTTTGGGAGGCGCAACGCCTAAATTGTTTTTTGTTTTATTGCCACAACTTAAAAACAATAATGCCCCGCAAAACACAAAACCAATATATTGTTTATTATATTTCATTTTTTTTTTACAGAAAAGAATTTAAACAATTAAGCCGCACCACAATGGCGCGGCTTAATCCAAATCAAACTATGTACTAAAAAACTACAACTAAACTTTATCTACTTTTATGTTAACTTTGATATTTCAAATAGAAATCGCTTTGTCGTCGCACCTCCTTCTCGCGATAACATCATTGCGAACGCCTGTGCTGAGCGAAGTCGAAGCAAAGTGAAGCAACCTCCTTACGCCGTAACATAATTATTAACATAATCTACTAATTCATTAAAGCCTGTATTTGCTCTTGGGTTAGGGTTTCGTTAAAAATCCTCAACTCGTCCATTAAACCCTTTTCGGTTTTATGATTCCAACCACTAAAGTTCGGGTCGCCCGACATGATGGATAAATCCCCTACTTCTGTCCAGTCTATTCCTGGAAAATCACCTTGACCAACTAATTCGCCATTCATGTAGAGTGATGCCGTACTTTCTGAAATTGTAATTCCAAAATGCACCCATTCATTAAGGGTTGGGTCTATGGTTGCGGGAGTGCCCGGATTTACCCATGTAGAATTGGTACCATTACCAACAAGCAGCACAAATTTTTGGGCGGTATCACTGCCTTCTCGAATCAATCCAAATCCACTGCTTTTTTGAGATGGATCATTTGCGGGTTCAGCCGGAGCAATATTAATTATACCTGCCCTTGTATCGGAGCCATCGATTTTTAGCCAAAAAGTTGCGCTAAAGTTGCTGCCTTGCGCCAATTCGGTTGATGGGAATGTTAAATACGAATCGGTCGCTCCGGAATAGGCTTGTCCTTGTTTACCGGTATCAAAACCAGGGGCGCCTATTTCGGTGGCATCTTCACCGCTAACCTCGTCGGTATAAGTACCGTCGAAAGGCATGTATAACACTTGGCTGTTTTGGGCAACCATAGCTGTAATTTCAGTTTGTGAGAGTGCTTTGTTGAAGAATCTTAATTCGTCTATATAATTCAGATCTGAAGGGAATCCATATCCTGAAAACGAAGGGGCTCCAGAGCCAATGCTCAGTAGTGGGTTTTCCCCCCAATCTACTTCGCCGCCCAAGTCCATTGTTAAGCTCAGGTTTCCGTTAAAATATACCGAACATTCTGTACCGGAAACGGTAGCGGTTACAAATACCCAATCGGTAGTCGAAGGTATAACGTTGTTATAATTTCTAACCGTTCCATTAGCGCCCGAACCAACCAACAAGCGCATTTGGTGGTCATCGCCACTTTTTGCCCTAAATATTTTTACGCCATTGGTGTTGTTGGTTTCTGGCCCAGGGCCAATGGTTATAATGCCTGAATTGGCATCGGAAACCCCTAACTTGTACCAAAAAGACGCCGTAAATGCATTGTTATCCAACAATCCTTCCGTTGGGAATGTTAGGTACGAATCGGTAGCACCAAGATAGGCTTGCCCTTGTTTACCTTCGGCAAGACCGGGTGTTCCCTCTACCGTAGCTGCTTGTAAGGATATAAGGTCGGTATAGTCGCCATCGAAAGGCATATAAAAAACTTCGCCGTCATATATGGGTACGTACGGTGGTGTTTTTTCAAAATTAACACTGGTTGACGTTGTTTTGCCCTCGATATCGGTTGCCGTAACGGTTAAGGTATGTACACCCGTGGCAACGCTATCGTAGACTAAATCGGCTTTACTGAAATTTCGATAATCCATAAAATCGTTATAGGTAGCGATTTCGGTACCATCCAGAGCTACGGATATAGTGCTAATTTCGATGTCGTCGCTAACTTGAAAATCTATTGTTACGGAAGCCAATGTTTCGGGAACTTTTATTTTAAAGTCCTCTATAGGTCTGTTAATCGTTACAATTGGAGCCGATTCGTCTGCTCCCGGAGCAACTTCCGTTATGGGGTCGATATTATTCCTGTCGCAAGAAAAAACCGCTAACAACAGAAACAACAACATTGATGTTTTAAATATGTTTTTCATCTTTTTCATGTTTTATTGGTTATTTTGGCTCTCGTAGTATTCCCTTAAAATATAGTTATTATCCAATTGCTCCTGCGGATAAGGCAAATAAGCCTTTTCTATATTAAAGGTACGTCCGTCGTAACTTAATTCACTTGCTCTTTCCAAGCGTACCATGTCGTTGTAGCGTACACCCCATTCGGTTGCCAGTTCTGCAAATTTTTCATCTATTACATCATCGGTCGTTACACCAGACAGTGTTCCCATGCCCGCACGAAGCCTCACTTCGTTAACGGCATTATCGGCAGTTCCGGCAGTTCCCGTAGCGCCGTGTGTTAAAGCTTCGGCGTACATAAGCAATACTTCGGCATAACGGATAACCGTGTAGTTATCGTTACTTCCTATGGCAGTTCTTCCGTCGGTTAATTGTACAGTGGGCAAGAAGTGCTTACCACTTACAAAATTGGCTCTGGAAAAGTTGTTGATAACATCGCCATACCTGGTAGTATTGTTTACAAATGCGGGTAGGCTTGTATAGCCATCGGCGTTAAGTGCCGCAATACCATCGTTGGAGAATAATACGGTTGTTTCCAGCCTTACGCCTTCGCCCCTATCCAGCATAAACTCGATATATTTCATACTGGGTTCGAAAAAGCCCCAACCGCCATTGCTGGCTCCTGCTTTTGCCGCCGTAAAGTTTTGGGGTGCATATACCCCAAACTCGTGGCGGACATTTGTCCCGGACGATTGCCCAAGATCGGAATATTGGATTTCAAACAGATTTTCGTCGCACAATTTACCGGGTATGTTAAACAAGTTATAAAAATCGGGATATAACTCGAACAAATTAGAATTTATAATTTCGCCCGTTGCATCGGCCACCGCTTGGTAGTTGGCAATATCTTGGTTTGCCATGGCTTTTACCGCCAATGCCGTGTATTTTGTAATGCCCCCACGGATATCGGTGCGTTGGTTGGGGTGCATATCCAACAAATAGGGTGTTGCCTCATCTATTTGATCGGACACCCATTGCATAATGTCGTCATGCGGCAATACCACTACTTTAGTTTGGTCGGATACTTCCATGCGGCAAACATCGCCAAAAACCCTTGACAGGTGCATAGTTATAAAGGCTCTTAACGTTTTACATTCGGCAATGTACTGGTCGATAGTTGCCGAATTAACACCGCCCTCACGGAACTTTTCCAACTGTTCCATTTGGGTTGTAATTTGAACAATATCCTGAAACCAGTTTTCCCAAAAGGTATTGTACATCCAGTTTCCACTATCGTAAACGTAATTATCGGTATCAATAAATCCGGCTTGGTCGCCGGCCGCATTAACATCGTCGCCACGTACGGCCAACAAAGGGATTTGCTCCCACCCCATACTTTGGAACTTACTATAAGCCCCAATTAGCGCACCGCGTGCGGCCTCGGTACTGGAATAATCTATATCGTCCTGTATTACAACTAATTCGGGCGCTTCGTCCAATTGGCTGGAACACCCAACAAGGCTAATAGCCGCTGCAAGAACAAATGTTTTTATATTAAATATGCTTTTCATCTTTATTTTTTTTAAAGTTTCATACTAACCCCAAACGTGTAGGTTGAAGGTGTTGGATAGGTTTCATAATCTATACCGTCGAAACCAACTTCGGGGTTAAACCCGCTGTAATCCTTGGTCCAAAGGAATGGTCGGTCGGCTGTTAGGGTAAATCGCATTTCGGGCAATTTTGGGTGCTTTAGGGTATAGCCCAATTGGATGTTTTGAACCCTGAAGAAATCGCCTTTACTGAACCAGAACTTTGACAGTTGTTGGTTCCATCCTTGTCTGTAACCTTCGGATGACGGGTAGGCATTTGTTGTGCCTTCGCCATGCCAACGGTTTATGGCCAAATCGGCATCGATATTTAGGCCTTGCGTCCACACTACTTCCAAACGGTTTCGATTTAAAACCACATTGCCGCCTTGACCGTAGAAAGCCATGGATAAATCCCAATTTTTGTAGTTTAAACCAATGTTGCCGCCATAGTAATAATCGGGAATAGGCGAACCGATATAGGTTCTGTCGTTGGAATCTATAACACCATCTTCATTTAAATCTTTATACCTAAAATAGCCCGGGTTAATGGCTGTACCTGCTGCTATTGTTCCTTGCGCCACATCGTCGGCCGCTATTTCGGCATTGCTTTGGTAAACACCTTCCAACACATGACCGTAAAATACATTTATGGGCTGACCTACGGCCAAGCGCTGCCTGTAATTGGCACTTCCCCTATTTAAATATGGTTGACCTTCCAAATCGGTAATTTCGTTTTTAATGGTACTAAAGTTACCTGAAACGGTATAACCAAAATCTTTGGCTATCTCGCCTTTCCACGATGCGGCAATTTCTATACCTTGGTTGCGCACGCTACCTACGTTTTGGTAGCTTGCTTCGGTACCTATTAGGGGCATTACCGGAATAGCCAGATTGTCGGTGTCCTTAATAAAATAATCCATTTCGAGCGACAAACGGTTGTTGAAGAAGTTTGAGGTTAAACCTATATTAAGTTCCTCGGTATATTCCCAATCCAAATCGTCGGAGGCCGTTGTAAAGATGTAGCCTGTTTCCTGTTGGTCGTCAATAATGGTCGTTGTAGTTTCGGCACTTTGTGGAATACTCGCAGGAACGGCATCGTTTGCCAACCGGCCCCAACCAGCCCTAAACTTTAAAAAGTCGATAAAGCCCACATTGTCCATAAACGATTCTTCCGACACGACCCAACCTACGCCAAAAGCGGGCAGGTACACATATTTTTGGTCGTATTTGTTACTGCCTTCTGCCCTGTAAGTTGCATAAGCCAAGTAACGGTCCTTGAACTTATAAGCTAATCTTCCAAAATATGAAAAACCATAAAACCTTGATCCGCCATCGGTGGTGGTCCTGCTTTCGGCATCGGTATTTTGTAAGTACCAGGTTTTTTCATCATTACGGACAAAGGCCGATGTTGTTGGGTCGAAGTTACCCGTACCCCTAAAATAGGTGTAGGCATTATCCCTAAACGACATGCCTCCCATGGCCGTTAAATCGTGCTCGCCAAAGGTATTGGTGTAAGTTAACACGTTATCGAAAAGATAATCTTCGTTTACGTTATTTTGTCTTTGTATTGACGATTCGTTTATAGGGCGCTGATAATCGTCCGTAATATAGTAAGGTAGCCTAACTTCTCTTGAATTATAGCCCCTATAATTATACGCCAAACTTGTTTTAAATTTTAGTCTTTCGGGTATTAGGCTAAAATCGGCATAAAAATTAGCTGTTGTTCTTCTTATTTCCCCTCTTAAATCGCTATTGTCCATAGTCGGGAACGGGTTTTGGCTACCCCTGTACCCAATTTCGGTTGCATCGGAATAAGGGGACGGATAAGCATCGGTAAAGTTATAATCGTAAACCGGTAGAATCGGGACAGCGTAATAGGCCTGCCGCCAAGCAGAAGCCTCATCGTTATATTTTACTGATTTACTGTACAAAACGCTACCACCAACGGTTAGCCAACTGGTTGCTTTAGCATCGAGTTTTGCACGTAAATTAAAACGTTCGTAGCTGTTTTTCATATCCAAAATACCGTCTTGCTCAAAATAATTTCCACCAAGGGCATAAGCAATTTTTTCGGAACCTCCGGTAACTTGCAAATCGTGGTTCATAATAGGCGCCTCACGCAATATTTCCTTGTACCAATCGGTGTTTACATCGGGAATATTCGGGTTAACCCTGCTACGCCCAAAGCGCTGCATGGCCTGATTTATACTGGATATTTCGGCAGCCGAACCAGATTCTATTGCAAAAGTGGTAAACTGCTCGGCATTTGCCATTTTTAAAACGTTTTGCGCCCTTTGCACTCCATAGTAGGTAGAATATTCTATTTGGGCATCCCGGTTATAACTCCCCCCTTTTGTAGTAATTAATACCACCCCATTGGCAGCACGAACCCCGTAAATGGCAGAAGCCGATGCGTCCTTTAATATGGAAACATCCTTTATTTCGGCAGCATTTAGGAAATCGATATTATCGTAAAACATACCGTCGACAACAAATAAAGGAGAAGATTCGCCATATAACGAGTTTAATCCCCTGATGTTAATTTCGGGGGACTCTCCGGGCGACCCCAAGCTGCTAACCTGCACCCCTGCTACCTGCCCTTGAAAGCCCTGTACGACTTGGGAAGCTGGTGCTTTTGCAATAGCTTCAGGCTCAATGGTTGCAATGGCACTAGTTAAATCGGATTTTTTTTGCGTGCCGTACCCAATAACCACCACCTCGTCCAGGGCGGCCACATCGGCTTCCATGGCTACGTTAATGGTATTTTGCGCCGATACCGTAACATGGGCGGTTTTAAAGCCCACCGAGCTAAACTCGAGTACTTCGCCTTGAGATACTTCTATGGCGTAGTTGCCATCGAAATCGGTACCCACACCCCTGGTCGTGCCCACGACTATAACGTTAACACCGGGCAAGGGCATATTATCTTCTGTACTAGTTACCGTTCCCGAAACCGATTTGGTTTGGGAAAAACCACTAATTGAAAATAAAATGAGTAGGAATAAATTAATTTTTGTCTTCATTTAGTTTAAGATTTTAATTTTGTTCATGCAATTTAAAACGAATGTTAAATTTATGCTAAGAAGTAAATACACTATAAATACGCCATTACAAAAAGACCACAAAAAAGCCTATTTGACGTATAAAAACACCCCAACAAACAACCTATTATAGGTTAATGCAAAATAATTTGACGTAGTATTGACGTAGTGAAGAATATCAAAACCCTACAAAAAAAGTAGATACTTACACCACATTCCGTAAAAATTCGCTTAACGAATTATCGTTTTCTAATTTTAACTTCCGTTTTAAGCGATATCGATGGGTTTCTACCCCGCGGATTGAGATATTCATAAGCGGGGCTATTTCCTTAGTAGACAAATTCATTTTGATGTAGGCACACAATTTTAAATCTTTGTGTGTTAAGTCTGAAAATTGATTCTTCAGCTTATTGAAAAACTCCTCGTGCACCTGATTGAAATTGTATTCGAACAATTCCCACTCGTCGTCTTGGCTAATAGAACTGTCGAGCTTTTTCAGTATCTTTTTATAGGAATATGTATTTTCGAACCCTTTTTTATGTTCTACAATTTCCTTTTTTATGTCCTGTATGGCCTCGTTTTTTTTAACCAGCGCCATTGCCGTATTGGCCAACTGCTTGCTTTTTAGCTTAACTTCGTTTTTAAGCGACTCGTTTTTAAGTTGGATAATCCGTTTTTCGTTTTCGATTGTTTTTTCCCGAATAACTTCCCGCTGCTGCTTTAACAATTGCAAATGCAGCGAGCGTTGTTGCTTTTTAACATTTAGTTTGTGCAGATAATATGCCCCTACCATTAAAAGCATAATAAGAAAAACATACAGCAACGCCCCTACCACGCCCCTATACCATGGCGGTAAAATTTTTAGGTTTAATTGCTTTACGGACGAGGTTTCACCCGAAGCGTTCTTGGTTCGTAAATTAATGGTATAACTTCCGTCCTTTAAATTTGAAAGCTCTAATTTGTTTCGGTCTATTTTATTCCACTGGTTGGCGTTATAGTTTTTAATGGCGTATTCAAAAAAATGCTTGTTAGATTTTGGGGAGGACATGTATATGGTTGCCCTTTCGTTAAAACCAATTTCTAAATCTGTTAAATTATTTAAGTTTACCAACCCCTTGTCCGTTATTATTTTATCGATATTAGGCTGTTTTAGGCTGTCGGTATCGGAATTGGCATTGGTATTTATATACATAAAACCGTTGTTTAGGTTTAGTGCGTACAACGTACCGGAAATATTGGATACTTTTTCATCGCCAACAATTAATCTGTTTTCAAAAAGATCTTGGGACAATAAAAAATCTTGAGCTTCGCTTTTAAATGATTTAAACTTAATAACATCGGTTTTGCTTTTGAAAGCCAAGAACTCCAAATCATCGCCAGATATAATGTAAGAGTCGCTTCCCGCAATATCGTTTAAATAGTTATGGGGAATAATACTATCCAAAAGGGGTTCGTAGCGTTTCCAACCGCTGTTGGTTTTAAAACATATATCGCTTTTAATTTTATATACGCGAATGTTGTAATCGGCATCCAGTCCTTTATTAACGTAATTAATTATACTAATAACACTATCGGTATTGTTACTAAAGTTTATTTTGTACAGGCCTTTGTAGGCATGCGCTGCCCAGGCCGTATTTTTGTCTTGAAACACCAAATACTTTATGGGCATTGTTGTTTTGCCCAGATGTTTGGACTGCCATTGGTTTTCTTTTTTATAAAATTTAACCAATCCCGCATAAGTCCCCTGAACATAGGTGTTTTGGGATTCCGGCACTTTTTTTACAACCCAGCCTCCGGTATAGGACGATATTGTTTTTAACGTGTTGTTCTTCACCAAAAACGTTCCTTCGTTATGACCGCAAAACAATTCGCCTTCAACTTCGGTTAAATCCC
>JBKEDS010000072.1:0-21087 GCA_047975545.1 Flavobacteriaceae bacterium | reverse complement strand
GGCCGGTTTTGGCTCGGGAAATTGCTTGATTATGGTTTTTACATTGGCTTTTTTAAGTTGCCAAAGTATTTTCATTACTTCTTCTTCTGCTTTTGTTAATGGCGTCATTTTTTTAACTGTATTTTTAGTTCAACGGACTCGGCTATGAACAGTTGGGGGTTTTAAACCCTAACCGTTCGGTTTAGCACCTACCTTTGTTTTATGTTCATACTTTCGTTTTATCACTTCCCTCCCAATTGTTTATAGCTATTAATAACAGCATTTTAGTCATTTGTTTCATTGTTTATTTAATTGTCAATTTTTGTTTTCAGTTTGCACATAACGGTCTCGTATAAGAATAGTAGCGGATTTTCACTCACTAACTTTTCGGTGAAACACAGACCTTTTTTATATTTAATTACTTTTGTTTTAGCGATTAAACCGCTATTATTTTTATACAATGTTGCCATTTCGTTATTTTTAGTTTAGAAACAATATTTACCATACTTTATCAGATTATTGTTCATACGTTAAAATCATTGCTGTTGAAATCATTTTATACTTTTTCCATTTCGATTGAGAGCCGTATTTGTAGTAATGCACAGAACTAAATGATGGAATCAATATTGGTAAACTTAATTCATTTCCATTTTTTGAACCCTCAACCCATTCGGCTGTTATGATGATATCTTGTTGTATATTAATGTCATAATCTGTTAAATCAATTGTTATCCATCCAGTTGATTTATTTTTAACTTCAACATAAATATTTTCTTTGTTAATATTTTTAGAAGGAAATTTATCCTCTATCGTATATAAATTAATTCTAAATTTTACTTTATCAAAATCATTTTTTTTAATGAAAAACTTAAACTCTTTAAGTAAACTTGGCTTTTTCGAGCCAACTGAGAATTTTCTTCCAATTTCTGCTCCTAAATTTTGATTTTTGGCCTTTGGTATAGCAAAAAACACTTCATTCTTTGATTTTGATTTTTTCTTTCCTTTAGCATAGGTTTTGGTATCATTGGATGTCAAGATAATTTCTTCAAGTTCTTCAGTATAATTATTTAAAACTATATTTATTTCTGAATTTGATAATATATTTTTAATTAATATTTCTTTAGATTCATAGCCTAAAGAGGAAATTTTCAAAGTATCATTAATCATTGAATTGTCAATATCAAGGTGAAAATTTCCTTTATTGTCTGTCACTGTTCCTACATATTTGTTATAGACGCCAACATTTACATATTGTAAAGGTGTTTTTAAACTGTCTGTAACATTTCCTGTAATTATAATGTTTTGAGAAAAAACAAAATTAAAACAATACAGAAGCATAAATATTAATTGGAATTTAAGCAATGTTTTTTTCATAATTTAAAGTAATATATTTTTCGTTTTAAGTTCAGTATGTAAATTAGGTTGTATTTCAGAAAACCTATTCTGTTTTATTTGTAAGTGTAATTTTTCGGTTATCGGATATGATTTGTAATCATATAAATCGAAAATGAAAAAGGATTTTTCCTTTTTGAAAAATGTATATCTTTCAGTATTAAACTTTATACTTTTTTTGTCTATAGAAACACTTTTAAAAGGAAAAGGTAATTGCCTTTAACCTGTGTTTTTGTTAATAACCATAACCACCTACTAAAGGTCCCGTACATATCCAGTTGGTATAAGTATGACCTGAAGGAACATTATTATTACACCAACTTCCACAGCCATCACAGTTTGAGAGACTTCCAGTATACCATGCAGCTCCTGATTCTCTATCATTACATTGGCAATAAACAGAATCACCATAACCCTCAAACACAGTTTTTAACTGGTTGCGTTCAAGCATGTCGTTTTTACTTCTTTGTCTGCGCACTCCCTTTTCAAATTTATTTGGGAAAAGTTCGACAATACAAATATAACTAAATATTTAGTTTAAACTAATTTTTTAGTTAAAATTTTCATCTTACGTTTTTATTATCTTTGGAAATTAAAAATCTATTCCGTGGAAATAACCTTGTTAATTGTTTCGGCTTTGTTGGTGCTTTTGGGCTTTGCCGGTAGTTTTTTGCCCGTTTTGCCGGGACCGCCCCTTAGTTGGGCAGGCTTGTTGCTTTTAAAATTTACAAACACCGTAACCATAAGCACCTCGTTATTAATTATAACCGGGATTGTTGCGGTGCTAATATGGGTTTTGGATTATATAATACCCGCCATTGGCGCCAAAAAATTTGGCGGCACCAAATACGGTATGCTTGGCACCACAATCGGGTTGGTTATTGGTTTGGTAGCCCCTATTCCGGGCGGTATAATAATTGGCCCGTTTGTTGGGGCTTTTGTAGGTGAACTGATTAATAATAACGACACTAAAATAGCGTTTAAGGCCGCTTTGGGGTCGTTTATTGGCTTTTTGGCCTCAACGTTTATAAAGTTTATGGTTTGCCTTGTGTTTTTAGGACTTTACATCAAAATATTGTGGGATAATAAAGATGCTTTAACGGCGTTGTTTTCGGCTTAATTTTTTGCCAAATACCCATTAAAAAGAAGAAGCCCTATGGTTCTCTCACCTCCATAGGGCTATTGTAAATTGAATGTATCAACAAAAAAAATGAGGATTAATTAATCTCTAACGTTGATGCCGCAAAGGTAATTATAATTTTTTATTTTGTTGATTTACTTTTTATTAAACTTGTTTTTACAACTACGGTTTTAACATCTTCATCGGTTTGCTTGCTCTGCAATCGGTTAATTAGCATTTGTACGGCGTTGGTGCCAATAACTTTGGCGTGTTGCCTAATGGTGGTTAATTGCGGAAAAGTATGAACCGAATCGGCTTTGCTGGCAAACGCAATTACCGATAAATCCTTTGGTACTTTGTAGCCTAACTTTATAGCGGCATTGGTGGCAATAATGCCCGAAATGCTATCGGCCGCCAAAATGCCGTCGATATTTTTATTTTGCTTGAAAAAGGTTAGTATTTTTTTTTGGTAATCGTCCTTTCGTTTTAGGTTTAATACTATTGGCGTAAAATCGGGCTGTTCTTGTATGGCTTTTTTATAACCGCGCTCCCTTAGTTTGCCCACGCTTAAATTGTTTAGGGTGGTTACAAAGGCAATATGCTTTCGGTTTTCGGCAAGTAGGCTTTTGGTGGCGTTGTAGGTAGCGTCGTAATCGTCCACAATAACCTTGTCGCACATAACATCGTGGGCCACCCTATCGAACATAACAATGGGGATGCCTTGTTTAATAGTGTTTTTAAAATGCTCGACCTCGTTTTTTAATTGTGTTTCTTCGGACATGGACAGGATAAACCCATCCACGCTACCATTGGCCAACAGGCTCATGGATTCCTTTTCCTTTTCCAGCGATTCGTTGGAAATACCCGTTATAATATTATACCCGTATTTGGTGGCTTCTTGCTCGATGCCGTACAATACCTTGGATAAAAAATGATTAAGAATATCGGGGATTATAACCCCAATGGTTTTGGTTTTGTTTTGTTTAAGGCTCAAGGCAACCTTATTGGGCTTATACCTATAAAGTTCGGCCAGTTCCTTTACGCGCCTAATGGTTTCCTCGCCTATTTCCTCGCTATTGTTTAATGCTTTTGAAACCGTTGAAATTGAAACGTTTAACTCTTTGGCCAGTTGTTTTAGTGTAACCATATTTTTATGTGATGAATAATGGCGTAAGTTACGAAAAATGTGGTTTGAAATATTGTTTAAACAAACAATAATACACCCCATAACATACATTAGAGCAAACAATCGTATTTTTGCCATACAAATTATTGCATAATATGACTTTATCCAATGTACGCTTGGTGGTATCCGATATGGATGGCACGCTACTAAACCCCAATAGCGAGGTAAGCCCAAGGTTTTTTAAACAGTTTTCGGAACTGAAAAAGAAAAATATCCACTTTGTAGCCGCTAGTGGCCGCCAGTACCAAAGTATTTTAAATAAATTGGATGCCATAAAAGACGATATTTCCATTATTGCCGAAAATGGGGGCATTATAAAACACAATAATAAAGAGCGTATTTTATTGCAATTAACGCCGCAGGATATTGCTAATGCCGTAAACTTATTACGCCAAATTAATGGCGCCTACATTGTACTGTGCGGAAGACATTCGGCGTACATAGAAACCAACTACCAAAAATTTATTGATAGGTTTAGCAAATATTATTTAAATTACACCATTGTAAACGACCTTACAACAGTTACGGGCGACAGCTTCTTAAAAATAGCCGTGTTTCATGAAACATCATCCGAAACACATATATTGCCACACGTTTTACCTTTAAAGAAAAGCCTTCAGGTTATTGTTTCCGGACAAAATTGGTTGGATATATCGCATGCTCAAGCCAACAAAGGCTACGCTTTAAGTATCCTTCAAAAAGAATTGGGAGTTACGAAAGAAGAAACCATGGCTTTTGGCGATTACAACAACGACTTACACATGCTGGAATTGGCTCATTTTAGCTATGCCATGGAAAATGCCCACGGCAGCGTAAAACAAGCAGCGCGCTATACTACAAAAAGTAATGCCGAAGAGGGGGTGGAACGTATTTTGGACAAATTATTAAAACACAATATGCAAACAAGATAACACCACTACCGTTACGTAAAATTAAAATTGACGGTTGGGATTGCTTCCTCCGTTGTCGCCGCAATTGACGTCATTGCGAGAAGGGGGTACGACGACGAAGCAATCTCTATATTAAAGACATAACACTACGCACATACCTCTTAAAAATAAAACCTAACAAAAGGCGCCCAAGCATCGGCATAAATGCTTTTATCCTTGTCGTGAAGCACATCGAACCGTACACCAAAAGTTACGTTTCCGGTACGGTAGCCCGCGCCAAGGTATAAAGCTGGCAACCAATACGAATCGTTTTCAACGTTCAATAGGCTTTCGTATTTTCGGTTAACACGAAGTTCTTCAAACTCCGCCGAAATCTGTACACCGTTAACGGGGTTGAACAAACCTATAAGGCTACCGCCCAAAATGGTCGATTTATAAAAATCCTTTTGGCTATTATAAGTGCCGCTTAGCCCAATGCCCAACGAAGCATAAGGGTTAAGGTCGTAAATGGCGCTGGGCGATAGCGAGCCGCTAAAAAAGCCATCGCCAAAACTAAGCCCTATACCACCGCCAAAGCGTACTTGTTGCCAAAAGTTATTAGGTTGCTGCTGCGCAAACGATAGGTTTAAACTTAAAAAGAGGGCTGTAAAAATTAAGGAGAAAAATTTACCAATCATAACAGAAAGTAATTTTTTGTTAAAAATTAAACACTATAAATTGATTTTATTTAATGTAAGAGTTTTTAACAGGTTAAATATAACAAAAAGAAATCAGTAATATTTGTAAATATTGTATTTTTACCCCAAATTTGACTAAACTGAAGCGAATAAAAAAATATAATGGATAAATTTTCATTTTTAAATGCAGCACACACCTCGTATTTTGCCGATTTATACGACCAATACCTGCAAAATCCCGACACCGTGGAGCCCAGTTGGCGGGCCTTTTTTCAAGGCTACGATTTTGGTTCCGAAAGCTATGGCTTAACCAACGAAACCGAAGCCGCTAAAACTATAACGGCTCCAACACAAATGCCGGAATCCCTTCAAAAGGAATTCCAAGTAGCCAAACTTATAGACGGCTACCGCATGCGCGGGCATTTGTTTACAAAAACAAACCCCGTTCGCGAACGCCGGACCTATGTGCCAACCTTGGCCATTGAAAATTTCGGGCTTTCCGAAAGCGATTTAAGCACCGTTTTCAACGCCGGGGAAATCCTTGGTTTGGGTCCCGCAACACTTCGCGATATTTTGGTTCACCTTAATAAAATATATTGTAGTTCCATCGGGGTCGAGTACATGTACCTGCGCAACCCCGAAGTTATTACATGGTGGCAAAGCAAACTTAATGTTAACGACAACCAGCCCGATTTTTCGTTGGAAAAGAAAAAATACATCCTTTCCAAACTTAACCAAGCCGTAAATTTCGAAAACTTTTTACAAACCAAATACGTCGGGCAAAAACGCTTTTCGTTGGAAGGGGGCGAATCCCTAATCCCGGCCATTAGCAACGTGTTGTTTTATGCCGTAGAAAAGTACAATGTAGAAGAATGCGTCTTGGGTATGGCGCACCGCGGGCGTTTAAGCACCCTGGTTAATATTTTTAGAAAACCCCTTAACGAGTTGTTTAGCGAGTTCGACGGAAAGGATTTTGAAGACGCCCATATCGATGGCGACGTAAAATACAACTTGGGGTTAACCTTGGACAAAACCTACCAAAACGGCCGAAATATTAAAATGAATTTGGTACCAAACCCCTCGCACCTTGAAACCGTAGCATCGGTGGCCGAAGGCATAACCCGGGCCAAAATAGACGACGATTACCAAGGCGACAACTCCAAAATAATACCTATCGTGGTACACGGCGATGCCGCCATAGCAGGGCAGGGCATTGTGTACGAAGTAGCGCAAATGAGCAAACTTAACGGCTACAAAACAGGCGGTACCGTACACATTGTGGTAAACAACCAAATTGGCTTTACCACAAATTATTTGGATGGGCGCTCCAGCACCTATTGTACCGATGTGGCCAAAGTAACCCTTTCGCCCGTACTCCATGTAAATGCCGACGATGCCGAAGCCGTGGTGCACGCCGTAGAGCTGGCTTTGGATTACAGGATGCGATACAAAAAAGATGTGTATATCGATTTATTGGGCTACCGAAAATATGGCCATAACGAAGGCGATGAGCCACGGTTTACCCAACCCAACCTATACAAATCCATTGCAAAACACCCTAATCCGTTGGAAATTTATTCCAATAAATTAAAAGCCGAAGGCACGGTAGACGATACTTATATTAACGGTGTAGTTGAAGAATTTAAGGCCACCTTGGAAAGCGAGTACGAAAAATCGAAAGCCTCCGAATCGTCCAAAGTTCGCGAATTTATGCAGGAACGCTGGAAAGGCTTTAAGCGCCAAGGCTTGGAAGGTATGCTAAAAACCGTAGCAACCACATACCCAAAGGACAAATTAGAATACATATCAAAAGTCGTTTCAACAGCACCAAAAGGCGTTAAATTTGTACGCAAGGCCGAACGTATTTTGGAAGGCCGCGCCACTATGGTATTCGAAACCGATACCTTAGACTGGGGCATGGCCGAAACCTTGGCCTACGGCAGTTTGTTGGAAGAAGGCTTTAACGTACGCATTTCAGGGCAGGATGTGGAGCGTGGCACCTTTAGCCATCGCCATGCTATTTTGCGCGACGAAATTTCAGAAGAACGTATTAATTTACTAAATACCAATCCGGACAACAAAGGCATTATGCACATTTACAACTCCTTTTTGTCCGAATACGGCGTGTTGGGCTTCGATTACGGCTATGCCATGGCAACACCCAACACCCTAACCATTTGGGAAGCCCAATTTGGCGATTTTAGCAACGGCGCCCAAATAATTTTCGACCAATATTTATCGGCTGCCGAGGATAAGTGGAAATCACAAAACGGCATCGTGGTACTATTGCCCCACGGTTACGAAGGGCAAGGTTCCGAACACTCTTCGGCAAGAATCGAACGCTATTTGCAATTATGTGGTAACGATAACATGACGGTTGCCGATTGTACAACACCCGCCAACTTTTTCCACCTATTACGCCGCCAAATGAAACGCAGTTTCCGCAAACCGTTAGTAGTGTTTACGCCAAAAAGTTTGTTGCGCCACCCCAAAGCCGTTTCAAGCCTAAACGAACTGGCCACGGGGCAATTTCAAGAAGTTATAGACGACACCATAAACCCAAGCAAAGCTAAAAAGCTGGTGTTCTGTACCGGTAAATTCTATTACGATTTGTTGGCCGAGCGCGAAAACCTGAAAAACGAAGCGGTTGCTTTGGTTAGGATAGAGCAGTTGTTTCCGCTTCACCTTGAAAAAATACAAGCCGTTATTAACCGTTATCCCAATATTGAACGCTATATTTGGGCGCAGGAAGAACCCAAAAACATGGGTGCTTGGAGCCACATAATGCAACGTTTGGATTTGGTTAAGCTGGAATGTATGTCCAGGCCCTACAACTCCGTACCCGCACCGGGATCGAGCACACGGGACAAAAAGCGCCAAAAACACGTTATCGATACCGTTTTTGGTACCGTAAAAGAATAAAATAGTCAATTAAAAAAATAAAATTAAAGCACATGATTTTAGAAATGAAAGTGCCTTCGCCGGGCGAGTCTATTAAAGAAGTTGAAATTGCAACATGGTTGGTTCAAGACGGCGATTATGTTGAAAAAGACCAAGCCATAGCCGAGGTCGATAGCGATAAGGCCACCTTGGAACTTCCTGCCGAAGCCAGTGGGATAATAACCCTTAAAGCTGAAGAAGGCGATGCCGTAGCCGTAGGCGCCGTAGTATGCCTAATCGATACCAGTGCAAGCCCACCAGCTTCCAAAGCGGGGGCGGATACCCAGGACACAAAACCTAAAGTAGAAGCCCAACCTAAACAAGAAGCTGTTCCTGCTCCTCCTTCGGGGGCCAGGGGGCAAACAACCTATGCCACCGGAACAGCAAGCCCGGCAGCCAAAAAAATTCTGGCCGAAAAAGGCATTGATGCCGCTACAATTTCCGGAACAGGAAAAGACGGCAGGGTAACAAAAGAAGATGCCGTACAAGCCGTACCGTCCATGGGTACGCCAACAGGCGGAAACCGTGGCACTACAAGAAGCAAACTATCCATGCTGCGCCGTAAGGTGGCCGAGCGATTGGTCGAGGCCAAAAACAGTACCGCCATGCTAACCACCTTTAACGAGGCTAACATGTCGCCCATATACGCCATACGAAACGAGTATAAAGAAGCCTTTAAAGCCAAGCACGGTGTTGGTCTTGGGTTTATGAGCTTTTTTACCTTGGCCGTGGTTAGGGCTTTAAAACTATACCCTGCGGTAAACTCGATGATTGACGAAAAGGAAATGATTACCTACGATTTTTGCGATATTAGTATTGCGGTTTCCGGCCCTAAAGGCCTTATGGTACCCGTAATGCGAAATGTTGAAAATTTAAGTTTTAGGGGGGTCGAGGCCGAAGTAAAACGCTTGGCCCTACGTGCGCGCGATGGACAAATTACGGTAGATGAAATGACGGGCGGTACCTTTACCATTTCCAATGGCGGTGTGTTTGGCAGTATGTTGTCCACACCCATTATAAATCCGCCGCAAAGTGGTATTTTGGGCATGCACAATATTATAGAGCGCCCTATTGCCGTTAACGGTAAGGTAGAAATACACCCCATGATGTACATAGCCCTATCCTACGACCACCGCATTATAGATGGTAAAGAATCGGTAGGGTTTTTGGTAGCTGTAAAAGAAGCCCTGGAAAATCCTGTTGAGCTTTTAATGAACAACGATATTAAAAAGGCTTTGGAATTATAAGGAAGAAGAAAAGAAGTTGTGAAATAAAAAGAGGCTGTCTTGAAAAGTAAAGACAGCCTCTTTTGTTTTTATCAATAGTTTAAAACACATCAACTTCGGTAAGTACTAAGTTTTCTACTTTTCCTTTTCCGCTTTTGTAAATTTCATCTACCAAAATTTTAATAAACCGGGCTTCTGCGGGTTTTTCAAAATCTATTGTAAAGCGTTCGGCGGCCTCTATTGCGGGAATTAATGTTTTGTTTGCTTCATCCCAATTCTTATTATCCAAACTGGTTAAAACCGTTACGTGTTTTGGCCTAAATTGCGTGCCGGACCTTGCCGATAATAGGTATATACCGTTTATGGTTTTGGTGGTGCCCATGTTGATTGTTATGGTGTGCGGCCCGTGTTTTTCTACCGAGTACGGCCAATTGGAATGCCAAAAGGTACTTTCGTTGCCATCAATCATATTTGTAAAAGTATCGGTTTTGTTTTCGGGAGCCGAATTTGCCGTTATGCTCCAGCCCGACCTATCGGATAGGTTAAAGGCCGTATAATCCAACTCAATATCGGTATTGGGTATTTGTGTGGCAATATCGGTAGTGTAATAGTGCGAATACGGCACCAATCGGAATCCGTTTTCGGAAATTAAGTTAATTTCGATAACCGCTTCGTCCTTTATTTCTTCTTGAAAATTGTTGAACAAATCGGCATACGCAACTTCAATATCAAACGAATACAAATTTTCGTTTTCCTTTACGGGAACGGTTAAATAGGTAATTTCGTCGTAATTGTCGTTTGGTGGGTTGGCGTTGTCGCTAATAAAATCGAAGCCCGCATATACGTAAGGAATTGCCGTGTTGGATGTAAACGTTCCGTTTATGTGTATTGTTTTTAAAGCGGTGTTTTTGGCAATTGAAAGTGTTTTTACCACCGTGGCGGGCATTTCTTTATAATACAAAATACCGTTTGTAGTTTTATTAAACAGTGCATTGTTGCTTAAAATGGCACAACTGCTTTGGGTTAAAAATATTTTTTCGGGCGACTTGGCATACACCCGGTTACCGTTGGACATTAAGGCCACATTGGGCACTTGCGCCGCCGTTTGGCAATTATGCGGTAAATTTAAGCCATGCCCCAATTCGTGCATAATACCGCCTAATCGGGCCGCATTTTTTAGTTTGAAGCCGTGAAACTCCTCACCCGTATCGGTTAGGGTAAAATCCTCGGAAGTGGCATAGCACCAGTAGCCAATGCCCTGAAACCCGATTTTGCTGCCATAATCGCCCAGTACCAAGGTGTGTACACTGGAATTAAACTCGGGGTGTTTTTCAAAATACGCATCAACTTCTTCTTTTACCAAATTTGAGTTTCCACCGTAATAGGTCGTAGGGTGCTGCCCCTTAACAAGGTTTATCCGTACTTGTCCCTTTTGGTTGGTTAACAACCCAAATGTTTTTGCGCCAAAGCCCGCAACATCCATTTGCTTTTTGTACCATGCCTGTATGTACAGCATCATGTCGGAAATAAGCGCAATGCGGCTTTCTACCGTTTTGTCGTCGGAAGGAAAATCGGTCGGGATAAAAAACACAACATTTAAGGCTTGCTGGTTTTCAATATTTACCGTCCAAACATCATTATCGCCTTTTATATTGTAGGCGTGTACAACGCTTGCATAAAGCGAAATAATTAGTGTTAGGGCGAATAAAAATTTTGTTTCTTTTATGTGGTTCATTTTGTATGTTGTTCTGAAAATCATTCAAATGTAACTATTTAAACCCTTACATAGGGGCGGTATTTTGGTTAATTTACACCTTATTTTCGGAAGTGGATAAAAAACCGCAACAGACCATTAAAGCTACAAGGTTTTTTTGAAGCCTTGCAGATGTTCTGTTTAAATTTTGCTATATACTAAGCCAAAATATATAGCCAAACCCCTATATTTGTACGATGCTTTTTCAAGATATTTTGGGGCAAGCCCATATAAAAAACCACTTAACGCAAAGTGTCGATAATGGCAGGATACCGCATGCCCAATTGTTCGTGGGTCCGGAAGGCTCCGGCACATTGCCCATGGCTATTGCCTATGCGCAGTATTTGCTTTGCAAAAACACCTCGGGCGAAAACAATACGGGCAACGAGGCCTGCAATATAAAATTTAACCATTTATCGCACCCCGATTTGCATTTTGCCTTTCCCGTAACCACGAGCGATAAGGTAAAAAGCAAGCCCGTTTCCGGTTTTTATATGGAAGAATGGCGCAAACTAATAACCGAACAGCCCTACGGTAATCTATTCGATTGGTATAAACTCCTTGGCGTAGACAACAAACAGGGACAAATTGGGGTTGATGAAGCGCAGGAAATTGTTAAAATACTTTCGCTAAAAGCCTACGAAGGCGGATTTAAGGTTATGATTATTTGGATGGCCGAAAAACTAAACGATTCGGCAGCCAATAAATTGCTAAAACTTATTGAGGAACCGCCCAACAAAACCATTTTTATTTTAATTGCCGAAGACGATACGCAAATTATAAATACCATACGCTCGCGCTGCCAAATACTGCATTTTCCGCCCTTGGCCGAAAACGATATTAAAGCCGGATTAAAACAAAAATACAATATTGAGGATGCCGTTGCCACCAAACTGGCCCACCAAGCCAACGGAAATTTTAACAAGGCCTGCGATTTGGTGTACCAAGATTCCGAAGATATCCAGTTTGAAACCTGGTTTATATTTTGGATTAGAAGCGCCTTTAAGGCCAAAGGCAACAAGGCCGCCATACACGATTTAATTTCGTGGAGCGAGGATATTGCCAAAACGGGCCGCGAAACCCAAAAGCAGTTTTTAAATTTTTGCTTGGACTTTTTTAGGCAAGCCCTTTTGCTAAACTACAAAGCTGCCGATTTGGTGTACTTAGAACCCAAAACCCAAGGCTTTAAATTGGAAAATTTTGCACCCTACATACACGGCAACAACATTATGGACATTAGCAACGAGCTACAAGATGCCATTTACCATGTTGAGCGCAACGGAAACTCCAAAATTATACTAACCGATTTGTCCATAAAACTTACACGGTTGCTGCATAAACCGGCTTAGCTTTTTACTGAAACGTATAACGGACTTTAACTACTTGCGTTGCCCTAAAATACCCGTACGGATAATTATCGGCATTTGTTGTATTTATGCAGTTTCCCTTTATTTCGGCAGCATTGGACGAAAACGGGCTGCCTCCGGAATAATATTGCTCCAAAAGTATGCGCATGTAGTTGTAATACGGTTCGGAAATACCGTAAAGGCTAATATCTACCACATCGCCCACTTGAAAGGGGGCTTGGTTGTTATCCTCGTCGTCGTCTTTTTCAAAAAAATCGTGCATTTCGTTTCCGTTTGAAAACTCGTCGGAAGCCGCTTCAAAATAGGGGAACAAATCGCCTTCTTCATAATAACGGATTAAATAAAAATTATCCTCATCGGCAGGATCGTCAAAATAAACGTTCACCTCCAATAAATCGCTATCAAAGCCGCCGTCGGTCGATTGGCTAAGCCTTTTTATATCGGGTACTGCGGTTAAGGTTTCGGTGGCGGTATAGGTTTGGTTGTTGTAAATAACTTCCAACTGATATTCGTTGTTTAATATTGGCACAAAGCTGTTTGTTGTATACGTGCCGTCATTTTGGTTGGTGAAGTTGAATACCTCATCGGTACCCAAATTGGTAACGGTTACCGTGGCATTGGTAACGGCACTGTTGGTACCGGTTTCAAAATATGGGGTTGTAGTGCTTAGTTTAACGGTTTGCGCATTTCCCGATGTTTCTTTTTCCCAATCCAAGGACGCTTCAATAACCAATCGAGTTTGTCCTGTTGGAACTTCAACATCAATAATATCTTCGCAAGATTGAAAAAGAAAAGAAACAAGTGTTAAAAAGAATATATAGCGTGCCATAATTTTAAAATTTGAAGTTGTAAGTTACCGATGGAATAATACCAAAAACCGAAAGCCTTGTGGCTTCGTTTAGGCCTGTTTGGTCGTTTTGGGTGAATGAAATTGAAGCGGCATTCCGCCTATTGTACGCATTGTAAATACCAAAAACCCATTCGCCCTTCCAGCGGTTATCGGGCTTTTTGTTGGGCGTGTAAGTGGCCGCCAAATCAAGCCTGTGGTAAGCGGGCAAACGGTTTTTGTTGCGGTTGGAATAGGTGGCTACCGATAAGCCTTCGTAAGTATATTGCCCGTTTGGGTAGGTTACCGGACGCCCGGTTTGAAGCACTAAATTTGAACTTATGCTCCATTTTTCGCTTAATTTATAGTTTCCGGTTAGCGATAGGTCGTGGGTGCGGTCGTAGGCGGTATTGTACCATGCCCCATTGTTTATTCCGGGGCCTCCGGCATTACCACCCAAGGTACGCTGCTCGGATTTCGACAAGGTGTACGCCAACCAACCCGTAAGCTTGCCCTTATTTTTTCGAAATAAAACCTCAAGACCGTAAGCCCGTGCTTCGCCATTTAAAATTTCGGTTTCAATGGTGTTGTTGCCTATTAAATCGGAGCCGTCGATGTAATCTACCCTGTTTTTAATTTGTTTGTAATACGTTTCAATTTCAAGCGAATAGGTACTATTATTTAAATTATTGTAATAGCCCGCCGCAAACTGATGGGATTTTTGGGGCTTAATGTACGTTCCGCTGGGGGTCCAAACATCCAAGGGCGTTACCGTTGCTGTGTTGGACAACAAATGTAAATACTGCGTAGACCGCGTATAGCTTGCTTTTACGGACGATTGCCCGTTAAGTTGATAAGATGCCCCGAAACGCGGCTCCAGATTGCCGTAGGTGGCTATATTTTTGCCTTTACCGTAATACGTTTCGCCATTGGTTTTGCCTCTTTCGTAAATATCCAAATCGGGATTGTAAACAACGGGCTGGTTGTTAACGTAATGGGTTATGCTTTGTCCGCCAAGCCTGTAAAATTGGCTGTACCTTAACCCGTAATTAAGGCTTAGCTTATCGGATAATTGGTGTTCGGCACTGGCGTAAAAAGCGCCTTCAAAAGCCCGTTTTTCGTCTAATTTCCGGTAATTAACCGATGAGGTTTCCGACGAAGGCTTTACAATACCGGGATTAACATTATAGGTTAAGGCGCTAAACCCAAAATCGAGGGTTAAGTTGTTGTTTACGTAATAGCCGAAATCGTATTTTAAGTTGAGGTTTGAAATATCGGCTGTCCAATCCAATTCAATAAAATCCAATAAAAAACGGTAATCGTACTTGCTGTAAATAAACGATAAATTGGAAAACAGCTTATCGTTAAACACATGGTTCCAGCGTAGGTTGCCCGTGGCATTGCCGTAATTATTTTCGAGAATGGACGAAATATTAAGCACATCGCGCCCAAAATAGCCCGATAAAAACAGTTTGTTGTTTTTGTTAAAGGTGTAGTTGGTTTTTAGGTTTAGGTCGTAAAACGAAAGTTTATCGTCCTTTGTATCTTCCATTAAAGGCATAAACAAATGGGCGTAGGAGGTCCTGCCCGCCACCAAAATAGAACTTTTATCGGCCACCAAAGGCGCTTCTATGGCCAGCCTGCTGGAAATAAGCCCAATGCCGCCGTTAACCGCTAACCGTTTTCGGTTGCCGTCTTTTTGGTGAATATCCAAAACCGAGGAAATACGTCCGCCATATTTTGCCGGAATATCGCCTTTATAAAGTTTTATATCCTTAATGGCATCGGCATTAAAAACCGAAAAGAACCCGTAAAAATGCGAGGTGTTGTAAATAATAGCCTCGTCCAACAATACCAAGTTTTGGTCGGCCGCCCCGCCCCGAACATGAAACCCCGACGACCCCTCGCCGTTTTTGGTAACCCCGGGCAGCATTTCTATGGATTTTAGCACATCGACCTCGCCCAACACCACGGGCATTTGCTTAATGGTTTGTGCGCTAAGCTTGGACACGCTCATTTGTGGGGCCTTGATATTAACGGTTTCGCCTTCTTCGGCAGTAATAACCACCTCATCTAAAGCCGTAGCCGATTCTTGTAATTCAATATCCTGCTTTAGGTCGGCTTGTAAATTTATGGTTTGTTTTTGGGTTTCGTAGCCAACATACGACACTACAAGTGTGTATTCGCCTTTTGTAGCCGATAAAGAGAAAAACCCATAAGCATTGGTTACAGTACCAATATTGGTGCCTTGCAAATAAACGGTTGCACCAAGTAAGGTTTCGCCATTGCTGCTATCGGTTATGGTGCCGCTAATGCTTATTTTATTTTGGGCTTGGCAAAAAACGGTTAAAATGAAAAACAGGAAAAAGTGTTTCAAAATGGATTGATGAATTACGATTGGTGTTTTTTTTGGAATTCCGTGCCGAAAGATACAACGAATTAAAGTTGAAATTGTTATATAGGGTTGAAATTTACCCAGGTTTTTTGTGTTAAGATTGAAATTTTGGGAAGGTATTCATTGGTAGTTTAGTCGAGCCATAATTAAGGTTTATGTTGGTATTACACGAAGTTAAATAAAATATAATGTATAAATAGCGGGGTTTAGTTGTTAAATGTTAAAGCGTTCTGTACATTTGCCCAGCTAAAAAATATTAGAAATGAGTGAGAAAAAGAAGCAAGTAACGTTCGACGTTTTAATTGAAATACCCAAAGGAAGCCGCAATAAATACGAATACGATTTTGCGCTGCATAAAATACGTTTCGACCGTATGTTGTTTTCGTCCATGATGTACCCTGGCGATTACGGCTTTGTGCCCGAAACCCTGGCCTTGGACCAAGACCCCTTGGACGTTTTGGTATTGGGCCACCAACCCACCTACCCCATGGTGGTTATGGAAGTTAGGCCAATAGGCGTGTTCCACATGACCGACGAAAAAGGGCCCGACGAAAAAATAATTTGCGTACCCGTTTCGGATCCTATTTGGAGCAACAACAACGATATAAACGATTTAAACCCACATCGATTAAAGGAAATCGAGCATTTTTTCCAAGTATACAAGGATTTGGAAAAGAAAAAAGTAGACGTTGGCGGTTGGGGCAATGCCGATGAGGCCATAAAAATTTACCACGAATGCGTTAAGCGCTACAACGAAAGCGACCATAAGAAAAAGCGTACGTTTACCATTTAAGAATAAAAAAATTACTTGTTGAATGTGTATTTAAGATTATCAAAGAAGCGGTAAATAAGTTTTCGGCTATTAACCACTATTTCTGCCGTTCCTTTGGTTTCCTGCGATATATTGAGTGATGCGCCGTAGTTTGTTTTTAAACCGTTATCAAACTTAACTTTAACCAAATAAGTATCTCTGTTTCCTTGACTTGTTTTTTCGGTGTTAGCAACTTCCGTTAAATTATTGGTATAGGTTTTAATACCGCCCCGATGTTTGTTGGCGTCGTTATAATCTATTATAAAAAGGTTTAGCATTTGTTATAGTGTGTTTATCCAATGGGCAACGCTATCGAAAACAGCGGTTTGTATTTGCAGTTTTGGCTTTTCTTTGCCATGGTAACGTATCGTGTTTTTAGGAATAAGGTCGGTTTCCTTAAATATTTCGTACGAGTGGTTTAGGCTGTCGAAAGTAATTATTTTATAGTTTGTTTTATGTACGCTATCAAAAATGTGCTTAAAACCGTTTGTGTTTTTTGGGGCGTTGAGTATTTCGTCCATCTCCCCAAAAGTAATTAGTGTTGGGCAGATGATTTTTGAGTAAATAACCGAAGGTTTAAATTTTACAATAGCAATTTCTTCAGGGGAAGGTGTTTTAAGATATTCTTTTTTCGGAGGATTTTCACCAAAAATTTTCGGATATGCTTCTGCATATAGATAAAAATTTTCAATAGCATTTTTATATAGAAAATCACTAATTAAATTTACTTGAGCCGTAGTATCTATTATTTCCAAATATTGCTTTCTTACATGAAGGGCTATTTCTTTTTCATTTTCAGTATACTTTTTAAAAAAAGCATTTATTAACTGAACTGTATTGTCGTAATTATTAGTTACCCCCGAAATACCCGGCGAAGACATGTTCACAACAAAATCTACATCCTTGCTTTTATGGGCTAAAATAGCTGCTGAAGTTCCTGCTTGGCTATGACCCAAAAGACCAATTTTTATATTCTTAAAGCGTTTATCTTGTTTTAAGGCATAAAAAGCATTTTGTATATCGGTAACTTGATTTAAAAAAGTGTAATTTTTACTTTTAGCATAAATAGAATCTGTAAATGCCCGATTGTTATACCCCAATACTGCAATGTTCTGTTGCGCCAATTTATTGGCTAAAACACTATAAAAGCCATTATAATCTTCATCTGCTGGGTGTGGTGGAGGCACCAAAATAACCGCTTTACTTTTATCGTTGAAATTATCGGGGATACTAAGCGTGCCTGTTAAGGCTATGGAGTCGTTTTGTGTTTTAAAACTAAAGGTCTCTTCGGTATAGGGTTTTTGTATGCTTTTGGGTTTAAAACCAATTAAAGCAAAGCCAATTAAACAGCAGGATAACCCTGTTGTTGTTAATGCTTTAATGTTCATGTGTTAGTGGTATTTAAAAATACTTTCTACTGCATTTTTATAAACATTAAGCTCTTCTTCCGGCATGTCTTTGTATAGGCAATGAAGCGTTATATAGCCTTTTCCCTTTTTTTGTATGGTTAAGGCCCAAATATTACCAAATTCCTGTTTGTAATAATCTTTCTGTTTAAGTTTTATATTGTAGGTTATTGCAGTATCGGCATTAAACTTTCTTAACGATTCTTCTTGGGGCAAATAGGTTACATGTTTCTTCCAGTTTTTATAGGCGTCGTCACCCAAAGCATGTTTGATTTCAGCACTTAATTGGTAAACGTGCTGAACATCTACGGTACTTTTTTTTAACAACGGAAAACGACTTGTAAGAGCTTCTCCAAAGTCCCTGTTTTCTGCAATAATTGCCCTTGAAGGAAAAAAAACAACAAAATTATTAGGCTTTGACCACAATTGATACCCTACGCAGGTAAACATCCTATTAAGTTTTGCATTATCTTGAAAACATTCCCTATTATATGCTTTATCAAAAACCTCGGGTTTATTCAGCGATAGGGACATGGCTTCTAATTCACTTGGCCTTACCAAAGGCTTGTTAGTAGCGTAGATAAACGCATTTTCAATTTCTGCTTTGTATTGTTGTAATTTTTTTTCAGAAATATCATCATACAAACAATATGTTCTAATTATAGGCTCCCCTTGTTTATATCGGCTTAAAACCCAAATGTTTTTACCTCTCGATTTGTAAAAATATTCAGGTTTTAGTTTAAAAGAATAGGAAAGAACAGTGTCGGCGTTAAACTTGGTCTTCACTTCGTTTTTGTTATAATAGTACACTTGGTCTTTCCAATAGATGTCTGTAAAAAGATTGATATCCTTTTTTGTTCGTTGCCATTCTTTTTCAAAACTGATTAACCTTGCTCCGTCCTTGTTGGTGTTAGATCCAACAATATTAAAGGCAATAAAGTCCTGTCTTTTTGATATAAGTTGATTAGTTCCGCAAATCATTAATTTTTCTAATAATTTGTTGCCTTCAAAACAGTCCAAACCTTGTTTTTCATTTAATAAACTTGGTTTGTTGTAGATTACATAATCTTGATCAACTGGTGGTTTGTCCCAATTATCCTGAGAGGAACAGGGTGTGTACCAAAAACAAAAGAGTATTATAAAGTATGGTATATTGCGTTTAATCCTCATTTTTATTAACGTCTTACTTCGTAAAAATTGCCGGCAGACTGTCCGACATCATGAACTCCTGATGTATTGGTGGTTGGGTCTCTATAGATTACCTCGCCTGTATTAGCATTATAACTTTCAACTATAACAGCATGATCGCCGATTTCATTGGTAAACACCATCATTACCCTATGGCCGCCAGATGTGGTTCTACCATTAGTTGTCGATGCGTAACTTGCTCCTAATTCAACAACGTTTAAGCCTCCATAAGAACCTACTGTAGCAAAATCCACAGAATAAACACCTCCAGTGTCTCCTGTAGCATAACCCAATTCAGATTGAATACAACTTACATATTGGTTATAATTATCGGGTATTCCATCAAGGTAATCAAACACCCGTATTACACAATCTGTACTTGGTAGGTTTTGATAGTACCCCGTAGGCCCATTACCCCCAGAAAAGCTTTGCAGTTCGGTTTTGTTTAAGGTTTCAAACTCTTTTTCAAGCATTTTAAACGCCAGTTTGGCTTTGTTGGTTTTTTGTTTGGTTTTCATAAAAATATTAGTTTAACAGATTAATTTACCTACAAGGGTAATAATAATATGCAAGAAAAAACTTTGGTTTTTAATTTATAGAAATTCATGTTGAAAATTTAGTTGTTGCCCTATTATTGTTTCATGGAACATAAAAGCGATTATAGAAATCAATTAAACTTATAACAAAACTAAATGCTATTATAAAGAATAGCTTGTTGTTTAGGTACTCTACAAGATCTATATTATTTGAATTGCCACTAAAAAAATACATCAATATATGTATTAAAAAAAGTACTATCAAATAGGTGAGTAATTTTTTTAAATAAAACAGAGACTTTTTCATGCGAATAAGTTTAACATTTTAGTTTTTTAAACATTTGGCAAAATAACCCAACCTCCATGGCTCATTGTTTTGTTCATGTCTTTTTGTTGAGGTAAGTTACTTAACTATTACACTAAATCCTTGATGTGTTTAAAAATTCAGCTCCCAATGAAAAGGCTTGTAATTATATCATAATATGCATGAAAGTTTAGTTATATATCTTCATTGAAAATAGTTCTCTAATTAATATCCGCTACTGCCGCTGCTATTATTTAAAATATTCTGTTCCCACTCAGAAAACTGATTTGACCACTCAGCATGTCCTCCTAATGCCCCTCCCACAACTGCTGAAACCCACGTAAAACTCCCACCTGTTAGTAAGGCGGTTATATAATTTCCAGCTCCAGCAGTGATTGCTCCGTTTAACATAGCTTGACCCACAGCACCGTGATCTAATTCAAACCCCATAACCTCATACCATGTTTTACCTCCATTACCGTATGATGTTGTAGCCCAAAGCGCTCCAGCATCTGTAATAGTCAAACGTTCCGTCCCGCTTGAGGAACTGTATATTATTATTTCATCTAATAGATTATAAACATTATCTCCTATTGCCACCCCTGGCCCATCATACCCCGTAGGTCCATTACCCCCGGAAAAACTTTGTTGTTCGGTTTTGTTTAGGGTTTTAAACTCTTTTTCAAGCATTTTAAACGCCAGTTTGGCTTTGCTGGTTTTGTTTTTTGGTTTCATAAAAATAGTAGTTTAACAGGTTTATTTGCCTACAAGAGTAATAATAATATGCAAGAAAAAACTTTGGTTTTTAGTTAGTTGGCTTTTGTTAGGTTAATTTTTCGGGTGCAATTTTTTTGCTCGCTGCATAGTTTTTCGAGTTCTTTAGATATGTTTTCTTGGGCTTCAAAATTTGTGCTTAGCAAAGTAAGCTCTATGCCTTTGTTTGTTATGCTGTTTATTTTAAAAGCCATGGTTTGGTTTTCAGCGCGTTCTTGGTCTAAAAACACGTGGTAATTAGTGTTTGGGGATAGGTAGAACGTGTATTTGTGAAATAACAAGTAAGAAACCACTATTTTGCTCATAGCATTCGTTCT
>JBKEDS010000070.1:0-4362 GCA_047975545.1 Flavobacteriaceae bacterium | reverse complement strand
TAAATTTAAGTTAAATATTTAATTTTAAGCTTATTAAATAACACAGCAAAAATCCGAAAGATTACTGTCTGTTGTTTTTATTCATGACCTTTTGTGGAGGCCTTAACCTTGGCTTTGCTAAATCCCTCAATGAGGGTTTCATGTGTTAATATTTATTGTTTTTTGTCACACTTCGTCTAGCTCAGTGCGGGCATGGAACACCAAAATTAACATTCTGCTGTGTGATTAAAACTTAATAATGGGTGTTTCATTTTAAAAAGTTGCGTATTAAATTTATTTTAAAAACCCGTTTGCGTAAATTCACTTCTACTTCAAATTTATAAATTTTAATCAATAGAATTCCCCGACGCTCTGCGTCGGGTGTAGCGTAAAGATATGTATTTTTGAAAATATGAGTGAACATATTTTTAAGAGTCATAATAAGAGTTTACTGTTGTATCATTTTGTTTTTCCTATCAAATATAGACGAGATGTATTGACAGAGGAAGTTTGTAATACTTTGAAGCAGATTTGTCAGGAAATAGAAAATCGTTATGAAATTCATTTTATAGAAATAGGTTTGGATGGTAACCATAGTCATTTTCTAATTCAAAGTGTTCCAATGATTTCAGCGAAGAAGATTGCCAATACAGTAAAAAGCATAACAGCAAAGGAGGTTTTTCGTCTTCATCCGGAAGTTAAACAGAAGTTGTGGGGCGGTAAGTTTTGGTCGAGTGGATATTATGTCAATACTGTAGGGCAATATGCCAATGAAGAAGTAATAAAGAAATATTTACAAAATCAAGGAATAAATGAGTCGAAATACAAAAAGGTTCACAAAAATCAATTGCGTTTGTTTTGATACCTCGTACGCTCTGCGTCGAGGTAGTTCATTATATATCCTGTTAATCTTTTTATCGACTACCGTTTTAAATCAAGGGTAACTTGATGTTAAAAACTGCCTGTTGGCGCCAAATGTTGCGGGCTTATTGTTTTAACATTAAGCTCAGGACGCAAAATTACAGGAGTTTTGGATGTCTTGTTTTTTCTAACCGTTTTATTGCAGCTAAATTTCAATAACAAAAAGTTAATAGCAACAAGAATTGCTATAATAAGGGTAATGTTAATTATCATAAAGTTAACGGGTTATAATTCGACTAAAAAATTTGTGCAAAATTACTGATTAAGTAATATTATAGCAACACGAGGTTCTATTTATTTCTATATTAACTGGTTATTGTTAAATTAATGCGTTTTTCTTTCTTTTTTTATTTTAATGTTGGGATTTTTGAATTATTTTAGGTGAAAAAGCAAATATAAATTAGCGAATCAGGGAAGATAGAGCGTTATTTTTTTGAACAGAAATAAACGTATTATTGAAATAAAATCTATTTTTGACTAAAATACAAAACATGGAGCAAGCAAATTGGAAAACCGCTAAGGAATACCAAGATATTACCTATAAAAAATGTAACGGCGTAGCCCGGATAGCCTTTAACAGGCCCGACGTGCGAAATGCCTTTAGGCCAAAAACCACAAGCGAACTTTACGATGCCTTTTACGATGCCAATGAAGATGTAAATATAGGCGTGGTACTACTTTCGGCCGAAGGCCCATCTACCAAGGACGGCATTTGGAGCTTTTGTTCGGGTGGCGACCAAAAAGCGCGCGGCCACCAAGGGTACGTGGGCGAAGATGGCTATCATAGATTAAACATATTAGAAGTCCAACGCTTAATCCGTTTTATGCCCAAAGCGGTTATTGCCGTGGTGCCGGGCTGGGCGGTTGGCGGCGGTCATAGCCTGCACGTGGTGTGCGATTTAACCCTGGCCAGTAAGGAACACGCTATTTTTAAACAAACCGATGCCGACGTAACCAGTTTCGATGGTGGCTACGGCTCAGCCTATTTGGCCAAAATGGTAGGGCAAAAAAAAGCCCGTGAAATTTTCTTTCTCGGCCGGAACTACTCCGCCCAAGAGGCTTTCGAAATGGGCATGGTAAACGCCGTAATCCCACATGCCGAGTTGGAGGCAACGGCCTACCAATGGGCGCAGGACATATTGGCTAAATCGCCAACTTCTATAAAAATGCTAAAATTTGCCATGAACCTAACCGACGACGGTATGGTGGGCCAACAAGTATTTGCGGGCGAAGCCACCCGATTGGCCTACATGACCGATGAGGCCATTGAAGGCCGCAACGCCTTTTTGGAAAAACGCAAGCCCAATTTCGAAAAAAAATGGATTCCGTAGTCCATGGGTAAATTAAAAGCGTTTTTTAGGGCAGCACGGTTGCGCACCTTGCCGCTTTCGGTTTCGGGTATTATTGTTGGGGCTTCGTTGGGGACTTCAAATATGTTGCAATCTTCTGTTTTTTGGCTGGCCATTGCAACAACCGTAGGCTTTCAGGTACTTTCCAATTTTGCAAACGATTATGGCGATGGCATAAAAGGCACCGATAAAAACCGTGAGGGCGAACAGCGTTTAGTGGCTTCGGGTATTATTTCGGCAAAGGCCATGAAACGGGCCATGTTTGTCACTATCATCATAACGCTTTTTGTGGCTTTATTGCTTATTTACAAAGCTTTCGGACAGGAATATTTTGGCTATTCCGTTTTGTTTTTTTTACTGGGAATCGCCTCCATTACAGCGGCAATAAAATATACCGTAGGTAAAAATGCTTATGGATACTCTGGTTTTGGCGATATTTTCGTGTTTTTGTTTTTTGGCTGGCTAAGCGTGGCGGGCAGTTGTTTTTTATTCACCAAAGTCATGCAATGGCAGGTGTTTTTGCCGGCAACTACTATTGGCTTGCTTAGTATTGCGGTGCTTAACCTAAATAATATGAGGGACGTGGAATACGATACCAAAGCGGGAAAACATACTTTGGTTGTTAAATTGGGAAGAAGAAAAGCAAAATTATACCATTACGCCTTGATATTGGCGGCTTTCTTCAGTGTATTCATTTATATTCTTCTAAACTACCGTTCGCCCCAACAGTTTTTATGTTTTATGGCGTTTTTGCCTTTAATGCAAAATATGTTAGTGGTTTATAAGAACAAAATTCCGAAAGATTTGGATAAGGAATTAAAAAAAGTAGCCCTAAGCACCTTTTTATTTGCTATTTTGTTTGCTATATTTATATAATTTTTAGGTTGAAAAAAATAAAACATAACACATGAAAATAACATTCTACGGCCATTCCAGCATAGGCATCGAAGTTAATGGCGTTAACATACTTGTGGACCCTTTTATTTCGGGCAATCCCAAAGCATCGCATATAAGCGTTAACAGCTTAAAAGCCGATTACATTTTGCTAACGCACGCCCACCAGGACCATATTCTCGACGCCGAAGCCATTGCCAAGCGTACCAATGCCATAATTGTTTCCAATTTCGAAATTGCCACCCATTACGAAAACAAAGGCCTGGAGGTACACCCCATGAACCACGGCGGGGCTTGGGATTTTGAGTTTGGCATGCTTAAATATGTAAATGCCATACACACCTCGTCGTTTCCCGATGGCAGCTACGGCGGGCAGCCCGGCGGTTTCGTAATCGAGGGCGAACACAAAAACATTTACATAGCCGGCGATACGGCCTTAACCATGGACATGAAACTAATCCCCTTGCGCACAAAATTAGATTTGGCCGTTTTGCCCCTCGGAAGCAACTTTACAATGGATGTAACCGATGCCATTACCGCCAGCGATTTTGTGCAGTGCGACAAAGTACTGGGCTGCCATTACGATACTTTTGGCTATATTGAAATAGACCACGAAGAGGCCAAACGCCAATTTTTCGACAAGGGAAAAGATTTAATGCTGTTGGAAATAGGGGAGAGTATTGAACTTTAAAATATAATTGTTGAAAAATAAATAAAGGTTGTGGGTAAATTCTTTTTTAAAACAACTTCAGCCATTTTATAATTCCATAATTTTAGCGTTCACTATTAAAGAAGCTATTATTATGAATTCTATTAACCCCGTAAACGACAAATCGCTAAGCGAACCCGAATTAGGCGAATTTTTATACCTCGGAATGGGCAAATGCAATGGGCATAAAGTAGTTATGTCCGTTGGTTACACGCCCGAATATGCCAATAAAAAGGCAAAACAATTTGAAGAAGCCAGCAACCAATTGGTTAAGTATATTGATATTTCGGTGATAAAAACAGGCGAAAAAATTAAGCTAAAAACCATAAGCCGACAATAAAAAACAGTTAATTAAGCAGTGAAGGCCACCTACCACAAATACATTTTAAACTTTAAACAACCCGCAGGCACGTCACGCGGCGTACTAAAAACCAAGGAAACGTGGTTTTTGGTACTAAGTGAAAAAGGAAAAACTGGCATTGGCGAATGCGGCCTGTTCAGGGGGCTGTC
>JBKEDS010000024.1:0-60231 GCA_047975545.1 Flavobacteriaceae bacterium | reverse complement strand
TTTAGTATTTTTTCCATGCCTCCCGGGGTTTCGTCTTGGCTTGCCTTAACGTTAATACCCAATTGGAAGGATTTTTCAACCTTACTGCCTTGTCGGGACGTACGTTTGTACGAGGCGCTTACCTTAAAGTTTACGCTACTTGTAAATTTGGTACTGGCGCCTCCTTTGGCAAATAAAGAAGTTATCCCACTGGTACCTGCCGTAATACTGCTTTCTACCTTATTTTTTAAGGCGAAACTGCTTGAGGCGTTAAACTCCGATGCCACGTTTCGGTACTCCATGGAGTTTATTTTGGCATTAAAATCTATTACCACTTCGTCCACCCTTAAATAAGGTATGGGCACCATAGTTAGCAACGGCACTTCAAGTTTCATTTCCTCAAAGGTCGCCGCAACGGCATCCTCGTCCCTAACGGTTAGGGTTCCCTGGGCGGTTTCTACTGCCGAGGGTGTTGCGGTACTGTTGTAGGTTACGGTAATGGTATCGGAAGCCGTATAGCCTTCGCCTCCGTTTTGGATAGCCAAATCGATACCATTTGCACCATTAACGGTGGCAACAATATTAGCTCCCGATCCGGAAGACGAGGTAATAATTACACTTACGATAGAATCGGCGTTACTAACACTACCGCCTAAAGCAACCGTGCCTATAATACCATTTTTTGCAGCAATAAAAGGCGATGTTTGCTTGGGGTACTTAAAGCTAACGTAAACGGGGCCTCCGGGCGTAATTTCGCCGGTCGTGGGGTCTTCGGAATCGGGTTCGAAACCAACGCTTTTAATAAATCCTACCGTAGAAAGGGCTGCTTGGGCCTGTGCCTCGACTACCGACGAAAGCGGGCCGCCAATCATGGACCTAAAATCTATGGACGATAGTTCTTGACCTGGGTTGTAATTTGAAACTGCCATAATAATTTGTTTTTGGTACCTACTCTATTTAATACAGGCTTTTCGGTTTACGCCTTGGCGGTTAACAACCTTAAGTTATCTTAAAACAAATCAAGATGAGTTAAGGTTAAAATTTGATTGTATACAAATGTAAACCCATTATAAACAGCACAATAGAGCAGAAACACTAATTAGGAAGAGGGAAAAAAACCGCAATACCCTAAGGAAAAACACCTTATTATATTACGACTGTGGGACTTTAAAAACAAAAACCCGAAGCATAAACTTCGGGTTTTTAACGCACTAATACTACTAAGATGATAGGTTTATCGTAATCTATCGACTGATTTTACAAGATCTTCGTCCTTTTTAATGGCTTTATTGGCTAGAGCCAAAAATACGATAGAAACAATAGGAAGAAGCATCCCAATACCTTTCTCGGAAACCAAGGTTTCTCCAGATATGCTTAGCGATTGATATACAAAAAATCCTAGTAAAATAAAGTTTAATATCATATTAAGCCGCCCTAAAACAAATTGCGACTTTCTATTTTTATAATTGAAAATACTAATAACCGATAATAACGCCGAGCCTAAAAACAAACTCAAATACAATACATTATCCTTTGCATACACCACAACATCTTGGTTTGTTACCCACAAATGGAACACAAAAATAAGCCCAGCAGAAACAATTGCCGAAATTAAAAGGTATACCGTTTGAATGCGTTGTAACATATATTTTTATATAACCGACTGCAAAAATAACAGTTCTTTTTAAAAAATAATGCTAAAAATTAAAATAAAGTTGTATACTTGCAGTGTTATTTCTCAACAACCGCAATAACAGATTGTTATTCTCTCAACAAAAATCTTTTTTTCAGAATACATCTTATACTTAAATTCAAAAAACGTATTTATACTTAAACATCAATGTTTGAAATTTCCCAATTAAATACCATGAAGCTATCTGAGCTTCAGGATATTGCAAAAAAAATGAACATTCCTAAGTTTCGTTCATTAAAAAAATTAAACTTAATATACCAAATACTGGACCACCAGGCCTCCAACCCTAAAACGGCGCAAACCGCCTTAGAGCTTCCGGCTTCCGAATACCAGGACAACACGGTTAGCGAAACGCAAAAAACACAAAAAAAACCAAGACAGCGTATAAAAAAGCCTGCTGCCCAAAACGAACCAGCCAAAAAGCAGGAAAACAAAACAGCGGAAAACAACAAAACAAACCCTGTTGCCGAGAAACAAAAACCAAGCAACCAAAAAGAAAGGGCCAACAAACAACAACACACGCCCAACAACCAAAGCAGCCAGCCCGAACAAAAAAACGAGCAACCCAAACCGCAGCAGCAACAAAAAAAGGATAACAACCCACAAAAAGGCCAGCATAAAACCCAAAAAAGCAACAATGGCAATCAGGTAGAAAACGGCAATAAGGACAACCGCAACCGTTATCGCGAGCCGGATTTTGAGTTCGATGCCATTATTGAAAGTGAGGGCGTTCTGGATATTATGCAGGATGGTTATGGTTTTTTACGCTCCTCCGATTACAACTACCTATCCTCGCCCGACGATATTTATGTATCGCAATCGCAAATCCGTTTGTTCGGGCTAAAAACGGGCGATACCGTCCTTGGGCATGTACGCCCACCAAAAGAGGGCGAAAAATATTTCCCCTTAATCAAGGTAAGTAAAATCAATGGGCAAAACCCCGATGTGGTTAGGGACCGTGTAGCTTTCGAACATTTAACACCATTGTTCCCAAAGGAAAAATTCAACATAGCCGAAAAACAAAGTACCATATCCACCCGAATTATGGACTTATTTTCGCCCATAGGCAAAGGCCAGCGGGGCATGATTGTTTCGCAGCCCAAAACAGGAAAAACCATGTTGCTAAAGGATGTTGCCAATGCCATAGCGGCCAACCATCCGGAAGTATACCAAATGATACTTTTAATAGACGAGCGCCCCGAGGAGGTTACCGATATGCAGCGCAACGTGCGCGGCGAGGTTATTGCCTCAACTTTTGACAAGGAAGCCCACGAACACGTAAAAATTGCCAATATTGTTCTGGAAAAAGCAAAACGTTTGGTTGAATGCGGCCACGATGTGGTAATTCTTTTAGATTCCATTACCCGTTTGGCAAGGGCCTACAACACCGTACAACCTGCTTCGGGAAAAATATTAAGTGGCGGTGTAGATGCCAATGCCCTACATAAACCAAAACGCTTTTTTGGCGCAGCCCGAAATATTGAAAACGGCGGCTCCTTAACCATAATTGCCACGGCACTAACCGAAACTGGCTCGAAAATGGACGAGGTTATTTTTGAAGAATTTAAAGGTACCGGCAATATGGAGCTTCAATTGGACAGAAAAATATCGAACCGACGTATTTTCCCGGCTATCGACCTTACATCGTCCAGTACCCGTCGCGACGATTTGCTGCTTGACGACAACACCATACAACGCATGTGGGTAATGCGCAAGTACTTGGCGGACATGAACCCCGTGGAAGCTATGGAATTTATAATTGAACGCTTTAAGCAAACCCGAAACAACGAAGAGTTTTTAATTTCGATGAACGGTTAAAAACCATCAAAAAAATCCCCAATACTGTTCAATATTGGGGATTTTTCAATTTATATTCCAATAAATTTTTCCTTCACTTAAAACATTTCCCTTCCCGAAAAATGAAAAGCACCTTCAATAGCAGCATTTTCGTCGCTATCGCTACCATGCACGGCATTTTCGCCCATAGAGGTAGCATAAAGTTTTCTAATAGTACCTTCGGCGGCTTCGGCAGGGTTGGTGGCCCCGATTAAAGTTCTAAAATCGGCCACGGCATTATCTTTTTCCAATATGGCCGCCACGATAGGGCCTCGTGTCATAAACGCAACCAACTCGCCAAAAAACGGGCGTTCGCTGTGTATGGCGTAAAACGACTCGGCATCGGCCTTGGTCATTCGGGTTAGTTTCATTGCTACTATTCTAAATCCCGAAGCTGTTATTTTTTCTAATATTGCTCCTACATGCCCATTTTCTACCGCATCGGGCTTAATCATTGTAAATGTTCGGTTTGTTGCCATTTTGTGTTTGTTGTTGTTTTTGCAAAAGTACGGCATTTATAAAGAAAAACAAGCCTAACAGATTTTAAAAATATTGTATATTCGCTTCCTATGAAAGCCCATAATGGGCATTTGGCAAACAATAACCATTACCCGTCAAGACAACTAAACAACTAAACCATAGGCTTTTGATGAAATTTAAATAGATGAAGAAAGACAGTATCGACTCCGTAAAACAGTTATTAGCAACACCAAAAAACATTGTAATCGTTTCGCACAAAAATCCGGATGGCGATGCCATTGGTTCGTCTTTGGCGCTTTATCATTTTCTTTTAAAGCTAAATCAAAAGGTCACGGTTATTATGCCCAACGACTACCCCAATTTTTTAAAATGGATGCCGGGGGAAAACACCATATTAAAGTACGATTTTCAAACCCAAGCCTGCAATACCATAATTAAGGAAGCACAACTTCTTTTTACCTTGGACTTTAATGCCCTGCACCGTGCGGGCAATATGGAAACCGAACTGGAAAACAGCACCGCCATAAAAATAATGATAGACCACCACCAAGCCCCGGACACTTATGCTGCTTACATGTACAGCAACGTAAAGATGAGCTCCACCTGCGAAATGGTATATAGGTTTATAAAAATGCTGGGCGAAGAAAAACATATCGATACCACAATAGCAACCTGTTTGTACACGGGTATTATGACCGATACTGGCTCGTTTAGGTTTGCTTCGACCACCAGCGAAACCCATATTATTACGGCCAAACTTATAGAAAAAGGCGCCAACAACGCACAAATACACAATAATGTTTACGACACCAATAGCTACAGCCGCTTACAATTATTGGGCAAAGCCCTGAACAATTTACAAGTAATGCCACAATACCGAACGGCTTACATTACGCTTTCGCAAGACGAGCTAAACCAATACAACCATAAAAAAGGCGATACCGAAGGGGTTGTAAATTATGGTTTATCGCTGGAAAACACGGTTTTGGCCGCTATTTTTATTGAAGACAAACAAGAAGGCATTATAAAAATATCCTTGCGTTCCAAGGGGCAATTTTCGGTTAACGAAATGTCCAGGGCGCACTTTAACGGCGGCGGCCACACCAATGCGGCAGGCGGAAAAAGTTATTTATCGCTAAAAGAAACGGTTGATAAATTTATTAGTATATTGCCCGAATATAACGAAGCGCTTAACCATGATTAAATATTTGGTATTTGTTATTGCAATTTTTACCGTGGGCTGCAAAGAACCGGAAGCACGCCGCCCCATAACGGTACAATCGGGCACTTTTATAAACGAATCGGTTGCCCGAAACAAGGCCTTAAACGAAAAAGAAAACGCCCTTATAAACAATTATATAAAACAGCAAAACAGTACTTATATTACTTCCGAAAATGGGTTTTGGTACACCTACGACGCTAAAATAGAAACCGACACCTTGCCCACACCAAAGTTTGGCGATGTTGTAACGTACAATTGCAGCATTAAAACACTTAACGGCAATATTATTTATAGTGAAGAAGACCTAAAAACCCAAACCTATACCATAGACCAAGAAGAACTTTTCACCGGCCTTCGGGAAGGGTTAAAACTCATGAAACCCGGCGAAACGGTTACCTTTTTGTTCCCATCGCAAAAAGCCTATGGCTATTATGGCGACGATAACAAAATAGACACCAATACCCCCATAATTTGCCAAGTAACCTTAAATACTATTACCAAAAGCAATACCCAATAAATTATGCCAAAAGCATTAAAAACCGTTAAAGTCGCATTAATTTCGGCAGCGCTAACCCTAAGCGCTTGCAAAGCGCAATATCCCAACCTTGACGACGGCCTGTATGCCGAGTTTATTACCACAAAAGGCACTATGGTAGCCCAGTTAACCTACAAGGAAACCCCCGTAACGGTGGCCAATTTTGTATCGCTTGCCGAAGGCACCAATACCGTGGTAGATAGCGCTTATAAAGGCAAAAAGTTCTATAATGGCACAAAATTCCACAGGGTTATTGATAATTTTATGATTCAGGGTGGCGCACCAAAGAATTCCGATAACCCCGGGTATCGTTTTAACGACGAGTTTAGTTCCAATTTAAAACACGACAGCCCCGGTATACTGTCCATGGCCAATTCGGGCCCCAACACCAACGGCAGCCAGTTTTTTATTACTGAAGCACCAACACCCCACTTGGACAGCAAGCACAGCGTTTTTGGCAAGCTAATTATAGGATTGGACGTTCAGGATAGCATTTCCAACGTAAAAACAAAAAACGACGCCCCCATTGACCCCATTTTTATAGACGAATTGAATATTATTAGAAAAGGAAAAGATGCCAAAAGTTTCGATGCCCCAAAAATTTTCAACAATTATTTTATTGAAAAACAAAAACTCGAAAAAGAAAAAGAAGCAAAAGCCGAAGCCCGCCTAAAAGCAACCTTGGAAAAATTTGACAAACAAAAAGAACAAGCCACAAAACTACCATCCGGCTTACAGTATTTTATAAGCGAAAAAGGTAATGGCGAAAAGCTTTCGGAAACCTCAAAAGCTTTAACCGATTATAACTTATACTTCGAAAACGGAAAACTTCTTGAAACCAGCAAACTAAGCATAGCCGAGGCCCACGACATGGTTAACCCCGGCCGTAGAGACGCCAATATGTATACGCCTATTGCGGCCGATTTAAGCCCCAACGCCAAAATGATTGCGGGTTTTAAGGAAGGCCTCCAACAATTAAACGTAGGCGACAAGGCCACCTTGTTTATCCCCTACCATTTGGCCTATGGCGAATATGGCAACAGGGGTATTCCGCCAAAATCAAACTTAATTTTTGAAGTTGAAGTTGTTGAACTTTCAAAATAACCAACCAAAACAAATGTCTTTTAAAGTTATATAAAAACCCAAGCATGATACACCTATTAAAATTCGATTGGAACCCCGTTTCGGGAATAAACATTATTGGCGATTTTAAATTGCACTTTTACAGCCTTATGTGGGTTGCGGCCTTTGTTTTGGGGTGGTATATTATGAAACGTATTTTTATAAAAGAAAAAGTGTCGTTGGAATATTTGGACCCCTTGTTTATCTACACCGTTTTGGCCACCATGTTGGGCGCGCGCTTGGGCCATGTGCTATTTTACCAATCGGAATTAATTTCCGAAGATTTTTTCAGCATCTTCCTGCCATTTAAATTTAAGGGCGGTATAGAATTTACGGGCTTTCAAGGGCTTGCCAGCCACGGTGCCGCCATTGGCATTATAATAGGCATGTACCTGTACCGAAAAAAATACACGTACAAATCCTTGCTTTGGCTGTTGGACCGCATTGTTATTGCCGTGGCCTCGGGCGCTATTTTTATTAGGATTGGCAATTTTATAAACTCCGAAATCATTGGCAAGGTAACCAATTCCGTTTTCGGGGTACGTTTTATTCAAGATGAATATTACAAAAGCCAAATAGTACAGCTTACCGGAATAAAGGACGTGCAAAAGGCCTACAATGCCGTAACCGACAACCCGCAGTTTCACGAACTCCTAAAGGCCGTTCCGTACAGGCATCCCGCCCAATTGTACGAGTCGTTTGCCTATGTTTTCGTATTTTTAATTTTGTGGTATTTTTATTCAAAAACCAACAAGGGGCAGCAATCCGGTTTTCTTTTCGGCTTGTTTTTGGTACTACTGTGGACCATACGCTTTTTTGTGGAATTTGTAAAAGAACCCCAAGGCGATGAGTATATTAACTGGCTTGGCCTAAACACGGGGCAATGGTTAAGCGTTCCGTTTATATTTATCGGGCTTTATTTTATGTTTATGTACAAACCCAAAACCACTGTTAAATAATGAATTTAAAACAACATATCGCTTTCGTCTGTATTATTGGCATTTTTAGCCTTAATATTTGGTCGTGCAAGGAAAAACCAAAGGAAATAAAGCAAACCGAAGTTTCGTTTAAAAAAGAAGGCGAACTTACTATTTTTAAAACCGACGCTACAACCGTAAAGTTGGATATAGAAATTGCCGATACCGAGTACGACATACAAACCGGGCTTATGTACCGCAGCACGATGCTTAGCAACAGGGGCATGCTTTTCGTTTTCGACAACGAAGAAATACGCTATTTTTATATGAAGAACACCAAAATACCCTTGGACCTTATTTATATAGGCAGCGACAAAAGAATAGTGAGCTTTCAAAAAAATGCAAAACCTTTCGACGAAAGCTCGTTGTCCTCAAAAGGCCCTGCACAATATGTTTTGGAGGTTAACGCAGGATTGGTCGATTCCTGGGGGTTGGTTATTGGCGAACGTGTTAGCTTTCCGGAACAGTAACCGCCGCTATTCCTTCAATTTACCCAATATTTTTTGTTAATAAAACGGTTTTTGGTTTATACAACAATACACTACTTTTACGAGGTTAAACAAGATTTATTATGAACCCATCGGCCAGTGGTTGGATAAAAAAATTGCTAATTGATGTTATTGACAATCAAATCTTCATAAAAACAAATGAAGCGGAGTTCTATTTGGCTTTGCGTTCCTGCGGTTTTATGTACGGCAGTAACCTAAAGGTAGTTTACAACTTAGTAACCAAGGCCGATTTTACCGAAGAGGAAATAGGCAAGACCAACCTCTGCCTGGCCTTTTTGCACGCCCACACACTTGCAAAAACAAAAACACCGTTTGTTGATAGCGTTATTAATTTTTACACCGAAATAGACGCTTTGCGCACGTCTTTTTTTGAAGATTTGTTGGGCGGAAAAAAATCCAGCGGACAACTTGAAAAAATAATACACAAGCGCATACAGATAGACGATAATATTTTAACCAAAAACTTTAACTACCATATTATCAATGCGCTTTTGTACGTCGATGTATTGGCCTACCAACACTATTTAAAGCAAAACAGCATAACGCTGGATTATGTTAAAAACTTGGAAGCCGCCATTGAAACCATATCGCTGGACGTACTAAACTCCAAAGCCGTAAAAAACGCTTACGACGATAGTTTAATTAAACTTTTCGAGTCGTCGTTCCGTTTCAACAGGACTACCGAAATTGGTTATTCCGAAGCCATTTCGCACGTTAACATGCCCTTGGAAAAACGCTATCTTGTGGATTTGGCCTGCATGGCTACTTGGAGCGACAAAACCATTGACAGCAACGAAGAACGCTTTTTGTATAAACTGGGGCAAGACCTTGGTTTGCAAATGTTGCAAGTTGAAAACAGCATTAACGAGGTTAACACGTTTTACACCGTACACAAAAACAGTATTGCCCTTTTAAGTTCCAAAAATATTGTGCAGAGTTTTTACAACAACTCCAGCAAGATGGTTAAAAAGCTAATTACCCGAAACAGCAAACGTCTGTACAAGGAACTAAAGGACAGCAAGGAGCTTATGGTTTTGCTAACACAGTCCACAACGCGCGATTTATCGCAGGACGAACAAAAAAAAGTACAGGACCAATTGTTGGATATTTTTAAGTCGATACCCAGCTTGGCCATATTCCTATTGCCCGGAGGCGCTATTTTATTGCCCTTAGTGGTAAAATTTATACCCAAGCTACTACCTTCGGCCTTTGATGAAAATAGAATTGAGGAGTAAAAAACATTGTGGGAAAAAACTTTTTTTATACTTTTATCCTGTCAAAAATTACTACGAACAATGAAAAAAATTTTCTTCCTAATCCTTTTGTCCTTAACATTTGCGTTAAACGCCCAAAACACAAACAACTTAAACAATGCTGCAAAAATAAACCTTGGCTTCCACGGCCTTGATTTAAGCTATGCCTTACCCCTTTCCAACAAATTTTTATGGGAAAACAATTTTGGAATTGGCATGGGCATGAACAGCCATGGCAGCGATGCCGAATTCACCTTTGATTTAGCAAAACCCGTACCCTACTTTAAATCGGAAGTAAAGTATATGTACAACATAAACAAAAGAAGCACCAAAGGAAAAAACACCAACAATAATTCCGGCAATTATATCGGGTTACAAACCAAATACAGCTTTGGTAACACAAAACACTATCAACTTAGCAGCGCTTTGCTTACCGAAATACACTGGGGCATACAACGGAGCCTTGGCGGCAAGTTTTTATTTAGTACCCATATTGGATTGGGCTACATACAGGATTACGATTTTAACGATGGCTCGCTAATCCCTACGGCAAAAATTAATTTTGCCTATCGGTTGTTTTAAAAAACATATAGTGTTATATCAACCAAAATTGACGGATAAGATTGCTTCCTCCGTTGTCGTCGCAAAGACGTCATCACGAAAAGGATACACGACGACCAAGCCATTTCCATACGAAGTTTCAGGGTTGACAAGCCAATAGTTTATAGAGGCAACCTTACTATTTCAAACTTGCTAAACTGGCTTTCAACGTTTCAATTTTAGCCAAGGCATCGGCTTCTTTTTTCTTTTCAACCGCCACGACCTGTTCGGGTGCATTGTTTACAAAACGCTCGTTGGATAGTTTTTGCTGTACCGATTTTAAAAAGCCTTCGGTATATGCTAATTCTTCGGTTAGCTTTTCTATTTCGGATTCAATATCGATAGCGCCGGACATAGGCACAAAATACTCGTTGGATTTTATGCGGAAGGTTAATGCACCTTCCAAAGTCTCGGCTACATAAGAAAGGGTTTCAATATTTCCTAATTTGGCAATAACGGTATCGAAGGTTTTTGCTACACTTTCATTATTAATTACCGAAAGGTTAACACTTTCTTTAAAAGCTATATTTTTTTCTTTCCTAATTGTCCTGATACCCGAAACAACCTCGGAAGCAAAATCGAATTCGGAAATTAGGGCTTCGTTAATTGGTTTTTGCTCGGGCCATTTGGCAACTATCAAAGCCTCCTCAGGCGAACGCTTGGCTATATAATGCCAAATATCCTCGGTAAGGAAAGGCATAAACGGGTGCAGTATTTTTAAATTATCTTCAAAAGCCGCAATTAATGCCTTGTGTGTTATTGCATCGACAGGCTTTTGGTAGGCCGGTTTTACGATTTCCAACAACCACGACGAAAAATCGTCCATAATTAGCTTGTAAATAGTCATTAAGGCATCGCTTAATCGGTATTTACTAAAGTGGTCGTTAATTTCAACCAACGCTTTTTGAAATTTAGAAGCATACCATTCCAAGGCTATTTTACTGGATTCGGGCTGCGCAATGGTATTGTTTATTTCCCAACCGTTAACCAAACGGTAGGCGTTCCATATTTTATTGCCAAAGCCTTTGCCTTGTTGGCACAATGCCTCGTCGAACAACAAATCGTTTCCGGCGGCGCTGCTTAGTAGTAATCCCACGCGAACGCCGTCGGCACTATACTCTTCAATAAGTTTTAGGGCGTCGGGCGAATTGCCCAACGACTTGCTCATTTTACGGCGTTGCTTGTCGCGCACCAATCCGGTTAGGTATACGTTTTCAAAAGGTTTTTCGCCTTTGTACTCGTACCCGGCAATAATCATACGGGCTACCCAGAAAAATAAAATATCGGGCCCCGTTACCAAATCGTTGGTCGGGTAATAATAGTTAATTTCGGGATTATCGGGGTTGCGAATGCCATCGAACACGCTCATGGGCCACAACCACGACGAAAACCATGTGTCCAAGGCATCGGTGTCTTGGCGGAGGTCCTCTTTTGTAAAAGGCTTCTCGACTTCGCTCGAAGCAACACTACATTTTTTATTTGCCAAGGTTACGGCTTCCTCAATGGTTTCGGCTACTACAAAATCGGCTTTTCCGTCGCCATAGTAGTACGCCGGAATTTGTTGCCCCCAAAGCAATTGGCGGGAAATATTCCAATCGCGAATGTTTTCCATCCAATGGCGGTAAGTGTTTTCAAATTTTTTAGGGAACAGCTTAACATCGGGGTTATCGCCCAAAACCGCTTGTATGGCGGGTTTTACCAGTTCTTCCATTTTTAAAAACCATTGGTCGCTTAACCGGGGCTCGATAACGGCCTTTGTACGCTCGGATGTTCCTACCTTATTAATATGGGTTTCAACTTTTATTAAAACGCCTTTTTCTTCTAATTCCCTGGCAATAGCCTTACGTACCTCAAAACGGTCCTGTCCCGCATAATGCAGGCCGTAACTGTTTAACGTTGCATTGTCGTTAAAAATATCGACAACTTCCAAATTGTGCTTATCGCCCAGCATTTTATCGTTTTCGTCGTGTGCGGGCGTTACCTTTAGGCAGCCCGTACCAAATTCCACATCGACGTATTCGTCCTCTATAATCGGTACAACCCGGTTGCAAATAGGTACAATGGCTTTTTTGCCTTTTAAATGGGCAAAACGCTCATCATTCGGGTTTATACAAATGGCAGTATCGCCAAAAATGGTTTCGGGGCGTGTGGTGGCAATGGTAAGAGCCTCCCCCAACCCCTCCGAAGGAAGGGAGCCATCAGCGTTTACTACTTTATATTTTAAATAATACAAATTCCCCTGTTTTTCTTCGTAAATAACCTCTTCGTCCGACAGGGTTGTTTTGGCTTCGGGGTCCCAATTTACCATGCGGTAGCCTCGATAGATATAGCCTTTGTTGTACAAATCGACAAATACCTTTATTACGGCCTCGCTCATATCGGCGTCCATGGTAAACTTAGTTCGGTCCCAATCGCAGGAACAGCCCAGTTTTTTAAGTTGCTCCAAAATAACGCCACCGTACTCATGGGTCCAATTCCAAGCGTGTTTTAAAAATTCGTCGCGCGACAAATCATTTTTATCTATGCCCTGTTCCTTTAGTTTGGCAACAACTTTGGCCTCGGTAGCAATCGAGGCATGGTCGGTACCGGGTACCCAACAGGCATTTTTGCCCTGCAACCTGGCACGCCGTATTAAAACGTCTTGGATAGTATTGTTAAGCATATGCCCCATATGCAGCACGCCCGTTACGTTGGGCGGTGGTATTACAATAGTATATGGCTCCCTGTTATCGGGCTTGGAATGGAAATAATTGTGTTCCATCCAGTAGTTGTACCATTTTTGTTCTACCTGATTTGCATTATATTTTGAAGGCACTTGCATACTTTGGAATAGTTTTTGAATATTGAAACGCAAAAGTACTTATATTTCTTTTGTTGTGAAATGTGCAGAATTAAAAAAATTAAGACCAATAGCACTGAAAGCACGTTTTAAGTGAAGAAATTAGGTGTTTTTTATAAAGTTCATTTCAATATTTAACATACCGTACACCTAATTTAGTTTTGCCAAATGCTAAAAAGTGAGTATGTTTGATGTTTGTATTGATGTTCAAAACACAATTTAACAGCCAAAAAAAATTTGGTTCAAACAAAACCTAAGAAAACCATGAAACATTTAATTACAATTTTATTTATCGGATTACTGAGTTTTTCGGTAAGTGCACAGGAAAAAACAGCCAAGATAGAGTTTAAGGACACTACGGTAGATTACGGTACGATTGAAAAAGGCGCCAATGGCATTCGTACTTTCGAGTTTACCAATACCGGCGACGCACCACTTATTATTTCGCAAGTATCGTCCAGTTGTGGCTGTACTATCCCCAAAAAACCCGAAGGGCCTATTTTACCGGGAAAAACAGGCGAAATAGAAGTGAAGTACGACACCAACCGCGTAAGCCCCATTAGAAAAACCATTACCGTAATTTCCAATGCCGACACCCCAACGGTTGCCTTAAAAATTAAAGGCGAGGTTATAGACTCGAAAAACGCCAATGTTCTTGACAAACAAGATAAAAGCGTAATGCAACAGTAAAAAAAATAACATATTTAAAATTAAGCGAAGCCGAGATATTCTCGGCTTTGTTGTTTATAAACCCGTTTTATTGTAAAAGAAACGGGTTTAGCTAAAAATCTTTTTAAAATCCTATTTTATTTTTAGATGGCTGTTATTGAAATGGTTTAAACTTTTTCTGTTTGCTAAAAAATTGTCCTTTTTCGGCTCTTTTTCACCTTTTTCTTACTCCGTAGCCTTGCTATGCAGTTCAAAAAAGTTTTCAAATAGCCAAAAAACGCCTAATTTTCGCCTAAACACAAAAAGTTCAAACCACTTCATTAAAGTTTGGGATAATTTTCTCAACTTTGCGCCTTTATCGTTAAAAAAATGCCGACTATTTCAAAAAAAGGGCTGTTAATGCCCGAATCGCCTATAAGAAAATTAGTACCTTATGCCGAGCAGGCTGCTAAGGAAGGAAAAAATATTTACTACTTAAACATTGGCCAACCCGATATAAAAACACCCGAAGTAGCTTTGGAGGCGGTAAAAAACAATACAATAGAAATACTGTCCTATTCCCGCTCCGAAGGCTCGGAGGCTTACCGGACAAAATTGGCCGCCTATTACAAAACTTACGGCATAAACATACGCCCTACCGATATAGTGGTAACTACGGGTGCCAGCGAGGCCCTGATTTTTTTGTTTAGCAGCATCATGGATCCGGGCGACGAGGTTATTGTAGCCGAACCCTTTTACGCCAACTACATTGCGTTTTCAACCGCAACGGGCGTTAACGTGGTTCCGGCCGTTTGCACGATAGATAATAATTTTGCATTGCCCCCGATAGAAACCTTTGAAAACTTGATAACCCCAAAAACGAAGGCCATTCTTATTTGCAACCCAGGCAATCCCACGGGGTATTTATATTCCGAAGACGAAATAAAAAAACTGGGCGACATTGCCAAAAAACACGATTTGTTTTTAATTGCCGACGAAGTTTACCGCGAATTTGTTTACGATGGGCATAAGCACTTTTCCATCATGCAGTTGGAAGGTATAGACCAACATACTATTATTATCGATTCGGTTTCCAAACGGTACAGCATGTGCGGGGCCAGGGTAGGCTGTTTGGTATCCAAAAACAAAACGGTACTGCAAACGGTACTAAAGTTTGCCCAAGCACGATTAAGCCCGCCAACCTATGCCCAAATAGCCAGTGAAGCGGCCTTGGACACGCCACAAAGTTATTTCGACAATGTTATTGCCGAATATGTGGACAGGCGCAATACCCTAATTAAAGAATTACAAAACATTGAAGGCGTTAAGGTAGGCACCCCAAAAGGTGCTTTTTACTGTATTGCCGAGCTTCCCATAAAAAACTCCGACCGTTTTGCACAATGGCTTTTGGAACATTTTGACGTTAATGGCGAAACCGTTATGGTTGCGCCCGCAGGCGGATTTTACTCCACTCCCGGCCTTGGACTAAACCAAGTACGCATTGCTTACGTACTTAATAAAGAACGCTTGGTTAAAGCCGTAAACATTTTAAAGGAAGCCCTAAAAGTTTATAAAGATTAGTGCAAATTCAAGAAAACATACCGTTAAAACCCTTTAACACCTTTGGCATGGACGCTAAGGCCAGCCAGTATGTTTTGGTTTCAAGCGTAGACGAACTAAAAACGGTTTTAACCCAACACCAAAACAGCAATACGCTTATTTTGGGCGGCGGCAGCAACATGCTGCTTACCAAGGACTTTAACGGCCTTGTTATTCATATTAACATAAAAGGCATTGAAATCGTTTCCGAAAACGACGACCATGTCCTCGTAAAAGCCAATGCCGGCGAAAACTGGCACGAATTTGTACTGTGGTGTATTGCCCACAATTTTGGCGGTGTGGAAAACCTATCGCTTATACCCGGAAACGTAGGTACCGCACCCATACAAAATATTGGCGCTTACGGCGTAGAGCTTAAAGATGTATTTTATTCCTGCGAAGCCATTTCGGTAACACAAAAAACAACAACCGTTTTCAACAACACCGATTGCAACTTTGGCTACCGCAATTCCGTTTTCAAACAAAATGCCAAAGGGCAGTACATTATTACAAGCGTTACCTTTAAACTAACCAAACGCAACCATAATTTGCGTATAGCTTATGGCGCTATTACCGACCAATTAAAAATTATGGAAATAGAAAACCCTTCTATTCAAGCTATTTCCCAAGCTGTTATAGCCATTCGCGAAAGCAAATTACCCAACCCAAAAATTATTGGCAACAGCGGCAGTTTTTTTAAAAACCCCGTAATCAGCAAGACGCTTTACACCAAATTATTGGAAAATTTTAACGATATGCCCCATTACCCCATATCGGAAGCCGAAGTAAAAATCCCGGCCGGATGGCTTATAGAAAAAGCCGGGTTTAAGGGCAAACGTTTTGGGCAATACGGCGTACACCAAAAACAAGCCTTGGTTTTGGTTAATTACGGCGGTGCCAAAGGTGAAGATATTTTAAACCTTTCAACATTAATACAGCATACCGTAAAACGGTTGTTCGGTATTTTTATTGAAGCCGAAGTAAACATTATTTAATCTAATAAAAGAAATTCCTAACTTTACCGTTTAAAAAGCTAATATTTTAAAAGCAACAGTATTACATTGATAGCACCAATTGAAAAAGAAATTGTAGGATTATTAGAGCGGGGCGACAAAAAAGCCATCACCCTGCTTTACGATAATTACGCCGATGCGCTGTACGGGGTTATTAAAAAAATAATTACGGACGACGATGTGGCCCAGGACGTCCTTCAGGAAAGTTTTGTTAAAATTTGGCGCTATGCCAACAAATACGAACCCGCCAAGGCCAAGCTGTTTACATGGCTATACCGCATAACCTACAATACTGCAATAGACAAGGTTAGGGCCTTAAAAAACAAAAACACCAACGAAGTCCAAATCGAAACTTCTTCCGTATATAAAATAACATCGAACGAATTAAACCAAGACGTTTTAGATATAAAAGAACACTTAAAACGGTTGGACGAAAAATACCAAATTGTTATTAACGCCCTCTTTTTTGAAGGCATGACCCAACAAGAGGCCAGCGAAGAACTAAATATGCCGCTGGGTACTATAAAGTCGAGATTAAAAATTGGATTACGCGAATTGAAAAAAATCTACAATCCTTAATTACAACAGTCATGAATGCAAAAATAATTACATTTTTAAATTCTGGCCTATTAGAAAAGTATCTTATAGGAAAAACCACTACCGAAGAAACCGTTATGGTCGAGTCCTATATTTCAAAATACCCAGAAGCACAACAAGCCTACGACAGCTTACAGGATAATTTAGAAATTGTTTCTAAAATCAATGCCGTTGAAGCCCCTAAGGGCGTTTTAATTAATATTTTAGACGAATTGGACGACGCTCCTGTTATAGCGCTAAAAACAAAGAAAAGTTACAGAAAGTGGTATAAATTTTCTATTGCCGCCAGTGTTGTCGCTTTGGTTTTTGCAGGTTCTACCTATGTATTTTACAACCAAAACTTAAAGCTGAGCCAAGAAAACCAAGTTGTTGTTGACGAAATTTACGATTTACGAAACGACATAGCGGCCAACAACAAAAGGTTGGACGATATTATGCGCCAGTTTAAGCAACTTAACGACCCCGAAACCTACAAGTACATTATCCAAGGGAACAGCCGCGCCAAAAACCTAAAAACCATAGCCTATATTAACCCGAAGGAAAAAACCTCGATGATAGATGTGGTATCGCTGCCCAAACTGCCCGAGGAACAATGCTACCAAATATGGGCCGAGTTACAAGGCAAAATGGTTAGTTTGGGTATTTTGGACGAAACCGATAGGGAACTCCGTGCCATACCCTATACCGAAAACGCTTTGGGCATAAGCATTACCATTGAACCCAAAGGCGGAAACAAAACAGCTACATTAGACAATTCGGTTGCAGAAATAGACCTACAATAGAATTTATATTAATGGCAAAAAAAAAAATCCCCGTTCGCAATGCGAACGGGGATTTTTACTGTTTGTGTTTGCTATAATTAGTCTTAATTATTTCTCTAACTTAGTCCTTAAAATTTACTAAGAATCTAATTTTTCCTTCCAAGGCGATTGCAGCAAGTTTTTATAAATTAACCCGCCAACAACAGCGCCCAAAATAGGTGCTACCCAAAACAACCATAATTGCGCCAACGCATCGCCGCCCACAAAAACAGCTTGCGATAACGAACGGGCAGGGTTAACAGAAGTATTGGTAATAGGAATAGAAATTAAGTGGATAAGCGTTAAGCCCAAACCAATAGCTATTCCGGCAAACTTGCCATTGGCCCATTTATCGGTAGCCCCCATAATGATGATAAGGAAAAACATGGTTAACAAAAACTCGGTTAAAAAGGCAGCGCCCATACTATAGCTTTTGCCAAAATAAACATCGTGGTCGTAAAAATTAGTAGCAAAAGCCCCAGGAGCATCCCCACCGGTACCACTGTTAATAAAATATAAGGCAGCCGCTGCGGCAACCGCACCAATACATTGCGATACAATATAGGGCAATGCCTCTTTGGCCGAATGCCTACCGCCGGACAACAAGCCCAAGGTTACGGCAGGGTTAAAATGCCCACCCGAAATATGCCCTACGGCATAAGCCATGGTTAACACCGTTAAACCAAAAGCCAAAGCAACGCCAATAAGCAGGATACCTACTTGACCGCCATCGGCTGCAGGGGCTATTTGGGAAGCAAAAATAGCGCTCCCACAACCACCAAATACAAGCCAAAATGTTCCGAAAAATTCTGCAAATAATTTTTTCATAAAGTTTATATTTTTAATTGTTAGTTATTATAACCGTGGCTTAACCACACAGTTAGGACACAGCATGTGCAAGTTAGTCACTTTTCTAAATTTTAATCCCTTCCGTTTTTAAAATTTTAAGCAAAAGCACTATCTTTGTACAAAATTCGTTAGATGAAACCCTCATTGAGGGCTTTAGCAAAGCCAAGATAAAGGCCTCCACAAAAGGTCATGAATAAAAACAGCGGACAGTAATCTTTCGGTTTTTTTGCTGTGTTATTTAAAGAGCTTAAAATTAAATGTTTAACTTAAATTTATTCGTGTGAAACTTTTTTTAATAACATTAGCCTTATTGGGGTTGGCCATTGCGGGAATTGCCATAAAAATATGGGCAAAAAAGGATGGTAAATTTTCAGGAACCTGTGCCAGCCAAAACCCCGTACTAAACAAAAACGGGGAGGCCTGCGGCTTTTGTGGCAAAACCCCAGACCAATTCGATACTTGCAACGAACCCCAACATTCTTAATTTTTTTCAGTTTTTTAATTAATGGGGGTACTTGATGTTTTGTGCTACGCTTTCTATATCGTGGTTTTTTTTCAAGTTATTGTTTATTTGTTTTTTTACGGAAGATTTGCCTTTTCAAAACAAAAAAGAGCATCCGAAAAAACAGTATTGCCCCCCACATCGGTTATTGTTTACGCCAAAAACCAAGCCGATTTGCTACAAACCAATTTACCGCAAATTATTTCGCAACATTATCCCGAATTCGAAATTGTATTGGTTAACAACCATTCCACCGACCAAACTCTTGAGGTTATGGAACAGTTTAAACTGCAATACCCCAACAGCTTAAAAATAGTTAACGTAAAAAACAACGAAGCCTTTTGGGGAAGTAAAAAGTACGCTTTAACACTGGGCATTAAAGCCGCCAAATACGAACATTTGTTGTTTACCGAAAGTAATTGCATGCCGGCTTCCAAAAATTGGATTCGGGAAATGAGCAGCCTGTTCAACAAAAAAAAAGAAATTGTCCTCGGGCTTAAAACCTACCCAAAAGTTAAGGTTTCTTTTTTTAACAAATTGCTCCGTTACGATAACTTGGCCGACAGTGTTACTTCTTTTTCGTTTGCCAAATCGGGAAACCCCATTAAGGGCAATAGCGAAAATTTAGCTTACACCAAAAGCGTTTTTTTTAGGGTGAACGGTTTTATAAACCATATAAAACTTCCTTACGGCGAAGCCAATTTGTTTGTAAACCAAGTGGGGGACAAAAAAAATACGGCAATATGTACAATGCCCAACGGGTTTACCCAAACCAAAACAATCCCTTATTCAACCTGGAAACAAGAAAAACAACAGCAATTAAAAACGGCCAAACGCTACAAGGCTTCGCATAAAATATTTTTAGTGGGCCAACATATTTTGCAACTATTGTTTTGGGTTTTGGCCGCTACCCTACTCGGTTTTATGTTTAATTGGCCTATTGTACTGGCGTTGTTTTTATTTAGAATTGCCGTTCAGTTTACGGTAGTTGGGCTTTCGGCAAAAAAACTCGACCAGCTTGATGTGCTTTTTATACTGCCATTTTTGGAACTTTTTTTATTGTTAACGCAAATAACTATCTTTATACGCCGTTAGCTACTATTTAAAAACAGAAAAATATTTACATTTAACGAAACTTTTTGTATCTTTGAATCGTGATTAAAATTTTATAAATTAATGAATGATAAAACGATTTGAAACCAAGCTTTTAGAAGAAGCATTTGAATTTGTCCAAAAACAAGATTTAAAAGTTAGGAACAAAATATTTCAAAATATTAGGAGATCTGAACAAAACTCTGACCCAAAATTCTTCAAAAAACTAAACAACGAAATTTGGGAATTTAGAACTTTATATTCTGGAATCCAATACAGACTTTTAGCATTTTGGGACAAAGAAGACAAAACCAAAACACTTGTTTTCGCAACTCACGGAATAATTAAGAAAACGAGTAAAGTGGACAAAAAAGAAATTGAGAAAGCCGACAAGATTAGAATGAATTATCTAAAAAATAAAAAGAAATGAAAAGTTATACATTAGATGAAGCAGAAAACCTTTTAATTGGAAAAAAGGGAACAAAAGAACGAGAAGAGTATGAGTTTGAGCTAAAACTTGAACTCATTGGAGATATGATTAAAACTGCTCGAAAAAAAAGAGATTTAACCCAAGAACAATTGGGCGAATTAGTTGGCGTGAAAAAAGCTCAAATTTCAAGACTTGAAAACAGTACTGGAAACGTGACTTTTGAAACTGTAATGAGAATTTTCAATGCCTTGGGAGCGAAATTAAACCTAAACTTACAGATGTAAAAAATAAAAAACGTTTGCTAACAATGGCTATAAACAATTGGGGCGAACCTGCCTGCCGGCAGGCAGGAGTTATAAAACCAAACTATAAACATAAGTCAAAGGTCGGTGCTAAACGGAACAGTTAGGGCGCCCCCAACTGTTCATAACCGAGACCGTTAACCGCAAAACAAAACCATTGGAACTAAACGAAGCCATTACACGAGCCAAGGCCAACGACCAAAAAGCATTCAACTTTTTACTGGACACCTTTTGGGACGATGTTTACGGGTTTCAGTTAAAGCGCATCGAAAACGAAAACGATGCCGAGGATATTACCATTCAAACCTTTTCAAGGGCTTTTGATAAAATTGATACTTTTGACGAATCGTATACTTTTAAAACGTGGCTGATAACCATTTCAAAAAATATTCACATCGATTTGCTTCGGAAGAAAAAAAATTCCATTGCCCAAATCAGTTCCAACGACGACAAATCGGTTTACCAAATTTTGGACGAATCGCCATCGCCCGAGGATATTTTAATTACCGAGCAGCATTTGGCCAAATTGCTCCGGGATATAAAAAAACTAAAACCGTATTATCAGGAAATCATCAACCTCAGGTATTTCCAAGAACTAAGCTACAAGGAAATTTCGGCAAAATTAAACGAACCCATGAGCAATATAAAGGTGAAATTACTAAGGGCAAAAAAACTGCTGGCCGAAATTATCAACAAAGCCAAAAACACATAAACCCAAGCCATATTTGCAATTTTCAAACGCAACCATTAACATCGTTTTAAAAGAATACTTTGTATCTTTGTTGTTTATTTAGAACAAAACATGGAATCTGAAACCATTTCAAATATATTGCCCGAAAGACAGGCCAAACCAAAATGGCTTCGTGTAAAGCTCCCCACGGGAAAAAAATACACGGAATTACGGGGGTTGGTCGATAAATATAAGCTAAACACCATTTGCACCTCGGGCAGTTGCCCCAATATGGGCGAATGTTGGGGCGAAGGCACCGCAACCTTCATGATTCTGGGGAATATTTGCACCCGCTCCTGCGGCTTTTGCGGCGTTAAAACCGGACGCCCCGAAACCGTAGATTGGGACGAGCCCGAAAAAGTGGCCCGCTCCATAAAACTCATGAACATTAAGCATGCCGTTTTAACCAGTGTGGACCGCGACGATTTAAAGGATATGGGCAGCATCATGTGGGCCGAAACCATTAAAGCCGTACGCCGCATGAACCCCGAAACTACGCTGGAAACCCTTATCCCCGACTTTCAGGGTATAGAACACCATATTGATAGAATTATTAACGTTGCCCCCGAAGTGGTATCACACAATATTGAAACCGTACGCCGCTTAACCCGTGAGGTACGCATACAAGCCCAGTACGACCGAAGTTTGGGCGTTTTAAAATATTTAAAACAACAAGGGCAACGCCGCACAAAATCCGGAATTATGCTCGGGCTTGGCGAAACCCGCGAGGAAGTTATTGAAACCCTTAACGACCTAAAAAACAACGATGTGGACGTGGTAACCATTGGCCAATATTTACAACCCAGTAAAAAACACCTACCCGTGCAACATTTCGTGTCGCCCGACCAATTTAAGGAATACGAAGCCATTGGCAAGGATTTAGGATTTCGCCATGTAGAAAGCAGCGCATTGGTACGCTCGTCGTACAAGGCCCAAAAACACATAGAATAAATGATACGTGTTGCCATTAACGGATTTGGACGGATTGGAAGGCGCGTGTTCAGGTTATTGGAAAACCACCCAAACATTCAAGTTATTGCCATAAACGATTTGGCCGATGCCAAAACCTTGGCCCACTTGTTAAAATACGACAGTGTCCACGGCCTTTTTAACGGTACGGTTTTACATACGCCCGATACGTTAATTGTAAACGACAGAAGTGTTCCCCTATTAAACAAAAACCACCCAAAAAACTTAAATTGGCAACCGTTCAATATTGATTTTGTAATTGAAGCTACCGGAAAATTCAAAGCAAAAAACGATTTACAACACCATATAAACAACGGGGCAAAAGCGGTTGTTTTAAGCGTTCCGCCTTTAAACGACGATATTAAAACCATAGTATTGGGCGTAAACGAAACTATTTTGGACGGTACCGAAACCATAGTTTCCAACGCATCGTGCACCACCAACAATGCCGCGCCCATGATAAAAATAGTTAACGATTTGTGCGGCATAAACCAAGCGTACATTACCACGGTACACTCGTACACCACCGACCAAAGCCTGCACGACCAACCGCACCGCGATTTACGGCGCTCCAGGGCGGCAGGGCAATCCATAGTGCCCACAACTACCGGAGCGGCAAAAGCATTAACCAAAATTTTTCCGCACCTATCGAACGTTATCGGCGGTTGTGGCATTCGAGTCCCGGTTATAAACGGCTCGTTAACCGATATTACCTTCAACGTAAAACAATCGGTTACTATTTCGGATGTTAACAATGCGTTTAAAAAGGCTTCCGAAGTACACTACAAAAGTATTTTGGAATATACAGAAGACCCTATTGTTTCAATCGACATCATAGGTAATACGCATTCCTGCGTTTTCGATTCGGGCATGACCTCGGTTATAGGCAACATGGTTAAAATAATTGGTTGGTACGATAACGAAACGGGCTATTCCAAAAGGATTATAGACTTGATTGGTTATTTGTCGAAAAAAAAAACACATAACCGATAATATAGTTATATTTGTTGGGAATACTATACAATATGCGCCGTATAAAACACTTCATATTTGCGTTTGTTATTCTATGCAGCTTTTTTGTTTTAGCGCAACAAACACCCGATAACGACCCCGAAATTATAAAAACCGAAATAGATTACCGTATTAATCAGGCCGTTGTTTATTTGGACGATTTTGACTTAGCGGGTGCTAAAAACAATATAGACTTAGCCTTAAAATTGGCAACAAATGCAAACGACAACCTAAGTGTAGGAATAATATACACCCTACAAGCCAGGTTGCAGTTTTTAACCAACGACTTAGACAAAGCACTAATATCGCTAAACAAGGCCTTGGGCATGCAGCGCAGCATTAACGACAACAAAAACCTAGGCATTACCTACATGGCGTTTGGTACTATATATGCCGCGCAAAAAGAATATCAATTAGCATTGGAATCCTTTAAAAGTGCAAAATATAAGTTTCAGGAGCAAAAATTAAACACAAAACTGGTCGGCGCTATTTTAAACGAAGGCAAAACGTACTACTATTTAAAAAATTACGATTTAGCGCAAAAAACATTAGAACAAGCCTTACAACTTGCCCAAGAGCACAACCTTGACAAAGAACAAAGCGAAGCCTTAATTTACAAAGGTATGATTTTTCACGCCCTTAACGACAACACAACAGGGGTGCCATTAATGCAATCGGGACTTAGTTTGGCCAACAAACATCGTTTTACCGAAATTTCGCTTCAAGGTTATTTGTATTTAAGCAATATTTACTACAACAATCAAAACTACCAAACGTCGAGGGATTACCTAAATAAATACATGTTGCTAAACGATTCAATAAACAACGTTAAACAAGACAAATTCTTCGCCTTAAAAAACAGCAACCAAAATGAGCTCGAAAAAAGGAACACGGAAATAGCAAACGCATTACAGAAACAAAAAGAAGACAAAAACCTAAGCACTTTAATTTCTATTTTAAGTGTATCGTTAATTACAATTTTGTCGCTGCTTACCCTGTCGCTGTACAAAAACAACAACATTAGGCTTAAATCCAACAATATGCTGCACAAAAAAAATGCCGAGCTTATTGTAGCCAAGGAAAGGGCCGAACTGGCATCGAAAACCAAGGCCAACTTCCTGTCGACCGTAACCCACGAGCTACGAACACCCCTGTATGCCGTTACCGGACTTAGCAATATGCTGTTGGAAGAAAACCCGAAACCGGAGCAAATCCAGCATTTAAAATCGTTAAAATTTTCTGGCGATTACCTACTAACCTTTATTAACGACATTCTTCAAATAAACAAAATCGAGGCCAATAAAGTAAATTTGGAGCCGGAACCCTTTAACCTAAAGAAAAAAATAAACAACATTATACTGGCGCTAAACAACTCGGCAACAGACAACAACATTAGCTTGCATTTTGAGTATGAAAACCACCTGCCCGAAAACTTTATTGCCGACCAGTTAAAAATTTCGCAAATCCTAATCAACTTAATAGGAAACGCCATAAAATTTACCAAAAACGGCGATATTTGGATTAGGGTTTTTAAAATAAAAGAAGAAGGCAAAATATTTAAGCTGCGTTTTGAAGTAGAAGACAACGGTATTGGCATTGAAGAAGAAAAACAGGAAAACATGTTCGAAAGTTTTTCGCAAGGCTCCATCCAGATTAACCGAAAATACGGCGGCACAGGCTTAGGGCTATCCATTGTAAAAGGGCTTATCGACATTTTAAATGGCGAAATACACCTTAAAAGCGAATTGGGAAAAGGCTCGTTATTTTATTTTGAAGTCCCCTTGGAGCTTGCTTCCGACAAGGAAGTTGCTAACTTGAACAACCCCGATTTTAATATAGAAAATTTAGGTATAGACCTTGATAAAGTAAAAATTTTGGTTGTTGAAGACAATAAAATAAACCAAATGATTACCACTAAAATACTAAACAAGCTACAACTAAACTGCGATATTGCCAACAATGGCGAAGAAGCCATAAATCTTGTAAAATCGGATACTTACAACATTGTTTTAATGGATATACACATGCCGGGCATTAGCGGTATAGAAGCCACAAAAACTATTAGGACTTTCGATAAGGAACTTACTATTTTTGCCCTAACGGCGGTAACCATAGAAGATAAAATGCAAGAATTTGAAGAAGCCGGATTTTCCGATATTATACCCAAACCCTTTAAACAGGAAGACTTTAAGAAAAAACTATTCAAGGCTTTGGCCTCCGGCAAAAACAATACCAAAACTACGGCTTAACAAATCCCCTAACCAAAGTATTAAAATCGTCCTGCCTGTCCAACTTAACCGTAATGGGCAAATAATACAATTTTTCACTTAAAGTAGCGTACTGTTTTAAACGCATAAAGTCCTTTTCGGTAGTTACAATACACTCGTGCTTGCTTAAATTATCGATTTCCGTATCTGTAAACTCGTGGTGGTCGTTATAGTTTAAATGATTAAAAACCAAGCCTTTTCCTTGTAAATAAGCCACCAAGGTATTGGCATTTGCAATGCCCGTTACCAAAGTAAAGGACTTTAAATTATCGACCAAAATGGTTTTATTTACCGATATTACGGCATTGGCATACACAATACGGCTAAAAAAAACCGATTGCCCTGTCTTTGGCCTTATGGCTTTTATAATGGTTTGTTTTTCGGTTTTCGGTAGGTTATCGGGGCATTTGGTAACCACGATTACATTGGCTCTTTGGGCCCCGCTTTTGGATTCCCGCAAATTTCCGGTTGGCAGCACACAATCGGTAAAATACGGGTTATCGTAGGTAGTTAACAAAATATTAAAGCCCGCTTTTACTTTTCTATGCTGGTAGGCATCGTCCAACAAAACAACATTGGGTTTTTTATTTAGGTTTCGCAACTGCTTAATGCCGTTTGTTCTGTTAGCATCCACGGCCACCAAAACATCGGGGGCAAACTTATGGTAAAACTGAAACGGCTCATCGCCAATGGTAGCCGCCGAAGCATTTTGGTCGGCAAGCACAAAACCGTTGGTTTTACGTTTGTAGCCCCTGCTTAAAGTTGCCACCAAATAATCGGGCTTAAGCAAGTTTACCAAATATTCTATCATGGGTGTTTTTCCGGTACCGCCCACACTTAAATTACCAACACAAATAACGGGAAAATTATAGGCCGTCGATTTTTTCATCCCTAAATCGTACAACTTGTTTCTAAGCCACGTTACAAGAAAATAAAACGGTACTAACGGAAAAAGAAAAATTCTAACAACCCTCACTTACTATTAAATTTTCAGCCAATATAATCATTATTTCAATGTTGCTAATCGAACCTATCTTGACTTTTTTCAATGAAGTGATTTAAAAACTTTATATTTGAACGTAATATCAGTATATTTTCATGACCGTTCAAGACATTATAACCCATTTAGAAACACTTGCGCCCCTTGCCTATGCCGAAGATTTTGATAATACGGGACTTTTGGTAGGCAATGCCAACACTAAACTCACGGGCGTTTTGGTTACTTTGGACACGCTCGAAACAGTGGTAGACGAAGCCATACAGGAAAACTGCAACCTAATTGTAAGTTTTCACCCCATAATATTTAAAGGCCTAAAAAGCCTAACGGGAAAAAATTATGTCGAGCGCACGGTGTTAAAAGCCATAAAGCACGACATTGCCATTTACAGCATGCACACCGCTTTGGACAACGCCGCCCAAGGCGTTAACGCCATAATTTGCAAGCATTTAAACCTGGGCAACCAACGCATATTAATCCCGAAAGCGCAAACCATAAAAAAGCTAACCACCTACGTTCCCACAAACGAAGCCGAACAATTGCGAAATGCCCTGTTTAAAGCGGGTGCCGGCAGCATTGGCAACTACAGCAATTGCAGTTTTAATGTTAAAGGCTATGGCACGTTTAACGGCAACGAAAACAGCACGCCCACCAAGGGCGAAAAAGGAAAAACACATACCGAGGCCGAAACAAAAATAACCGTAACGTTTGCAAAACACCTACAAAACAAGGTATTAAAAGCGCTTTTTAGCACGCATTCGTACGAAGAAGTAGCCTACGAAATTATTCCCTTAGAAAACCAAAACCAAAATATTGGCATGGGCATGATAGGCGAGCTGGAAACACCTTTATCCGAATCCGATTTTTTAAATTTCGTTAAGCAAAACATGAAAACGCCTTGCATCAGGCATTCGGCATTTTTAAACAAACCCATAAAAAAAGTAGCCGTTTTGGGCGGCTCGGGCAGTTTTGCCATCCAAGCGGCAAAACATGCAGGAGCAGACGCCTTGCTTACGGCCGATTTAAAATACCACGACTTTTTCTCGGCCGAAAACCAAATCCTTTTGGCCGATATTGGGCATTACGAAAGCGAACAATACACAAAAAATGCTTTAGTAGCGCATCTTACAAAAAAAATTACTAATTTTGCAATCATTTTATCAAAAATAAACACCAACCCTGTTAAGTATTTTTAAGTATGGCTAAGAAAAAAGAAGCAACCGTTGAAGAACGTTTAAGAGCATTATACGACTTACAACTTATAGACTCCCGCATAGATGAAATAAGAAACGTTAGAGGGGAGCTTCCTTTGGAAGTTCGCGATTTAGAAGACGAAGTTGCAGGACTAAACATTAGGTTAGATAAGTTTGCAGCCAATTTGCAAGTAATCGACAACGATATTGCCGCCAAGAAAAACCTAATTGAAGAAGCCAAATCTTTAATTAAAAAGTATGGCGAACAACAAAAAAACGTTAGAAACAACAGGGAATACAACTCCTTAACCAAAGAAGTTGAATTTCAGGAATTGGAAATCCAATTAGCCGAAAAACACATAAAGGAATTTAAGGCGCAAATTGAACAGAAAAAAGACGTTATAGCGCAAACAAAAGAACGCTTAAAAGAACGCGAAGCCCACCTAAAACACAAGAAAGGCGAACTTAACGCCATTTTGGCCGAAACCGAAAAAGAAGAAAAATCCTTAATAGAAAAATCGGAGGAATATAAAGACCAATTGGAGGAACGTTTGGTTACGGCCTATTCCCGCATTCGCAACAACGTTAAAAATGGTTTAGCCGTTGTGCCAATCGAGCGTGGCGCTTCCGGAGGCTCGTTTTTTACCATTCCGCCACAAATACAGGTTGAAATTGCCGCCCGCAAAAAAGTTATTACCGACGAGCATAGCGGCCGTATTTTGGTAGATGCCGAATTAGCCCAGGAACAAAAAGAAAAAATGGATAAATTATTTGCCAAAATAAGCTAATTATTTTTTATCAATATATAAAAAGCCTTTACTCAGTAAGGGCTTTTTTATTTTACAATATAATAACCATAAAACTTTTCCATGTACTTTTTGCCTGAAGATTTGGACCACTACGTGGTGGCGCACTCCGAAAACGAACCCGAGCTATTACAGCAACTTACACGGGAAACGCACCAAAAAATACTGCAGCCTATTATGCTTAGCGGCCCTTACCAAGGACGTGTGCTTAGCATGATTTCGAAGTTAAAAAACCCGAAAACCATTTTGGAGCTTGGCACCTTTACCGGCTACGCTACCCTTTGCCTGGCCGAAGGCTTACAAAAAAACGGCGAAATACACACCATTGACGTTAACGAAGAACTGTTCGATTTCCAGCGTAAATATTTCGATAAAAGCGATTATGGGAATCAAATTTTTCAGCATTTGGGCAATGCCATGGAGGTTATCCCAACCTTAAACATAATGTTCGATTTGGTTTTTATCGATGCCGACAAACCCAATTACGTTAATTATTTCCACTTAATTATAGATAAGCTCAACACGGGCGGCATTATTATTTCGGACAACGTGCTTTGGCACGGCAAAGTAACAGAACCCCTAAACCCCAAGGACACCTCGACCAAAGCCGTTTTGGATTACAACACCCTTTTAAAGGAGGACACCAGAATAGAAACGGTTATACTCCCCATTCGCGATGGGCTAACCGTTAGCAGAAAACGATAGTTCGAACAACAAATTGTCCATACCAAGTATACCTACGCCCAAACAAAACCAAAATTGGCCAAGCCTTTGCTTAGTTTTCCTTTTGTTTGTTGTTTTCGTTTTTAAGCGCATTTTCAATTCGCCTATCGGGTATTAGCCACACAAAAGCCATAATAATGTAGGCAGCGCCGCTAATCCAAACATTATAAAATGCCGAAACAAAACCAAAAGCGTATATAAACGGCGATATTTTTCCTTTTAAATCCTTACCCAATGCCTTTGGCAAAAGCGAATCCTTGCCGTGGTGGTTTACAATAGCCGTTTGGAGTATAAAATACGTTATGGCCGCCCCGAACAGTACAACACCGTACAAAAAAACCGAAGCCGGCGTAAAATTGTTCTCGCCCATCCAACCCGTAACAAACGGAATTAACGACAACCAAAACAACAAGTGCATATTTGCCCATAGCATATTTCCGGTTACGTGCTTTACGGTTTGCATCATGTGGTGGTGGTTGTTCCAATAAATAGCCACATAAATAAAACTTAAAACATAGCTTAAAAAAACAGGCAATACGGCCTTTAAATCCTCAAAAGTACCACCTTCGGGCACCTGCATTTCCAATACCATAATGGTTATAATAATGGCCAAAACCCCATCGGTAAAGGCTTCCAAGCGTCCTTTTGTCATACTAAAAAATAAAAAAGTTAATCTTATGTTGTAAACCACAAATTTAATTAACTTTATAATAAAAACCGTGATTGACTTTTTATTTACCAGCGACGCCATTATGGCGCTATTGACCCTTACTTTTTTAGAGATAATTCTGGGTATAGATAATATCGTGTTTATATCCATTGCGGCCAACAAGCTCCCCGAACACCAACAAGCCAAAGCCACCACAATAGGCCTAATACTGGCTATGGTACAGCGCATTATCCTACTGTTTTTTGTTTCGTTTTTAATTGGGCTGAAGGATCCTTTTTACATAGTAGAACTGTCGTGGCTGCATATTGAAATAAGCTGGCAAGCCATAATACTATTTGCGGGCGGCCTGTTTTTAATTTACAAAAGCACTTCCGAAATACACGAAAAGGTAGAGCACCCCGACCACGACGAAAATGCTTTGGAAAAGAAAAAAGTAAAAAGCCTGTCGCAAGCCATCACCCAAATTTTAATTATCGACTTTATCTTCTCGATAGATTCTATTTTAACTGCGGTTGGCATGACAAACGGCCTACACCCCAATCACAACTATACTTTGGTATTAATGATTATAGCCGTTGTTATTTCCATTATTATTATGATTGGCTTTGCAAACCCCATCCGTAGGTTTATTAACGAGCATCCCAGCATGCAGGTTTTGGGCTTAGCATTTTTAATATTAATTGGTTTTATGCTAATAACCGAAGCCGCACACCTATCGCACACCCAATTATTTGGAAACCAAGTGGGCGCCATACCTAAAGGCTACCTGTACTTTGCCATAGCGTTCTCGTTGTTTGTTGAGTTTATTAATTTTAGGATTCAGAAGAAACAGCAGCAAAAGAAAGTGTAAACGGTTTTACAATAAGGTACGAAGAAGCAGTCCGTTTACAGATTAACGAACAACGAGTAACGAATAACGATTTTTGAAAAGAAAGAACCTCTGCGAAACTCCGTGGAACAACAAGTAACAATTTTTGAAGTTGACTATTATTATTATGGAAGAGGAACGACCGAAGCAATCCCCCCTAACACAAACAGACTCGCAGTAACGTATATAATGATGGGCGCTCTCGACAACTCCACTGTAAATAATGATTTAGCCTTAAAACAACGAGGTTTGTCCTTCGCCATCAAATTTAGTATCGTCGTTTTGATGGTTTGAAGATGGATTCGGTTTGCTTTCCTCGTTTTCAATAGTAGTTTCATCTATTGTTTCTTCATCTACAACCTCCAAATCATCGGCATGGATTTCTTCGGGCGCTTCGTAGGGCAGGGGTTCCAACAGGCTTATTTGCTTAACTTTTTCCTTGGTTAATTGGTTGCCCAAAGCGGTTATGCCTTTTATGGCAATAAATTCCTCGAGGTTTATTGTTAAATTATCTTTTCGGTCCTTACCGCGTTCCTTAACAAATTCTATTTCGGCCACGGGCAGCCAATCGGTCGACACGATTTCAAGATGCGAGTTTTCGTGTTCGGAAATAAAGGATTCTTCCCTACTTTCGTTTTCTACCAAAAAGCGTTTTACATAAAACAGTTCTTTTTCGCCATTAAAATAAACGGCCGAAATAGGCTTTTTGGGGTTCCATTTTTCCATCACTATCATATCGTCTTCAAAATGCGAGGTAAGCTCCGGGATAATAGTTTTTACAATACCCTTTTGGTTGATAATCAGGATGCGGTCCTCGCCCCTAAACTCGCCCAGCAATTCACCACGACCATCGACGTTTAAGCGTTGTACGGTATCGTCGAACCAAATTTTTCGGGGACGCAGGGTGGAAATACCTTTTTCTTTCAGCTCGATTTTTTTAACCGGATATTTGGTAACCAAATTGCCTTTTGAGTTTCGGCCTTTAATTAAAATATCGGCAAAATCAATATCCCATTTCAATTTTTTTATGCTACCCGCTTGGCGCAACAGTACGGTAACCACTTCGGCCTCGCCATTGGGGTTTGCCGAAAAATACAAAATGGCGGAACCTTTGCTGCCGTTGGTTAAATCGTATTCCCTGTCACGGGTTATTCCGGTTACCGAAAAACGCTTGATGTACGTTGGTCCACTTTTGCCATCGCGGTAAATTAGGTTGTAAATGGTGCGCTTGTCCTTCTTTTTAAATACGGCCACATGGATAATATCCTTGCCTACAAAGGTTTTGGCATCGACCTTGGTTATCATCATCGTTCCGGTTTGGGTAAACACGACAATATCGTCTATATCGCTGCAATCGGCCACATACTCGTCGCGCTTTAGCGAAGTGCCCACAAAGCCTTCTTCCCTGTTTACATAAAGTTTGGTGTTGCGTATTACTACTTTCGTGGCATCGACATCGTCAAAAATACGGATTTCGGTTTTGCGCTCCCGCCCTTGTCCATAGTCTTTTTTTAGCCTTGTAAAATAAGCTATGGCATAATCGATAAGATGTGCCAAATGGTGTTTTACCTCGGCTATTTGCTCCTCAAGGGCATCGATTTTTTGTTGGGCTTTTTCAATATCGAATTTTGAAATGCGCTTAATCCTTATTTCGGTTAGGCGTACAATATCATCTTCGGTAATCGCCCGTTTTAAGTGTTTTATATGCGGTTGAAGCCCTTTATCGATAGCGCTTATTACACCTTCCCAGGTTTCTTCTTCTTCAATATCCCGATAGATGCGTTTTTCAATAAAAATACGCTCTAAGGATGCAAAATGCCATTGTTCCTCCAGCTCGCCCAGCTTAATTTCCAAATCTTGCTTTAAAAGCTGAACGGTGTTATCGGTACTGCGGCGCAACATTTCGGAAACGCCTATAAACAACGGTTTGTTGTCCTCGATAACACAGCCCAATGGCGAAATTGATGTTTCGCAACCAGTAAAAGCGTAGAGGGCATCGATGGTTTTGTCGGGCGACAATCCAGATGGTAAATGCACCAATATTTCAACCTCGGCAGCGGTGTTATCTTCAATTTTTTTGATTTTGATTTTCCCTTTATCGTTCGCCTTCAAAATAGAATCGATTAAAGAGGATGTTGTGGTGCCAAAGGGAATTTCGGTAATGGCCAAAGTTACTTTGTCCAACTGCGCTATTTTGGCACGCACCCTTACTTTTCCGCCCCTAAGGCCATCGTTATAATCGGTAAAATCGGCTATTCCGGCGGTCGGGAAATCGGGTAGAATGGTAAAACGCTTGCCTTGTAGGTGTTTTATGGAAGCATCGATAAGCTCGATAAAATTATGCGGCAGTATTTTTGTTGAAAGCCCAACGGCTATGCCCTCTGCCCCTTGCGCCAACAGCAACGGGAACATTACGGGTAGGTTTATGGGCTCCTTGCGGCGACCGTCGTAGGAGGCTTGCCACTCGGTTATTTTGGGATTGTAAACAACATCCAAGGCAAATTTGGACAAACGGGCTTCGATGTAACGGGAAGCGGCTGCGCCATCGCCCGTTAGTATGTTTCCCCAGTTTCCTTGGGTGTCTATTAGCAAATCTTTTTGGCCTATTTGCACCATGGCATCGGCAATACTGGCATCGCCGTGCGGGTGGTACTGCATGGTATGCCCCACGATATTGGCTACTTTGTTGTAGCGCCCATCATCCAAATCCTTCATGGAGTGCATAATGCGGCGCTGTACGGGCTTAAAGCCGTCCTCGATGGCGGGTACGGCACGTTCTAATATAACGTACGAGGCGTAATCTAAAAACCAGTCCTTGTACATTCCCGTTACCCGGGTAATGGTTTCGGTATCTTGGGTGTTGCTTTGGTCGTTTGTTAAATCGTCGCCTTCTTCTTCAATCATTAATTAGTTGGTTTTAATTTTGGTTTGCCGTTTAAAAACACCTTGCCTACGCTTTTTAGCCTATGGATTTGTTCGCTACTGGCATGTACGTGCAAGTGTTCATAAGAGCGTTTCTTTTTGGCGTTTTTTTTGTTTTTTGTGTATAACATCTTATCTGTATTTTGCTCTGCTTTTATGGCAGAAAGTTGGACTTATCCTTTCTTACAAATTTACGCATAGGCTAAGATATTTTTGCTGTTTTGGGGTTATTTTTTTAAACTTTTGATTTCAGCTTTTACGCATGCACGTCACGAGGCAAATGTTTATTTTCAACTTGCCTTTTCGATCCTTTTTTTTCGTTTGCCCAAAGTTTTTTTCTTTAATAATTGTTTGGCTTTATCAGCTTTAATAAATTCGCTGATAGCTTTTTCCTCATCTTTCGTTAATGGTCTTGAATCGACAACAAAATCTACATCCAAAGGTTCCTTTATTAAACCCATAATTTTATGTTTTAAAATATTTACCAATTAATTTTAGAGCGGTTTCGGTTGTAATTACCATTAAATGTCCTCCAAAATGATATGCTCCAAGCGTTTTGATATAATGGTCGATGAGTTTTGTTTTTGCAACGAACGAAACATAGCCATTCCCTCCTCTTTGAAATGAAAGTTTACAAGCAAACGCAACCAAATTTCCGGGAACACCAAGATAGACTTTATTTATTCCTATATTGAAAGGAGCGCTTTCAATCAAGTGCATAAACACATAATCCGGTTTTGCTTCCAAACTCACAAGTCCTTGTATGATATTTGGATTATTTACAATTGTAAGTTTATAAATTTCTCTTTCAGGCTTTTTAAATTCCGCTTTCCAATTAAAACTCCAACCGTTTTTCTTTGTTATATTTTTTAGTTCGGCTACGTTCAACAATGAAACTTCTGTTTGAAAGCTATCTTTAGACTGGATATTTTCTATTGAGTTAGTCAACTTGTCGACAATAAAATCTAATCCTATCTTTTGTTCTTTTTCCACTATTCGAATTTAATAAAAATAGTTGGTTTCAGCCCTAATGTTTAGGATTAATTCACTTTTCCGACAACTCATTTGCTTAGTTCCAACACTATTCCGCAACATCCATTTCAACCTTTAAATTATCGATAATAAATTCCTGCCGCGATGGGGTATTTTTCCCCATGTAAAACGACAATAAGTCTTCAATGGACATATTGTTATCCAGCATAACGGGATCCAACCTAATATCTTCGCCTATAAAGTGCTTGAACTCGTCGGGCGAAATTTCGCCCAAACCTTTAAATCGGGTTATTTCGGGCTTTGGTTTTAGCTTTTCTATGGCGTTTATACGTTCTTCCTCGGTATAGCAGTAAATGGTTTCTTTTTTGTTGCGTACCCTAAACAGTGGGGTTTGCAGGATATACAAATGCCCTTCTTTGATAACTTCGGGGAAAAATTGCAGGAAAAACGTAATAAGCAACAGGCGGATGTGCATACCGTCCACATCGGCATCGGTAGCTATTACTACGTTGTTATAGCGCAAATCCTCTAAGGATTCCTCTATATTCAAGGCAGCCTGCAAGAGGTTAAACTCTTCGTTTTCGTAAACAATTTTTTTGGTTAGGCCGTAGCTGTTCAAGGGTTTTCCTTTTAGGCTAAATACGGCTTGGGTGTTAACGTCGCGCGATTTGGTAATGCTGCCCGAAGCCGAATCGCCCTCGGTAATAAACAGGGTAGTTTCCAGATAACGCTCGTTTTTGGTATCGCCAAAATGAATGCGGCAATCCCGTAGTTTTTTATTGTGGAGGCTGGCTTTTTTGGCACGGTCGCGGGCCAGTTTCCTAATGCCCGAAAGTTCCTTGCGCTCGCGTTCGGCCTGTAATATTTTGCGTTGTAGCTTATCGGCCGTTTCGGGGTTTTTGTGCAGGAAATTATCTAAGTGGGTTTTTACAAAATCGTTTATATAGGTACGCACCGTGGGCAGGTCGCCCCCCATATCGGTCGAGCCCAATTTGGTTTTGGTCTGGCTTTCGAAAACGGGTTCCATAACCTTTATGGCAATGGCACTTACGGTGGACTTGCGCACATCGGAAGCATCGTAATTTTTGCCGTAAAACTCGCGTATGGTTTTTACCAAGGCTTCCCGAAAGGCGTTTAAATGCGTACCGCCCTGCGTGGTGTTTTGCCCGTTAACAAAGGAGTGGTACTCCTCGCTATATTGTGTTTTACTATGGGTTAGGGCAATTTCTATATCGTCGCCACGTAAATGGATAATAGGGTATAACCTATCGGAATCGTTAATGGTTTCGGACAGTAAATCCCGTAACCCATGCTCGCTATAATATTTTTCGCCATTAAAAACAATGGTTAAACCGGGGTTTAGGTACACGTAATTTTTAAGCATTTTTACAATGTACTCGTTTCGGTATTTGTAGTTTTTAAAAATGGTATCGTCCGGCACGAACGACACCTTGGTGCCTTTACGGCGCGAGGTTTCGTCCAAAAGGTCTTGGTTTACAAGGTTGCCCTGCTCGAACTCGGCCGAAGCCGATTTGTTGTCGCGGGTGGACTCGACCCTAAAATACGACGACAGCGCATTAACGGCCTTGGTACCCACACCGTTTAGCCCCACGGATTTTTTAAAGGCCTTGGAGTCGTACTTGCCGCCGGTATTCATTTTAGAAACCACATCGACCACCTTGCCCAAGGGTATGCCCCGACCGTAATCCCTAACAATAACTTTATTGCCCTGAACCGAAATTTCAATGGTTTTGCCGGCACCCATGACGTACTCGTCTATGGAGTTGTCCAGCACTTCTTTTAACAAAATGTAAATACCGTCGTCCGGCGAAGAGCCATCGCCCAATTTACCTATGTACATACCGGGGCGCATACGGATATGCTCTTTCCAGTCTAACGAACGTATATTGTCCTCGGTGTAGTTGGTTTGCTCTGTCATGGGTATAAATTGAATTGCTGCGAATTGCCCGCTAATATACTACAATGCCTTAGAAAAATAAAATATGGAGCAACACAAGTAATTAACAATGTTTCGTGTTTTGTTGTTGAGAAACGGAGATTGGAACTTTATTTGAAACGAATACTACTTCAGGTACCGCTCCTTAATTTCCCTAACCAAATCCTCCAAACCGTTTACTTTAAGTTCGTAAACCTGACTAAGCATATCGCCCAACTTGCCTTTGGGAAAGCCTTTTTGGTGGTACCAAACCACATAATATTCGGGCAAATCGATTAAATAACGCCCCTCGTACTTGCCATAGGGCATTTTGGTATGCGCCAAATCGATTAAGAATTTTTTATCGAACATGGTTACTTCACCTCAACAAGCATTAGGTTATCGTATTTAACCAAATATACCGAGGTATTACTGTACCCGCCCGAGAGTTCTTTTTTGTAGGCAAACTTGTTTTCAACGTATTCCGTAAGGGGTGCTTGGTTTACCGAAGCGTATAAATCCTGTGCCGCAACCAAACGCAATACGACGTCCATGGTTAAATCGAAGCCTTTTACGGCGCGCTTGCTTGGGGTAATACCGTAGCTTTTTTCGTAAGCCCTTACAAAAGCCCTGTTATCGGTTTCGCTATAACTTTTGGATACTGTTGCAAAATGAAGTTGAAGATTGGACAAATGGTCGTTGGATATTTCGTCGCTTTCAAAAGCCGAATTAAAATTGGTGGTTGCTAAAATAATTTCCTTTCCTCCTTTTTGGTTCAACGAGGCCAAAATACTGGTTACATTGGAGGCAAACCCGTCGTTTTGGGTTTCCAAAAACACCACGTTTTTTCCAGGAAGCAACACATTGCTTATATCGCTTACGTTAACAAAGTAAGCGTCTTTCCCCGATTTGTCTTTTTTGGAATACACCATTTTGGCCAAGGCGAATTCGTTTTTTATTTCGTTTGCCGCCGTATAATTTTTGCCGTCGGAAACCACAACAACATTTAACGGCTGAACCGTGTTTTTTACATAATTGATAATTTTGTATTTAAGCAATTGGTCGGATGGACGGGATTGGAACACGTTATGGCCCAATTTTAAATCGGTGCCTATGGGCGACACAACGGGCGTATTATAGCGTCTTAATTCCTCGGCCGCCTTTTCGAATGTTGCCGTTGTTAGGGGGCCAATAACGGCATCGACCGAAGCAAAATCGTTAGTATTGATAATGTTGGACACCTCGCTAACCAAATACTTGGTATCGTAAACATCGACCCGAAGCGATACACCCATGGTTTTTAACGAATCCAAGGCAAACAAAACCCCTGAATAAAAATCCAACGACGCATTTAAATAGGGGTCTTTGGCTATACTTTTTTTGGTTGAAACAATGGTATCGAACGCCACGCGGTTAAGCCTAAACGGCAACATAACCGCAATGTGTTTGGTACTATAATCCGTTACCCTGTTGGATAATGATACCTTACCGGTTTCTTGGCTTTCGGCTACGGTTTGCGTTGCGGTAAAGGGCACCTTTAGTATCATGCCTTCTTTTAGCCCGGTTTCTTTCAATCCCGGGTTTAAGGTTTCCAACTGGTCTTGCTCCAAGCCCAGCTTCACCTTTAAACGGTAAAAGCCTTCTTTGGGCAATACTTTGTAATAATCGTAGGCTTCATCAACTTGGTTTTGCTGTTTTTGTTCAATGTCCGGCACGTTTATTTGCTGCCCAACTTGCAAGGTTTCGCCCATATCGGGGTTTAGGGCTTCCAATTCTTCCACCGTTATCCCGAACTTATAGGCTACCCGCCATTTTCCTTCTTTTGGCAAAATCGTATAACGTTTTGTCGACGGCACCTCTACAACCGTTTGGGTTACTTTATAAATCGGGATTTGGATAATATCGCCCTTGCGTAAATTATTGGCGTATAGCGCCCTATTGTGCTTTTTTATATCGTCTTCGGTTACATTGTATTGTTTCGACAAACTGTAAAGCGTTTCTTTTCGCTTCACCTTATGTTCCTTAAACCCCTGTAACTCTTGGGTAATGGTAGTTTCGGGTTTTACCGCTTTGGATATTGGTATTATTAAAATGGTATTGGGCTTAAGCTCCTTTTTGGCATCGGGATTGTACTCGTAAATTTGCGATGGGGTAACAAAGTAGCGTTTTGCAATGCTTTCAATATTTTCGCCCTTTTTTACTTGGTGCGTACTAAAATTTTGGGCATTGGCGGTATTAAAAGCCAGTACCAATGTGAAACATAAAACCGAAAGATATTTTACCATTTAATTGTTTGTTTTTTTTTGAATTATAAAAAACTATTCCGTTCTTTTTAAACATATAACATGCCAAAAAAGGAAATGGGGCTTTCAATTTTGAAATATACACTTTTTATAATAGTTCTCGTTTGATATACGGACGTTAAGCCCGTTAAGATGTTTTTAAAACGTTATTATTCCCACTCTATTGTGGCGGGCGGTTTGGAGCTTATGTCGTAAACCACCCTGTTAACGCCCTTAACTTTGTTAATTATGTCGTTTGATACTTTTTGAAGGAACTCATAGGGCAGGTTTACCCAATCGGCGGTCATGCCGTCGGTGCTTTCTACGGCCCGTAGCGCTACGCATTTTTCGTAGGTACGCTCGTCGCCCATAACACCAACGCTGTTTACGGGCAATAGCATGGCACCCGCCTGCCAAACCTTATCGTAAAGCCCCCAAGACTTTAAGCCGTTTATAAAAATGGCATCGACTTCTTGCAGGATACGCACCTTTTCGGCGGTAATATCGCCCAGTATACGAATGCCCAAACCGGGACCCGGAAATGGGTGGCGCCCCAACAATTCGGGGTCTATGCCCAATGTGGCACCTACACGACGTACTTCGTCCTTAAAAATGGCACGTAGCGGCTCTACAATTTTAAGTTTCATAAAATCGGGCAAGCCGCCAACGTTATGATGGCTTTTTATGGTTGCCGATGGTCCTCCGGTTGCCGAAACACTTTCGATAACATCGGGATAAATGGTGCCTTGCGCCAACCATTTTACATCGGTTAGTTTGTGGGCTTCGTCATCAAAAACCTCAATAAAGGCATTGCCTATGGCCTTGCGTTTTTTCTCGGGGTCCTCAATACCTTTTAAGGCACTTAAAAAACGTTGCGAGGCATCGACGCCCTTTACGTTTAGGCCCATGCCCTCGTATTGCGCCAAAACGCTTTCGAATTCATTTTTGCGCAACAAGCCGTTATTAACAAAAATACAATATAGGTTTTTGCCTATGGCCTTGTTTAGCAACACGGCCGCCACGGTAGAATCGACACCTCCGGAAAGCCCCAGTACTACTTTATCCGTTCCTACTTTGGCTTGAATGGCCTCGACTGTTTCCTCGATAAACGAATCGGGGGTCCAGTCTTGGGTAAGACCTGCTATATGCACCAAAAAGTTTTCTAAAAGTTGTTTGCCGTCGGTAGAATGATATACTTCGGGATGGAATTGGATGGCATAGGTGGTTTCGCCTTCAATTTTATAGGCGGCGTTTTCCACATCGCTTGTACTGGCTATTAGCACGCCCTGGGCTGGCAGGGTTTTAATGGTATCGCTATGGCTCATCCATACTTGGCTGCCTTCTTTTATATTATTGAACAAGGCTTCGCCATTTTTTATAAACGATAAATTGGCCCGACCATACTCGCGGGTATTGGATGGTGCTACGTTTCCGCCAGAAAAATGTGCCAAATACTGCGCCCCGTAACATACGGCCAGCATTGGTTTTTTGCCCCGTATACCGCTTAAATCGGGGTGTAGGGCATCGTCGCCACGTACCGAGTTTGGGCTACCCGACAGCACAACTGCCTTGTAGCTTTCGAGGTTGGACGGTATTTTGTTGTAGGGGTGAATTTCGGAGTATATGTTGAGTTCCCGAACTCTACGCGCAATAAGCTGTGTGTATTGCGAACCGAAGTCTAAAATAAGTACCTTATCGTGTTGCATGCGCAAAAATAATAATTGATTTTATTTTGAAGGGGTTACTTGTTGTTTTTTATTAACAACACCCTATTTACTACCCCATACTCTCCAAAATAGCAACAATATCGGCTTCGGTAGTATCGGGATTAATAAAACAAAAGCGGGAAACGGTTTCGTAACTTGCTCCGTTTTTCCATTTTGTTGGTGTAACGAGGGCAAATCCTTTTTTGTGGTTTTCGTAGGTCCAATGTGTGTAATCTTCGGGCTTCCACCCTATTCTTCTATACAAAACACAGGACAGGCTGGGTTTCCTTACCAACTCGACATGTGGCATTTTTTTTATTAACCGCCCAGCTATTTGCGCCAGTTCCAAGCCACGCTCCACGGCTTGTTTGTACCTATCGGTGCCGTGCATGGCCAACGAAAACCAAAGCGGCAAGCCCCGAACCCTGCGGGTAAGCTGTATTTGGTAATCGGTGGGGTTAAAACCGTGGGCGCCTTCGTCCTTAAAAATATCAAGGTACGAGCCTTGTTGCGAATGGGCTTGCTTGGCCAATTCGGGGTTTTTATAAATTACCGCACCACAATCGTAAGGCGAAAACATCCATTTGTGCGGGTCTATGGTTATGCTATCGGCTTGTTCTATGCCTTTAAACAAATGTTTTACCGAATCGGCCATTAGGGCGCCACCACCGTAAGCGGCATCGACATGAAACCAAAGGTTTTCGGTTTTGCAAATTTGGGCAATACCTTGTAAATCGTCTATAATTCCGGCATTGGTTGTGCCGCCCGTGCCTACCACGGCAAATAAGCGTTGGCGTTCGGTTGGGGTTAAATTGTTAATGGTTTTTTGCAAATCAGGTGCTTCCAAGCGGTCTTCGGTATCCACCAAAAGCACGTCCAAATCGGCCACCTTGGCCATGGCTTTTATGGACGAGTGCGCCCCGACAGAAGCAATTATCAAGCCTTTTTGGTTGTTGTGCGAAGTGTTTAGCCTACGCCAATGTTCGCGTGCGGCAACAATAGCCGACAGGTTGGCCGCCGTACCACCACTGGTAAATACGCCAAATGCGCCCTCGGGCAACCCGGTTAAGGACACCATCCAGCGCATGGCCTCGTTTTCGCAAAAAATACCGCCGGCGCCTTCCATCCAATATGCTCCGTGGATGCTCGATGCCGAGGTAACCAAATCGAACATAATGGCCGCCCGTGTTGGCGATGCCGGCACGAAGGCCAAATTTCTTGGGTGGTCCACCGGAACGTTAGCTTTCATTAAATGTTCCTTCCATAAATTAAAGGCTACTTCGCCACCTATGCCTTCCCGGGTAATGGTTTCGCCTACCAAGGCTTTAAGCTCCTCGGCTTTTTTGGGTTTTCCTATGGGGTGCGTTGTAGAGGAAATCCTGTCGATGGTGTATTTCATAACATCCAAGGTCATTTCTACCAACTGCATGTCTATTTTGTGCATGGGTTAAGGGTTTAAATTACAAATGTAAAAAACATAGAGATTACACTTCTTTTTGACCAAAATATTCGGCTAAACAACTTTATAATAATTAACCAAAAACACGTACCTTATAAATAGGGCGATTAACCATGGTATTAACCCAACGGCAAACACCTGAACGCCTATAAGCCAATGCAGGGTTAGCAGGCACAAAAGGATTATTAAAAGTTTTAGGTATTTTACAAACCAGTTGCTTGGTTTGGTTTTAAGCAATTGCCCCACTACGAACAAGTTGAGCGCAAAAGCCCAAAGTAGGTTGTAATTTTGGTGCGTGGCCTTGTGGTCGGTGGCAAACCAAAGCAGCAAAAGGCCTATTCCTATTAATCCGGTAAACACAAATAAGGCAACGTCAAGCCACTTGGTTCGGGTTTGTTTTTTGAAATCGGAATAGGTTTTGTAAATTATAAAAAGGCCGATTAGTCCAAAAATAAAAAGCGGACTGGTAAAAAACGAATGGGTTATGGGTTTTTCTATTTTTGAAAACAGCGTTTTTTCGGTTTTAACCAAAGCCCTATTGTCGGGGTTTATGGTGGCTTGCTTAAAAAACGTATAGATATTTTCGGGCAGGAACATATAATCCTCGGGAGTGGCTTTTTGGTCGATTACCGAACCAAGCGCCAAATCGATACCCAAACTGCCCCATGTGTTTTTGTTTACGTTTTTGTAGATTAAACTTCTAAACGTTTCGGGCTTAAAGTTTTTGGGAACGTTAAATTCCACGTCGTTATTTAAGGCTATTTGTGTAACGTCCTTAATTTTTGTGGCGCAATTGTCGAAAAAGAAATCGTATAGATAGCCTCGGTTTTCGGGCTTGTAATTATTTAGCAAATAATCGTATAGTTTTTGTTTTTCGGCTTCCGATAGGTTTAAAATTTGTTCTTGGATGCTTCGGTTTTGGGTTATGTAGGCGTGATAAAAATCTTCGTAATAATTAAGCCCCAACAAGTAATTGAGTTTTCCTTGGGTAAACTTCAAATAGAAATTAGGCGCTTCGAAATCGTAAACACCGTAATTAAACACCAAATCGAGGCCCTTAACCGGGTCGTTTATCCTAAAGGCACTATGCCCAAAGGCATCGTTTAACGAGATGCCCGGGCCAATGGTAAGCACGCTAATTTTGGCTTTGTTGGATAATTGGTTGTTTTGCGCTACGGTTATTGTAATGCCGAGTATGGCAAATAGGAGTAAAACGGTTTTTTTCATCTGCTAATTTTAAACAGCTACAAATTTACCTAAAAATACTAAAATCCAATTTTAAGGAAAACACGTTGGAGTACAGCGCCACGCTTTGGTCGCCAATATCGGTAAAGGCGTAATCTACCTGAATACCGTTATACTTAAAGCCCACGCCCAAGCTGGGCTGAAAACCTAAACGTGTTGAATTATCGATTTGCCTTTCGTTTTGAAAATTGCCAACCCCGGCACGCAGGTACACCATATCGATATAGCCAAACTCGAAGCCCAAAGCAGGATTAATGCTCATAACCGAAGTGGAAATAATATCGTTGTTTTCCTCAAAGCGAACGTTTAGGTTTGCCGAAGCCAGAAGAGTATAATCGTAATGGAACCGAAATAATTTTGAAGCCCCGATTTGCAGTTTGGGTATGGTTATTTCGGTGGTTTCGGGCAGTTCCTGGTTTTGGCCTTCAACGGCGTCCTGTACTTTTTTAAATTCTTTCTCGTTAATAGCCCAAGCGTTAAAGGTAGTTGTAATATCGCGTGCCATAATACCGAATTTCCAATTGTTTTTGGTTTCAAACTGCACGGCAGCATCGAACCCGAAGCCCCACGACGAGGCAAAATCGCCAATAATACGCCTAATAACCTTGGCATTTATACCGTAGTTTAAACCCTGAACGGGCAAGGCACGGGCATAGGAAAAGGTAAGGCCGTAGTCGGCGGTGGAAAATAGGCTAATGCGGTCGTAATTAATATTGCCCTGCTCGTCTATAAGTTGGGTGGTGTTTAAAATATCGTCTACCGCAAAACGGATTAAGGATATGCCAACGGCACTATTTTTGTCCAAGGGCATGGCAAAAGCGGCATAATCATAATTGGCAATATTGGCAAAATAACTGGAGTGCATTAGCGCCAATTGGTTGTCCTCGATATGCAATAGCCCTGCGGGGTTCCAGTACCCCGAATTTACATCGGCGGTATGCGCCGTTACGGCACTGGCCATACCCAAAGCGGCCGCATCTACGCCAATGTTCATAAACTCGTTGGAATATTTCCTAACGGCTTGGCTAAAGCTTGCGGCATACACAAAACACAATACGGCGGAAATGTAAAACTTCAAATTGCAATTTTTTACAAAGATGCACATAATTTATTACGTATAAACTTGAAATTGTAGCATATATTGTTTTGTTTGTTATTTTTACCGCACAAAACACAACCGATGAAACACTATATCCCTAATTTTTTAACGCTTTTAAATTTATTCTGCGGAAGCATTGCCGTTATTTTGGCGGTTAACAACAATTTTGTAGCCGCTGCCCTATTTGTGTTCTTGGGTATTTTTTTCGATTTTTTCGATGGCTTTGCCGCACGCAAACTTGGTGTTTCAAGCGAACTGGGCATCCAATTAGACTCTTTGGCCGATATGGTTACCAGCGGCCTGGTTCCCGGTATTGTTATGTATAAGCTATTAGCGCTAACCATAAACCTACCCGAAACCAGCACAAATTGGGGCGATACGCCCAATTGGCTCAACCTTAACATGCCCGTTTTACCGCTTTTGGGGCTTTGTATTGCGCTTGCCTCGGCGTACCGATTGGCAAAGTTTAATTTGGACGAGGACCAACAAACCTATTTCAAGGGCTTACCTACCCCGGCCAATGCCCTATTAATACTATCGTTGCCATTGATTTTGGAATTTCAGAACAGCAACTTAATCAACAATATTATAATTAACAAATGGTTTTTAATCGGGCTTACCCTAATAAGCTGTTATTTGTTAAACTCCAATATTAAACTTTTTGCCCTAAAAATAAAGGATTGGAGTTTTAAGGCCAATGCGCTTCGGTACACCTTTTTAATACTTTGCGTATTGTTATTAATACTATTTAAGTTTATTGCAATACCGTTAATCATTATCCTTTACATTGTACTATCGATATTGGGCAACATCACTTCAAAATAACACAAAAACAAAATATTTTATGGCATCAGGATTTTTTGCGCTTTTAGACGATATTTCGGCACTTATGGACGACGTAGTGGTAATGAGCAAGATTACCACCAAAAAAACCGCCGGGATTTTGGGCGACGATTTGGCCGTTAACGCCGAAAAAGCCACCGGATTTGTGTCGTCAAGGGAGCTGCCCGTTTTATGGTCCATAACCAAAGGCTCGTTTTTAAACAAACTTATTATTTTGCCCATAGCCTTTTTGCTTAGTGCCTACTTTCCTGCGGCCATAACCGTTATTTTGGTACTCGGCGGCGTATATCTGGCTTACGAAGGCGCCGAGAAAATATACGAGTTTTTCGTGCCGCACGCCCACGACAACCATGCCGAGGCCACCGAAGAAACAATTTCGGAGGATGATGCCGCCACGGCAGAGAAAAAGAAAATAAAATCGGCTATTTTCACCGACTTTATCCTATCCATCGAAATTGTAATTATTGCCCTTGGCACCGTTTTGGGCAAGCCCATTTTATTTCAAGTACTTGTCGTTTCAATCGTTGCCATTATAGCAACCATAGGCGTTTACGGCATTGTGGCGCTAATTGTGCGCATGGACGATATGGGCTACAGCCTCATTAAAAAAAGCAACAACAAAAAAGGATTTTTGGCCACCTTGGGCAATCTTTTGGTTAAGGCCCTGCCCTGGATTATTAAAAGCCTATCGGTTATTGGCACCATAGCCCTTGTACTGGTAGCGGGCGGTATTTTTGTGCATAATATTGAATTTTTGCACCATTTTTTAAACATGCTGCCTTCCGTGCTGCAAGAGTTTATTGTGGGGCTGCTAATTGGCGGCACAACGCTACTGCTTGTTACCCTTGTAAAAAAGATTTTTACGCCCAAACAAGCACATTAACACGATATTAATTTGGGCGTTACCCCGAAATTTGTTCGGGGTCGGGCTTTCCGTTGCAATCTTTTACTCGTATCCTCGTAAAAGGATTTCCACTGCAATCCCTAACGCAACCCGACCAATGACCATTGGCAACAGCTAAGGCCGGACCAAAAAGCTACGGCTACTTAAAACAAAAATTCCCGAAAGCGCCAAACGCTTTCGGGAATTTGTACCACAAGCACTTAGGACACTAAATACCCGTATAATTACTTGGTGTAATACGTTTTAGTTCATTTTTAATTTCATTTGAAACCTCCAAGGTATCTATAAAATTGGAAATTGACGTTTGGTTTATTTTTTCGTTGGTCCGGGTTAGCCCTTTTAAGGCTTCATAGGGATTTGGGTAGCCTTCGCGGCGCAAAATAGTTTGAATGGCCTCGGCAGCAACCGCCCAGTTGTTTTCCAGATCTTCGGCAAATTTGGCTTCGTTCAATAATAATTTTTCAAGGCCTTTTAAAGTCGATTTAAACCCGATTAAAGTATGCCCGACAGGTACGCCCACGTTGCGCAACACGGTACTATCGGTTAAGTCGCGCTGCAATCTGGACACAGGTAATTTGGCCGATAAATGCTCGAAAATGGCATTGGCAATACCCAAATTGCCCTCGCTGTTTTCAAAATCTATGGGGTTTACCTTATGCGGCATGGCCGAACTGCCCACTTCGCCCGCTTTAATTTTTTGCTTAAAATAATCCATGGAAATGTAGGTCCATATATCGCGGTTTAAATCGATTAAAATGGTATTAATGCGCTTTAGGCCATCGAACAGGGCGGCCATGTGGTCGTAATGCTCGATTTGGGTCGTGGGGAACGAATGCTGCAAGCCCAATGTTTCCTGTACAAAGGTATGGCCAAAGACTTTCCAATCGATATTGGGGTAAGCCACATGGTGGGCATTGAAGTTCCCGGTTGCCCCGCCAAATTTGGCGGCACTTGGTATATCGTTAAGCAAATTAAACTGCTCCTGCAAGCGCACGACAAAAACCTCGATTTCCTTGCCCAATCGTGTTGGCGATGCGGGCTGCCCGTGCGTTCTGGCCAACATGGGTATATGCGCCCAACCGGAAGCCAAAGCCTTCAACTTGTTTAAAACCAAAATGTATTCGGGTACATAAACCTCGTTAACGGCTTCTTTTATACTTAACGGAATGGCCGTATTGTTTATATCCTGCGAGGTTAGCCCAAAGTGGATAAATTCCTTAAACGGCGACAAGCCCAAAGCATCAAATTTTTCCTTGATAAAATACTCGACCGCCTTAACATCGTGGTTCGTGGTTTTTTCAATAGCTTTGATTGCCAAAGCATCTTCACTTGTAAAATTTTGGTATATGTTACGCAAACTTTCAAACAAATCGGCACTAACACCTTTAAGCTGTGGCAGCGGAATTTCGCAAAGCGCAATAAAATATTCTATTTCTATACGAACACGGTATTTTATTAAGGCTTCCTCCGAAAAGTAGGGCGCTAATTCGTTTACCTTGTTTCTGTACCTTCCGTCTATGGGCGAAATGGCGTTAAGTGGTGTTAATGGCATGGTTTTGTTTTTTTTTAAGAAGAAGCAAATATAGCAAAAAGTTGGGAGTTATAAGTTTTGAGTTATGGTGCAAAAACGAATTGACCACTACTTTCCCAACCGTTTAAAAACACGTTTGGCCCGCGATTTGTAGGCAGCACTTTGGGTATTGAAATCGCGCTCTAAAATTTGGATGAGTTCAGGATGTACCCATTTAAACTCCGGTTCGTTTCCCAGTAAGAACAAAACCTCCATGGCATGCACCTTAATGGCCACTTTTTGGTTTGCCATTAACCAGTCGAAACTGGTTTCAACAAGTTGTGCTTTGTGGTTTTGTTGTAAATCAATGCGTCTTCCTTCGCCATAATCCTGAACCAACAGCGCACATACCTTGGCTACGGGCCGTACTGCCGAATCGAAATGAACGGTTTTTGCATTCGCTATAAAGTAATCCAAATGTGGTTGCAAAACAGCTATATTATCGGCGCACACAAACTCCAAAACCCAAGCTGCACGGCAAGATACTTTATCGCTTACCTTAAAAAGAATATCCAACAGTATGGGAAACAATTGCATATTGCTTTTTACCAAATTGGCGTTATAAAGCCTATTGGCCCTTGAGGCATTAACGTAACTTAATTTTTTATAAAACGTATTTATATCCATACAGAATCCTTATATTCGCCATAGTGAGCGGTGCTTTTGCCGATTAAAGATAATAAATTCATATTATGGGGAAAGGAAAAAAAATAAGTTTGATTGTTTTGGCGGCATTAATTATTGCCCAGTTTTTTGGGCCGGAAAAAAACGAAGGCGACCCAACATCGATGGATGCTTTTTATGCCGAAACCATGCCCTCCAACGAGGTAAAGCAAATTTTGGAGGTAAGCTGCAACGACTGCCACAGCAATGTTACCCAATACCCGTGGTACAACAACATTACCCCGGTTAATTATTGGTTGGCAGGACACGTAAACGACGGCAAAAAACACTTTAATATTTCCAACTGGGTTGGCAACTCGACCAAGCGCAAGGACCATAAATTCGAGGAGCTTATTGAAATGGTAGAAAAAAAGCATATGCCCTTAGCTTCGTACACTTGGGCGCATAGCGATGCCGTGCTTACCGATGCCCAAATTAAGGCCGTGGTCGATTGGGCCAAACAAGTACGCATAAAATACGCTTTGGAACCGCAGGCGGAGTAAGCCAAACCACATAGAGAATCAAGTGGCACTAAAAAAACTTTTAATCATTGGTTTTGTGTGGCCCGAGCCCAACAGTTCTGCGGCGGGCAGCCGCATGATGCAGTTAATTGCCTTTTTTAAAACACAGGGCTATACCGTTTATTTTGCTTCGGCTTGCGCCAAAACCGAAAATGCCTTCGATTTAAAACAAATTAACGTTGAACAAATTTCCATAAAACTTAACGATTCCGGTTTCAATACTTTTATTACCGAACTAACCCCCGATATTGTCCTGTTCGACCGCTTTATGGTCGAGGAACAATTTGGCTGGCGGGTGGCACAATATTGCCCTAACGCCATTCGGGTTTTAGATACCGAGGACTTGCACGGCTTGCGCAAGGGCAGGCAACAAGCCTACAAAAACGGCAAACCTTTTACAAAAACCTATTTGTTTAACGATACCACAAAACGGGAAATAGCCAGCATTTACCGAAGCGATTTAAGCCTAATTATTTCCGAGGCCGAAATGGAACTGCTTAAAACCGAATTTAAAATAGATGAAACTTTATTGCTATACCTCCCGTTTATGCTGGACAACATAGCCCAAACAACAATTGATGCCTTGCCAAAATTCAAACAGCGGAAACATTTTATATTCATCGGGAATTTTTTGCACGAACCCAACTACAATGCCGTATTATGGCTTAAAACAACCATTTGGCCGTTAATAAAACAACAACTCCCCAATGCCGAAATGCACGTTTACGGTGCTTATGCCCAGCAAAAAGCCCTTCAGTTAAACCATAAAAAGGACGGTTTTTTAATAAAGGGCTTTACCGAAAATGTTAACCCCGTTATGCAAAACGCCAAGCTGTGCCTGGCGCCCATAAGGTTTGGCGCCGGATTAAAGGGCAAACTAATCGATGCCATGCAAAACGGCACGCCCTGCATTACCTCAAGCATTGGCGCCGAGGGCATGTACGGCCATTTACCGCCAAACGGATATGTTGAGGACAATCCTGAAACATTTGCCCAAAAAGCCGTTGCACTTTATTGTAATGAAGATTTATGGAACGCAAAACAACAAAACGGATTTAACATTTTAAACACGAGGTTTAATAAATCCAACCATGAGGAAACCTTTGTAAAAACCCTTGAAACCCTTACAGCCACAAGCCCTGAGCATAGACTAAATAATTTTATCGGGCAAATGCTGCAATACCAAACCATGCAAGCTACAAAATACATGGGCAAATGGATTGAAGCAAAAAATAAAACCCCGAAACAATAGCAAACAGTATCGGCGCTTTTCCATAAATTTGCGCCCTTAAAACCAAACTTTATGATTTCTGTTGATAATTTAACGGTTGAATTTGGCGGCAGCGCCCTGTTTAGCGATGTTTCCTTCACCATAAACGAAAACGACAAAATTGCCCTAATGGGCAAAAACGGCGCCGGAAAGTCCACCATGATGAAAATTATTGCCGGGGTACAAAACCCCACCCGCGGGCAGGTGCGTTTTCCAAAAGATGTTGTAATAGCTTATTTGCCCCAACATTTATTAACCGAGGATAATTGTACGGTTTTCGAGGAAGCCTCCAAGGCCTTTGGTCATGTTTTTGAAATGCGCAACGAAATGGAACGCCTTAACAAAGCCTTGGAAACCCGCACCGATTACGAATCGGACGAGTACATGAAAATTATTGAAAAGGTATCCGATTTAGGTGAAAAATATTATGCTTTAGAAGACGTAAATTACGATGCCGAAGTTGAAAAAGCCCTAAGGGGACTCGGGTTTAAGCGTGAAGATTTTTCACGGCTTACCAGCGAATTTAGCGGCGGTTACCGTATGCGCATCGAACTGGCCAAAATACTGCTACAAAAACCCGACCTTATTTTATTGGACGAGCCCACCAACCACATCGATATAGAATCGGTTATTTGGTTAGAGGATTTTTTAATAAACAAAGCCAAGGCCGTTATGGTAATTTCGCACGACAAAGCCTTTATCGATAATATTACCAACCGCACCATAGAAGTTACCATGGGGCGCATTTACGACTACAAGGCCAACTACTCGCATTACCTGCAACTGCGGGAAGAGCGTCGTGCCCACCAACAAAAAGCCTACCAAGAGCAGCAAAAATTTATTGCCGACAACTTGGCGTTTATCGAGCGTTTTAAAGGCACCTACTCCAAAACCAACCAAGTAAGCTCGCGCGAGCGCATGTTGGAAAAATTGGAAATTATCGAGGTAGACGAAGTTGACAATTCGGCCTTAAAATTACGCTTTCCCCCTGCCCCGCGCTCGGGCGATTATCCGGTAACGGTAAAGGATTTATCCAAATCCTATGATGAAAAAACGGTGTTTAAAAACGCCAACATGTCCATTTCCAGAGGCGAAAAAGTGTCGTTCGTTGGCCGTAACGGCGAAGGCAAATCTACCATGATTAAAGCCATTATGGGCGAAATAAACGTTGAAGGCAATTGCCATTTGGGCCATAATGTTAAGGTGGGCTATTTTGCCCAAAACCAAGCCTCCTTGCTGGACGAAGGTTTAACCGTTTTCCAAACCGTGGACGAGGTTGCCGAGGGCGATATACGTACCCAAATAAAAACCATTTTAGGAGGCTTTATGTTTAGGGGCGACGATATAGACAAAAAGGTAAGCGTACTTTCGGGCGGCGAAAAAACCCGTTTGGCTATGGTAAAACTGTTGCTGGAACCCGTAAACCTATTAATTCTGGACGAGCCCACCAACCATTTGGATTTGCGCTCGAAAGATGTTTTAAAAGAAGCGCTGAAGAATTTTGACGGCACATTGATTTTAGTATCGCACGACCGCGATTTTCTTCAAGGCCTATCGCAAAAAGTTTTCGAATTTAAGGACCAACGTGTTATTGAGCATTTTGAAACTATTGACGATTTCCTGGTACGCAACCGTATTGAAAACCTAAAACAAATAAACCTGTAATTGTTTTTTAGTTTTAAACAACATATTTCATTTTTATTACAATCGACCAACCAGCATGGCGTGCATTCGCCTTTTGTTTATGGTTTGGTTACCAAATGTTTTTACGACAAAACCGAATATCCCGAATATAAATTTCTGAACACAAAAAACGATTCTAAACTTTCAATTAAACAGCAAAAACTGTTATTTAGGCTAACCAAATATTTCAATTTTAAATCGGTTTTGGTGGTTAATGATAAACCGGGAAGCGTTCGCGACGCACTTCTTCTAACGGATGAAAATATTAATATTTTTTCGGAAGCGGCCAACCTTCAACTTTTCGACTTCATTTTTATTAACGATACGGCTTTATTTCAAATTAAAACATTGGAAACCTTATTAAAAAACTGCCATAACGATACGGTTATTTTATTTAACGATATTAACCAAGCCCAAGCCGCTTATGCTGTTTGGAAAACTATACGGACAAATCCAAACGTTACCGTTACCATAAATACGTTTAGGTTTGGTTTTGTTTTTGTACGGTGCGAACAGGCCAAACAGCATTTTGTTGTTCGGGTTTAATACCAATTTTATTTCGAAATAAGCTTTAAATTATTTTGGATATTTTGTATTTAGACAAGGCAAAAAAAATGAGGCACAACAACGCTACGGCGATATTTTTTAACGAGGTATAACGTAAAAGAACGAAATAATAAGGCTCATTTTGATGTGAAATTGGTATAATTGGGCATAAAAAAAGTTAGGGTGGCTTCGACAAGCTCAGCCACCCTAACTTTTTAAACAGTTTTTATAAACTTATATAACTTGGGGTTATTTTATTAAATTAATTTCAACCCGGCGGTTTCTTTCCCGGCCTTCACGAGTTGTATTATCGGCCAGCGGCCTTGTTTCGCCAAAACCTTGGGCTGTTAACCTACCAGCATCTATCCCGTTGCCAACCAAATAATCCTTAACGGCATTGGCACGTTGCTCCGATAGCCTTAAATTTAAGGCATCGCTACCTACGCTATCGGTATGGCCTTCGATAGCAAATCGGGCGTTTGGATATTCTTTTAAAACACCCACGATATCGCTTAACACCACATTGGATTTTGCACTTATGGTCGATTTTCCCGTATCGAACAAAATGGTTTTGGCATACGAATTTAGAGCTTGCTGTACTTCTTTTGTAATTTCCGGACAACCTTGGTTTGCCAAAGTACCTTTTGTTTCGGGGCAGTTATCGTTTATATCGGCCACGCCATCGCCATCGGTATCTTTAGGACAGCCTTTGTTTTCGGCAATTCCCGGTACTTCAGGACAAGCATCTTCATTATCTACAATGCCATCGCCATCGGTATCGATTAGGGGGCAGCCATTGTTTTCGGTAGTTCCGGCTTGGTCCGGACATTTATCTTCGTTGTCAAGTACACCGTCATTATCTTTGTCGCCCCAAGGACAGCCGTTATTTTCGGCTACGCCATAGGCTTCGGGGCAATTATCTTCATTGTCTAATATGCCATCATTATCGCTATCGCCCCAAGGGCAGCCATTGTTTTCCGCTGGTCCAGCTAATTTAGGGCAACCATCAATACTATCAGCTACACCGTCATTATCCTTATCTTTAGTCCTACCCTGATAAATAGGTATTTTTATTCCGGCATAAACATCGGCATCTTTATTTTCGTCGCCAACCAAAGCCGATAATAAAGACCCTGAGCCCAAATAAAGTGGCCCCGCCCTTAATCCTGCACCAGCGGCAAAGCCGGAAGTTTCTATATAACTTAAAGGAATATAGAAGCTAAACCACTTGCTTTCGAAACGCGGTGTTAACGATACCATATTTGAAATACGGCTGGCATTTTCTTTGTCCTTTGCAACTAAAGACAAATCGGTGTTTAAATTTAAAAACAACTTGTTGGTAAAACTCCAATCGGCATTAAGGTGTAAAGCGGTTGGCAATTTTGTTGTGTAACCGTTGTTAGTATTGGTTAAGGTATAATTGTCATGTAAAATTTCGGCAATATTATCGGCATTGTTTATATCCTCTTCACTTACATTATTGTTATTAACATCAAACGTTTCTTCAATGCCTTCTTTATATTTAATAGAACCGAAATCGGTTAACGAAACCCCTAATTTTAATTTGTATTTATTCTTGTTTTTTTGTGAAACCGTTTGGCCGCTGGCATTGGCCGATGAATATTGGTCGTGGTCCGGGCGCCATTCATAAACAAATCCCAAATCGGCACCAATTCCCATGGCATCGGGCAAATCGTAATCGTAATCATCGCCATCAAATTCGGTAAAACGCCCATAGGTAAGTTCCCCTGTGGTGGCCAAACGGCCAACGAGGTCGCCACCGCCAAGATCGGTGCCATCGGCATCGTAGTCTATAGTCACATTTTTACCGTAAGCATAGGCGCTTCCGCCGCCCTGTAAATATTTAACGGTTAAACCGCCTTTTAAAAAGTGTTGTCCTTTATTCAACAATATCTGGGCATAGGTAACCCCTAACTCGCCCCATGCTTGTCCGAAAGCTTTAAAATCGCCTTCGTCTACGTTAAAGTCGTCGGTTTCATCGTTATCCAAACCATCTATGGTGTTACCGTTTATTTTGTTAATGTTAACCATAGAACGCCCTCTTGTAAATACTGCTAATGAGCTGTTTTTTGTTAAGTTGAACATAAAGGCGGGCCCAAGAACATCAATATTAATATTAGCATTGTTATTGTCGGATGGCGATTTTTTGGCATCCAAATCGAAATCGTAATCGTCCTTTATGGCATCGAAGACGTTAACGCCGTAATAGTCGTTATTACCAAATGCACTTATGCCTACCAAATTAATATCGGCCTTAAAGCGCGAATCGGTAATATTCGCGGGGTTGGCAATTACGCTGTTTACACCGCTGTAATTATCGGTTAAATACCCTAAATAAGATTGCGCCTTCATGGTTGTGACGCATAAGAACATGAAAAGTGGAATGATTAATTTTTTCATAGTTTTATAGTTTGATTTTAAATAAGCGGCAAATGTATACAATTCATCTTACAAGAAACAAACAAAAATTATTTTTTTACAAAAAACGGACAATACTATCTGCAAATCAAAACATCTAACAACCAACACCATAGACCAAAAACACACAATTAAAAACAACCTCACTAATAATCCGTACATTTGCATTGCAGAACATTCTGTTGTTAAGCATAATTTTCCAACCTCTTAAACCTACCCCATGAAAATATACACCAAAACCGGCGACAAAGGCACAACCGCACTATTTGGCGGTACACGGGTGCCAAAACACCATATCCGTATTGAAAGCTATGGCACGGTAGACGAACTTAACTCGTACATCGGCCTTGTGCGCGACCAAAATATCGGGCAACAGTATCAAGATTTGCTTATCCATATACAGGACCGATTATTTACCCTTGGCGCCATTTTAGCAACCGACCCCGAAAAGGCAACACTAAAAAACGGCAAGGAACGCTTAAACATTCCTAAAATAACAGCAGCCGATATTGAACGCCTGGAACAGGAAATAGACAGCATGAACAACACCCTGCCGCCCATGACCCATTTTGTATTGCCGGGCGGCCACCAAACCGTGTCATTTTGTCATATAGCACGCTGTGTGTGCCGCAGGGCCGAACGTTTGGCCAGCGCCCTTAACGACATATCGCCCATAAACAACAACGTACTAAAGTATTTAAACCGATTATCGGACTTTTTATTTGTGTTGGCACGGAAGTTGTCCTTCGACCTACAAGCGAATGAAATTAAATGGATTCCCGAAAAAATTTAAACAGTTTTTTCAAGAATTTTAAGGGTTCATTTTGTAACCGTTTACGTTCTTTTAAATAAGTATTAAATAATTCATTTTTTTCTTGCTTTTTTAATCCAAAAAATTATTTTTGCACAAAATTTATAACACATAAAAAATGTACTGGACTTTAGAATTAGCAAATTATTTAAGCGATGCTCCTTGGCCGGCAACAAAAGACGAGTTGATTGACTACGCCATCAGGACCGGCGCACCCCTCGAGGTTGTTGAAAATTTGCAAGCTATCGAGGACGAAGGCGATGCCTACGACTCCATAGAGGAAATTTGGTCGGATTATCCAACAGACGAAGATTACCTCTGGAACGAGGATGAATATTAATAAAGCATAAAGAATAGTTAAAAGTCTCGGTTACGAGGCTTTTTTTTATCACTAATCTTTACAAAACACATAACATAACGTATCTTTGAAACCGTTTCAAAATACAAACAACTAATTACTATACCCGTATAGACAAACAAAACTATAAACACATGAGTTTTTTAGATTCCATACTTAAAGTATTCGTGGGCGACAAATCCAAACAGGACGTAAAAGCCCTAATGCCCATAGTAGACAAAATAAAGGCTTTAGAAAAAAACATTGAAAGCCTTTCGCACGACCAACTAAGAGCCAAAACCGCCGAGTTCAAGGCCAAAATAGCCGAAGCAAACAAACCCATAAACGACAAAATCGAGGCTTTACAAACCGAAGCCGAAAACACCGAGGACATCGATAAACGCGAGGACATTTACCAAGAAATAGACAAACTCAAGGACGATGCCTACAAACTTACCGAAGACGTACTAAACAACATCCTACCCGAAGCCTTTGCCGTTGTAAAAGAAACCGCCAAGCGTTTTACCAACAATACAAGCATTACGGTTACCGCCAATGCGTTCGACCGTGAAATTTCGGGCGCCCACGACTACGTTACCTTGGACGGCGACAAAGCCACTTGGGCCAACTCGTGGGATGCCGCCGGAAAACCCGTAACCTGGGACATGGTACACTACGACGTGCAACTTATAGGCGGTGTTGCCCTGCACCAAGGCAAAATTGCCGAAATGCAAACCGGGGAAGGCAAAACCCTTGTAGCCACCCTGCCCGTTTACCTTAACGCCCTTTCCGGAAAAGGCGTACACCTGGTTACCGTAAACGACTATCTGGCCAAGCGCGATAGCGCTTGGATGGCACCCATATTCCAATTCCACGGTTTAACCGTCGATTGTATAGACTACCACCAACCAAATTCCGAGGCCCGAAAAAAAGCCTATAGCGCCGATATTACCTACGGCACCAATAACGAATTTGGTTTCGATTACCTACGCGACAACATGGCGCACTCGCCAAACGATTTGGTACAACGCCCACACCACTATGCCATTGTGGACGAGGTAGACTCCGTATTGGTGGACGATGCCCGTACACCACTTATCATATCCGGTCCCGTACCACGGGGCGAAAACCATGAATTTATAGAACTTAAACCCAAGGTAGACGATATTGTTTCGGTACAACGCAAATATCTAACAGGCGTACTGGCCGAAGCCAAAAAACTTATAAACGATGGCGACACCAAGGAAGGCGGTATCCAATTACTGCGTGTTTACCGTGGTATACCCAAAAACAAAGCGCTTATTAAATTTTTAAGTGAAGAAGGCGTAAAACAACTACTTCAAAAAACCGAAAACTTTTACATGCAGGACAATAACCGGGAAATGCCCAAGATTGATGCCGAGCTGTACTACGTTATAGAAGAAAAAAACAACCAAGTAGAACTTACCGATAAAGGTATCGAGTACCTATCGGGCAAGGACAACCCCGACTTTTTCGTAATGCCCGAAATAGGTTTGGAAATCGCAAAAATTGAAAACCAAAACCTTTTAAAAGAAGAAGAAGCCAAACTAAAAGAAGAGCTGTTTAAGGATTTTGGCGTAAAATCCGAACGCATACACACCCTAAACCAATTGCTGAAGGCCTATGCCCTTTTCGAAAAAGACATTCAATATGTTGTAATCGACAATAAGGTTTTAATCGTAGACGAACAAACCGGACGTATCATGGACGGTCGCCGTTACAGCGATGGTTTGCACCAAGCCATCGAAGCCAAGGAAAACGTAAAAATCGAGGACGCCACCCAAACCTTTGCTACCATAACGCTTCAAAATTATTTCAGGATGTACCGCAAACTATCGGGCATGACCGGAACAGCGGTTACCGAAGCGGGCGAATTTTGGGAAATTTACAAATTGGACGTCGTTGAAATACCCACCAACCGCCCCATTGCGCGCGACGACCAAAACGATTTGGTATACAAAACCAAGCGCGAAAAGTACAATGCCGTTATCGACGAAGTTACCAAGCTATCGCAAGCCGGCCGCCCCGTGCTAATAGGTACCACCTCGGTTGAAATTAGCGAGTTGTTGGGCAAAATGCTCGATATACGCAAAATTCCACACAACGTACTAAACGCCAAGCTCCACAAAAAAGAAGCCGATATCGTGGCCGAAGCCGGAAAACCCGGACAAGTAACCATTGCGACCAATATGGCCGGCCGTGGTACCGATATTAAATTAATAAACCAAGTAAAACAAGCAGGCGGATTGGCCATTATAGGTACCGAGCGCCACGACTCCCGCCGTGTGGACCGCCAATTGCGTGGGCGTTCCGGACGTCAGGGCGACCCCGGAAGCTCGCAATTTTACGTATCGTTGGAAGATAACCTAATGCGCCTATTCGGTAGCGAGCGCATTGCCAAAATGATGGACCGTATGGGCCTAAAGGAAGGCGAAGTTATACAACATTCCATGATTTCAAAATCCATAGAACGCGCCCAGAAAAAAGTCGAGGAAAACAACTTTGGGGTTCGTAAACGCTTGTTGGAATACGACGATGTTATGAACGCCCAACGCGAAGTAGTGTACAAACGCCGCCACCACGCCCTATTTGGCGAACGTTTACGTGTGGATTTGGCCAATATGATTTTCGACACATCCGAAGGCATTACCGAAACCAATAAAGCGGCAAACGATTTTAAAAATTTCGAATTCGAGTTAATCCGATATTTTTCAATGAGCGCACCAATTTCCGAAGCCGACTTTGGTAAGCTTTCAAACCAAGAAATTACCTCAAAAGTATACCACGCCGCATTTGACAGCTATCGCGAAAAAATGGCCCGCAATGCCGATATAGCCTTCCCCGTAATTAAAAACGTTTACGAAACGCAAAGCGACCGCTTTAAGCGCATAGTCGTGCCTTTTACCGACGGCATAAAAACCCTAAACGTTGTAACCGATTTGGAGCAGGCCTATAAAACCAACGGTAAACAGCTTATTACCGATTTTGAAAAAAACATTACCTTGGCCATTATAGACGATGCGTGGAAAACGCATTTGCGTAAAATGGACGAGCTAAAACAATCGGTACAGTTGGCCGTACACGAACAAAAAGACCCGCTTTTAATTTATAAGTTTGAAGCCTTTGAACTGTTCAAGGCCATGATAGACGAGGTGAATAAAGATGTTATTTCGTTTTTGTTTAAAGGTGAACTACCACAGGAAACCCAGAACACCATTCAGGAAGCCCGGGAGCGCAAACAAGAAAAACTAAACGTCCAAAAAGACGAAATCCCGAACCTTGACGAACGCTCTGCGCAAAACAGGGCTGCAGGCAATACGCAGCGGCAACCCCAAATAATTGAAACTATTGTACGCGACCGCCCAAAAATCGGGCGCAACGACCGTGTTACCATAAAACACGTTATGAATGGCGAAAACAAAACCCTAAAATACAAACAAGCCGAACCCTTGCTAACCAAAGGCGATTGGGTTTTGGTGGATGAAGATTAGAGGTTTATGCAAAATTCAACCTACAAGGTTTAAAAACCTTGTAGGTTTAATTACTATAAATTTCAAAAAAAAAAAGCTGAATTACGAGTTTAAAAACAAGTCATTCAGCTTCAATTTTTTTATCCAAGCGCAATAATACCGGTCCGTGCGTATGTGTCAGGAGCAGATTTTGAAGCCGAAACTTTCAACTTGCACTAACGTAAGCAAAACCGAAACCCCGATTTAACACTTAACCCGCTCTTGCACATGCACGATGTTGGTGGCAGTTTTTTTATTTTGTCATTTCAAGTTTTCTTTTTTCAAAGTATTTTTTTATCTGCTCAAAGTCCATATCCTTAATGTCGGCAGAAATTTTGTCTCGAACTTCTCGCATAAATTC
>JBKEDS010000023.1:0-80829 GCA_047975545.1 Flavobacteriaceae bacterium | reverse complement strand
TTTACAGCTCCCGCTCCTGCGGCCATTGTATCGGAATGTTTAACTTTTAAGTTAAAGCGGTTTGCCGAATCAAAGCCCACACAGGAATTTGAAGCTCCCGTGTCCAAAATAAACAATCCTTTATGCCCGTTAATTGTAGCTTTTATTTCAAAATGGTTAGTCTTGGTAAGGTGCAACTTTACCTTTGCATAACCTTTGTCAAGCAGAAATTGGTGCAGTGTTGTTTCTTTTAACATAAAAATACCTTTTTACTAAAAATAACATAAATCCGATTAAAAACACGCCAATAAAAGCATAAATTAGCTTATTCGGGCCTTTTACGGGTTCAACCGCACCATAAAACACAAAAGCACTCCAATAATATGGCGATTTTTTGGCATTGCTTATGGATGGGTTTTCTAAATAATTTAACTTCGATGTCCGGTTGGCAACAAAAGCCGAGCTCGATTTGGAGTAGGTACCGTAAAACTGTTCCATAACCTGAGCGGTAGACCGATCGTTAATTTGCCATAACGAGAATAAAACGTTTTTGGCGCCCGCATATTGAAACCCTCGGGCAAGGCTCATGGCTCCTTCGCCCTTGTACAGTTTCCCTATTCCGGTTTCACAGGCGCTTAGCACAACCAGTTTGCTTTTTATATTTAAATGGTACAAGTCGTTTAAAAACAGTGGCGAATCGTAAAACTCTATTCGTGCGGGGGTTGTAAAATTACCACCGGTAGCATGTGTCGATAAATGCAAAATACCATACTGCCCTGCATGCTCCTCAAAATACGGTTTAGTGGCTTGCTCCCTAAGGCGTAGTTCGGCATTTACGCTATGTTTTATGGCTTCGGCTTCGTTTATCGAAAAATTTAAGGGGTGCTCGGTATTTTCAAAAACAGGAAAAAAACCGAGTAACTTATCGCTGTAGGTTTGGGTACTGTTAGTGGCATAAAATTGTGCGCTTGTATTATAGACAATACGCTGCGTTTTAACAACAAAGGGCATTTTTGAAAACGCAACAGTACTTGTTGCATCGGACAAAAGCGCTTCAAAAGGAACAAAATTCAATAATCCGTCCGGAATTACAACCGTATTCTTGGTTTTAAAAACCTGTTTTAAATTTAAGGTTTTATAAAGCTGGTAAGCCAATGTTGTGTAAGCACTTACGTTGTTGTTTATGGCAGAAGGGCTATCGAATAAATGGATAAAATTTTTAATGCCTTCATTTAAACTTTCGGTAACGGGTATTTGTTCTATGCTAAAATCGTTATCGGAAATTGTAAATTGGTACAACGAACGCTTTCCAAAAAAATACTCGACCAAAACGGCATTGTCCTGCTTAATTTTTTTTTGGAGCGTTTTAATGGAATACGAATAAACCGATGGAGGATATTTTTGTTCTATAAGGGCTTGCAATTCTTTTAACTTTATCGAAACATCATTCAATAATTTACTATATACGTTTATTCTTACTGGGTTGGATGTTTCCAATTGTTCGTTTACTAATAATCCTGTAAGACGTTCTTGCTCTTTTAGCAAATTGTTTTCTGAAATTAATAGGCTATCATTAGGGTTCTGGTTTAAACGCCGTTGTTTTTCAAGACTATTTTTTAACACCAAAACCTTATTGTTTTCGGCATATTGAAACGCCCGCTCTACGTTTTTTTTGTTTTTTGATGAAGCGAAATCGTTAAAAAGAAGGTCAATACAGGCTTCGCCCCTAATTCTATCGGCAGCCTGTTGCTGTATTTTGTTTTCCTGCGAGGTCCAATTGGACTGTAACAAGTGGGACACATAAAAACTTAAATCGAAACTTTGCAGGGCCAACTCCATATTGGTTTGTAACGCTGCGTACAAATCGAAAATATCGATAAAAGTGTTTTCGGCATAAAGTGTGTTTTTATTGGGTAATTCGTTATTATTGAAATTAGGAATTAAAACCGAAAGCGCCGCTTGCAACGCTAAAACAGCTTCATTTTTATTGCTCAACAAAAGGTGAAGCTGCGCTTCTTCTACATAAAATTTTGCAATTTCCCGTTTTGATAGGCCGTTATCGCTTACCCTCGTTTTTGCCTTGTTAAAATATTGAAGTGCCAAAGCATATTGTTTTTGCCCAAGTGCTACTAAATAAGCGTTTTTATTTTGGTTGAAAGTTGAATTTATTAGAAGCTTGTTACAATCCAAGGCTTCATTATACTTAGAAACAGCAATTAAAGCACCAATTTTAATATTCAACAATTTATTTTTTTGAAGCGTATTTAAAGGTTTAATGTTTAAGGCTTCATTAACCGTTTGCAAGGTCATTTGGGTATTGCCAAGGGTTTGGTAAAGTATGGCCAAATTAATGGCACCGCTTATTTGGTGCGGGATATTACGGTTGTTTTTGGCAAAAAACAAATACTGGTTAATGGTGTTTATGGCATTGGTATAATCGCCCGTTTGGGTATATAGGGCGCTTAACGGTTTTAGGCAGTTTTCGGTAATGTCGAAATCGGATAAAGTAGCCAAATTGTTATTGGCAAAACGCTGCAAGGCGTCTTCATAAGTTAAAAGCGCTTCTTTTACATAGCCGTTTTCGTTTAAATAATAGGCTTTATGGCATTGCAAAAAAACGAGCGCCAATTGCTCGTCCTTTGTTTTTGCTTCGGTTTTAAAATAGGATTCGGCTTTGCTTAATGCTTCTAAGGCCGATTCGCTTTTGTTTTCAATAAATGTTTCGGCCGCGACATATATGCTTTCCTCCAAGTTTTGCGAAAAGCCCATGGAACAAAACAGTAATATAACAATGCAAAGTTTTCTCAATATTTTTTGGGATTAGTTACTCAAATGCCCATTATGGGCTTAAAACTTCCAAATGGCGTAAAACTGCCAATAGTTGAAATCTTTATCGAAATCCATAATGTACCGTGCGCCAAGGCTCGGGCCTATTCTGGCAAAGCCCCCGGTTATTTCAAACAGCAACCCGGTTCTTAAATTGGTAAAGGAATTGGATTCGCTGGCAGAAGTTTCCTCGGAATAAAAAGGTTCTATTTTTTCGCCTTGGCCTTCAAATTGCTCTATTAAAGTACTGGTGTTATGCTTTTCGCTAACCGATATGGTATTGTGCAGCCCGGCGCCCAACCCAATATAATTATTCACATTATAGCGCACGAGTACGGGTACGTCCCAATCAAAATTCTCGTAAGTTGAATGGGTCGTGGTGCGCTGTAAAATCCGGGCGGCCTGAGTGCCATCTTCACCAAGATATGTTTCTTCAACCCGAGTGTTCGAGGTGTAATCGTGTACTTGGTTAAGCCATTCTACCTGCCAATACCAACGGTACGATTTGTAGGGCGAAAGGGTAAGCCCAAGAAAATAACTTTCGGAATCCTTTAAATTGCTGTATGAATTAACCCCAACTTTGGCACCAACCGAAAGCCCCGGTAAAAATCGGGTCGTGGCATAATTGGTAATAATGGGTTCGTTTTTATCGAAAATAATAGCGGTTCGGCTTTTGGTTTTTTTCTTGTGGAAATCCTTGGCAAACTTAATACTGTATCGTACAAAACCTTTGGTGGAATCGTATTCCTTTACGTTTTTTTGTTCGCTCCCGGGGAGGTAAATATTTTTAAAGGTGAAAACAGCCTGGGTATCGGTAAAGCTGGTATCCAAGCAGCTATAAGCCACTTCTTGTTTGGGACAAATGTTGCATTTGGGGTACATATCCATAATTTTTATGGTCGATTTGTCCAGCATTTCCGGAATATCGGTTTCCAACCGTATTGTGCGGGCAGGGCCTTCGCCATTGTTTTGGAACTTGATTTTGTATTTTAGGGTTTTAAAGCGCACGAGGCGATAATTCATAAAACTACCGTTGGACGACATTTTGTTGGGGTCGTGCGAGGTTACAATTTCCATTTCCATATCCTTTACCTTGTGGTTGTCGTAATTGGCATCGGGTACATAAATACCCCGAACCGATATAATGGCGCTGGTGTCCTTGAGCATTTCGGGGGTAGTTTTTAACGAGAAAAAAATATTGCGTTCCTCTTGCGGCTGCATGTTGTCGAACTCCAATAGGCTCCAATCCTTATAGTAGGCTTTGGCTTCTTCTAAGGACAAAGGTAAATTGGTTTTTTCGGTGGAATCCTGTAAAACGGTTCTTGCCATAACAATACCGTTATCGGACGAGGCGAGGTAAGCACCGTCGTCGTCAATGGTATTGGTGTAGGTAAAAGCGTTTGCTGTATTGCTTTTTTCGTTGTGGTGGGTCCTGATTTCTAACAGTTCAAAATTGTTGGCTTTGTATTGCAACTCGTTATAAAACAAGTATAGCTTGCCATTGGCAACATAGTTTTTGGCGTTTTTATAGCTCATAACGGCTACCATTTCCTCATCGGGAACAGGTTCGCGGTTGCGCTGCAGCGTAAAATCCTCGGTCATGGAGGCCACATCGTTATAAGGCGTAGTCGTTTCGTTTATGGTTATTTTTTTCGGGCGGCTTGTTGGGGGCTTTCCGTAATCGTAATTATTGGTTGCCCATAGGCGCACTTCGTATTCGCCCTTGTTTTTGTAAACGTGCTTCGGGTTTGCTTCCTTGCTATATTGACCATCGCCAAATTCCCAAAAATAAGTATAAAAAGGTTTGGGCGCTCCCGCAATTTGGTTTAGTGCAGGGGTTTCGGGGGTAAGGTAAATAAGGTTGCCGCTTGTTTCTTCCTTAATGGCAGCGGTCCTGTTAACGGTATCGTTAACTTGGGTGTGTTGCGCATAACCAATTGCGCCACAAAAAAACAATATGGGCAGAAGTAGCCACTTTTTCATTCGAATAAATTTAATTTAAATATTTGATTTTTTTAAACAACACAACAAAAAAGCAGAAAAGCTTTCCGTCCGTTGTTTTTATTCATGACCTTTTGTGGAGGCGATTATCTTGGCTTTGCTAAATCCCTCAATGAGGGTTTTATCTGTTGTGTTTTTGCTTTAGTAAACAGAATACCAAATTACTAATTGTATTAAAGTTCAATAGCAAATAGGCATCTTGCAAATTACTAATGTTATGTCAACTCTGAATTTAGTATAGAGATTGCTTCGTCGTCGTACCTCCTTCTCGCAATGACGTCATTGCGACGACAGCGGAGGAAGCAATCCCATCCGTCAATTTTAATTTGACATAACACTAATTTAGATAGGATATAAATATACAAAAATGAAATAATGGAAGATAAAAAGTTTAACCTAAAATTTGAAATTATCACAAAAATATTGGCCAAAACAGTCATTATTATAGCGATTTTTAATACCAATAAGGAGATTGTTCTTTTCATTTTTTTGGTAACTTTAATTGTTGGACACATTTTTTTTAAAAAAGTTACTTTTTAAATGCTTCGGAGCCGGACTTAAAGCAACATTATTTGTCTGTATGGTTGTGCGTACTTGTTTCAAAACTTCATTTTTTTTTGAAAAAAACCAGAAACTACATGTAGTTTCTGGTTTAAAAAAAAGGGGGCGACTAACCAACCAAATTACATAGCAGTATAATTTGAAGCTGTAGGTTTTGTTATGGCAAATCGTTTATAATAGCAATAAGTTGGGCTTCGGTTACTACGGCCATTTCGGCCTCGGTAAAGGTTATGGTGCCGTTTTCTACTATGGTTACGGCTTTTACGGCGTATTTCCAATTGCCGTTTTCTTCGCTAACAAAAATAGCGTGGCACTCCAATCCAATGGGAATTTGGCCGTAATGTTCGCTAAATAGTTTAGTGTCCGGGTCGTAGGTATCCAATAGAGCCAAGGCATTGGTTTGGTCGTTATAGGCCAAATAAATGGCGCAGTTGGTACTGTTGTAGCCTTCGGGAACGGCAGCCAGAAGTGTTGTTTTTTCGCGAGGGTCGCTGTAAAAAATATCAACGTTGGTCCAGCCAAATTCGCCTCTAAAGGCATAGTAGCTTTCGCCTTCTACAAACACACCATCACGCCCTTCTTCGTTACCTGCCGTGCCTTTGTCATCTATCTCGTCCCAAGCTAAGTTGCCGTTTTCATCTATAATGCCTTCCCAAAGCGTCATGCCGGTGTTGGCGCCGCCTGTTAAATCGGCTGGAATATTTAACTGAAAACTACATGTGGTTTCCAATTGTTTGCCATCCAAAGTGGCGTTAATATAAAACTCGCCACCGGTAAGCAACAAGGCTTTGTTGCCATTTGGCAAAAGGCCCATGGTGGGTTTGTTGGTGGTAATCATGTTGCCTTTTTCAAAAACCTCGACATATTCCAGTTCTACGGTTCCTGTTATGGCATTACCCTCAAGGGTAAGACAGCCGGGAAAAATTGTTATTTCAACTCCTTTTTCCGAAGTAAAGGTTACATAGGATTCTTCGGCCTTAAACTCAAAAGTTTGTGTTATTGCTTCCAAAGCGCTACCCCTAATATCGGAAAACTCTTCGGCTGTTGGGCGAACAATGGGTTCTTCGTTATTATTGTCGTCGTCGGAGCAGCTTGTAAAAAACAAAGCGGCGGTTAAAAGTGTTCCTAAAATAAATTTAAATTTTTTCATAGTTTTTGTTTTTAAAGTTTTGTTGTTTGCCCTTATATAAACCACATTGAAAAATTGTTACCCTTGTTTTTAAGTTTTTTAATTTTTAAATTGAAAAAGTTTAAACGGGTTTAGCAATAACGGTACACTAAAAAACGGCTGTCTTGATTTTTTAGACAGCCGCTTTAAACAAATTAACCAATTACATTTACTGTATCGGCAAATGAATTACTGAGGCTCTTCATTTTCCCTTATTACGTGAATGGTCCCTACCACACTGTGTTCTACATTATCGCAGTCGTAAAACGTACCGCTAAAGCTAATATCAACATATTCGCCTATATCGCCCCAGTTGTTTAAATGAAATTCATAGGTATTGGTTCCGGTACAAGGGCCTAACTCCGAGTCAAAGCCCATTAACAATCCTGCGCCTTGCCAACCATAAGCGTATGTGCCCAAAACCGTATTGTTTCCGCTTAAATAAAACGAAGTGTTAGTATTGGATGCGCTTACACCAAACCCCTCACTACCAAAACTATAACAGCTTATATTGTCTATAAACACCTCTGTCGGGTTATTGTCCAAGGTATATTCAATAAATTCGGTTACCGTATTACAGGCGGACAGTGTTCCCAAATTAGTTGTTGCGGATGCTGTGGAAAGCGAGTAGTTTATTTCGCCCGTAGTTTGGGTGTTACCGTAATCAAATCCCTGAGCCGTAAAGTAGTTTGACGATGTGCTACATTTTATCATGGTTGTGGAAAAACGTCCATTAGCATTTAAGCTGGCGTAGTAATTAAATCCGTCGTACTCGATTTTTACATAACCGTTTTCCACAGGGTTTCCGTTACATTGGTTAAACACCCCTTTAACTTCTATGGTATTTGAAGCTATGGTAGCTACTTCTAAGTTTCCGAAATCCGTGTTGTTTGTAAATGGCCCTATGGTTGTGGTAAAAAATGTAGCGTTGCATTTATCAATTACTTCTAAATCCATGGCGTAGCCGTAAGGTACTTTTCCGCATATTTGCCCGTTATTATCGCTTACGCCGTCCCTTGGGTAATTTGTATTGGGGCTTGATAGCCTTACGCGCGTATTAGCTAACGGATTTCCGTTAGTATCTACCAAAGTTAGGCAAAGGTTTACCACGGGAAAAGGCGCATCGCAGTTCCACCACGAAAAATGGGTTACTTCGGCAACGTATTGATTGCCGCTTAGGGTTCCTTCGCCATCTTCTACCCAGTAGCCCTTATCTTCATCGAAATACCACATGGGTATGGTGCTTGGGGAATCCCCTACGATGCCTGCCGCTAAATTGAATTTTAATACCGAGGGGGTTTGGGGGTTAATATTCAGTTTTTGGCCGCTATTGCCCCTTAACTCCACTACCATCATGCCGTAGGTTTCTAAATAGCGTTCCTCGTTATCTTCCGTTGCGGCGTACAACATTCCGGGCATGGCGGTGTTTATTTGTTCTTCCGCGGCATCTAAGTAATGTGCTATTACATCTACGTTCCCCGTGTACTCCGAGCCATCTTCATTAATAAAACTTCCCGCAAAATCGATACTTCCTCCGTTGGACAGAGTAACCGTAGCGGCTGCGCCACTGGAAATGGTCTGCACGACAGAAGCTTCCAATAGCTGAATGCTTACTTTGTTTACGCCATTGGTAGGAACAAAACTTCTAAGCCCCTGCAAATAACCGGTCTTGGTAGCTTTTAAAAAAGCAAAATGCTCGTATGCCGAAGCCGATTTTATAATAAAAACCCCATTTTCGTCTGTTGTTGCGTTAGAATCCCCAAAAGTTATCGAGGCGCCTTCTACGGGAACTCCATTTGAGTCCACGACTTCACCCAGAACATCAACGGATTTGGCGCTTCCAAAATATTCTACCAAATCAATATCCGGATTCTCGCCGCCAGTATCGGGAGGGGCGGTTGAATTGTCGTCATCATTACAGCCAAAATATAAAAAACTGCAAAAAACACTTAATGTGTACATTAATTTTCTCATAATTATGTTTTTTAGGTTATTGTTTTAAATAAACAAGGCTATTTTTTATTGCCCTGCTTGTTGTATTCGGTCTTATATAAACAACTATAAAAAAATGTTACCTATATATTTTAAAGTTTTCTTAATTTAGCAGAAAATACTTAACCTTGACGGGCGAGAAGAAAACACACGACGACCAAAAGTATATAAAGGGCTTGGCAGAAAACAACTCCTTTATAATACAGGCCATTTACGACAAGTTTGTGCCCAAGGTTGTTAATTACATTAAACAAAACAGTGGCAATTTGGACCAAGCCCAAGACGTTGTGCAAGATACCCTTATGGCCATTTATGCCCAAGCAAGCAAAAAGCAGTTACGGCTTACCTGCCCGTTCGATGCCTATTTTTTTTTGTTATGCAAACGAAAATGGTTAAACGAACTGAAAAAAAACTCCAATAAAACGGTAACAATAACCGAAACGGTTTTATCTAATTACGACGAAGCCCAAGAGCTTGCTTTAGAAACATCGCTTTTAAATGAAAAAGAAGCCCTTTTTTCCGAAATGTTCCAAAAATTAGGCACGGCATGCCAAGAGTTGTTACAGGCATGTTTTAAAATAAAAGCGATGGAGGAAGTTGCCCAAAGCCTTGGCGTAACCTATGCCTATGCCCGAAAAAAAAAATCGCTGTGCATGGGCAAACTAACACAGCTTATAAAGGCTTCATCAAAATTTAACCAGCTTAACATGTAAATCCCTATGGAAGAACGCGATTATTTATTATTTGAAACCTATCTTGAAGGCGATATGCCAAAGGACGACATCGTTACTTTTAAAAAACGATTGGAAAAAGATTCGGGTTTTAACGATGCGTTTAAACTGTACAAAGAAACCGCTTCGTTTTTGGAAGACAAATTTAAAAATGAAGACGAGCGTGTGGTCTTTAAGGCCAACCTCCAAAACATTTCGCAGGCTTATTTCAGCAATGCCAAATCCAATGCCAACAAAATAAAACAACAACGGTATTTAAAATTCGGAGTGGCAGCCTGTACCATTATGCTACTTGGCTTTTTTATATTCAACCAATTTTCGTCGCCCGATTATAACGATTACGCCAATTACGACACCCTAAGCCTAACGGTTAGAGGCGAAAACCAAGCCCTGTTGCAAACGGCAGAAACGGCATTTAACAATAAAAATTTCGACGTAGCCAAGGATGCTTTCGAAGGCTTGCTGGTTTTGGATAAAAACAACGCCGAACTAACCTTTTACTACGCCCTGTGCAATATTGAAACCAATAATTTTGAACCGGCCGACAATTTGTTAAACAGCTTGCAAAAAGGAACTTCGGTATACAAACAAAAAGCCGTTTGGTTTTTGGCACTAAGCAAACTAAAACAAGGCGAGCCCGACGAGTGCGCCAAAATATTAAAAACAATCCCCCAAGACGCCGAAGATTACGCCCAAGCCCAAAAACTATTAAACAAACTGGATTAACCAAACATTTAAACAAAACACGAAAGTAGCTGTTAGAACAACGGCTACTTTTGTATTTTTATACCATGATAATTACGGATACCCATACCCATTTATACAGCGAGGCTTTCGACAAGGACAGAAGCGCCATGATTAACCGCGCCATTGCCCAAGGCGTTTCCCGCTTTTTTGTCCCGGCCATCGACTCTACCTACACAGCGGCAATGTTACAACTTGAAAACGACTTTCCGGAAAACATCTTTTTAATGATGGGCCTGCACCCCACCCATGTAAAAGAGAATTATAAAGACGAATTAAAACACGTGGAAACCCTATTGGCCAGCCGTAAATTTTATGCCGTAGGCGAAATCGGTATCGATCTGTATTGGGACAAAAGTACTTTGGCTATTCAACAAGAGGCCTTTAAGCACCAAATACAATTGGCAAAACAATACAAGTTGCCCATAAACATACACTGCCGTGAAGCCTTCGATGAAATTTTTGAAGTGTTAGAGGATGAAAAAAGTAACGATTTACACGGTATTTTCCACTGTTTTACAGGAACTTTGAAGCAGGCCGAACAAGCCCTTTCCTATAACATGAAATTGGGAATAGGCGGCGTGGCAACCTTTAAAAACGGAAAAATAGACCAGTTTTTACATCAAATCGACTTAAAACATATTGTTTTGGAAACCGATGCGCCGTATTTAGCTCCCGTACCCTATCGCGGCAAGCGCAACGAAAGTGCCTATATCGTTGAAATATTGCGTAAATTATCTGAATTGCACAAATTGCCCGAGACCGAAATAGCCCAAATTACCACCCAAAATGCCAAAAACGTGTTTAACATATAAACCATGGACAAACAGCAAACCAAAATCCTTCTTATATATACAGGCGGCACTATTGGTATGATGAAAGATGCCGAAACAGGTACCTTAAAGGCTTTCGATTTTGATACCTTATTGGAAAAAATTCCCGAATTGCGCTTGTTGGATTGCAGCATAGAAACCCTATCCTTTAAAACCCCCATAGATTCCAGTAATATGAACTTGGACTATTGGGTACAAATAGCCGAAATAATAGAAGCCCATTACCATGCCTTCGATGGGTTTGTGGTATTGCACGGCAGCGACACCATGAGCTATTCGGCTTCGGCCTTGAGCTTTATGCTGGAAAACCTAACAAAACCCGTTATTTTTACAGGCTCGCAACTACCCATTGGCGATTTGCGTACCGATGCCAAGGAAAACCTAATTACATCCATACAAATAGCAGCGCTACAAAATAAAAACCGCCCCGTTATAAAAGAAGTGTGCCTGTACTTTGAATATAAATTATACAGAGGAAACCGCACCACAAAAGTAAACGCCGAACATTTCGAGGCTTTTGCCTCGCCCAATTACCCCGAACTGGCACAATCGGGCGTACATTTAAAAATAAACCACGATTATTTGTTAAGGCCTAATTTGGATAAGCCTTTAAAAGTTCATAAAAACTTAGACCATAACATTGTAGTAATAAAACTTTTTCCGGGATTGTCCGAAACCGTCCTTCAAAATATATTAAGCACAAAACATTTAAAAGCCGTAATATTGGAAACCTATGGCGCCGGCAACAGCACCACCGAAAACTGGTTTACCAATTTACTTGAAGCGGCCATACACAAAGGCATACATATTATAAACGTAACGCAATGCAACGGTGGCAGCGTTATCATGGGACATTACGAAACCAGCAACCACCTAAAAAAAATAGGCGTTATTTCGGGAAAAGACCTAACAACCGAGGCCGCCATAGGCAAATTAATGTACCTTTTGGGTAAAAATTTAAGCGCTAACAGCTTCAAAAGCAATTATGAAACACCTATTAGAGGAGAAATGTATTAAAATTAACCTTTAAAATTTTAGTGTTCGAAGTTTTTTTCGTTATTTGACCCCTGAAAAAATACAACCAAAATAAAGAGAGGTGGCCGAGTGGTCGAAGGCGCACGCCTGGAAAGTGTGTATACCCCAAAAGGGTATCGAGGGTTCGAATCCCTTCCTCTCTGCTATTTTTTTTGTATTTTTATTGTATAATTTTTTATATCTTTAACACTTTAACTAATAAAATTAAGATTTAGAACATGAAAAGATTATTTTCTATCCTTGCCATTACAGGTATAATGGCCTTTGGAACAGTTAATGCCACTACAAGTGCAACAGCAGCAACTACAACGGCTGTAACAGTAACTCAAGACGAAACCGCAGCGGCCGCACCGGCAGAAGAGCGTTCGTTTCACCAAGAATTAAAACAAAGGTTTATCGAAGGTGGCCCGGAATTTATGGGTATTGTATTGCTGTGTTTAATTCTTGGTTTAGCAATTGCTATCGAAAGAATTATCTTTTTAAACCTTTCAACAACAAACACAAAAAGATTAACACAAAACGTAGAGGACGCATTAGCCTCCGGTGGTGTTGAAGCCGCCAAAGAAGTATGCCGAAACACAAAAGGCCCTGTTGCCTCCATTTTTTACCAAGGTTTGGACCGCACCGACGAAGGTATAGAAGCTGCCGAAAAAGCGGTTGTAGCCTATGGTGGCGTTCAAATGGGACAATTGGAGAAAAACGTATCTTGGATTTCTTTATTTATCGCTCTTGCGCCCATGCTTGGGTTCATGGGTACGGTAATTGGTATGATTCAGGCCTTCGATAAAATTGAAGCAGCGGGCGATATGCAACCGGCCTTGGTTGCGGGTGGTATTAAAGTAGCACTTTTAACAACCGTATTTGGTCTTATCGTAGCTATTATACTTCAAATATTCTACAATTATATTATTGCTAAAATCGATAGCATTGTTAACGATATGGAAGATGCTTCCATTACGTTAATGGACTTATTGATTAGAAACAAAAAGTAATACTTTAAATAATTTAGAATTATGGGATTATATAAAATAATAAGAATCGTAGCACTTGTGCTTGCTGTCGTTGGCGCCGTTTTTATGCTAATGATAATGGCAGGCAACGAGGGCATGATCGATAATATGCTTGCCGTAACCTATGTTACGCTGGGCATTGTAATAGCATTTGTTTTGCTATTTGTACTTAAAGGCCTTTTTGATGGCAACATTAAAAAAACGCTACTTACCTTTGGTGCATTTTTGGCCATTATACTAATATCGTATGCGTTATCGTCCGGAATAGATTTAAACCTAAAACCTTTCACCGATAAAGGTGTTGCCATAACCGAAGGCACATCAAAAATGGTTGGTGCCGGTTTAATTGCCTTTTATATCTTGGCCGTTTTGGCCATAGCATCAATGGCTTTTTCCGGAATTAAAGGCGCACTTAATAAATAATACTATGGCAAAAAGAGCAGCACCCGAAGTAAATGCAGGCTCCATGGCCGACATTGCGTTCCTGTTATTAATATTTTTCTTGGTAACAACCACCATAGATGTAGATTCCGGTATTAACCGAAAACTACCGCCTATGGAGGACGAAAATGTTACACCACCAAAAATTAAGGAGAAAAACCTGTTTACCGTTTTGGTTAACGGTAAGGATCAAATCATGGTCGAGGAAGAATTAATGGAACTAAAAGACATAAGGCAAGCCGCCATAGACTTTTTAGACAACAATGCCGATGGCTCTTGCGAGTACTGTAAAGGAAAAAAGGACGAAAGTTCGTCCGACAATCCCGATAAAGCTATTGTTTCCCTGAAAAACGACCGCGAAACCACATACAAAACCTATATAGCGGTACAAAATGAATTGGTGGCGGCATATAACGTTTTAAGGGACAGACGCGCACAAGCATTATATGGCAACTCGTTTAGGGAAATGGAAGCCAACCTTAATGATGTGAATTGGCCAGGGGATAAAGACAAGTTGAAAGAGCAGGTAGAAAAAATTAAAGAAGACTATCCGCAAAAACTTTCGGAAGTACAATAATTAAAATTTATACATAACATGGCTAAATTTAATAAGAAAAAAAGCGGCGATTTACCTGCCATATCTACGGCATCCTTACCCGATATCGTGTTTATGTTATTATTCTTCTTTATGGTGGCAACCGTAATGCGGCAAAACACCTTAATGATAGAAAATAACCTCCCCACGGCCGATCAAGTTGAAAAACTCGATAAAAAGGATTTGGTAATGTACATTTATGCAGGAAAGCCCAGCGAAAATTACAAACAGTACGGTACGGCAGCGAAAATTCAGCTTAACGATAAATTTGCTGATGTTAACGAAATAGCAGCTTTTATACAAGCCGAACGCGCTTCGAAGCGTGAGGAATTAGTACCCTTTTTAACTACTGCCCTAAAAGTAGATAGCGAAGCCAATATGGGGTTAATTATGGACATAAAGCAGGAACTGCGCAAGGTAAATGCTTTAAAAATTAATTATACTACCAAAAAAGGCAAGGTTACCGAATAATTAAAATTCTTAATTTTATAAAGAAAGAGCGTTTTGGAAGTTTCAAAACGCTCTTTTTTGTTTTAATTTGTGCTACTTTTTGAATTTTAAACTATTCAAAAGCGATGAGGGTCGCTACGAGGCACGAAGCAGTCCGTAGTTTGGAATTATTTCGATATTTCAACCCATTAAAAGACAGCTTGTTTTTTAGAGCAATGTTAACAGTAAGATAGATGTTATTTTCATGAAAAAACACTTATTATTAGCCTTTTCGTTTTTATTGCCCCTCCTTTCATTTTCGCAAGAAGAAGAAAAAGCGCCATTAAGTACGGTAATAGACTCCCTATATCGCGAGGACCAAATGTATATTGGTTTCACCTACAATATTTTGGGCAACCAGCCAAAGGATTTATCGCAAAGCGGTTTTTCCAGCGGACTGCACCTTGGATTTATTCGGGATATGCCCATTAATAAAAACAGAAATGTGGCTTTGGGGCTTGGGCTTGGCTTTTCGGGAAATTCGTTTAGCCATAATTTGTTAATAGAAAACGATAACTACGCCCTGTTAAAAGAAGGCGAAGGATACAGCAAAAACAAACTCTCCCGTTATTTAATAGAAGTGCCTTTTGAGTTTAGGTGGCGTACCTCTACGCCAACATCGTATAATTTTTGGCGTATTTATACGGGGTTTAAGGTTGGGTATTTATTCCATAACACCGTAAAATACTCCGGCGACCAAGGCAGTTATAAAATAACCAATTTTAAGGGCTTTAACGACTTGCAATATGGCATAACCCTTAATGCGGGATATAGCACCTGGAACCTTTCGCTTTATTACGGGCTAAACCCTATTTTTTCCAGTTCGGAAACCTTAAACGGCAATGTTATGGATTTAAACACTATCAAGGTGGGATTGATGTTTTATGTGCTATAACCTTGACCATTTTAGGAAAACAGCCTACCCAATCTTTCATTTGAAGATTTTAAGTTGCTTTTCTTGTTAAAGAGAACAAAAAAGACATGCGTTTTTTAAGTAACTTGTTTTTTGGGGTTTTGCATCCGACTTCCGATTGTAAAAAATAGGGTTCTAAATTTTAAGCTTCCGTTGAATATCATGGCTTTGCCCCACTGCCTATTTGATAACATTTGAACCCTATTTTTTCAAGGGCTTGTTTATCTAAAATGCTCCGACCGTCGAATACAAAGGCAGGTTTTAGCATGCTATCGTAAATGCTTTGCCAATTGTAGGTTTTAAATTCGTCCCATTCGGTTAAAATGGCAATGGCATGGGCGCTTTTTGCAGCTTCATACGGATTGTTTTCAACATTTAGTAAACTTCTATTTTCGTCTTCGGTTCGGGTGTTTAAATAGTCCAAATCGGCGTACATGCGCTCGGCATTTACTTTGGGGTCGTATACCGAAATGTGGGCTTGTTCGTTTAGCAAGTTATCGGCTACTTGTATAGCGGCCGATTCGCGGGTGTCATTGGTGTCCTTTTTAAAAGCCCAACCAAAAAATGCAATTTTCTTACCGGAAACGGTATTGTACAGGGTGCTTACGATGTTATCGGAAAATCGGTTTTTTTGGTAATCGTTCATCACAATTACCTGCTCCCAATAATCGGCCACTTCGTTCAGCTCGTAGGTTTTTGCTATGTAGACCAAATTTAAAATATCCTTTTGGAAACAAGAACCGCCAAAGCCTACCGATGCTTTTAGGAATTTAGAACCTATGCGGGAGTCCATACCAATGGCTTTTGCAACTTCGGTAACATCGGCTCCCGATTTTTCGCATAGTGCGGACATGGCGTTAATGGACGATACCCGCTGTGCCAAAAAAGCATTGGCCGTTAGTTTTGATAGTTCGGACGACCATACGTTAGTGGTTAAAATACGGTCTTGCGGTACCCAATGGGCGTAAACCTCAACCAAGGCCTGAATGGCTTTTTTACCGGACTCGTCCGTACCGCCACCAATAAGCACACGGTCGGGATTTAATAAATCCTGTACTGCCGTACCCTCGGCCAAAAATTCGGGATTTGATAGTATTTGAAACTTTACACCGTTGCCCGTATGGTCCAAAATATTTTTTAATGCCGAGGCGGTACGTACCGGCAAGGTGGATTTTTCGACCACTATTTTATCGGTTTTGGCTACTTGCGCTATTTGGCGCGCACAGAGTTCGATGTATTTTAAATCGGCTGCCATGCCCTTGCCTTTGCCATAGGTTTTGGTTGGGGTGTTTACCGATATAAAAATGATGTCGGCTTTATCAATAGCCGTTTCTATATCGGTTGAAAAAAAGAGGTTGCGCCCTCGGGCTTCGCCTACTATTTTATCCAAACCCGGTTCGAATATGGGCAGGTTGCTTAAGTTTTTATCGTTCCATGCGGCTATGCGCTTTTCGTCTATATCGACTACCGTTACAGTTATATGCGGACATTTTTGGGCGATTACCGCCATGGTGGGGCCGCCTACGTAGCCCGCTCCTATGCAGGTGATGTTTTTAATGTTCATTTTTGAAATGTATTTATAATGCCAAAGTGTTTTTTCGTTATCCACTCTTTCAACGCTTCCAAAACCACTTTTGATTTGAATTCTTTACTGAATTTTCTCCTTGTTGAGATATTTTTAAGTTTAAAATTAATCCTTTTTTTTGATAATTTCATATCTTGAATCGTTGTCTTAATTTTGGGGAGTATTATAGCTCTGGTAAGACAGCGTTTTTAAAGTAACTAAAAAAATAAACGTATTAACCGGATAGTAAAGAAAATTTCCGCCTATAGTTATAAAAAACAAAACAATAGTGAAGTAAAACAATGCTAATTTGTTCGTAATAAAAACATCTTTTAATAATTTAAAAAAACTTAAAAACACAAAAAAGCCCATTCCTCCAAAATACAACAAAACATCAACAAAATCCATTTCTACCCGATAATTCTCTAAATTAGTTCCTCCTGAAATTATATTAAAATTAATCTCAGGTAGACTCTTCCATATAAAATTAAATAAGTCACTTCTATGGGAAGATACGGCAGACAATATGCCTTGATTATAAATGATATTCTTAAATAATTTTTGATTAAAAAAAAGAAGAAATATAGTGGAAAAAGAAACGAGTAAAATGAAAATTGCTGTCGTCTTTAATCTAATATTTTTTACTTTAACAAATACAAAATAAAATCCGACACACACCACAAACCCCAATAAAATTTTAGTCCCAACTAGTAAAGATGAAATTAACGAAATTGCTATAAAAAATTTATCTCTTAACTTTAATGCAATCATAGTTACTGAAATATAAAAATATGTAGATTGCATTGGTGTAAGTAATAGGCCATTACAGCCAAATCGACTACTATAATATGTTTTAAGTAGTTCTACATTGGTTATTAAACCACAAATAATAAAAAAAAGGTTGATGCAAACCAAATACTTCATAGTGAGGCTAACATTCCTTGCCCAAGAGAACTCGTCTATATTTGAAAAGAATACGGGAGTAAATAAAAAAAAGCAACTGTATTTTATTAGATAATTGGCATTAGTTCCGTATAAAAAATTATTAAAAAAAAAGATAATAAAAAGAATAAATAGCAATAGGTATACCCTGTAAATATTTTTATCAATTTTCGTTAAAACAAAAAAAACATAAATGACAGCAAATAACAATATTACAATTTTTAAAAATCTGTTGGGCAAAATTAGAAAATTATAATCTAAGTATTTATGGATGTATTTAGTCAAGCCATCCATAACATAAATTAAAATCAGACTTATCTTAACAGCAAAAGGGATTGTTTTTTCAATATTCATACTTTTTTAAAATCAAATATTGAAAATACAATTAATAGAAAAGAAAAAGAAATAACACCCCACTGCCTGTTAAGCATAGATTCCGTAATAAATCCGATTGCAAAGGTGTTTGTTAGCAACAATAGAAACATCTTATTTAAAGAATATTTATATGCGTAAAAAAAAATTAAGAGCAAGGGTATTAAACCTAAAAACCCCACTTGCAATAATGTGTCTATATACTGATTATGAGAGTTATATTTATTGTAGAGACCTAAATAAAATTTATCTTTTCTATATTGATTTAACAACTCATTTTTCCCGTCTCCAACTCCAAAACCAATGAGAGGGCTCTCCGAAATACATTTAATAGCGCTATCCCATTTTTTTAAGCGTATAGATATCCCCCCAAAATTATCTTTATAAAAAGCTTCTTTATAAGTGAATGCTTCCTTAATCCGTGTTCTCGTAACAGGATTTGCTATACTAACAATCAGAATTATTGTAGTAAAAGAAATAAGAACACCTATTTTGACTATGGCTTTTGAATCTTCAAAAAAAACAACAAACAAAAAACAGTTTAAAAAGAAAATCAGTATTTGCCATCTTGAAGCTATAAGTAAAATTAACAAACTTAATACGGTCAACTGAAATAAAAAAGACTTTACTTTCATTCTCTTTTTAAAAAAAAACAAAAATAATAGCCCTACATTAGTGAATAGACCAAGATAAATAGGCTGTATATTTAAAGGCTCTGTAAATTTATCATAAACAAAATACCAATAATTAAAATATTCATACTTACCGTTTTCTACGTCCGTCGTTTTCAGAATATCAAAAATATAACTTAAAGTATAACCTTCTTTTACATTCTTGTAAATTGCTATAAAAAAAAGCACAAAAAACACAAAACAAAGACAGTGTATGTATTTTTTTGCAACAAACTCAAGATTAACTTCTTCTTTTGAAATAAATAAGGGAATTAAAGGAACTATTAAAAACGACATGGAACTTGCTAGTATTTCTATTCCTCTCTTTAGATCTTCTGAATAAAGTAACGAAATTAACAGAACCGAGAAATAGACAATAAAAAAAAAAGAAATTTTATTGAAATTTTTTCTATGAAAACTTTCTTTTTTCAAAAAAAATCTAAAAATGACAGTAACCAACAACAACCCCAAAAATATAGGATTCAATATTAATGGGGGAATAAAGAACGTTACCATTATTAAGGTAAACATAATGTTTATAAATCCCAACTCCTTTAATTTAGACATTCTTTAATTTTTTATTTTAGACATTAAAAACGATTCGTACTGAAAGTTTATTAAATCCCAATTAAATTTTTGTTTTATTTCTTCAATGTTATTATTCTTAAAATTCTCTTTACTTTTTTCAAAATAATAAGTGCCATTATTTATTATATCACAAATATCTGTGCTGTTTTTAAAATATAGAGCATTATTCTGTAATATACTTTTATTAAAAATATTGTCATTTGCGACAACTAACGCACCTGATGCCATCGCTTCTAATAAAGAGGGGTTGGTACCGCCTACGGAGTGTCCATGAAAATAAAATCTTGAATAATATCTTAGGTTATTCAAATGGTTTAAGTTGTATATCCCCCCGATGAATTTAATATGCTCGTGGGCTTTATATTTTTTCTTTAAATAAGAACCATATTTACTTACGTTGTGTTTTCCTATAACAAGAAAAGTTTCGTTAGTTTTTGCCAAACTTACACCATCTAGGATGCTTTCAATATTGTTTTCGGGCTCTAATCTAGCTATTAACATATTATATCGGTAAGGCTCAACATTATATTGTTTTATAAATAATTCATCTGGACAATTAAAAACATCGGCTCCATATGCGATATATTCGGAATCTTTCCCATATGTTTGTGTTATATAATTTTGTATCCCGATTGAATCCGATATTAGAAAATCACTACTTTTGATAGCTAATTTTTCTGCTATTTTTAAAAATTTTCTGATAGGCTTCGTGTATTTAGATCTTTTCCACTCTAAACCATCCATGTTCGTTATAATTAACGATTTTTTTGGCAGTAATTTACTCCAAATAGAGCTGCTAGTATATCCTAATTGTAATATAATATCAAAATGTTCTTTTCTACAATGCTTAATGCAATTTAAATCATAAATAAATTGCCCTGCCGTTCCAATTTTATGCTCTGGGTCATTTTTATGGATAATTTTTACTCCATTCCATTCTTTTAATTGAAAAGGGTGGGTGTGTGTGTTAAAAACACTAACATCATGACCTTTATTTACCATATAAAGCGAAAAGTACTCTGCAAATTGCTCAAAACCTCCATGGTTGTTTGGGATACCCCTAGTCCCTAAAATTGCTAACTTCATTTTTTTCATATATCATTGAATAAAATAAATATAATAATATAACCGTAAAGTAATAATAAAAACCATTAAAGAAAGCAGAGAGCCAAAAACTAGAAAAAGATAAAAAAATAAAAAGATTGTGCTTTATAGCTTTTTTATGTTTTTTGTACATGTTTATAAACAAAGAAACATACAGAACCAACGGTAAAATACCATATGAATATATAATACTAAAAAAATCATTATGAAACCATATATGATTGGATATATTTTTTGAATTTGCTTCTAAAGAAGAATTGAATCCTCTACCAAAAATAATATCTATCAAATTAAAAGTTTTTATTTCTGTCCACCATGATGACCAGATTATTACCCTAGATAATCTATCAAAATTAGAGGTTACTGTTTTAACGATTGATAAATACTGGTAAATTATAGTATCACTGAACAAAATTAAAAGCGCATCAATGTAAACAATTGATAATATAGTTATTAAAGCTAAAATTAAAAGATATTTTAAATGTTTAACTTTCATATAATATAAAAGCACTCCTATAAGCACAACAGCTATAGGGGTTCGCGAGCCTGTTAATAGTACTATGATTATTAGTGGTAGTATGATTACAATATAGTTAAACCTATTTTTTTTTAGCTCTTTATACCTATTAAACAGATACAATATAATAATAGTGAAAAAGTAAGCTGCTATATGAGCTTTTCTAAAAAAACCTTGTCTATAAGACCTACTAAACTCAATATCTTTTGTTTTTAATCCCATAGTATTTCCCCATATGTTTTGATCAAAGCCTATAAAAGTAGCTAAAAACATTATAAGTGAAGCGATTAAAAATATTGTTACAACTTTATTATTTGGCGCAAACTTGTTTGAGTACAGATAAAACGAACCAAAAAAAGATATTATAAATAAAAAATCGGATAGAGATTCTTTATAAAATCCACTTCTTATAGAGTTAAAAATAAATGAGATAGAAAAACATAACACTATAATTAAAAGCGACCGATAATTCTTATAAGGCAGAAAACCAGGCATCATTAATAGCGCAAAATAGAACATTAGCGATATTACAAATAGAGGGATATTATAAAAATAATTAAGTACACTATCTAAAACGAATATTATAACAAATACTATAAAAATTATTGCTTTCTTGTCTAATAATAACATTACAACACTTTTTTCAAGGCCTTATCTGGCCTAAATATACTAGAGACTGCCAAAAACAAAATTTTTTTAAACTTGTTTTTTTCAAAATAATATTTTCTGTAATATTTTAAACTTATGTAATTGATTACTATTTTAAAAAGATATGTTTTAGTTTTAAATATCTCATCTCTTAAGGTATAAGTTTTTTTTACAGTGCTAAAAGGTAGCGCATTGGAAATGCTATTTTGATGTATTCTAACAAATGTTAATTTGTCCGAAACACTTTTTGCTTTTGCTCCCCCCTTCATCATTCTAGAAAAAATATCGTAATCTTCAGCCGGAACATTATCTTGACAATATAAATATTTGCTAAATAACGTTCGTTTTCCCATAACCGAACCATGGAGTAACCCATGCTCTCCTCTTGTGTAGCGATTATAAATAACTTCATACTCTTGAGGAAAATTTGAAGCTCCTACAATATTCTCCAATTTTTCATTGAAATACACAACATTACTTCCCGTAATATCTATATCTTGATTTTTTTCCAAAAAATCAAACTGTTTTTCAATCCTATATTTTCCTAAAATATCATCAGGGTCAACTCTTAAAACATATTTTCCCGTAGATTCTTTTATTCCCACATTAAGGGCGTTTGCAAAACCTATATTTTTTTTTAATGAAATTACTTTTAAGTAATCTAATTTATAATGAGAGAGAACCTCCAATGATTTATCAGTAGATCCATCGTCTATAATTATTAACTCTTTAGGGAAAACACTTGAATTTAACACACCATTTATAAATTCATCTAAATATTTTCCATTATTGTAATTAGCACAAACTATGGATACATTGTATTTTTTTTTACACATAACTCATTAATTCCTCCTTTTGCTTCTTATCCATAACATGATCAACATAAGCATTAACTTTTGATAAACGGGTTGTTACCATAGCACCTGATAAAACATGGTGGCCAAATCTCTTCGCATAAAATAGAAGAGATGAATGCATCCCAATAATAGTCAAGTTCTTGGACTTTAAAAACTCAAATTCTAAAATACAATTATCATTAAGACAAACTAAGCTTTTAAAGTTAAAATTTCCATTAATAAAATTTACTGTTTTATCTCTAATATATTGGTTTTGCTCAGGATGAAATTTAATAAATAATTTATTTTCATTATTTTTAATCAATTGTAGGGTGCCTTTTATTGTCATTAAATACTCTTCTTCAGTTATCTTTGTTCGTTCCATAAATGAATCTAGCACAAAGATAATATTTCCTTCTTCAGTGGTATTGCTGAAATTTTCTATAATTTTATTATTCAAAGCCAGTACTTTTTTGGTTTCGATAAAAGGAAAACAATTTTCACTTATACAAATCGCAAATTCAAATTTTTGCTTGGGAAACGGCGAGTAGTGACCATTATTTAATATAAATCGTTTCGATATAATTTTAGCTAAAAAATACTCAATTGCCATTTTTTTTTGATTGTGAGCATACAATTTAATATCTGCTTTGTAGGCCGTAATACCTTCTTCAACTAAAATCGTTTTTTTACACAACCTGTGTGTTGCTAAAATTTGAAATAGAGAGTGGTTAAATTGAGGCAAATAGATATTAAATGTTTGGTTTTCTGAAAGTTTTGCTATTTCGTTATCTATTTTTTTTAATTTACTCCGTAAACCAAACAATTTACTTAATCTAGACCTTGATTCAAGATAATTATAAAAATCCGTAATGTCGTATGCCTTTTTTTCTTCTCCTTTCAGCTCATAGCCTCTGGACACAATATATCTAACACCATTTTTGTTTAATTTATGCTCCAATATAAATAACTGAGCTACAACATAAGTAATATGACTATGAATAAAAAAAATATGCATAATTAAACTTTAATAAAGAACTTTTTTAAATCAAATGCTTTGAATTTGTTATTCAATATAACTAATATTATGAAATAATAAATTACCGATGCTAATACTACAAACCATTTTAAGTCGAAATATTTGTTCAAAATATAAAACGGAATATAAACAACTACGGACAATAAAATTATTGAAAAATAATTTTTAATTGGGAAAAAATCAATAATGGGGATGTTTAATTTCTTTTTTATAAAATAAAAAGAAATCCCGATAGTACTCAAGCTAGCGACAACTGTAGCCCACGCAGCTCCCATGGTGTGAAATTTCGGTATTAATATAACATTTAGGGCCAAGCCTATTAAAGCACTTAAGGCTATTATTGCATTTGCCTTTTTTTCAAGCCCTATACTACCCATGAAAATAGAAAAAGCCATTACGCTTAAAGAATATCTTAGCACATAAATTTTAAACACTTTACCTGACATTTCAAAATCATCACCATATAAAAATTTAATTAACGGGATTGCTTCAAAAAAGCAATAAACTAAAATGGGGATTAAGAAAAAAGAGCATTTGAAAATGGCTTTTTTAATCTCTAATGTCAATTCTTTTATTTTATTTTTTGCTTGTAATTCAGCAAAAACAGGAATTAATGCAATAAATAATGAACTTGTAATTATATTTACAAAAGGAAGATTTATAGCTCCATTTTGATAAAAAACAAAATCGGTAGGGCTCAACAATATTGCGATTAGGTATTTATCCATATACAAATTAAACGCTCCTAAGGTTACTCCAACAGAAATGTTAAAGATATAAGTAAACTCCTCTCTTCTGTATGAACCAACATCAAAAATTAATTCTTTTCTTTTAATTATAAGGGTGTTGATAACCAACCTTAACAGTTCAACACAAAATAACTGAAGGATAATTATTTCTGCTTTAAAAGTATCGAACACATAATTATATATGAAACAACCAAAAAGAATTATAAACGTAAGAAAATATAGGGATAAATATTTTTTAAGATGATTTTTAAGGTAATGGTAGTTAGGGAAAATAGTATTTATTTGTTTAACCCAATAAAACAGTAATATTATATAAATGTAACTCGTAAACATTGTGTTTTGGAAGCAAGAACTTAATGTAGACTTGAATGAAAAAATAACAACACAAAAAAATGTAGATACACCAAGAGTTATTAGGGAAAACTTGCCGAACAAAGCTTGTTTGCTCTTTAAATTATCATACTTACCGTAAAAAAAATTTAATGAAAGCGGCAACCCTGAAATTAATGTCACTAAAATTGACGACACAAATATTACTTGCAACAACTCCCCCAACACATTCTTATCTAACAAAAATCGAGATAAAACAACAGAAATTAATAAAACTTCAATTGTTCTCATCATATTTGAAATAGAAAAAAGTAACTTGTTGTTAATTTGCATATTTAGTTGATGTTGCAACAATTATGTTAAACCTTGGTTTGGCGACTATTTAATCCATTAATGAGAAAAATATTTCTCCTATATCAATTGATACAAAATTAGGGTCATAAACGCCATCGATAGGTTCTGTAACTATTTTTTTTTCTAATTCATTGTAACTAACAAATTTATTGGGCCTAAAGAGTTGTTCGAATTTTCCGTCGTCAAAAGAAAACTCTTTTTTATTATATCTGATTTTTAGACTATTTAAAATAATGGGAGGTTGAGAATAATTAATTCCAAAATCAATCCGTAGACCGTTAGGAATAACTTCTTCGGGAATTGGAAAAGTTATCTGTTGGTTAATCTCAGAACCCTTAATAATAGTTTCAATTACTCTATCTGAAGAATATCCATCATCATTAAAGTCTTTATAAAACAAATGAAACCTGTCGTTTTGCTTTACAATAACACCTATTATAACCTCATAATATAAATTATCTGCAACAGAGTCATTAGTAATCACATTATACTGCTCTTCTACGACATTTTGGTTTTCTTTTTTATTATCCCTGCAAGAAATAACCGAAATTAAACTAAAAAGTAAAATAAGCTTTTTCATGGTTTTATTTGTTTTTTAATAATTATAGTACTTTGTTTAATTTGAAGGATTTTATATAATTAGAAGTTATTTTTTTTAAGGATATATTGTTGTATCCTATAAAAGTAATGTTGTTAGCTTTAGCTGCTTCAAAATCGTTAATAGAGTCCCCAATTAAGCATACCTCGTGTGTGTTATAACCGCCTTTTTCCAAAAGGCTAGCAACTAACTGTTTTTTAGGAGTAGGAGAACCGTAGATAGATATAAAACAAGGATACAAACCTAATTTTTTGCACAAAAACCTTAACTCTTCTTGATCTGATCCAGAAACTATATGAAAATTATATTTTTGATAATTTTCTTTTATAAAAAACACCGAGTCAATTATTAAATTTTTAGGGTTAACAAGTTCCTCTTTCATCAATTTTGAAAATTCATCAGCATATTTCATCACTTCTTCTCCAGAAATTTGCTTGCCTAAAATCTCTTCATAAAAATATCTAATTTTCACATAACGCGATAAGCCTCCGTTTGATCTATGATAATTAATAAGACGATCTACCTGCAATTCTGTAAAGTCTTTGAAAACCTCTCTAAATCCCCAATCTCGTACCGACATTGAGTCTATAATTACACCATCGAAATCCCAAAATATTGTTTTGTATTTCATTTATCCAACATTATAACGTAGGTTATAAATCATTTCAGCCAACTGGAAATCTTCTGGCCAATCTATGTCAACTCCTTCATAACCTTCCGTAACAAACAGAAAAGGATATTTACCAATCCTATCTCCATATTTAATATAATTTTGTCTATTGTTTATAAAAAACCCACTATTAACTTCATATATTATTGGTAAGGTTTGTGTCCTAGGCCATTTCTCAACACTCCTATCATAATTTATTGGGCCTTTCTCTCCCCATAAAAATGTTTGAATTTTGTTAACAGACATCAAACTGTCAAACGTATCAGCTTTTTTAAACTTTTCAATAGCTTTTTCAAGTGTATGGTGTGTAATAAATGGTGATGTTACATGTGTCCACAAAATATATTCATCATGTATAATATTAGGTACGTATTTTATTAAATCATCTGTACTTGTATTAGAAGTAGCCAAATGTTCTGGACGAATATCAACGACTATCTTATCACTACAAAATGATTTTACTATTTCTATTACTTCTATATCATTTGTAGATACCACAATATGATCTATGTTTGAAACTCTTAAAAGCGTATTAAGTTTTATTTTTAACAATCCACCTTCAACACCTGCAAATATTTTAGTGTTTTTTCTTGGTATTCTTTGACTTCCTGCTCTACATGGTAAAAAAACCGTCATAATTACAATAGGCTATATAATGAAACAATTTCTAATCTTTGATATTTTGTTGGGGTAAATGTTTTTATGGAGAGATTATTAATCTTAATAGCATCATCTATAACTTGTTGATTTTCATTGGCAATAACAAATTGATTTTGGTTAATGTTTACGTCATAACCATCGAAGCCTACAAGGTACAATTCAGTAACACCTAAATCTACTGCCGCTTGTATAGCAATTGCCATAGGCGAATCTGTAGTTACGTTTGTAAATTCGATAGAATTTAATTCTTTAGCTATTTTTTGAATATTACTTGAAATAGACGTACCCATTAACCTAGGAAATGGAGGATATACACATGTAACTTCTGTGCTTGTTTCTTTAGGAATCTCGTTTAGCCCTTTTTCGTTTTCAGAACCAACCAAAGCAAAATATTGATTACAATCAACAGATTTATATTCAACTATATTTCTCGTTCCGGCATGAATTAAAACAGTATTGTTTTCTTTGTTTTCCAAAAATTTTTGTACCGCTATTTTATGATCTCTTGCCGTTTTCCCCCCTCCTAAAACAATAGCTCTTGAAAACCTTTTTGATTTTTCTAAAATAGGTAGTTTTAAATTATCTTTAATTTTTTGATTTTGATTATTTAAAGCATTTATAATGTTACCTAATGGATAACGATTCATTCCCACCCATTCCATAACTTGTTTTTGTGGTAACGATTTTGCTCCTGAAAACATATACGGCAAGCTAGTACCCCACTGATACATCCGTTTAAGCTCTTCAAATTCATCAACCACTTTACTTAGATACCTATAAGAAACGGGTAAGGCTTTAGAACTTTCAAGATAAGTTAACAATAACTCTGTTTTAAGGTTTCCTGCTCCTCTTCCCATTCCTGTAATAGTGCTATCTACTATTTCACAACCTTCTTGTATTGCGGTAATGGTATTTATAAGAGCCATTTCTAAATTATTATGGCCATGGAAGCCTAAGGGAACATTGGTTTTTGATTTTACTAATTGAATAATTTCTTTAACATCTTCAGGCATTATTCCTCCGTAGGAGTCGACCATATAGAAATATTCGACAATATCTTCCAACCCTTCAAGCTCATCTAAAAAAGAAGCGTCTATCTTCCAATTAGACATATACATGACATTAAAAGCCACTTTAAATCCAGCTTTTTTAATTATCTTGGATAACTCAATAGCTCTTGTAATATTTTTAGGATCTATCGCCATCCTAATCATTGAAACATAAGGTCTACAACAATCAGTCAATCCATCCTCAATATGCTCTTTTCTAATATCTTTTTCATTAAGAATAATCACTAATTGTTTTGACGGCATTAACTCTTTAAGTCTTTTCAAAACATATTTTGGACAATAAAAATACTTCCCAAAATATCCTTTTAAAGGAATGCTTCTATAACCTACCTCCACATAATCGATAGGCAACTGTTCCATAGCCGTGCAATATTCTTCCACTATGTTGTCGTCAAAATCCCAATTGGTATAATACCCTCCATCACGAAGTGTACAGTCTAATATTTTAAAATTATTATTCACTTTATTTTTTTTAATACGTTATTATTAAGTGGAGTAATAAATACCTCCTCTTTTTCGTTACATTTATTTTTATAATTCTTTTTGCTCCTTTTTCAACCTATCTTCCCAATTCAAAATTTTTACCTTCAAATATTTTTTAATTTTATTTTTATCCAAAACACTATACTTTGGCCTTGTTGCTTGTGTAGGAAAATCTTCGGTGTTAATGGGGTTTACTTTTATTTTAATATTATTCCTGTTAAAAATAGCCTTAGCAAAGTCATACCATGAAACAGCACCTTCATTGCTATAATGATAAAGGCCATAATATTGGGAACGGCTGTTAATAATTTCAATAATTATCTCTGCCAAATCGCCAGCATAGGTTGGCGTGCCTATTTGATCACTCACAACCCCTATTTCATCTCGTGTTTTGGCCAAACGCAGCATGGTTTTCATAAAATTGTTTCCATATTCGGAATATAGCCATGAGGTACGTATAATAAAATATTTTTTTAATCTATTTTGAATTTCAGCTTCGCCCTGCAATTTAGAGGCTCCATAAACACTAATAGGATTTGGGCTATCCTCTTCCGTATAAGGGCTTGTTTTTTTACCATCAAAAACAAAATCAGTTGAGATATGAATTAAAATAACACCATATTGTTTACAAACAGTTGCCAAATTCTTAGGGCCTTCGGCGTTTATTTTAAAGGCCAACTCTTGCTCCTCTTCGGCCTTATCTACGGCAGTGTAAGCGGCACAATTAATGCAATAATCTATTTTTTTAGTTTTAAAATAAGCTCTTACTTTATTGAAATCAGTTATATCCAAATCATGGTAATCTGTATAAATAACATTTAGATTGCCATGCTCCTTTTCAACATCTTCTATACAACGGGCTAACTGTCCATTACCTCCAGCAATTAATATTGTAATGTGTTTGTCCTTTTCCATGGTATCAGATTTTTATTTCGGAAAGTTTTGGGAGTATCAAGTCCTTGTCAGAAACTATAAATTCCTCTTTTTTTAATTTCCAATCGATATTCAAGTCTGGGTCGTTATAAATAATGCCTCCTTCCGAAACTCGTTTATAAAAATTATCACACTTATAATTAAAGATAGTAGTATCGCTCAACACAATAAAGCCATGGGCAAATCCACGAGGCAAAAATAATTGTTTTTTGTTGTCCTCTGAAAGTTCTACCGAAACATGGTGTCCAAAAGTGGATGATTCTTTTCTAATATCAACTACTACATCAAGCACTTTTCCTTTTACAACTCGTACTAATTTTGCTTGGGCATATTCGCCTATTTGGTAATGAAGCCCCCTTAATACGCCTTTCGATGAAAATGACTCGTTATCCTGAACAAACGTAACATTTTGTCCGATAGCTTTATTAAATTTCTCTTGATTAAAACTCTCGAAAAAATAGCCGCGTTCATCTTTAAAAACGGTTGGCTCCAAAATAAAACAGCCTTTTAATTTTGTTTCAACTATATTCATTACCCTTCAATTCTTTTTTTTATGATGTGTCATATTGAGTGAAACGAAATATCTCGCTATTTGAGATTCTTCACTTTGCTTCGACCTTGCCCAGCAGTTACTTGTATTATACGGATTACTTCGGTCGTGCCTTCCTCGTAATGACGGCTCAACTGATAGTTACAGTTTTAATTACTATTCTTTTTTAAGCAATCCCAGCAAATTTTTACCATAGCCACTTTTCATTAAAGGCTCTGCCAAATCTTTAAATTGCTCTTTTGTTATAAATCCTATTTCAAAGGCTGCAACCTCGATAGACCCTATTTTTAAACCCTGGCGCTCTTCGATAACCTCGACAAACTGTGAGGCTTGCATAAGCGATTGAAATGTTCCGGTATCCAACCAAGCGGTTCCCCTATCGAGTATACTTACACTAAGCTTTCCTTGTTGTAAATAGGCTTTGTTTACATCGGTTATTTCCAGTTCGCCCCTACTGCTTGGTTTCATGTTCTTGGCTATTTGCACTACCGAATTATCGTAAAAATAAATCCCAGGCACGGCGTAATTGGATTTTGGATTTTGCGGTTTTTCTTCTATTGAAATAGCCTGTCCTTCATCATTAAACTCCACCACGCCATAACGCCCGGGATCATGGACACGGTAAGCGTAAATAATACCGCCATCGGGGTTGTTATTGCTTTGCAGGAGTTTTGAAAGCCCTGTACCGTAAAAAATATTATCGCCCAAAATAAGGGCAACCTTATCGTTGCCAATAAATGTTTCGCCAATAATAAAAGCTTCGGCCAAACCATTGGGGGCTTCTTGAACGGCGTATTCGAAACGGCAACCGTATTTTTTGCCATCACCCAACAAATCTTTAAAAAGTGGTAAATCTTTTGGGGTTGAAATGATTAGTATTTCGTTTATGCCCGCATATATTAATGTTGAAAGCGGGTAATAAATCATGGGCTTATCGTAAATGGGCATAAGCTGCTTACTTACCGATAAGGTTAAGGGGTGTAATCGCGTTCCGGAGCCGCCTGCTAAAATAATGCCTTTCATTTTTGTTGTTATGCTGTTATGCTGTTATGAAGTTATACGGTTATGAAGTTATAGTTTACCAAAGTGAACAGCATAACACCGTAATTCTATAACAACATAGCTATTTTTCATACTGCTTTTCGTAATACAATTGATATTCGCCACTTGTTACGTTATCGAGCCATTCTTGGTTGTTTAAATACCAATCTATGGTTATGGATAGGCCTTCTTCAAAAGTTACCGAAGGTTTCCAACCCAGTTCTTTGTTTATTTTTGAAGCGTCTATGGCATAGCGCAAATCATGCCCGGGTCGGTCTTTAACGTAAGTGATTAGCGTTTCTGAACTTCCTTTTTTACGTCCTAATTTTTCGTCCATTTGTTGGCACAACAGCTTTACCAAATCGATGTTTTTCCACTCGTTAAAACCACCTATATTGTAGGTTTCGGCATTTTTTCCTTTGTGGAATACTAAATCAATAGCTCGGGCATGGTCTACCACGTACAACCAATCGCGGGTATAGTTGCCGTCGCCATAAACGGGCAAGGGTTTATTGTTGATAATGTTATTGATGAATAATGGAATTAATTTCTCCGGAAATTGGTTTTGTCCGTAGTTGTTCGAACAGTTGGTAATAACATAAGGCAACCCGTAGGTTTCGCCATAGGCCCGCACAAAATGGTCGGAACTGGCTTTTGAGGCCGAATAGGGCGAATTGGGGTCGTAGGCCGTGGTTTCGGTAAACAAGCCCGATTCGCCCAAAGTACCGTAAACCTCATCGGTACTGATGTGGTAAAACCGTTTGTCCTTAAAATTACCTTGCCATGTATTTTTAAAAGCATTTAAAAGGTTTAAAGTGCCCAGAACATTGGTTTTTACAAAAGCCAACGGGTTGGTTATGGAGCGATCCACGTGCGACTCGGCCGCGAGATGGATAACAGCTTCAAACCTATGGGCTTGAAAAAGTTGGTTAACCGTTTCTTCGTCTGTTATATCAGCCTTTATAAAATGATAATTGGATTTGTGTTCAATACCTTGTAGGTTTTCTAAGTTACCGGCATAGGTTAAAGTGTCCAAATTAAAAACTTTATAATTTGGATATTTATTTACAAACAGCCTAACAACGTGTGAACCTATAAAACCCGCTCCTCCTGTTATTAATATTTTCATGTATAAGCCCTTAAACTATATATAAATTTTCTCAATTCTTTCTTTCAGCCCGACTCGACAACCATTCAATTTAGACATACTGGTTAATTTGCTTATAACACGCTAAATCTTGACCGCCGTGCAAAAGTAACATAATTGCCTGTTTTAACAAGGTTTATCTTTTAGAATTTCTTTAGCAAATTCGTGCCAAACTATTATTTTACCGCTGAAAAAATGCTTTAATGGGTAATTTTAAGGCAGAAACGGTATCACATTCAGCGCATCTTCGGTTTTGGCTTTTCTAATATGGAGCGAAGCGAAATGCCCACTAACTATGTCGGGATGCTTCGCTTCGTTCCTTGTTCAAATGATAAAGAACTGCTTTTCGGGCAGCCTCATTTTTATGGACATGTTTTTTTATTCAAAAACATCCAAGGTATTACCGTTGGCATAAAATATGCTTTGGCTTATTAGGTCGATATCGTATACGGGGCGGTTGTTGTTAAATATTATTTTATCAACTTCCTCGCCTGTTGCTCTATCTACTTTCACCAATACTTTTACCTTATTTTCGCCTTCGCCCTCTTTGGCAAAAAAGTAAGAGTATTTATCGATATTTTTTGCTTTAAAACGGCTTGTTACCATTCCATAGGTAACATTAGAAAAATAGTTTAAGTCTTCCTGTGCTGTACTTCCTTGTTCCACAAACAAACCTTGTTCGGGGCCTCCATTGACAGAAACCGTTGCGTTTGCAATAGTATATGAGAGCCCGGATCCAATTTTTAAGGCCGTATTTGAAAGCTTACGTCCAAATCCTCCTGGTTCTTTATAAATTATGTGGTACAATTCATTTCCACCTTTATCTATGGCTAAAATCTCCCCCGTTCCCGTAACCACTAATTTATCCTCTAAATTAAACATGTTTTCAACTTCTTTTTCTTTTTTAATTTTCACCTCCGAAAATTCTTCGGGTCGCTCATTTGTTTGTTCGGTAAAAGTAAAAAATTGTTCGTCGTTATAAATAAAATAGCTTTTTGTCTTATGGTCTGCCACGGCTAATGTTGGACGTTTTTCGTCAAATTTTAATTTTAAATCCTTTTTCCATTTTTTGTCTCCCGAATTTAAATCGACAATATTGGCATGTGTTTCTGTTATGTAAACAATATTTCCTTTGTCGGTTTCATCTAAAACTAAGGTTTCCGATTCTCTTTCGTCGGTTATTTGAACGGGTTTTTTCCAAATTTTTTCGCCATTGGCATCAATATGCATAATTTCATCGTCGGCTGTATAAACATAAGTTTCTTTACTTGTTTTATTTATGGCCGATATTCTTTTCCCTTTGGGATCTTTCTTCCATTTTTTTTCACCTGTTTTATAATCATATCGGTTAAACCTATTTCCTGCCCCGATTAAAACATCGGTCCCAAAATCTTCGGCATACCTGAAGTTTTCAACATTTAAAGCGTCAAAATTAAAGGATCCTGTTTGATTGTTAATAAAACTGATTTCGCCTTTTTCTTTTAACGAAAACTTTAGCGCCCCTTTAATTTTGTTAAAGTTCGATTCTGTATTGTAAGCCACAACGACATCGCTCTTTGGACTGTAATCAAAATATTTAATCCGTTTTCCCTGTTGCCAAAGCACTTCGCCCGTTGCTTTATCTAATTTATAAATAGTTCTGTTGAAACATATTAAATAGTTGCCATCCTTATCGACTTGCGGAGCTGGGTCTGCCCCGCTTTTTAGCTTAAACATTTCGGCTATGGAAGATCCCTCAATTGGCTGTTCCCATACCGTTGCTAAGTTTTTTGTATCGAAACTTATCACCTGGTACTTTATGCCTTTTTGTACAAAGGCTACTATTATGTTTTTAGTTGGAAAAAAATAGAAGCTAATCAGGTCAACACCTTTATCAACCGAGTTGAGTTTAATTTCCCCTGTTTCAATATTTAAAATTAAAAACTGTTTTCCTTTTGTTAATAAAAACAAGTTGGTATTTGGGATTAGTTCTATTCCCATATTATTAGAGGTCATTTCGGCAACATCTATCACCGCCTCTTCGTCTGCTGATATTTTATTCATCCCCAAAGCACTTTTTTCATGCTTCCAGATAATATCCTTTTTGTCCGGGGCAATGGCCTGGAGCTCGTTTTGGGTTTCTACAATTACAATTCCCGTTAGTTGGTCTATAACCAACTCCTTAATAGGTGAATCTAATTCTTTTTGCCATGTGGCACTTCGTTGTGCGTTTACCGAACCTATTGCTACAATAAACAGCATTAAAAATGTAATAGTTTTTTTGGTCATGATTTATAAATTTTACTACTAAGATAATTGTTTCGCCATAAAATATTTTCGTTTTTCAAGAAAAAACACATTGGTTTTTTTTAGTTACCTGATACCGTAGCTATTACAAAAATTATAATTAAAACAAACAGCACCAAAATAAATATTTTCCAAAACGAATATGGCCGTTGCCCCGAAACCGCACCGTTTTCGCCATTTATAAAAAAGCTATACGGCTTGCCTTTAAAAGTATAACTGCTTATGTAAACGGGCAGAAGAATATGCTTAAAGGTTTCGTTGGTTAGCGTCATGTCCAACGAGGTTACGCGTTGGGTGTCGCCACCAATATCGCGGCAGGCCCAATTGGTGGCAATATTTCGGGCTTGGTCGTTGGAGGTCAAGTGGCCATCCTTTAACGAAATGGTATATTTTTCGGTTACAAAACCCGAAAGATAACTGCTGTTAAAGGGCTGCAACAGTTTTAGGTTCCATCGGGCTATGTTGGATGGGATTTGCCCTTTTTTTTGGTTTGAGGCTTTTACCAAAGTATCGTCCACAAAACCCGATATGTTACCGCTTGCATAAGTCCACCGTGTGCGGCGTTCCTGTCGTGTTCGGGTAACCGATTTTCCGTTTACTTGTGTCGTGTAGGGTACGTTTACATAGTAATAATCGCCACGCTGGCCTGTATAATCGGCGTACAGTTGGGCATCGAAAGTCCAATACGGCAAATATAGCCCTCGGGTTAAATCGGGATCCAATGCGGCTTTTTTTAAGTTGTTGGGGGCAAACCACAAACCATCGACCCAGCGCTTAAATATTTGATGGGCTTTATCGTGGTTTATTTGAAAGGGCAATACGGCCCCGGGGAGTATCCATTCTTCTTTTTTGGTGTCCTCGATAATTAAGGGCATACTGCAATATATACAGTGCAACGATTTGTAATGGTCCTCGATATGCTGGTTGGCGCCGCAGTTTTTGCACTGCAACATATTAATAAGCTCGCTATGGGTTTGGCTGCCCAGGGCTTCTAAATAGGGTTTTAGCTCCAATTCCTCAAAAGTATCGGCAGCGGGTTCTATGCTTTCGGTATTGCCGCAATATTCGCAAGCCAATGTTGTTGTGCCGGGGGCATACAGCAGTTCGGCACCACAATTGGTACAGGCTTTTTTTAGTTCGGATTTTTTTGTTGGGGTGTTTTCCATTAATAACTGTAAATTTCCATTACGGGCGGACTTTCATAAAACGTTTTGTGAGCCATTTTCTAATAGGTTCGTCATAATATTTTAATGCTACATAGGACAGTACTACCGAAATTATTAAAATACCAATACCCATCCAAACGCCTTGGGCAATGGGAATATTGTTTTCGGTAACCCAAGCATAAAATATACAGGCAAAAGGGAAGTGTATAATGTAGATTGGGTAGGATATATCGCCAAGAAAAGTATAAATTTTGTCTTCCGTTTTTGTTTTTATCTCGCCCGAAGCCGCCAAATAAATAATTACGGGAAACACCAATATTATGGTTAACGAATCGTACAGGCCATTGGCCCATAAATTGTTGTAGCCCCCAATTCTTGGCATGCTTAACGCCAATATTAACAACAGGCTGCAAAGCAAAAACGTGTTTTTAATGCTTATAACCTTTATTACCCTGCACAATAACATACCGGCCATGTACGGAAACAGCAATCGGGTAAAGCCAATTCTTAATTGCTCGGCGGTTAGGGACCAACCCCCGATAATATCGCCATTCGGGCTTGTAACGGCAAGGTGGATTAAGGCAATGGCAGCAATAAAAACAAAAATGGCAAGTACTTTTTTCGATAATTTCCGAAGTACCAAGGCATGTAGTACATTGGCAATATATTCGAAAAACAAGGACCACGCAGGGCCGTTAAGCGGGTGCATTTCGTCCCATCCCCTTATGTCCATGGACGGCGGAACGGGAAGCAACGTATACCCGATAAGGGTTATTACAAGTAATTGCCAAAAGGTAGTATCGGCTATTTTTGGGAAAAAATCCGATTCGCCAAAGTAAAAAAGCAAAGCCCCTATGGTCATGCCCAAGATAATCATGGGGTGTAACCTAATAACACGGCGCTTAAAAAAATCTTTTAGGGTCATGCTGTTCCAGCGATCGTCGTAGGCATGGGCCATAACATATCCGGAAAGCATAAAGAAAAAATCCACGGCCAAATAGCCATGGTTTATTAACTGCTCGATATGGTTGCCCCCGGAATAAACCTCCAAAAGATGAAACATAACAACCACAATGGCCGCAACACCCCGCAGGGCATCAAGGATTTTAAAGTGTTTTTTTGAATCAGAAAATGCCGAGCTTGATTTTGCCATTAATTGTTTAATCGGATTTGTTTGCAGAGGGAGGCATTTTAAATCTCGGCAAACCGTTTTGTCCAAATTTAATGTTTTTTCGCAAAATTTAATTTAATTCCGGTTTTTTTCAATAAAATGAAGAAATTATAATACCGTGCAAATTAAAGAGCGCATTGGTTTTTTGGCGCATTCCAAGCGCCAAAAATTTGTTTTTGTTACACATAAAACGATTGAATTGAAAATTTAAGGAATAATATCGATTTAAAACTCCCGTTTTCCAAACTCGCTATCGATAAACTTGGCTTTGTTTTTACCGTTTTTAAAGGTGTACGATAGGTTAAGCAGTACCACATCGACCTCGTAAACGTAATTGGTCGTGGTATAAAATTCGCCCGCTCTAAAGGTAGTAATGCGTTGTTCGTTGGTATTTAGCAACCCCATATCTATATTTTGCCATTGCAGGGTTGCCGTTAGCCTATCGTTAAAAAACGATTTTTGAAAACTTAGGTTTGGCGAGTAAAACCGGGAATCCTCACCTTGTGCCGTAACCCTATCGGATAAATAATTAAAGGTGAATTGCAAAACGGCATTTTTCCAAAAATTATAAGTTGAATTTAAGTTGATGGAATATTGCATAGCCCCCGATTTTATGGGCTTGTTATCAAATTGTCCATCGATATTATAATCGTATATATTAGCACCTATAAAAGCCGACCAGTCCTTGGTAAACTTTAATTGCGACCCCAACTCGACCCCTATGGTTTGGGCTTTTCCTACATTGGAGTAAATACGGTTTAAAATAGTATCGTTATAAACGGTGTTTACCCGATTAACCAAATTTTTAACGTGGCGGTAGTAGGCCGTTGCAAAAACCGAGTTTCCGCCTTTTATTTTTTTGTTGAAACCAAGCTCGACCAAATCGATAAACTCGGGTTTTAGGTTTGGGTCGCCCTGCTCCAAGGTTTCGGAGTGTTCGCGCTCGGGAAACGGGTTCATTTTAAAGGTTGTGGTGCGCTCCACCCGCTTGCTATAAGCGGCCTTTATATTGGTTTTATTGTTAATGCTATACTGCACCGATGCCGAGGGGTATAGCTTTGTAAAATCGTAATTGTAGGTTTCGTCTATGGTGTTGGCCTTATCTTTTAGGTACAAGGTTCTATCCATAACCTCGACTCTGGCACCTACCGAATAGCCCCATTTTCCGAGCTGTCCTGTTAGTTGTGAGTATACCGAATGGATGCCCCGCTTTAAATTAACCTCGCTTGAAAATTCGGGTACCAACTGAAAATCGGCATTAAAATCGGTACGGCGCTGGTAAACAAAATCGCCCGTATGGTCCAAATTTCGGTATTGGTAGCCCGTTTCCAAAGTTCCTATTTTAAACGGCTTAAAGCTGTAATCTACTTGAAAACGCACACCATGCAAGGGGTTGTCGTTGGTATTGTATTCATCTTGGTACAAAATGGAATTATCGGGGTAGCCCAAATTTTGGTTTACGGTAGGTCCACCCAACAGTGTATATTCGTATAATAGCGATGTTGAAATTTTAGACGTGTTTTTAAATTCGTGCGCATAATCGAAACTTCCCAGTACAAAATCGCTTTTGCGTTCCCTTAAATTGTGGTTGTAATACTGGAAGGTGTACAACCTATCGCCGCCTTCGGCCGGGGTAATAGCGTGGTTGTCGTAATATACAATATCGGCCAAGCGGTCCTTGCTACGCTTGCCCGCAAAAAAGCCCAACGAAAAGGTGTTTAGGGTGTCGGGGGTAAAATCGACCGTAAAGCGACCGCTGTAATTAATTTCGTCGAAACTGCGCTCGCCTGTTGATGGAAATTGCGTTAGGGTATCGTTAATTATGGTGTACACATCGCCCTCGCGGCGTCCGCCCAAATCGTTACGCTGATAGCTGGCGCCAAGGGACACGTTCCATTTATCGTTTTGCACGTTGTACGTGGCATCGATACCGTAGCGTTGGTGCGTTTTGTTGTTGCCGTAAGTTTCAATGGAAGGAAAACCGCCCTTAACGTTAAGCTGCCCATAAGCGCCGTTAACCGCCCCTTTTTTGGTCAGGATATTTAAAATTCCTGCTTTGCCCTCAGGGTCGTACTTGGCCGATGGCGCCGTAATAACCTCAACCCTATCAATAGCATTGGCGGGCAATTGCGCTATAATGGCACTGGTATTGCCCTGTACGGGCTTGCCGTTTAGCAATACCACAAAACCCGAACTGCCCCTGACGTTTATTTCGCCTTGGCCGTCGATGCTTACCGAAGGCAAATTTTTAATAACATCGATGCCAGAACCACCTTGGGCGTTTTTAAAACTTTCGGCATTAAATACTTGTCGGTCTATTTTGTTTACAACCGTAGGGGTTTCGCCTTGTATAACAACTTCGCCCAAGGCATTGCCCAATTTTAATTGCAACACCCCCAAGTTTCTGGGTGTTCCCGTATTATCGATAACAATATTTTTAATTGTTTTAACTTCATACCCAATAAAGGAGGCTTCAATATAGTACGTGCCTTTTTTTAGTTTTTCAATATTAAACCCACCGTTCGCGTTGGTAATAACACCCGTTACCAACTGGTTGTTTTGTTGGTTGTAAAGGGCTACGGTGGCGTATTCTAAAGGGGTGTTGGTTTCGTCGGTTATTTTGCCTACTAATTGGGCAAAAGAAAATGAAATATTGATAATTATGGCTATAAAGGTGAAAATGGGCGTTAGGGCTTTCTTCATTATAAATGGTTTAAAAAAGCGCAATTTACACGATACTGCCGTATGTTTTTGGTTTATTTGAAAAATGAACGGTACTTTTTAATGCGATGCTTTTCGGAATTTAAGCGGGGTTGTACCGGTATGCCTTTTGAAAAATTTTGTGAAGTTCGATGTATCTTTAAACTCCATGTCGAATGCTATTTCGCTTATATTTTTTGAAGTGTAAACAAGTTGCCGTTTGGCTTCTTTTATAATGAATTGGGCTATAACTTCGGATGCTGTTTTATTGTACGTCTTTTTGCAAATGGCATTAAGGTTTTGTGGCGATGTGCTGAGTTTTTCGGCATAATAGGCCACGCTGTTTTTTAAGGTTTCGGAAAGCAGTTGTAAAAATTTTTGCGCTATCGAATGGGTGTTTCCAAAAGTGCTGTAGTTTGAAAACCTTATCAACTTTGAAAAAATGGCCTTTAATCCGTTTTCAATAATTTCGGTATTTAATTGGGCTTCCTTCATTTCAAAACTTAGAGCCTTAAAAAGTGAAGGAAGAACTTTATCGTTTCGAGGGATATTTATTTCTTCTACATTATTTAAGGCGTTTAATTGCACGCGGGTTGGGGCATCGGATATTTGCTCCAAAAATGTTTCTTTTATAATAATAACGTAGCCTTTGGGTTTGGTGTCTATATGCCAATGGTGCACTTGGTCCTTGCGGATTAAAAACGCTACGGGCGGGTTTATGGCCAAAGGTTTGGAGTCGAGATAATGAAAACCGCTGCCCTTTGTAAAATATACCAACTCCAAGTATTTATTGTGTTTGTGGGGTTTGGTGTAGCGCTTTGTAACATCGAAAGGCTCTATTTTTATGGTGTCGCTGGCCGCAATTTTGGTGTTTATGGGAATTTGGTCGTTCATGTTTATTCCTCCTCCAAGCCCTCGTAATCGGGGTACAAAAAGTGGTTGTACGGAAAGCGTGTTACGTGTATGCGCCTAACTAATACTGCCATAATCCCTTGGTTTTTTGTTGTCATGTGTAGCAAAGAAAAGATTTTTATCTGTTAATCCAAAATCTATCAAAAACTTCACCTTGGGTGGGTTGTTCCAAATTATTAATTGCGCTTTTAGGTGTTTTCTGAATATGCCCCTGAAAAACATATCTTTTATAAATCTACTCTGAAATTATGGTGTGGCTTAGTTAAAAAACAGGCTACTTTGCTATGCGTATTCAAAAAACAAAAAGCACCGATATTCAATAGAAAATATCGGTGCTTTGGTGCTTCGTAAAAATGTTTAAACACCTATAAACTTGTTTTACACATCTTTTTATCTAATCAAACCACAACCCATACAGCCTTAAATTAGGCTGGTCGGCACTTGTAAACGATGAGGACAAATTACCATAACTTGAGGTATCGGTTGAAAAAGAACCGTGGTCGTAAAAATACATACCCGTTTCGCTTGCAAAAAAGTTTATAATAAGCTCGGACGCATTGGCAAAATAAGACGCATTGCCATTGCCATAGCCTAAATACTCTAAATACAACCTATTGTTTTCTATTTTTTGCTCGAATAAATACGAAGCGTAATACAATGCACCGCCCACCACAAAATAGGTTCTAATTTCCACTATGCCATCGGCATCGGGCTGTGCAAAATAGTAAACTTGGTAAAAGTATGAGGACGACCCGAAATCAGCCTGTATGCGTTGGTCCGTATCGTCCAACAAGGTGTTAAACCCTACTGAAGTTAACGGGCTTGCCCCCCAAGTTATTCTATAACCAAAGGTTGCGTGGCCCGGTTTGCCCAGTTCGTTAACGTCGCTACTAAGGAATGCCGGTTCCGAATCGAACAGGATTGTAGCCGTTGTTCCGTTTACGGTAGATATGTAACTATTGGTGTCTTCGTCGTAGATGAAATTTTCGTAAACCACACCTTCAAACTCCAAGGCAGGACTAATAATTAATCCGTCTTCGGTAAAGGCTACCCCGAAATTAAACTCGCGAATGGTAGGGATACTACCTTCGTAAATTTCTACCCTTGGCGACGCAAATTGGCTAAAAACGTTGTAATTGAAATTGAAATTATACTCGCCATTTGAATTTTCAATTTTTAAAACCTGAAAAATAGAATCGTCCGCACCGGGAATAATATTATCGCGCTGTGCTAAGGATTTTTCGGCACTTGCCACACTTTCGGTTTCAAAATTGGAAAAACCTGATGGCTCCAACACGAAAAAGCCCGTATTTTTGTTTCTTACGTCCCTAAAGGTAAGTGTTCCGTTTTCATTTGAAAACAGTTGAAATACCGAAGTCCCTTTAAAGCCTGTACCTCTTAATCCGGGATAATCGGGGTCGCTTACCTTTTGTATGTGGTTATGGGTTGTAAAAACGAGTTCGGAAGCCGTGCCCGTTCTTACTTCATATGTTGAGGATTGTATTTCGGTATCGGCATCGAAATCGGAGGTCATGCTTACCGTTCCGTCGGCATTAAATTTCATAAAGAAGGTAAACCCGCCAAACTCATCGTTTTTTGTAAAATAAACGCCTTTAAAGCCATTGGTTTGCGCCAATAAAGCCTCCAATAATTCGCTATTGGCTTGTTCCAATCGATTGGCCGGGGCTTGATCGAATACATTGTCCACACTATCGTCGCTACACGAAAACAACGAAATAGCCATTAAGCCTACCAATACATATTTTAAATATAAGTTTTTCATAGTTTCTTAATTTACAAATTCTTGAGTTGCTGCTTCGGTTAATGCTTGAAGCTCGTAGATATCTATGTTAAAATGGGTTTTGTAGTACTCGGCCACCATTGCCTCTTTTAACCGTATTTGGGCTTTAGCCTCTTCGCTACTAATACTTTCAACAATAGCATCGAATTCTTCCTTTGAATTGGTTAGCATTTCGGAAACCATTTCAACAAAATCCTCGCTTTCCTGGCTTGAACCATAAGCGGTAATATAGCCAAGTTCCCTTGCTTCGGCATCGGTTCGGTTAAACCATTGTGCCGTATAGTTTTCGGGGTTTATTTCGCCATAAGCGGCTTCTATTGGTATATTTTGGTTTAAAATATGCCCGTATTCGTGCTGTACCGTTTTTAGTGGTTGTTTTATGCTATTGGCATCGGTAAAATCGAGAAAATCGATATTAAACAAGGTTATTTTTGTTCCCGCTTCGGCAACTCCCAAAGTTATGGTTGGGCTGTTGGGGTTGTAATTAAAACTACCTACAAAGGTGAATTGTCGGGGCGCTATTTTTTTTATAAAATCTTCGCCTCCAAGCGCAGAATACGGCTCAATCCAAATTTTCTGCAAGGCTTCGGCAACGGGCTGAACGCTGGACTGGTATGGCGGATGCAAATAGCGTTCAACGTCGGTATCGTTTATATCCCACTTGTACATAACCTCGATGTTATAGGGTTTTACAAAATTATCCCTCAACCAAATATCCAATTCGTTTAAAATTGGTGGATCTGTATTTATCTGGCTTTCGCCAACTTGGTTTTCGCTATCGTCGCAAGACCATACAAACAACGATATGGTAAACAGTATTGATATATATATTATTTTTCGCATTTTTATTGAGTTTTATTATTATCTGGGATTTTGTTCTATACCAAACGACTGGGCCGCTTCGGGTATTTGCAACTGGCGCCTATTATCGGTGTTAGATAGTACGTAGTTGTTACCATAAATATCTTGGTGCACCACTTCCATATTAAGTCTTTTGATGTCGAACCACCGTAGGCCTTCGTTGTAAAAAATGGTTCGTTTCATTTTTAAAACCGCATTTACAAATGCAAGCGATTCCTTGGGAATCATGTAAAACGGTGCAAATACGCTTTGGTTTTCTACGGCATAGCCTGCCCGGATATCGGCTTCGGTTAACTCGGTATAATTACGGGTTTTAACCGAAAATGACAAATTAATATCGCTTAGGGCATTATCGTACTGTTCCAACATAGCATAAGCCTCGGCACGGTTTAACAGGGCTTCGTCGGTGGTTAGCAGCACGTAGGTTATATAGGCTTCGCCCGTTCCCGCTGCTTGGTTGGTTACCTTAAAATACTCGTCGTATTTTGGTACGTTATAGTATAAATCGCCACTACCGTATATTGCATAGGACCAACTTAGCCCAACATCGTTAACCGATGGGAATATTTCGTTGCGCTTACCTGTATTTAGTTGGTACCTTGCACTATAATGGTACCTACCGTACAACGAGTTGGCGGACACCAAAAGTAAGTTTGCGGGTTCGGCGGTAGCGGATATAAACCTTAAATTTTGCTCGGAGTAGGTTTTTGGCCTGTACTCGTTTTCCCAATCCCTTAACACACCCGCATTAGCCGCTCCAAGTGCTTGGGTAGCATGGGTGATAACCTTTTGCCATTCGCCCGTGTTTAAGTAAAAACGGGATGCGAACGCATGCGCTGCTTTTTTGGTAAAGTGAAACGCAGGCACCGTGTAATCGTCTTGTACTAAAGGCAATCCAGCTTCTATATCGGCTTTAATATTTTGGTACACGTTTTCAACGGTTCCTCTTTCGTATTCGCCAAGCAAAATGGTTTCCGGTTCGGTAACATAAGGAATACCTATATCGGTGGCTGCCGTTGCGGGGTTATAAGGTTTTGAAAATATGCTTACCAGCATAAAGTGGGCGTAAGCCCGGCAAATTAAAGCTTCGCCTTTTAAATAATTTAACTCTGCCCCGCCGCCTAACTCTTCAATGGAAACAAGGGCCTGATTGGCTTGCGCTATGGCCTTATAGGCACGGTTCCAAAAATATGTGGGAGTATCTATGTTCGATGCGTTTAAATCTTGCCAAAAAAACATAAACTCGTTAAGGGTTTCAGCTTCTTCTTCTTCAACTTCGGCACTGGAGCTTTTATCCCCGGCATTGTCGGACATGGGTTCTAAAAACGGTGCATATCCTGCATCGGGGTAAGCACCTACCAACAATTCGGCTATTTTATCTGCGGAATCTATGGTTGTTCTATTGTCCGGGTTTTCATCCAACACATCGTTACACGATACGACGGACAGTGAAACCAAAACGACTTTTATAATATTCAATTTTATAGTTTTCATCTGTTAATATTTATTGTTTTTTAACGGTCAGATGGAATGCCTTATTATCATTTTCGGTCGGTTCGCCGTTTTTGTTAATGGCATTTCATAGTTTTTCTTTTTAAAATCCAACGTTAAGCGTAAAGGTGAACATTCTGGTAATTGGGAAAGCAACACCTCCCGACCTGAAAAACTCCGGATCTTGGCCGCCTAATTTCGAGTCGGAATAGATCAAGAAAGGATTGGTGCTTTGCAGGCTCATCCTAAACTTGGACAATCCTAATTGCTTAACGGTTTTGTTGTCCAAGGAGTACCCTAAGGAAATATTTTTCATTCTAACAAAATCGCCATCGGCAACACGCTCGGTTGAATAGTTGTAGGCATTATAGGCCCGTTTTAAGGTATTGGAGTCGAAGGATTCCAAAACGCTTTCCGATGCTATTACCGGCACATTGGTATAGTTTTCGTCGCCCGGCAATAACCAACGGTTAACAAATTCTCTTGGAAACACGTCCAAATCGGAGTACTCGTGCTTATAGGTTGGCGCCAAGCGTATTTTATTACCCGCCGAAAATGAAATGAAAAAGCTAAAATCCCAATTTTTATAAGTGAAGCTGTTAGCAAAACCACCCGATAGGTTAGGCTCTATGGCACCTTCATATTTTAGGTAATCCTGTACGTTATCGGTATCTTCAAAATCGATTAAATCGTAAGGCCTATCGGGGTTAAAATCGGGGTGTTCGGTAAAAAACTCGGGCAAGCCCCACTCGTTAAGCCCCTCGAACCGAAACGAAAATAAAGCACCTTTGGGACGCCCTATCGTATTCCCTTTTCCCGCTCCGGAAACCAAATCGAACACGTTGGATTGCTGCTTTAAGGCTGTTACTTCTTGGTTGAAATGTGAGATGTTAAACCCTGTTTTCCAACTAAAGTCATCGGTTTTTATATTTACCGTGTTTAACTGGAACTCGATACCGTTGGTGGTCATTTCGGAGTTGTTGCCCAGTTTAATGGACTCGCCGCCGATACCCGTAGTCCTTATAAGGTCTATTAAATCTTTACCTTTTCTAAAGTAAGCATCAAAATTCAATTGTATCCTATTATCAAAAAGGCCAACATCCAAACCTAAGTTTAGTTCCAAGGTTTTTTCCCAAGTTAGCTCGCTGTTTTGTAAGTCTTCAATATCGATATAGTTTTCCCTATCGGTAGAAGTATATCTATCTGTTATTTGATTTCTGAATACGGCTAAATTGTTTGTGGCCCTATCGGCGAGCAAGGCCACTAACCCGTAACTGGGGCGAAAGGCCATGCTTGATATAACGTTGGAGTTTTTTATAAAATCTTCCTTATCCAAATTCCAACGGCCTCCTACGGTGTAGGTTGGCAGCCATCGGGAGTCCGACGATTTTCCCGCTCTATTGGAGCCTTCGTAATTTCCTGTTAAGCTAAGTACGTATTTGCGCTGGTAATCGTAGGTTGCACTTCCGAAAAACGTTACTTCGCGCTGCCTTGTTTCGGAAGCCGAAAAATAGGGATTGCCCTCTATAATGGCTTTTCGTAATATGTCGGGGTCGGTAAATACGGTGCCTCCCCTATCGAACTGATAACCGTAACCAGTATTGGAACTTTCGGAACGGTCGGCATAACGGTATTCTTGCCCACCGTAAAGCGTAAGCCCATGAGTATTATCGTTAAAGCTTTTAGTAAACTCCAAGGCATTCCTTACGGTATAGGTGGTTAAGGTGTTTTTCGAGTTTATTAATATCCCGCCCACCGGAAGCACTACGTAAGGCAATTCGTTTGGTTTGTCGGGGTCGTCGAACAAAAAAGTATTTTCCTCTTGAACAATAGTTGTTTCGGCCGACCTGTATGCCGCCGCCACATTGGAATTTTCGGTAACGGCATGCTCGTTATTGGACACCGCATAACGGGCAGAACCTAAGAAAGTATACTTTAAATTATCGTTGAACTCGTAATCTATCTGGGCTTGGAATTTTATATCGTTTACATTGAGTTCCATTTTATTATTATCCAACTCGTCCAAAATATTGAAAGGTGCCCAGTTATAACGCGAATATTCCAAGTTGCCATTATTGTCCCTTGGTCGTAATGCCCTACTGGTATTTAAGGCGTAACTAAAGGGGTTTATATCGAAATCCCTTGTGTACGAGCCTCCCACCAAATCTTCGTTTCGGGCAAATGTCCCGGGTGCCAACTGGTTACGGATAGAACCTTGCATTTGGGTGGTTATTTTTAATTTATCGTCTATTAGGTAATAGGTGTTTCGTAAATTTCCGGTAATGCGCCTTACCCTATCGGCAACCGTCCATCCGCCATCGGTATAGTAACCAAGCGAGGCATACGATGTGGAATTTTCGCCCCCACCTGAAAAGCTAAGGGTATGGGTTTGGGTTGGCGCTGCATTAAACAAGGTTTTAAACCAGTTGGTATTGGCCAGCTCGTACTGCTGCAAAAACTTGGCCCTGGCCTCGGGCGTATTTTCCAACTGGAATTGCCCGGTAGTTTCATCATAATTATTTATGGCTCGGTACATAATGTTGTAAATGCCGCCATAACGTCCTTGGAACGAACTGGGCATATCCAAAAAGCCCTTGGATTCCATTTCCCTGTAAACCGAAACGGTTTCTTGGGAGTTTAGCAAATCGTAATTAGAGTATCTGGGAATGTCCCTTACCGCCAATTCGAGCGCATAGTTAAATGTTGGTTTTTGGTTTCTTTTGCCCGATTTGGTGGTTATAACCACTACGCCATTTAACGCTCGTGCCCCGTATAATGCAGTAGCCGAGGCATCTTTAAGGATTTCGAAACTTTGTATATCGGAAGCGTTTAATCCGGCAACGGCAGAGCTTAACAAGGTATTGGGGTCGCCGGAAACTAAATCGGAAACGGAAAGGTTAACAATTTCTTCCTGTATAACGCCATCGATAATCCAAATGGGCTTTGTATCGCCCAAAATAGAGGATGCCCCCCTAATGGTTATCCTTGGCGCTGCGCCAAAGGTGCCTGTTACGTTTTGTACGCTAACGCCTGCGGCGCGGCCTTCCAATGCCCTTGATAGGTCGGGAACACCATCTAACTTAACATCGGCGGCATTAATGGTTTGCGAAGCCCCGGTAAACAAATCGCGTTTTACATTTTGGTAGCCCGTAATAACAACGGTATCCAAACTTTCTAAATCCTCTTTCATCACAACATTTATCGTGTTGTTACCGCCAACGGTTATGGTTTGTGTTCCCATCCCGACGTAGCTTATTTTTAAAACATCGCCCGTTTTGGCCATTATGGAATAAACGCCATCGAAATCCGTTACCGCACCTTTGGTAGTCCCATTTATCATAACAGTTACCCCCGCCAAAGGTATTCCTCCTGAATCGGTTATTTTGCCACTAATAGATTTTGATTGTTGCGAATTGGAAAACTGCACTGAAAACGCTAAAACAAGCGTTAACATTGTTGTCAATTTTAACTTCATATTGGTTCGTTTGTAAATTAGTCCATAACAAACATCTTAAATAAATGTTAAAAAACAAAATGAAGCTGTGTTAAAATAGTTAATTCCATTGCTTTTTTTCAAAAAAACCAACTATTAACTACCAATACAACAGAATACGTATTTTTACCGAATTCCCACTTTTTTGTTTATATATTGATTAGGTTTGCATAAAGCCTAACACATTATGAATTTTAAATTTTGTTTTATTTTACTTCTGCTTGTTATAAGTTGCAAAAACAGTAACAACACAAAAAAAACAGTAATAGATTTCATCCCCAAGAACGCTTCAATAATTATAAAAACATCAAACCTTGACGATTTAAAAAGCAGCATTAAAAACAGCGATTTTTTGCAGCAGCTTTCAAAAACCGATAGTTATAAAAACGTAAATAACACCCTTAAAAATTTATCGCTAATACATCCGAAAGACGATGTGCTAATTTGTTTTTCCGAAGAAAACGACAGCCTGCATTACGCCCTTATTACCAAATACCACAAGGGGTTGTTCAAAATAGATTCAACTTTAAACATAAAAGAAGAAAAACTAAGTATTAAAAACAATAACGTTGCCAAAACCACGCTAAACAAACAAATTTTGTATAGCACCGTTGTCGATAGCGTATTTTTTGCAAGCACGTCCCGACACCTAATTAATGCCGTTTTTGAAGACACACCCATAAACGAAGATTTTTCAAAAATATACCATACGACCAACAATAATAGGACATTTTCGGTTTTTGTAAAGGCCAAAACACCATTTATAACCTCAGTTTTTCCCGATGCCGAAGCACTTCCGCTTAAATCCTTTACCAAGTATTTGGCCATCGATGTTGATGTAAACCAAAATAAAATACTGCTTAACGGTATAGCCAAGGCCAACGATTCCACCCAAAGCCTTGTTAACGTGTTTAAGGGCAACACCCCGCAAGTAAACCAATTGCAACATATTGCACCTTTTAATTGCGATGGGTTTTTAAGTTTCACTTTTAACGATTTCGAAAAACTGCAAGAGCGCTTGGAGACCTTCAATAAAACTGATTCGGTTATAAGCGCACCGCTGTTTAGCAATAGTGCCGAAGTGGGTGTTATTTTTCAAGATAAAGACCGTGCCGTTGTTTTAAACTCGTTGGACAATATTGCCACCGAAGCAGCCTTGATTGCCAACCGAACCATAACCCAAACCTTTAGGGAAACCCCTATTTACGGCTTTAGCACGCCCGATTTGTTTAGTAGTGTTTTTTATCCGCTTATTTCCTTCAAGGAAGCCAGCAGCTATTGCGTGTTGGACAACTATTTTGTGTTTTCCAACAATACTGAATTGTTGCAAAGTATTATTACCAACTACCAAAACAGGACTACTCTGGCCAATGCCGAGCCGTATAAAAACATAAAGAAAGAACTAAGCGATGCCTCGTCTATCCTGCTTGTAGCTAATCCTTCGACCTTAAAACAAATTATTAATATTAATGTGAAGGACACGCTTGACGTTAACCTACAAGCCTATAATATTTCGGCTTTTCAATTTGTTTTCGATACCCATTTTGCCCACGTAAACGGTATTATTGAAAAAAACAAAAGCAAAGCGAACAACACTACAATTACCGAAGAACTGAACATAAAACTTAGTGCCGATTTATTAAGCACGCCACAATTTGTTACCAACCACATTACAAAAGAAAACGAAATTGTGATACAGGACGTTAACAACAACCTATATTTAATTTCGAACAAAGGGAAAATACTTTGGAAAAAACCGTTAGAAGCGCCCGTTCTTGGCCAAATAAACCAAATGGATATTTACAAAAACGGCCGCCTGCAGTTGGTATTTGCCACGCCCCACAACCTTTATGTTATCGATAGAAACGGAAACGAGGTTAAACCGTTTCCGAAAAAATTTAATGATGCCATTACCCAGCCCTTGGCGCTTTTCGATTACGACAACAACAAAAACTACCGCTTGCTGGTAACCCAAGACAAAAACGCATTAATGTACGATGCCAAAGGCAACACCGTTAAGGGTTTTACCTTTAAAACGGCCGAAAACAATATCATTACCCCACCGCAACATTTTAGAATAGGCTCAAAGGATTATCTTGTTTTAAAAACCGCCGATAAGCTCTATATTTTGGACCGTACCGGAAGGGTTAGGGTTACGCCAAAACAAAACCACAACTACTCGGCCCAGCCCGTTTTTGCCTATAACGACACTTTTACCACGACAACGGCAATGGGCGATTTAATTTTGGTCGATGCCAAAGGAAACGTTTCGTCCAAAAATTTAAACCTAACCAAAAACCACGGTATTACAACAAGCAGCAAAACCTTGGCTACATTAAACGGAAACACCTTGGTTATAAACAACAAAACCGTGGAATTGGATTTCGGGAATTATACCGCCCCAAAGCTATTTATCGTAAACAACAAAATATACATTTCGGCAACCGATTTACAGGCGCAAAAAATTTACATGTTCGACAGCCAAGCCCAACCACTGCCCAATTTCCCGGTTTATGGCACATCGGCAATCGATTTAAACCGCACAAAAAACAGTTTGGAGTTTGTTGCCAAAGGCGAAAACAATTCGGTTTTGTTGTATAAATTGAATTAACTTCAACCTATATTTTTCCTTCCAAAATTAGTACTATTGCAATACAAAATTGTAATAGTATGATTTCACGAAAAAACGCTTCAATCTCAAAATTCATCATCCACAAGGTTGGCAACAAATTTAATAGCACAAAAAATGCCTTTTCGGAAAAACCGGTCGATTTCGATGAGGCCAGCTACGACCTTATGCTGCCTTTCCTGTTGCGCCCTTTCGGCACCGTGGTACAAAGCTACCGGTTTAACCACCATGCCAATATTAGCCTAAACGAAATTAACAGTTACAGCAGCCAGATTTTTAACGACGACGAGGCGTTTATCGAGGTTTCAAAACACATAGTTACACATTTGTTCGAGCAATCCAATTCGGCCAACATAAAAACGGGCGACGTGCTGGTGGTTATGTTCGAAGGCATTGAGTTTAACGATATAACCACCAATGCGCTTGGTATTTTTAAAATTGAAAACAAGGTGAATTTTTTTCAAACCTACCTCGAAAACAACAGTTACGACGTGGTGGTGCAAAAAGGCATTAGCAGCAAAAAGGTTGATAAGGGCTGCCTAATTTTAAACCAAAGCGACACCGAAGGCCCCATAGTGTTTAGCGTGGACAACAACAGTTACGATGCCCAATACTGGACCAACCAATTTTTAAACATAAAATTTGCCGACGACGCCAATAACCACACGCAGCAATATATTGAGCTTTGCAAGGATTTTTCCGAAGACATAGTAAAAACAAGCTTTGGCAACCAAGAACAGAACAGTTTTTTGGCCAAGACCATCGATTTTTTCAAAGAAAACGAAGTGGTGAATATCGAGCGTTTTAAGGATGAAATTTTTGAAGAGGACAAGCAAAAAGCCCTTTTCGACGATTATAAAAAAACTTTCGAGGGCGAACAAAATATTGTTATCAGGAACCAATTTGACGTTTCGGAACGTGTGGTAAACAAGGAAAAGAAAAAAATTAAAACCGAAATAAAACTGGACACCAACATACAAATAAAACTGGATATTGATGCGCCCGACGCCTCAACCGAGTATTTAGAGCGTGGTTACGATACCGAAAAAAAAATGCACTTTTACAAGGTGTTTTTTAATGCGGAAAGTTAAAGTGCGGGATACTTACACACTCTAAAAACCATATAATTTTTTCATGTTCCCTATTAACGATTTCGTTCTATGACTGGTCATCGAAAGTTAACGCTCCCTGAAAACTTCCTGTAAGATCGGCATAATCAGCAACGGGTTCGCTACCATAATAATTGGTTTGGAAACTAAAAGAGATTGAATATGTATTATCTGTATTGCGTTTAAGATTAAGCTTTACGGATCCAAAGCCCCAATCCCAATACTCGCTTGAGCTATCTTTATACGAAGCCTCGACAACCCTATATGTACCTCCTGTAACAAATTCTTGTTCTTCGAAATTATAAGTACCATCGACAGCCCTTAAATAGAAATAAAAGCGGTTTCCGGTTTCTTCATCGTATAAATAAATATCAAACTCAGTTTTGCTTCCTCCATAATATATAAGCGTTCCTGAATTTAGATTACCTTTTGCGGTAATCGTACCACTGTTATTTTCTGAATAACTCCCTAAAATGGCAACATACTTTGGTGTGGTAAACTCTGTTACCACTTCTCTTTGATAACCATCGGCATCTTTAGCTGCTACGGTAACGGTGTAATAGGTTTCTTCTTCCAAGTCCGTAAGATCGTAGGTTAAACCCGTTAGGTTTTCGACCAGCAAATTGTTATTCAAATAAATATCATAGGTTACCGCTGTTCCCTCGGGGTCAGTTGCTTCTATCCATGATAAGGATGCTGAAAAAGCCTCGATATTTTCTATAGCAGCTGTAAATTTTGTTGGTTTTTCATTGGTAATAGTTGTAAATGTGGAAGTTTTTTCTTCTACTACCCCTTCTTCATTTTTAGCTATAATTTTAACGAAATAATCTACTCCACTTGTTAAATCTGTAAAATTATAACTGGTTGATGTGTAATTTAATGCAACATTGCTATAATCAAGATCTATTTTATTGTTTAAATAAATATCGTAAGTCACCGAGCTTCCATCGGAAACAGTAACTGCATCCCATTTTATAGATGCCGAGGTTAAAGTTGTTTCTTGTAAATGAATGTTGAACGTACTTAATTTGGTTGCTTTTACTACTGGGCTATCGCCATCGGATGAACAGGCAAAGAATAAACTAAATAGTAATATTGCCGCAATATATTTTTTCATTCGAATAAGTTTAAGTTAAATGTTTGATTTTAAGTTCTTTAAATAACGTAGCAAAAAAACCGAAAGATTACTGTCCGCTGTTTTTATTCATGTCCTTTTGTGGAGGTCTTTATCTTGGCTTTGCTAAAGCCCTCAAAGAGGGTTTCATGTGTTGATATTTATTGATTTTAATAATTGGAAGAATACACAATTAACATTTTTGGTTTGCTTGATGTTAATTACATTGTATTCACATCCTTTATTTTTAACTATCTGAATCTAAATAATCTGGAGTACCATCGCCATCTGAATCTTTGGCATCATTTGGGTTGCCATCTTCATTTGGGTCGGCATTTTCATTTATTGTTAATATACCGTCGCCATCGTCATCGTCGTCCTGATAATCGGGATCGCCATCGCCATCGGTATCGGGATAGTCTACGGATGTATTGCCGCAGGATACGGTAAATTCATAATCGTCGTTAATACCATCGCCATCGGTATCCGCTAATTCTTCAACATAAGTATAGGTACCCGAATAATCTAACCGAAACACACGCCCATCGTAAAAATTATGGCATACTGTAAACGTTATGGTATTAGCGCTGGAATCCATTTCCTGAAGATCCAACCAAGCTACCATAATATCGCCCACATCAAAAAAACGGTTTAATTGATATCGGCCGGCAGGTACGGGCTGGCTTAAGGGGTTTACGTCCACTTTCAATTCCTCTACTGTAAAATCTTCTGTTATACCAGCATCTACGTAGCCTTTGGTTAGTACCATGTTGCCTACACTAATCCCTCCCGAAGTATAGGTTTCTGTACTATAAATGCCCGGAGTATCTATAATTCCGCAAAATTCGTAAGTATCGGCCAAAAATTTATCGTACCCAACATAGGGGGAGCGCTTCATTTCATCTAAATCGCCAATAGCGTTTATTAAATTAATCGTACCGCCATAAAAATCATCGAACCCAAGATTGAAAAAAGCAACTTCGTCGATTGGTTGGTGATAATAGCCCTCTATATCTTTCATTTCTATTCCCGCTTGTTCCAAAGCTGCCACAACCTCTGTAATTGGCTTGGATTTATCATAAATATAACTGGGTATTTCGGTTGCGGCGTCTACTCCGCTTTTGGCGTATGCAGCATAAATTTCGTCAAGCGTAGCTGGTATGATATCGTCTATTTTATTGTCCGGGTACAATTCGTTATACTTGGCTATTAATACTTGTGAGCCCTCAAAAGTAGTGTAGGTAAAATAACCACTGGGGGTTACTTCCTCGGTTTCTTCGGGTCGTGCGGTTACCGTAATGTCATCGTTACTAAAGGTACACGAAAACACGTTAAACAAACACGCCATTATTATTAATCTTATCGTTTTCATCTGTTACTGTATATTAGCCTTTAAATGGCCAGGTTGAATGCCTAATTATTTTTCTGGTTGGCTTGAATCTTAATTTAAAAACGGAAACATCTTTAATTTTTAGTTTAATATTTCGTATCCGCTATTGTCACCGTCCGTAACATATACCAGAGGTATTAATGCCCCTATGTCGATTGTGTTTACCTCGGACAAATAAGATGAATTGCTAATGGAATATTCGAAAGGGACGTTTAGCACCCACTCGCCATCATAGATTTCGAAAATAGACCGGTATACGCCCCCATATGGAATATATCGGCCTACCTCGTTTGTGCCAATTTTTCCTATATAAATGCCATGTGTTTCAAAATCGGGCATTATAAAAATAGCTGTATTGTTTTTTACAAACGCATAGATATATTTTGAATTGATATAATCTTCATCGGCGGTTGTTGTGGCATATTCGGGGTTTATTTCCAGAAATACATCCATTTGTTCTTTCCATATGCTATAACTATCGGCCACTTCGCCCTGTTCAACGATATTGCCCTCGCTGTCCGTTGTTGCGGGATATAGCACAAATTGTGTTCTATCTGTTGTATTTAATTCTAAGCTCGATCTTAAAACAACCGAATCTTGGGAAGCACTTACAAATTCAAACTCGTACTCACCACTAAAACTCCCATTATTCTGGATTGCAATATTCGATAACACCATGAAATCTTCAAAAATTAAATCGGGTGCTTGGTGTATGCCTACTCGGTAATTGGTCTCGTCTTTTTCGAAAACGCCTTTTTTGGTTATTGGGTTTATATAGGTCCCAGAGGGCATATCGGACCATGTGGTTACCCTTCCATTTTCATTAAATGAAAACCATAGCTTTACTTCCGGGCCACTTTGAAATGGGATGTAGGTACCATACCAACCATTTTCGGACGAGGTTAGTATGTTTCTATATTCCTGCAATTTTTCTTGTACTCTTGTTTCGGCCGATTTATTGAAAAGGGTATCTTCATCTTCACTTGTGCATGAGATAAAAAAGCCATTTACAAGACTTATTGCCAGTATATAAATTATTTTTTTCATTGTTTGTTCTTTTTATTCGGTTGCTACAGCTATCCTTGTTTCAATTTCATCGCGCAGTGCAATTATATCTATACCAAATTCGTTGTCGTAATAGTCTATTACGGCTTGGTACTTTTCATTAAGAATGGTAATACCCTGATTGCTTTCCAGACAGGATTCGATTTCACTTGCCGAGGTTAAGCCATAACAGTCTGTTGCGGTTAAATAGGTGGCTTCGAAATCGGCTTTTGGTGTTATTAAAAATATACCTATGAAATCGGCAAAATCCTCGGCGGCACTACTGGATGCGTATGGTGTTACATACCCCATTGTTATGGCGGTTTTATCCGTAATGTTTACCCAGTTGCTGCCTGTTCTGTTTGTTGAAATATCTTTCCATCCATCGGGTAAAGATGTGCTTTGGTGCGTAATATGTGCAAATTCGTGAAGTATTACGCGCAATTGTAACATGAGCCAATCGGAGTTGGTTAAGTCGTAATTATTAACCTCGGTTAAAAGAATACGAACGCCTCCTTCTGCAATGCCCAAAATTCTTGACCCATCGTCGTTATATTGTGCCGAGCCAAGCATTATTATTTCGGGCGGGAAGAGTTCGTCTATTAACTCTTTTCCTCCAGAGACTGAATAATATGGCTCGATCCAAAATTCTTGAATCATTTTCATCATTGGTATTACTAATTCTTCATCTGGTGGCACTACAAACTTATTGATATTTGAATTTATCTCGTCCCGTCTCCAAATAACCCGGGTATTGTACACATCTGTAAAATTTACACGAGCATAGACATCGTTAGGGTGGTCCGATTCGGGTATGTCTATCCTAACATGCTCGTTTTTTTCGTCTTCGCTACATGAAGCGAAAACCAAAATGCTTAATAGTACAAATATTATGTTTTTCATGTGTTAATATTTATTGTTTTTTTAATGGTTGTACTTCGACTGCGCTCAGCACAGGCACTTCGTCAAGCTCAGTGCAAGTATGGAACACCCAAATTAACATCCCGCTGTGTGATTAAAACTTAATAATGGGTATTTCATTTTAATTAGGTTAAAGGTTTGGCTCAAATTTCACATTGTTTGAATCGGTGTTGTTTTCCATATCTATTCCCAAGCTTTGCGCGGCTATTTGCGGGATGGCTATTATTTTTCTTGAATCGTCGGCAGTAAGAATATTGCCATTAGCTCTTGAAACACTTATGCCGTAACGTTTTATATCGAACCAACGCATGCCTTCTTCAGTAAATTCGCGCTGTCTTTCTTTTATAATTAAATCGGCCAGTACACCAGCCCTATCCAGGCCCGCTACCCCTTCTATAAATTCATAGGAACTTGCCCATGCGTTAAAATTTGCCAGTACGGCTTCTGTATAGCGGTTTTCCATTAGTAGTTCCAAATCGGCCACCCCTTCTTCTGTCATGCCTAAATTGGAGTAAGCTTCTGCCCTGTTGAGTAACACTTCTTCCCCCCTGAACAAAACATCTATTCGGTAAGGATCGCCAATATTTGAGCTTAGGGATTTTCTTTTAAAATACTCATAATTTTTTGCCAGCCTCAAACTTGTATAATCACCATTACCATAATAGGCTATTTGCGGTCTTACGTCGACATAAGTTCCAAATACTTGATAAAACTCCCTTACGTTAAAAATATCGTACAGGGTATTTATGTTTAAGCGGTCTTTATAGCTGTAGCGTAAACTGTACCCTGTTTCACGTCGGGCAACCATCAGGTTACTGTCGTCATCGGTATCTATAAAGGCAATGCCCGAAGCACTGGAGCCTCCCGCATTTAAAATTACGCTATAGTCCTTTATATAGTTTTCAGGGGTATTCCCAAGAACATCACTACTATATGCTATACATTTTTCGTTATTCCCTGTCCATAAGTAAAAGCGCGAGGCAAAAGCTAAGGCTGCTTTTTTTGTAAAATGATATTTTTTTCCGGATGTTATATAGCTGTCATCTATTAAACTTAAGCCTTTTAGCATGTCGCGTTCAATAAAATCGTAAACTTCTTGCACGGTATTGTTTTGGTACTCGGTTATAAGATGTGTTTCCATTTTTTCCATGTAAGGAATACCTTGATCCGATACGGCCGTTAATGAATCGTACTGTTTTGCAAAAACATTAACCAGCATAAAATGGTTATAGGCCCTAAACAACAACGCTTCTCCTTTTACATGGTTCTTTTCGGTTTCATCGCCATCGATACCATCAATGGTACTTAATACCGCATTGGTTTGGGCGATTGCCAAATAGCCTTTATTCCAAAAATAGGTGGGGGTATCTTCGTAGTCCTTAATGGATTCTTCCCAATTAAACAGTTCGTTATCCAAACCTGATAAATGGACATTTTCTGCAATGTACGCAACATTATCAGTCATTTGCTCTAAAAACGCATAGCTGGCTTCGTTGGATGCGTACACTAAAAGTTCGGCTGCTTTATCAACAGAATCTATCTGTAAACGATTATCGGGTTCTTCTTCTAAAAAATCGCTACACCCCATAAAAGCAGTTAACACGAGTGTAGTGTATAGTATTTGTTTTGCTAATTTCATTGGGTTAAAAATTTAAATTTAATGTAAATGTGTACATTCTTTGATTTGGCAAAGCTACCCCTCCAGAGTTGTAAAATTCCGGGTCTACGCCATTTAAGGCACTATCGGAATATAACAGCGCTATGTTGTTAACATTGAACGCTAATCGCATGGATTCGATACCTGTATTGGCCAACCAAACTTTTGGTAGATTATAGGCAATGTTGATATCCTTTAACCGTATAAAATCGCCATCGGCAACTCTTTGATCGCTGTTGTTGTACAAACTGTATGCGTTTTGACCATTTAAAAGTTCTATTGTTTTGGTGTCCAAAATAGCCGGGACATTGGTAATATACTCATCACCGGGCAACACCCAACGGTTTATTAAATCTTTGGAGAAAGCCCTATAATCGTAGGCTGAAATTCCATAAACGTCTGTTGGGTAAAGGTCGCCCAAACGAATTTTATTGCCATATTTGTAAATTATGTTTACACCTAATGTCCAGTTTTTAAACTTAAAATCGTTTTTAAAACCACCTTGCCCTTTAGGAGCCACGGGGCCTTCGTACACTAACCAATCTTCCATGTTTTCGCGTTGCTGCAAGTCCATGTCTTGAACTATATTGTTTTCGTTATCGTAAAATGTGGGCAGCCCGTTACTGTCCAACCCTGCAAACCTAACTGAATACAAGCCTCTGTGTGGCCTGCCTACTTGGGCTGCTCCTGTTCCCACTACAGCATTGGCAAACTCGGAATAGGCATCTAATTCTGTAATTTCGCTTTGATGATAGTTATAGGTTAATTGGGTTTCCCATGAAAAATTATTAGTAGTGATGTTTTTTGTTCGCAATGTTAACTCTACACCACTGGACTTCATCGTTCCAATATTTCCATATTTAACGCCTATGCCTCCAATTCCGGCTGTGGTGATATAATCGATCAAATCTGTGGATTTACGATCGTAATAGTTAAATTCCGTGTAAATTTTATTACTGAACAAGCCTAACTCGAACCCAAGGTTTAATTCGTTTAATTTTTCCCATGTTAAATCCTGGTTTTCAATGTCATCAATATAAATTCCCGTTTCCGTATTAGCATAGCCCGGCCTTAACGGCGTACCCCCATACAGGGTGAGCACTGCACTGGCATCTGGCCCCATGGTTCCCGTTAAACCATAAGTGGCCTTTAGTTTTAATGTATTAATAGCATTGGCACTGGCCATAAAATTTTCCTTGTGGACATTCCATGCTCCAGATACATTCCATGATGGCAGCCACTTTGCTCTTTTTGTGTTTCCAAGTCGGTTCGAGCCGTCATAACGAAATGTACCGCCTAAAATATATTTTCCGTCGTAATCGTATTTAGCGTCTATAAAATTACCAACAAACCTATCCCTGAACTCGGTGTACTCAAACTGTTCCAATCCATTGTCCGACAAATATTTAATAACATCCGGATGTGTATTTACAATACCGCCGCGATCGTACAATATACCATAGCCGTCGTTTCTTCTAAATTCCCTGTTGGTATATTTAACTTCGGTACCTCCCAATAGATTTCCCCTACTTTTTTCTCCTATCTCAGGAGACCATTCTAATAAAGTTCTAAAATTATAACTGGTTAACGTATTTTCTTCGGTATTGTAAAATCCTCCCGTGGGCAAAATAGAATAGGGGTCCACATTGGGGTCGTCAATATCTTTCATTAAAAAGCGATTGGCATCTCTAATACTCTCAATTTCACCACTAACCCCAAACTCTGTCCCTGCACGATAAGCTTCGGCAGCATTTGAGTTTTCATGGATTTTATATTCGGTTAGGGTATTGGCCAAACGCCCTGATAAAAAGAATTTTGCGCTAAGGTTATCTTTAATTGAATAATCTAAATTTAGCTTGGCAGAAATATCGGTAACACCAATATCAACAAAATTATGCTGTAGCTCGTGAAGAATATTAAATGGTGCAAAATTGCTTTGATAAAATTGTAAATCGCCGTTTTCATCGTAAGGCGTCATAGCTCTGGACGTGTTTAGGGCATAACTAAACGGATTTATGTCGAAATCGCGGTTGTATTGTCCCGTCAATGGGTCGAACTCTCTTTCTCGGGTTCCGGGCACTCGCTGATTTCTGTAGTTTCCATTTACAATTAATCCTGCTTTTACTCTGTCGGACAATGTAAACTGAGCATTAAGCATCGTTGTATAATTATCAACATTGTCGATTACGGTAGCACCGTTATCCTTATAATATCCCAAGGAGGCATAATAGGTTGCGTTCTCGGCACCGCCACTTACGCTTAACGAGTGCTGGGTTGTTATGGAATTGTTAAACAATACATCAAACCAGTCGGTATTGGCATTGGCGTAATACTCCAAATAGTTTTCGTTTAATGTAGCTTCTTGTGTTAAGGGTAATGTATTGTTCACTATTCTTTCGTACATTTTACCTAAAACACCATAGTTTTCGTTAGTCCTAAGTATGGTTATGGGATAGGTACCTTTTCTCAAGTATTCGCGGTAAATTTGCATTTCGGCCCCAGAGTCCAAAATATCAAAATTTTCGGCCCTGGGCCGCTCCCTAACCGATGTGCTTACCGAATAGTTTATTTTAGGTTTTCCTATTTTACCTTTTTTTGTTGTTATAACAACAACACCGTTCATGGCTTGCGCACCATAGATAGCCGTTGCCGATACATCTTTCAATATTTGGATATTTTCAATATCTTCCTGGTTTAGGCCCGCAACACCTGATGTTAATATAGAATTTAGGTTTCCTGAAGACAAATCATCAGCTGAAATGTTTATTAAGTCTTCCTGCACAATACCGTCTATTACCCATAACGGTTTATTTGTTCCGTTGATTGAGGAATTACCTCGGATTGTTATAATGGGAGATGCCCCAAATGTACCCGAAACATTTTGTACGGAAACCCCTGCCGACGCACCTTCTAAAGCCCTACTAATATCTGGTACGCCTTCCAATTTTACTTCCGCCATTTTTAAATTATCCGAAGCCCCTGTAAATAGTTTTCTGTCCATTGTGGTGTATCCGGTAATAACTACCTCGTCCAACATTTGCGAATCTTCTTCCAAAACTATCTTTTTAGCATTTTTGGCTGCAACCTCTACGGTTTTCATTCCTATTGAGGATATTACCAGTACACTGTTTTCGTTAGGAACTGTTAAAGTCCAGTTGCCATCAAAATCTGTTGCCGTACCCGTAGAAGTACCTTTTACTACAACATTTGCGCCAGGAATACCAAATCCGCTTGTTGCTTCGGTTACCATACCGCTAACCGCTATTTGCGACCATGCCGAAACACTTACTGCACAAAAAACAATTGAGAGCATGAATTGTTTCATATTGTCAATCATAAAATCTATTAAAGTTTAGTTACAATTAATTTTTGAATACAACAAAAACATAACTTAAATCTTAAGGTGTTTTTAATTGTACTTAGCCCCCTTTACTGTGGATGATTTTGTTAACCAGCAAACCGAGATAGGGCAAAGTACTGGTTTTTAATAAAATTTAACAAATTTTTAACCGTTTTTATTTTAAAAACCATTCAAAAATTATGGCCATCCAAATAATGCTATTGAACACCATCCCGAAGCAAATCCCTTAAGATCTTGCGGTTAGAAACAATTGGCATTTGTTGAAATTAACGATATAAAATACAGGCTTGTGCATATTTTTTTTTAATTTAGCCCTATTAATCCATAAATTCATAAAAAATGAACAAAATTACTTTTTTATTTACTTTTCTCTTTTTAGGCTACCTAAATGCCCAAACGACGTTTAATTGGGATACGGAAGATGTTTCTATGAACAACAGTAATAATGGAGATCCCGTTACGCAAACCATAAAAGGAGTTGTATTAACTTTTACCGGTGCAACTAACACGGGCTACGGCCCTTTTGGTAATTATGGCGGTTCTACGGACAACGTTGTTTCAAGCTCATTAGCTCCCCCGAATGAGCAAATAAATCTTTCGAGTGTTTCTTTTTCTTTTTCTGAAGCGGCAGATGTTCTATCTATTCAAGCCATAGATTATAACGCCCTTTACGAGTCGGAGTTTAACAGCAACCCCACCAATGTGGATTTTACCTTTACGCCCATAGGGGGCAGCAATTCCCCTATTACGGCAACATTAACTAATGGTTATGGCAATGTTGCTTTAAATTGGACTGACGTTACATCGTTTACGGTATCACGAACCGACAATGTTGGTACTGTTTTTATGTTTGATAATATAGTTGCAACCAACGAAACCCTGTCTGCAAATAATTTTGAAACCGAAAACATAAGTGTTTATCCTAATCCCTCAAAAGATTTTCTTTATGTGGAAAATATTTCTAACCTAAAATCGGTTAAAATTTACAACGGTTTGGGGCAATTAGTTTTAGATACCAATAAAAGTGAAATTAATGTTTCTGGCCTAAATAAAGGGCTTTACATTTTAAGCATTAGCACAGATTCCGGCATGGTAAATAAAAAAATTGTTAAAAATTAACATCTATATATAAATCCTTAAAAAAGGAATCCCGCTTTTTAGCAATGTAAAAAGCGGGATTTTTTTTACCAATCTAACCTTTCAAAAAAACAGGCTTGAAATATTTTACCGAAAATTAGTTTTTTACAATCTTCTTGGTAATCTCTGCATTATTACTGTTTTTAATTTTCACAAAATAAAGCCCTTTGGCTAAAGCACTAAAATCTAATTGTTCGCTTTCTGTTTTCATAACAACTTGCCCAAGGCTATTGAAAACCGTAGCCAATTCAAAACCCTCAACACTATTAATAAAAACAAAATTGGCGGTAGGATTAGGATAAACACTTATGTTAGCGGCTAATTTATCGCTCATAGACAATGCAGAATCGTCTACCACGACCACTAAAGCATCAGATGTAAAAACGGTTTCCCTAAGTGCAGCATCACCCACCAAAGTACTGGAAACAGTAAACGATGTAACACCTGTCCAATTAAGAGTTGCCGAAGTTTGACCATGATAAGCATTTGAAATGGTTACGGCAGAATTTGCTCCTCCTATGGGCGTAAAGGTAAAATCGACATTGGTATCGTTCATTAACGCAAGGCCATCTACCATTTTTACGGACACTACATCTACTGCAACATTAAAAGAAAACGTTACAACGGTAACATTGTTAGCCATACCTGAACTGCTAATGGCGCAGTAGTTAGACATTCCGCCAAGACCATTAAGCCCATTAGTTACCCCTGCATCCGACGCTCCCATAAATGTTGTAGCAACACCACTAAGCGTTTGCGTGGCCTGTCCCGAAGAGGTTGCTGTTCCACTTTCCCAATCAAACGTTAATTGGGTTTGGGCATTCAAAACCGTACAAACAAAAAAGACAAATAAAAAAGTAGTTTTGTAAATCATATGCGTAATTTTTAGTTTTTGGATTAATTTTTTCTGAGCAACTAATATACGTAAAAATAATGTGAAACTGTATGCCTTTTACGTTCGTTGAAAATTAGCCCCAAACAACCCCTCAAAATGCTTCAATATCTTCTGTTTAACCTCGTCCATCGAAACGGTTTCCATACCAAGCTCGACGTTTAGGGAGGTTACGGCCTTGCCCCGAATGCCACAGGGGATAATATTATCGAAATAGCCCAAATTGGCATTTACGTTAAGCGCAAAACCGTGCATGGTAACCCAACGGCTGGCACGCACGCCCATAGCGCAAATTTTTCGGGCAAAGGGGGTGCCAACATCCAACCAAACACCCGTTTCGCCATGGCTGCGTTGGGCTTTAAGGCCATACTCGGCAAGGGTTAAAATTATGGTTTCTTCTAATAAACGCAAATATTTATGGATGTCGGTAAAAAAATTATCCAAATCCAATATTGGGTAGCCCACTATTTGCCCGGGACCATGGTAGGTAATATCGCCGCCACGGTTAATTTTATAAAATGTAGCGCCCTTTTCGGCCAATTGTTGTTCGTTTAGCAACATATTGTCCATACTGCCGCTTTTGCCCAGGGTATACACATGGGGGTGCTCGACAAACAAAAAGTAATTAGGTGTTTTTACAAGCGTGTTTTCGTTTCGGTTTTTCACCTTAACGCTAACAATTTCCTTAAACAATTGCTCTTGGTAGTCCCAAGTGGCCTTGTAATCTTTTAAGCCTAAATCTTGCAGTATAACAGTTTTGTTCATAAGACTACAAAATTACAATATTTTCGGCATTAACGGTTGGGGTTGTTAAGTATTACCAAAGCGGCTATTACGCCCGGCACCCAGCCGCAAAGCCATAAAATAAATACGATAAGTATAGACCCGCAGCCCTTATCCAAAACAGCCAGAGGCGGACATAGTATTGACAATAAAACCCTCCAAAATCCCATAATACAATTTCTTTTTTTTTGATTGATGACTGTTGTTTAGACGAAACACCACCCCATTTGTTACAGTTTTTTCTGCTTCATTTTAAAAAAAGCAGTAGTTTAGCAATATTGAAATGTTTTTACAAAAATGCCGAAAAACGATAGGTATTCCCCTTCTTCTTTTAAACCCCGTAAATATAAACCATTACGCTATGTAATATGTATTTATTGCCTACTGGTTTGTTTTTCCTCCAAAGCACAGTACCGTTTTAGCGGGCATGTGGATAATTTGCATTGGAGCGGTAGCGTATATTTATCGGTTGTTGAAGATTACAGGAAAATTTCGGGTATTTACTTAGAGCAGGTTATATCCAAGGTAAGCGCCGACAGTTTGGGCTATTTCGAGTTTACGGGCAACCAGTTGGAACACGAAAACCGCATTTACCGCATACATGTTGACAATTGTTTTAACGAAGCCGAAAACCACTTTAACGGTAAGTGCAACGAAAGTAAAGCCGTTACTTTTATAGCCAAGAACAACGATACCATTGTGCTGCCCTTTACGTTTGACCAGCAAATGTTTTGCGATATAAAATCGACTAACCCCAAGGCCACCGCCTTTGCCCGAATAGACTCCCTGCGCGAGGAAATGAAATATGCGTACAGCGAGTTCAGGAGCGAGGCCAACCGCAAATTAAACAACAAAAAATGGTTTAACACCTTCCAAACTTTTGGCGAAAAACTAAACGAACCCATTGCCGAACTTTATATTTATTCGTTTTTGTCGAACCGCAGCAACGACCTTCACGAATATTATTTAAACGATTTAAAAAACAGCACGTATTACAACCATTTAAAAAACCGATTAAAAACTGAATATCCCCAAGCACCCTTTACCAAACAATACGAAGAGGAACTGGCCTCCGACGAATTTATCGTGGGCAAAGCCAAAAACGATATTTCGGCATGGCATTATTTTGTTTATATCTTGCTGGTCTTGTCGTTGGTCGCAAATATTTGGTTTTTGTTGAAAAGAAAAAACAAACCACAAAAAACCGATGTAAATATTGAAACCCTACTAACCAAACAAGAGCAAAACATACTTAACTTGCTATTGGGCGAAAAGTCGAATAAAGAAATTGCTGATGCCCTTTTTATCAGCCTAAGCACGGTAAAAACCCATGTTAACAATATTTACAAAAAGCTGAGCGTGCAGTCGCGGGAGGAGGCTAAAGCGCTATTTAACAAGTAGTTTAAAAAATTCAACCCCGGTATTAGTCCCCATTTCAACCCAATAAAAATGCTTTTACATTAAATTTTTGTTGAAGTTTGCCCTACAATTATCCAAAATAAAAAAATTAAAAAACATGAAAACTTTAAAAACACTAAAATCAGGATTATTACTAAGCATTTGTTTGTTTATTTACACCGCCAACCATGCGCAGGAAGTTCAGGCCGAAAGCCCTGTTAACCCCAATGCGGGCATATTAAGTTTCCAAACCGATGAAATTGATTACGGCACCATACAACAAAATGCCGATGGCGAGCGCATTTTTACATTTACAAATACCGGGAAATCCCCAATTATAATCTCGCAAGTAAAAACATCCTGCGGTTGTACGGTTCCCGCTTACGACAAAACACCTGTTTTACCAGGCCAGAAAAGCGAAATAAAAGTAAAATATGCCACCAGCAGAACCGGGGCTTTTAAAAAAACCATTACCGTAGTGTCCAATGCTTCCGAAACCTCTAAGGTTTTGCGCATAAAAGGAAATGTTTTGGCGCCCCAAGCAGCAGAAGTCCAATAAAGCTCAAAAAAAAAAACATAAACAAGCGCCCTTAAGAAATTATATTTTAAGGGCGTTTTGTTTGTTTAAAATCTCTCGTCAAGGTAGTGCTAATAATTTGAAAATAACGTAATTTTGCAGGCGTTGCCAAATTTGGCGTATTAAAAATATTAAGCATGCAACTTTCAGAACAAGAAATAGTACGACGGGAAAAATTAGCCAAACTGTGCGAATTGGGCATAGACCCTTATCCCGCCGATTTGTACCCGGTTAATTTTACCTCCAAACAAATAAAGGACAAATTCCAGGAAGGCAAGCCCGTAATTATTGCCGGGCGCCTAATGTCCATGCGGGTACAGGGCAAGGCCAGTTTTGCCCAATTACAGGATGCCTTGGGGAAAATACAAGTGTATTTTAACCGCGACGAAATTTGCCCGGGCGACAACAAAACCAAATACAACGAAATATTTAAAAAACTCTTGGATTTTGGCGATTTTATAGGTGTTGAAGGCGAATTGTTTACCACCCAAGTTGGCGAAAAAAGTGTTCGCGTTAAGGATTTTACCCTACTAAGCAAATCGCTAAAACCGCTTCCGCTTCCCAAGGAAAAGGACGGCGTGGTGTTCGATGCCTTTACCGACCCCGAGCAACGTTACCGACAACGCTATGCCGATTTGGTAGTAAACCCCAAAACAAAGGATACCTTTAAAAAACGCACGCAAATAGTAAACACCATTCGCGAGTTTTACAACAATATGGACTTTTTGGAGGTAGAAACCCCCATCTTGCAGCCCATTCCCGGAGGTGCCGCCGCACGCCCCTTTATTACGCACCATAACGCCTTGGACATGCCCCTGTACCTGCGCATAGCCAACGAACTTTACCTTAAAAGGCTTATCGTTGGCGGTTTCGACGGCGTTTACGAATTTGCAAAAGATTTTAGAAACGAAGGCATGGACCGCACCCACAACCCCGAATTTACGGTTATGGAAATGTACGCCGCCTACAAGGATTATAATTGGATGATGGACACCACCGAGCAGCTTTTGGAAAAAATAGCCATAAAGTTGCACGGCACGACTAAGGTGGAATTTAACGGAAAAACCATAGACTACAAAGCACCCTACAAACGCATCGGGATTCTGGACGCTATTAAGGAACATACCGGGTTCGATTTATATATGAAATCGGAAGACGAAATACGCCAAGCCTGCAAAACCCTTAATATTGAAGTAGACGAAACCTTTGGCATAGGCAAGATGATTGACGAAATTTTTGGCGAAACATGCGAACCGCACTACGTGCAGCCAACTTTCATTATCGATTATCCAACCGAAATGAGCCCATTGACCAAAAAACACCGCTCCAAAGAAGGCCTGACCGAACGTTTCGAGCTTATGGTAAACGGGAAAGAGCTGGCCAACGCCTACTCCGAGCTTAACGACCCCATCGAGCAGCGCGAACGCTTCGAGGACCAATTAAAACTTTCGGAAAAAGGCGACGACGAAGCCATGTTTATCGACCACGATTTCCTGCGCGCCCTGGAATACGGCATGCCGCCAACATCGGGCATCGGTATTGGCATTGATAGGCTAACCATGTTCATGACCAACAACCCATCCATACAAGAAGTGCTGTTTTTTCCGCAAATGCGCCCCGAGAAAAAAGCGGTGGAACTAAACGATGCCGAAAAAGCCATTTTTGAAATTTTAAAAAGCGAAAAAATAATGGCATTGGGCAACCTAAAATCCAAATCGGGACTTAGCAACAAAGCCTGGGACAAAGGCATTAAAGGCCTGACCAAGCATAAATTGGCCAAAGTGGTTAAAACCGACGACGATTTAATTGTTGAAATTGTGCAATAATAATTTCGCAAAGCGGAATGATAATTTGCCACGAACTCACGAATGTTTCAGTTTTCATTCGTGAATTTGTGGCTTGTTTTTTGTGAGAATTTAAAGTGAAATCACCACATCCCATAAATTTCACTCCAACTTCAACAAAACAATGTTAAAATTACCGCAACACTTGGGCAAAAGCCCCATTAAATTTATTACATTAGCAGCCTGAAATTTAAAAACCAAACATTAAACAATATGACACTAATGAAATCCCTAAGTATCGTAGCCCTTTCTTTCGCTATGGTATCTTGCAACAACTCGGGCGTTACCAACAAACCCCTAAACACCGAAATCGACTCCGTTAGCTACGCCATAGGCATGAGCGTAGGTAGGGACGTAAAAACCAATGTTTCCGAAATAGACAAAGAACTTTTAATACAAGGGCTTGTAAACGCCCTAGACTCGACCGACCTTAAAATAGAGCAAGACAAAGTGCAAACGGTACTAAGCAACTATTTTAGGAAAAAACAAGAAGTCCAAATGAAAAAACAGCAGGAAGAAGCCGAAAAAAAAGCCTTGGAAGACTATGGCGAACTTAAAACCGAAGGCGAAAATTTCCTTAAAGAAAACATGCTTAAAAGCGGTATAGAAACTACCGAAAGCGGCCTGCAATACGAAGTAATTACGCAAGGCACGGGCGAAAAACCAACCGCCGACTCACGTGTAAAAGTACACTACCACGGCACCTTAATAGACGGTACGGTATTCGATAGCTCGGTGGAGCGCGGCCAACCATCGGAATTTGGCGTAGGCCAAGTTATTAAAGGCTGGACCGAAGGTTTGCAGTTAATGCCCGTTGGCTCGAAATACAAATTCTACATCCCACAGGAATTAGCCTATGGCGCAACCCCTCGTGGTGGTAAAATAAAACCATTTTCGCCGCTAATTTTTGAGGTTGAACTTTTAGAGATAAAATAATTTTCTTATCAAAATATTAAGAATAAAGAAGCAGGAATTTTTTAAGTTCCTGCTTTTTTTTTTCGCCCATAACCAAACAAAAAAAAGACCCGGCAACATTTTCAAAATTACCGGGTCTCTTACAAACTAACCAACTAAACTTAATTTATTAACTAATAATTATGTTATGAAAAAAAGTATCACTTTTAATGCTCAAACTATTATTGTGTAATAATTACATAACAAATAGACGAAAAAAAAGCCGTACGCTAAAGCAATTTAGAAATGTTTAACAGTAAAAAACGGAATTTTAAATATTCTTTAAGAAGAAAAACAGTCCAATGTTAATTTTTTAAGAACCCCGTTTGCTTTTCCGTCTTAAATCGCCCACCGCCAACCGGCTTGTTAACATTTAGTTAAATAGAAAAGCCCGCTTAAACCTTTTAAAAAAGTTGAAGTCTTACCAATAGTTTAACCTTTAAAAACAATTAAAATGAAAAGAATATTTATTGCCGCAATAGCCTTAATATCATTACAAGGTTTTGCACAAGAAGAAAAAAAGGAACGCCCCAACAGAGGTGAAATGATGGAACGCATGAACGACTACACCCCCGAGGAAATGGCAACCTTAAGAACCAAAAAAATGACCTTGGATTTAGATTTAAACCAATCGCAACAAGACGACGTTTACAAGTTAAATCTGGAAAACGCCAAAACCCACAAAGCCATGATGGAACAATTTAAGGCCAAAAGGGAAAACGCCGATGCCGAAAAACCCACAAAAGAAGAACGCCTAAAAATGGCCAACGCCCAGTTGGATCGCCAAATTGAGCTTAAAGCGAAAATGAAATCCATTTTAAACGAAGACCAATATGCCAAATGGGAAGCCAACCGCGACCAAATGGGCCGACGCGCCAAAGGCATGAAACCAAGCGATGGAAAAAGAAACGGTAATAAAAAAGGAAAAAAAAGTTAGAGGATAATTTTGATTTGATTATAGTTTAGTTGATGCAAAAGCGCATTCCTGTTTTTCGGAATGCGTTTTTTGTTTTTTACCATTTTATATTGAACTGAGCCTTAAATTATTTTGAATATTTTGTCCGTTCTATTTTTATTGGGTTTTGTCAAGTGTCAAAAACATCATTTATTTCAATCCTATTTTCTTTTTCGTTAATCCAATAAAGACTTTATAATTTTTGTAGACTAAATATCTGAATTCTTGTTTTCTGTCCTTTAAAAGTTCTTCTTCTTGTCCAATTCTCGGTTGAATCTTTAGTTTTAAAGCTTCATCATAAATTCCGTTAACGAGTTTTTTAGCAATTTGGATTCCTGCTTTTTCACGGTAATATTTATAAATCTTTTCAAGTTCTTTTTGAGAAAAATCAGTCCAAAATAACTTTAATTCCATTTGTCTATCTTGGCTTTTAATTCTCTCGATTCAATCATCCGGCCATTTTTTGAATCTACCATTGATTGGTCAATTCGAGAGTTAAATTCGTCTATTGACATTGGTTTAAAATATTCATTTTCTGATATTTTATTTTCTTTCCTCAAGATTTTTTCAAGTCGTGAAATAACATCTTCACTTTGAATTTTTAAAAATTCCTGAATAAGTTCCAATTTTCTCGTTTGCAAATCCATTTTTTAGCTTTTTATCAAAAATACAAAATTATCAATTTAATTATTGTGTTTTCTTGAAATGATGAATTTAACAGTTTGTTGCCAACAAAATCAATTGGTATTAGTCAATCTGTTTTTATACGCTAAAAACAGTATCGTTTTCTATGACTATTCAATAACAAAATTGTCCAACAACAAATCGTACGCCACATCCTTACCAATTTTTAAGGCAAAGAACGATGCCGAGGTGTCGGTGGTGTTTAAATCGGCAATACCCGTTAAATCCAAAGTAATTTGCACCCAATTACCGCCCGTGTCTATCGTGCCGGTATACGAATTGCTTCCGGTAGCCGAAATGGTTTTATCGGCCGTTACATCGCCCAAGTTAAATTTATACGAACTACCATCGGTTTTATGTACGTTAATGGAAATTGTTTTTCCTGCCGTGCCTTTCAAATTAAATTTAATAGTGCCATAAGTTTCTGGCAAATCAGGATTGGCCAAGGCCGTAAACACATAATCGTTGCCGCTTGCGCCAGCCGTATTAATGCTTAAAGCTGTACTGCCATCTACGCCGTTTCCTGTGCTTTCGGTAGCATAACTTTGTAAGCCAAAAGAACTTAACCCGCCTGTAAAAGCCGTGAAATTTTCAAAATCGCCACCGGGGAACACCATGCCTTCGGCCGATGTTTCGCCGCCGCCACCGTTATCGGGATTTGTCGAGGTGCCTACATAAAAGTTATCAATTTGCATGGTAGTGGTAATACCGCTTGTTCCGCCTGCGTATTTAAACCCTACATAAATAGTTTGACCAATATAACTTGACAAGTCTATTTCGCCCGAATCCACAAAAACACTGGCGTAACCACTTGATGTTCCTGTTGAAATTACGGGGTTTACCTGTGTCCACGACACAGCGCTTACATCGCCCGTAAATCCCGTGCCAATGTGTACGGTTAAAGGGTTACCGTTGCTGTAACCGTCTATAGTACCAAACGACAGTACCGGGTTTTCGGTATCGGCATCGATAATTAAACTGGGCGACACCAACCAAGCTTCCATAGCGCTCTCGCCCGAACCGTAGGCTTGGGCTTGGGCAAAGAAATTACTATTGTACTGCTCTAAGGTAAACACCTCGGAACCTCCCGAAACGTTTACGGTATACCAACCTTCGACACTTAAATTTTGACCATCGATATAGCTCCCTTCAAAATCCTGGGTATAAGGCAGGTTTAATGGGGCAATAGGTTCGTAAGCCCCTGGCTCGCAACGCTCGTTATCGAACATGACATCGTTAGTATCGCGGATAAATAATTGGTAATCGGAATTATATTTACTAAAAACGGCAACGATAGCGCCTTGCCCTGTTGGAAATAATTCGTTTTTAAAATCGGCATAACCGCTGTTTCTTAAAATGGTTAAGGATTCGTCGTCGCAATTTTTTAAATATCGGTTTACGGTGTAGGTGTTTCCGGCATTACCGTAGGGTTGGCCTACCTCTTCATCCCGCAACTGCATATTATCAATTTGTACCAACATGTTAATATGGCCGTCGTTAAGCGCTGTAGGTGCAACCACAAGCGGCACGAGGGTTGCCGTTTCGTTAGAACGGATAATATAATTGGTATAATTAAAGGCCGAAATCCGCCCAACGCTACTACCGCTAACAATGCCAATATGAAGTACCCCGTTTACCTCGTCCATAGCCAAACCGTTAAGTTTTACGTATACTTTTCGGCCAGGTTCGTACTGGGCGTACATGGACGTAGCATCGATATCCAACTGAATGGCCGCTGTTGGATTTTCGGGCTTATCCTGAATAACCAATATTTTATAAAAATTTCCGGCTTCGTCGCTGGATACCACATAGCCTTCAAAAATTAAATCGGTATTATTGGTGGCTTCATTAAAATCGACCAAACTACCCGCATACATATTTTTTACAATATCGATAGTGGTATTGGTTTCAATATTAGGTTCTTCGGCATTTAAGGGCGGAATTGCGTAATCGTCGTCGTTAACACAGGCCGTTACCACTAATGCTAATATAAAGCCGAATGTTAATTTTAGTAAGATATTAGTCTTTTCCATAGTATTGTTCTTTTTTATTTTGTTTAATGCTTTGCACATCATTGCTATATTTTTACGTTTAAAATCTGAAATAAAAGTTTAAAAAATAGTTTGCTCCTCGGCCGTACCAGTATTTAGGGCCAAACACCCGTTTTTCGTTACTGGCATCGGCCAACAGTTCCCTGTAATTGGCGGCTCGACCTTGCTCGAAGCCCCCGGTTTTGTATTTTTCGTTAAATACGTTGCCTATACTGGCAAAAAAACCAACGTAATAATCGTCTATTTTCCAAGATTTACCGCCAACGAGGTTCACTACCATATAGTTGTCGAATTTTTCTTGCTTTAATAGGTCTCGGGCAATAGCCTCATCGTAATCATTAAAGGGCAGGCCGTCGGCAGGGTCGGTGTAAAAGTTGGCCGTTCGTGTTATGGGGCTTATATCCAAATAAGTATTGGTAAAAACGTTTGCCGTTGCGCCAAACCACCAATAATCGGGGTCGCGGTACTCGAAACCTACCGAATAGGCGCCTTGCGGTCCTCCCGCAACTTTATAATTGTTCAAATAAGCTTTACCTTGCGGGGCGGTTGCCGCATTGGCCGTTAAAATTAGGTTGGGGTTATTGGTATAGGTGTACTGCCCGATTGAGGCGGCTCCTTTTAATTTTATGGTTGGCGTTACTTGGGCATCTATACCTATTTCGGCGCCAATATGTTCCTTATCGATATCTTGCAGAATTTCGCTAACAAACTCGGCACTATCGGTAAAGCCCGTTACGCCATCGGCATAGTAAAACGATATTTCGTTAGCATCTTCGGTCTTGGCATAAAATCCCGTAATTTTCGCCTTAACTATTGGCGAACGGAAAATATAACTGGCATCGAAAGCCGTTATTTTTTCTTCGGAAATATTGGGTACTATACTGTTGTTAACCCTGGCGTTGGAAAATGTATTTTGAAGTGAAGGCGCCCGAGCAATATATCCCACATTAACATCAAAAAGGTGTTTTCCCGTTAATTTATAAGTAAAGCCGCCTTTTGCGCCAAAGCCCATAAAATCGGCTTTATTGCTTTTGCCCAAGGAATTTCCGGGATTGGCTTCGTTATCGTACAGGCCTTCCCTTTGGTAATTGGTTTTGGTTACGCTGCCCGAAACGTAAAAGTCTATTTTGTTGTACTTAAATTGGGCTTGGGCATAGCCCGAAAGCACATGGGCGTTAAGGTTGTAGTTGTACTTGAATTTTTCGCCTTCAATGGCTATCTCGTCGGGATTTTGTAAGTCGAACTGAAACCCATCGAACGCATCGACGTTTAAAAATCCGCTACCGCCCAATAAATCGATAATTTCGGCAAAATTTTCGGATTTTAAGGTTTTATAATTAACCGTTGCGTTTAACACGGTGTTTTCATTCAGCTCATGGTTTAAAATTGAATTGAAGGTCCATTGTTTATCGTCGTTTCTATCTTCATATAAAATATAGGTAGAATAACCATCAACGTTGTTCAGGTTTGTTTGGTATAGGCTGTTCCAATCAATTTGGCCATCGTTTAAAAATTCCTGTTCGGCCAAGTACGCATTGCTATAATCGGGACCTGCCGTTGGTGTTAACCAATAACTGGGCAATTTTTGGTAGTACGCCGGACTGGGGTTGGAGCCATTGCCAACGGGTACACCGCCAACCAAGCGGGTACCGCCGTAATCTAAACGGCTGTTTCCTATTTTACCAAATTGATAGCCTATATTGGTATTTAGGGTAGTTTTGTTGGAAATATTCCAATAATGATTGAGCATAAGCACGGGTTCGTTTACGTCCTTAATGCGCGAATTGCGTTTTTCGCCCTCTTGCCAGCCCCAATATTCGTTGTACCTAATCCCTTTTAAATCGTATACCTCTTGGGTATTTGGCGAGGATTTACCGCGACGGTTGGGCGCATAAATAGAGGTGAAATTTAAACTGTGCTTATCGTTAAATTGTTTTTCAACCGATGCAAAAAACGAATTGGCATCGTACAGGGAAGCGTCCTGATAACCCTCGTTGCCCCAACGCCTGGACAACATAACGGCAATGGCCCAGCCGTCGTCCATTAATCCCGTGGCATAACTGGCCATAGCCCTGTTGGTGTAGCTCCGGTTGGAAGACGAATAGGTTATTTGCCCGCCCTGACGGTAGTTCGATGCCCGGGTGTTCATATTGGTTGTTCCCAAAACCCCACCGAAATTATAGGCCGAAGGGGTTAAGCCCGTGGTTAGCTCTTGGTTGCGGACCATATCGTTTAAGCCGCCCCAATTGCTCCATTGCGGCCTGCCGTTGTAAAGTTTGTTCATTTCAATACCATTTATGAGTACCGAACCGTTATCGGAATCCAAGCCCCTTAACCTAAAAAACGAGGAACTAAACTCGAAGGCCGCCGTACGTTGAAACACATCCATTGACGAGGATAACAACCCCGAAATATTATCGGAACCACTGGTGTCGTCGTTAAGTTCGTCGTCGGACAATGTTATGGTAAATAAGGCGTTGGTTATTGTTACATCTACCTCTAAGGTCATATCGGAAATATCTACAACCCCACTTTCATTAACCACGACAGGATAGCGCTTGGTAAGGTAGCCGTTTTTTGAAACGCTTAAAACCTGTTCGCCAAGCGGCACGTTAGCCGAAAACACAAACTTGCCCATAGCATCGGTTTGGCGGCTTTGGCTGGTTGCTTCAATAGTAATAGTTACATCGGGAATGGGCTGTAGCGTAACGGCATCCTTTACGCTCCCTTTTATTAGGGTTTGTTGCGCAAATGTAAAAACCGAAAATAACCCGAATAATAAAACAAGTACTTTTTTCTTCATGCTTTAATTTATTATTTTGATAAATAACAGTAATTTAATACCCCTAATTTACGATATTTATAATTAACACGTACTTTTGATTAACTATTTGTAATTGAAATAACGTTATAATAACATTTTAGAAATGACAAAAAACACAATATTATCTGTTTTATTGGTTTTGTGCGTATTACAAATTTCATATTCGCAAGACAAAAAAACGTTTAAGGTACACACCATAGCATTTTATAATTTAGAAAATTTATTCGACACCATTAACGACCCCAACAAATTTGACGAGGCCAGCCCCATAATGGAACTAAAAGCCAATCAAGGCGAGATTTACAAAAAAAAGGTAAAAAACATGGCGCGCGTACTGACCGATATTGGCAGGGAAACTACCAATAATGCCCCGGCAATAATAGGCGTTTCGGAAATTGAAAACAGGGAAGTTTTGGAAGATGTGGTTAACGACTCCAGCCTGATTAATTACGATTATGGTATTGTACACTACCACTCGCCCGATGCCCGGGGTATCGATGTAGCCTTATTATACCAAAAAAAACTTTTTAAACCAACAGCCACAAGTAGTCATGAACTAAAAATATACGACGATATTAGCAAAAACCGCGTATACACCAGGGACCAACTATTGGTAAGTGGGCAATTGGAGGGCGACCCCATCCACCTTATTGTTAGCCACTGGCCATCGAGAAGTGGCGGCGAAGCCAGAAGCCGCCCCAAACGTATTGCCGCCGCAAAATTAACAAAACACCTTGTGGATTCTATACAAATGAAAGCACCCTACGCCAAAGTATTTATTATGGGCGATTTAAACGACGACCCCACCAATGCCAGCCTAAAAACCATTTTAAAAACCGAAAAGGATAAAGACAAGGTTAAACTAAAAGGCCTTTACAACCCTTATGAAAGTATGTTTAAAAACGGTCTTGGCACTACGGCTTATCGGGATGCTTGGAGCTTGTTCGACCAAATACTTATTACCAAACCGCTGCTTGAAAAGGATTATTCGTCGTTTCGGTATTACAAGGCCGGGATTTACAACAAAAATTATTTGGTTAATAAAAAAGGGCGCTATAAGGGCTACCCCATGCGCAGTTTTGCCGATGGCGGTTTTACCAACGGCTTTAGCGACCACTTTCCCGCTTATGTTTATGTTGTTAGGGAAGTGGAAGATTAACGAACCCTTAAATTCAATAAAAAAAACAAGCTATAAATTTGTTAACTTTGCTATATGGAACTTTTGAAATTTCACATCAATTCAATTAGAGATTTATGCAGCCAGCATAAAGTTGCAACCTTATATCTATTTGGTTCGGCAGCCGGGAACAATTTTACGGACTCGAGTGATATTGATTTTTTGGTAAAATTCAACGCTTTCAATTTATCGGAGTATTTTGAAAATTACATGTCCTTCAAAAACGGTTTAAAAAAACTTTTAAACAGGGAAATTGACTTAGTGGAAGAACAAACACTTAAAAATCCAATTTTGATAAAGTCCATAAACCAAAACAAAGAATTAATCTATGGATGAACGAATTTTAAAGTGGTTGTACGACATTAAAATTTCCATAGAAGAAATCGAGTCTTATTTTTTTGATAATTTGTTTGATTTTTTTGAATATCGAAAAAATATAATGCTAAAAAGAGCCGTGGAAAGGAATTTGGAAATTATTGGTGAAGCTGTAAATAGAATTCTAAAAAGAGAGCCAAATTTTAACCAAAAAATATCAGAAGCAAAATCCATAATTGGGTTTAGGAATCAAGTAATCCACGCTTACGATAATATTTCGGACGAGAACGTTTGGTCGATTTTACTCAATCATTTACCAAAGCTAAAAGAAGAAATAGAAGCTCTAATAAAAATATCTGAAAAGTAAAAAATTCCGTTAAAAATCGTTTTTTACTTTTTCCCTCCAACAACAATTACTATTTCGCCTTTTGGTGGTTTGTTGGTGTAATAGTCCAAAATTTCTTTTGCTGTTCCCCGAGCGTTTTCTTCATAAAGTTTTGTTAGCTCGCGCGATACCGACACCGGGCGGCTTTCGCCAAAATATTCCACAAAATTAGCTAAGGTTTTTGTTAATTTATGTGGGCTTTCGTAAAAAATCATGGTTCGGGTTTCCTCGGCAAGTAGTTGCAATCGGGTTTGGCGCCCTTTTTTTACGGGCAAAAAGCCTTCGAATACAAATTTATCGTTGGGCAACCCACTGTTTACCAAGGCGGGTACAAATGCCGTTGCACCGGGCAGGCACTCGACTTCTATTTGGTGTTCTATGCAGGCACGGGTTAACAAAAACCCGGGGTCCGAAATGGCGGGCGTTCCGGCATCGCTTATTAGGGCAATGGTCGTACCCGACTTTAATTTGTTAATCAAACTTTCGGTAGTTTTATGCTCGTTGTGCATATGGTGCGATTGCATGGGGGTTGCAATCTGGAAATGCTTTAATAGTTTGCCCGAGGTGCGGGTGTCCTCGGCAAGGATTAAATCGGCTTGGTTTAATACCTCGATAGCCCTAAGGGTTATGTCCTTTAAATTGCCTATTGGTGTTGGTACTATGTAGAGTTTGCTCATGTGTTAGCGATTGAAGCGGCATCCTTTTATATGCCTAAAACGGCCTACTATTAAGAGATACCGAAACAAATTCGACATTCAAAAAAATTAAAATTTACGTTCCAGTATTTCGTAAAGGCGTGTTTCGAACTCCTCTTTTCCCTGCCAATTGTTGTAGTCGGGTTTTACTATGTTTTGCATAAAATGTACGGCTTCGCCCAAGGTGTTAAACGTGTTTAACTGCGATATAACACGTTCGTAATCGGCACTACTGCCCCCAAATAGGTGTTTTGTAAAAGCTATTTTATCGTTAAGCCCAACAGTCAGGCTTGTTTTTTTTATGGTGTCGTTTAACGATTTTTTTTCGGCTTCGGTTTTGCTTACGGGCTCGAAAACGGGCAGGTTTTCGTAATCGGCCGTAAGGTCTTCCAAGTGGGGCTGCTTATCCGTATCGGGCATAAAGGCTACCATGTCTTTTATTTTTTCTATGGCGGGTTCCATTATGCCATCGTCGTCTTTGTCGTCTAAGTTCACGTAAATTTTGTCGCCTATTTCTATATTGTCGCTTATATTGTTGTTAAAGGCTTGCTCCAGCATTCCAAAAAAGGACGAGTCGTTGCCTATGGTGGGTATTTCGGCCTCGAAATTATCCTGCACGAACTTTAGCACGGTTAATTTTTCGTATAACTGCGCTACTTCGGCGTGCATTTTTGCAACATCTTCTTTGCCCGTAAGTTTTAGTATCCTGTGGGCTATGCTTATTAATTCGGATTCGAGTTTCTTCTTCATCTATATATTTTTTTGTTAAATGCGCTTTGGGCTTTTCTTTTTTAATAAATTTACGCCTCCTTATAATTTAGAGCTAAAATTACAAAATGTTTCTTGAAAATACGGTAAACCATAAAGAACAATTTGGATGGATTGAGGTTATTTGCGGATCGATGTTCTCGGGCAAAACCGAGGAACTCATCCGAAGGCTCAAGCGTGCGCAGTTTGCAAGGCAGAAAGTAGAGATTTTTAAACCGGCCATAGATACCCGTTACGACGAGGATATGGTAGTGTCGCACGATGCCAACGAAATTAGGTCCACGCCCGTACCCGCCGCCGCCAATATTCCTATTTTGGCCGATGGTTGCGATGTTGTGGGCATAGACGAAGCCCAGTTTTTCGATGGCGAAATCGTGCGAGTTTGCAACGATTTGGCCAATAAAGGCGTACGGGTTATCGTGGCGGGACTGGATATGGATTTTAAAGGAAACCCCTTTGGCCCTATGCCCAACCTTATGGCTACGGCCGAGTATGTTACCAAGGTACACGCCGTTTGTACCCGAACCGGAAATTTGGCGCAGTACAGCTACCGCAAAACAACAAACGAAAACCTTGTGCTTTTGGGCGAGGTTAACGAATACGAACCCCTAAGCCGTGCCGCTTATTACAAAGCCATGATGCGGGACAAAGTAAGGAACATGACTGTTAACAACCCAGAAGAAATACCCCCTAAAGACAAAAACACCAATGCTTAAAGCCCAGGAAACAGTGCTTGAAATAGATTTAAACGCACTGCAACACAATTATAGTTACTTAAAATCCAAAATACCAAGCACTACTAAATTTTTGGCCGTTGTTAAGGCTTACGCTTATGGCAGCGATTCCTGCGAATTGGCCAAATATTTGGAAAAATTGGGCGCCGATTATTTTGCCGTAGCCTATATAAACGAAGGCATTGCCCTGCGAAAAGCGGGCGTTACGCAGCCTATTTTGGTGCTGCACCCGCAAGCGGTAAATTTTAAGGAATTGATACAATATCAACTGGAACCCAACTTGTACAGCAAGAAGATTTTATGTGAATTTATTAGTGCCGCAACGGCAGAAAACAAAACCGAATACCCCATTCACCTAAAATTTAACACAGGATTAAATCGGTTGGGTTTTAATGAAGACGACATTGACTTTATTGCCGAAAAAACCAATAAAACAAGGGCGGTAAAAGTACAATCCCTATTCTCTCATTTGGCAGCAAGCGAGGATTTAAACGAACGCGACTTTACCTTAACCCAAATAAAAACCTTTAAAAATATTGCCGAAAAAACCATTAAGGCCCTTGGATTTTCACCATTGCTGCATATTTGCAATACGTCGGGTATTTTAAATTACCCCGAAGCACATTTTAATATGGTGCGCAGCGGTATAGGCATGTACGGCTTTGGAAATTCCAAAGCGCAAAACCAACATTTTAAGCCTATGGCAACCTTAAAAACGGTTATTTCGCAAATCCATACCCTAACCGAAGGCGAGTCGTTGGGCTATAACCGGGGCTACATAAGTACCGGAACAACCAAAACCGCAACCCTGCCCATTGGCCATGCCGACGGTATTGGCAGGCAGTACGGCAAGGGCAAGGGCTTTGTAACCATAAACAACCAAAAAGCCCCGATAATAGGCAATGTGTGCATGGACATGATTATGGTCGATGTTACAAACATAAATTGTGAAGAAGGCGACGAGGTTATTGTTTTTGGTCCGACAACAACCGCCGAAACTTTGGCAGAAACAGCCAATACCATTTCCTATGAATTGATAACCGGCATTTCGCAACGGGTTAAACGGGTGTTTTTGAAATAATGCTGAAAAACAGATAAATGCAACAGTTGAAAGAAAAATTTTAGCACTCAATTTATTTTTAGCTATTTTCGCTTTTTCTAACACTAAAAACTTAAAATTATGCTTAAAGAATTTAAAGAATTTGCAATGAAGGGCAACCTTGTGGACATTGCAGTAGGTTTTGTAATGGGCGCCGCCTTTAACAAAGTAGTGGCCTCGTTTACGGGCGGAATTGTTTCACCACTAATTGGTTTAATTTTCAATTCGGATTTCAAAGACTTAAAATACGTGGTAAAAGAAGGTGTT
>JBKEDS010000052.1:0-1878 GCA_047975545.1 Flavobacteriaceae bacterium | reverse complement strand
ATTTTTTTAATAGAATTGCTCAATACAATTGTGTGTTTTTGGGTTTTTTATAAAAGCCTGTAATGGCGTGCTTGGGCTTTGTCCTGTATGGGTTTGGTGGGTAATAGCAACATTAAACAATTAAAATGCAGTTAGAGCCGTGTTGGTGTTCATACGGAAAATATTTTGATATTTCAATAAAACGTGATTACTTTGTAATAACATTTTTTAAAATATGGAAACGTCAATAATCAAAATCGGAAATTCAAAAGGACTTCGTTTGAGCAAGACCATTTTGGAAAAATACAACATTAAGGACAAGGTTGAGCTTATTCTCGAAAAGGAACAAATCATCCTTAAACCGGTAGTTTCACCAAGAAAAAATTGGGAAAAGGAATTTAAGAACATGAGTGAAAACGAAGACGATAAGTTGCTGATGAACGATGTATTCGATGATGAAAATCTTGAGGAATGGATTTAAAACAATACTCAATCGTTCTTGTAAATCTTGATCCAACAATCGGGAGCGAAATAAAAAAGACAAGACCTTGTGTCATTGTTTCACCTAATGAAATGAATAAATATTTGAACACAATCGTACTTGCGCCAATGACAACAAACCTAAAAAAATATCCAACAAGGGTTTCCGTAAAACACAACGGAAAAAGGGGAATGATTGCAATCGACCAAATTCGGACCGTTGACAAAACCAGAATTATTCGAGTTTTTGAAAGCCTGACAAAGGTGGAAATTGAAAAATGCAAAGCAGTGATAAAAGAAACCTTTGTGGACTAAAAGAATACCAATACCAACAATATTTACAAGACATTCAAGAGTTAACCTGACGTTAGTTTGATAAAATTTTAATAATTGAAAATTTTTAAATACACATTTTGGCTTTTATACCGCATTTGGTTTTATATACTCGTGGCATTACCCATATTGGTACTGTTTCCCGTACTTTTAATTTCAATTTTGAAAGAATCGTGGTATCCGTTCTTTTTCAGGCTTGCCCGGTTGTGGGCGGGTTTTATTTTGTTCGGTATGGGTTTTAAGGTGAAAATTGATTGCGAACAAAACCCCGAAAAAGGAAAAAGCTACATGTTTATTGCCAACCATACCTCAATGACCGATATTATGCTTATGTTGGTTGCTGTTAAAAACCCCTTTGTATTTGTTGGAAAAAAAGAATTAGCAAAAATACCATTGTTCGGTTTTTTTTACAAACGTACCTGTATTTTGGTGGACAGAAGCTCGGCAAAAAGCAGGCAAGCTGTTTTTTTACAAGCCCAGCGCCGCTTAAAAACAGGTTTGAGCATTTGTATTTTTCCCGAGGGCGGCGTTCCCGACGAAGCTATTTTGTTGGACGATTTTAAGGATGGCGCCCTTAGGTTGGCCATAAACCACAGCATTCCTATCGTACCCTTAACTTTTGCCGATAATAAAAAACGGTTTTCGTATACTTTTTTTAGTGGAGGTCCTGGAAAAATGCGGGCTAAAATCCATCGGTTTTTGCCAACCAAGGGCTTAACCGTTGAAGATACAAAACCGTTGAACGCACAGGCTTGGGATGTTATATTTAAGCAATTAAAAGTGTTTGGTTAAAATATAAAAAAAAGCTACACTTGGGGTGCAGCTTTTTCAGTTAACATAAACAAATATATTTATGTAGCATGGTCGTATGTGCTATTCTCTAATATATTCATTTTGAAAGCAATCGGCGCAATTGTCGTATAAAATTAAATAGTTTTCGTTCAAACTTATGGTTTGGGTTATTGAATACTCATCATAGAATATTATTTCATGGGTTTCTCCGTGGTGATTTTGGATTTCAATGGTATAATTTGACTCGGATTCTAAACTTTCATTCACAAATTTTTTAATTGAATTTTTAGAAAT
>JBKEDS010000028.1:0-39285 GCA_047975545.1 Flavobacteriaceae bacterium | reverse complement strand
GGAGTATTATGATAATGAAATACCACAAATGTGTAGCAGTAGTGGAGGTGTTGCAAATGTTCTTTATATGGGATGTGCGTAATTTAACCAAATATAATAGGCACATTCAGAAAATAGCATCATTAATTATATTTTGAGACACTATTTTTTGTTTTTAATACTATCAATTTGACCATTTTCAGTTGTTTGAGATAATAAAAAGCACAAAAGGCATATGTTTTTTAACAACATGGGCAAGTTCCCTGTCAGTAGATATTGATATAAATTAGGCAACTTTTTTTTTGGCGTTTTGCCTTCGCCTTTCTATTTCCAGGGCATTAGCGGTATGTATGCCAAAGAAGATCCATAAAATTTATTGGGTTTTGTTTTCGCCTTTATTTTCTTGAAGTGGTAATGCTTACTTCGGCTTCGCTCAGCACACCGCCTTTTCTTTACCAAAACGACCTTCTAATCGTGATGTTCTTTCCTTGGTTATGGCTGCTTTTAGTTTTTTTGACTTAGGCACTTAAAGACTAATCACGAACTCACTGTTTATGAGGGGTTCAAATTCAAAAGTCTTAGGCTTACACCATTTTGAACAAATTAAACCTTCCTTATAAATCGTAGTAGGCTGAAAATAAGAGGGCTATTTTTATCACAATTATCAGTTATGCGCCTAAGTCAATAGTTTTTTATCTTCTTGATAATCTTTGGGCAATTTTCCCTTGCGCTTAAAATTGGTTTTTATGTTGTGCTTGGTTGCAAAGCTTCGGTTCTTGTTTGTGGCGTAAATGGCATCTGCCCTATAACCTGGATAAGGCTTTGTGCCTTGTAAACGGTAGGTTGTAAACGGGTGTCTGGATATGCAAACAAAATTTCCCAAGATTACCCTTTAAAAAACAAGCGTAGAAAGGGCTATAATCTTCCGAGAGTGGAAAAAATATAAAATCGACCCTGTAAGCCGGAAATTCTTTGTGTTTTCATGATAATCGAAATTAAAAACCCCGTTTTTGGCTCCTTTTGGCCGTTTTCGGGGTTTATTCGTACCTCAATATACAACAAAACCCTCGTATTTACAAGGGTTTTGTGTTTTATGAAAGTGCCTCAACATTCCCCGAAAGGGAAAAGCAATTGCTTGGCTTTAAGGACATTTTACAGTACGAATATCCGTAATTACCACTCATTAATTCTGTTGGAGTCCAATTTTATAAAAATAAAAATCAAAATAGTAAATGCCCAAAGTCCCGAGCCGCCATAGCTAAACATGGGCAAGGGGATGCCAATGGTGGGTATAATGCCCATGACCATACCAATATTTACAAAAAAGTGGACAAATAAAATTGAAGCAACACCATAACCATAAACCCGGCTAAATTGCGATTTTTGCAATTCTGCCAAATGCAGGATGCGCAGTATAAGCAGTACAAAGGTAATAACAACTAAGCAGCTTCCCACAAAGCCCCATTCTTCACCAACAGTGCTAAAAATATAATCGGTGTGCTGTTCAGGCACAAACTTGCCCGTTGTTCGGGTGCCTTGCATAAAACCTTTTCCTGTTAGCCCGCCGGAGCTTATGGCCTTTTCCGATTCGTTAAGATTGTAAGCAAAGGTTTTTTTCATTTGCTCTAATTTTTCGGGGTCTTTTTCCAAGCGCAGCCAAAGGTTTATACGATCCTTTTGATGGGGCTGGAGTACTGAATTGTAAAAAAAGTTAATACCCAAAGCGCCTATAATGGTACTTAAAAAAATAAGCGCACAAACAATTAGCGATGCCCGTTTTCGGTTAAAAAAGTAATATCCAAAAATAATAACAGCCGATACCACGGTACTTGCAAGCGTGCCAAATTTTAGGGCTATTATGGCCAATATAACTAATGATAAGCCCAGATATAAGTAAGCCTTGGGAAGCCCTTCGCGGTATAGTACAAAAAAAAAGGCGCCATAAACAATGGTGCTTCCTGTGTCGTTTTGTAGCAATACCAAAAGTGCGGGAATTAAAATGATAATAAAAACCCGTATTTGGTCTTTTAGGTTTTTAAGGTCGGTATTTAAATCGCTTACGTATTTTGCCACGGCCAAAGCGGTTGCAAACTTGGCAAATTCGCTGGGCTGTATGGTCATGCCCCCAAAAGCGTACCAAGATGTTGCCCCGTTAACATTTTTGCCAAAGGCAAATAAGCCTATTAGCGACAATAAAGCGATAACGTATATAATAATGGAAAAACGTTCGTAAAATTTGGCGTCAATGGCCAACAGTAAAACAATAAGACCTATGGTTAAAAAAATAAAAGCCAATTGTTTTCCAAAAGGTTGGGTAAAATCGAAATAATTAGCCACATCGCCACCGGTATGCGAGGCCGATATAATATTAACCCAACCAAAAGCCACCAGCATTAAAAACAGGATAATGGTAGGCCAATCGAATTTAAAATATCTATGTGTTTCCCTGCCCATTAGTGTATATCTTGGAGTTTGTTAATTTGTTCCAATTTAAGTTCCAATAGTTCTACTTCTTCTATTGGTAATACTTCGGGGTATGTTCCCCTGTTAATGCTAAAGGGCTCGCCGGATTGGGGCTTGGCGTATTCGTCGTCTAATCCGTGCGATAAAATCCATTGTTCCAAATCGGTTCTGGTAATATGGCCCTTGATATATTTTTCAATAATTAAACTGGCTATTTTTCCGGCAAACCTGCTGCCCCAATAGCCGTTTTCCACAAATACGGCCAGAGCTATTTTTGGGTTGTCCTTAGGAGCGAAGGCTACAAAAATAGAGTGGTCGGTAAGTTGGGTCCTAACGCCGTTTATTTTGGTGAAGTTTTCGGCCGTTCCGGTTTTGCCGCAAATTTCAATGTCGGGTACTTGCAATGCAGCAGCGGTACCTTTGTTGTATACGTCGAACATGCCTTGCACCACGGGATCAAAGTGGACTTTGTCTATACTAGTGTGTTTGGCAACCGTAAAGTTTTCGGGTATGGTTTCACCCTCAATAGTTTTTATAATATGCGGCGTATAAAAATAGCCCCTGTTGGCAATGGCGGCTACCATATTGGCCAATTGTACGGGGGTGGCTTCTACTTCGCCCTGCCCAATAGCGTTGGAAATATTATAGGTGGATACCCAGCGCCCTTTTCCGTACCAACGGTCGTAAAAATCGCCATCGGGAATACGTCCCGGTCGGCCTATTTTTAGGTCGTAGCCCAAATAGCCGCCAAGCCCAAAACTTTTAACGTGGTTGCTCCAGGCATTCATGCCGTCGTGGGGCGAATCGTATTTATCAACAATGCGCCTGTACACATTGGCAAAATAAGCATTACAGGATTGGGCAATACCATCGGTCATGGCCAAGGGGCTGGAGTGCGCATGGCACCCCGTTAACTTACGGCTGCCAAGATAGTAGCCCATACGGCATCCAAACTGGTCTTGTGTGTTAACCACTTGCTCTTGCAGGCCTATAAGGGCATTTAGCACCTTAAAGGGCGAACCGGGAGGGTATTGTGCCAATAAGCTCCTGTCGTAAAGCGGTTTGGCAATGCTATCGTTGTAAAGTTTTGTGTAATTTTCCGAGCGTTGCCTGCCTACCAATAAATTTGGGTTGTAGCTTGGCGCCGAAACCATGGTTAATATTTCGCCCGTAGCGGGTTCTATAGCTATAATGCCGCCGCGTTTGTGTTGCATAAGCAGCTCGCCATAGGCTTGTAGTTGGGCGTCTATGGTTATGGTAATGTCTTTTCCGGGTTGGGGCAGGGTGTCTAAGCTACCTTCTTTATAGGGGCCAATATCTCGGTTAAATCTATCTTTTTGGATAAATTTGATGCCTTTTACGCCTCTTAAAATTTCTTCGTACGACGCCTCGACGCCTTGTTTGCCTATTAAATCGCCCATTTTATAATAGGGGTCGCGTTCAATGGTAGCGGTGTTTACCTCGCCTATATCGCCCAGAACATTGGCGCCTATTGTGGCTTGGTATTGCCTAAGGGAGCGTTTTTGGATGTAAAAACCTTCGAATTTTCGCATTTTTTCCTGTAAAACGGCATAATCTTCCTTAGATAATTGCGGAATAAAAACCGAAGGTAGCCTGGGCGAATAGCGGTATGCTTTTTCAAATTTCTTCTTAAACGTTTCCTTGTCTATTTTTAGCAGATTACAAAACTCCAAGGTATCAAGGGGTTTTACTTCCCTTGGTATTAGCATAACGTCGTACGAGGGTTGGTTGGCCACCAAAAGTGTTCCGTTCCGGTCGAAAACAAAACCACGCTTGGGGTAATCGTATACTTTTCTAATGGCGTTATCCTCAAGCAGGCTGTTGTTATTGGATGTGTATACCTGTAAATAAAACAATCGGCCAATAAATACAAGGCCAACAACAATAACCGTAATGAAAAGTAAAAACTGTCTCATTTCGCTTTTCTGCTAAAAATAATGGTGATTAAAACGCTTAATAAAATGGTGAAAATACTGGAGAATAACGTTTTTTGAAGGATTAAAAGTATTTTGCTTGCGTTAAAAATTTCCAACGAAAATAAAATGAGGTGGTGCATAACGGTAAGTAGGGCAATGTATACCGTTTTTGCGCCAAAATCGACCGTATTGAATTTAATGGTTTGGTGCTCGTAAAGCGTGCCAAACGAAAATTTTAAAATAACAGGGCGTATATACGCAATAAATACGGATGCCGCAGCGTGTATACCGCCAGAATCTTGAAAAATATCGATGGTTAGCCCCAACAAAAAACTTAACAAAATAATAATGGTACGGTTGTTTTTTATGGGGAACAAGGCTATAAACAGAATGTATATATACGGGTTTATATAACCTAAAAAATTAATATGGTTGCATATTAAAACCTGGGCCAAAACCAGTATAATAAACCTGAAACTATTTTTGTAGGTATCGTTATTCATTATTGGTTTTTAAAAGCGTATTGATTTCTTCGGCATCTTTGTTTTCAATAATGTAAACATGCTCAATATTGGTCATGTCGTTAAATAGTTTTACGTTAATTTCGAAAAAATTTTCGCCTTTGTCTAACTTAAAATTATCAACCACGCCAATGGGGACGCCTTTAGGGAATATGGAGGACATGCCCGAGGTAATAATAGTATCGCCCTTAATAACAGGTGCTATTTTTTGAATATCGATTAGCTGTACAAAAGCGGGATTGTTGCCGTTCCAAATTAACGAACCATAATGGTTGGTTTTTTTTAGTTGGGCACTAATTTTACTGGTTGTGTTTAAAACCGAAACTATTGTAGCGTAGTTGTTGCTAACGTTTTCTACAATACCGATAAGCCCTTTAGGCGAAATTACGCCAAAATCTTCCCGGATACTGTCTTTTTTGCCTTTGTTTATAAGTAGGATATTATCGGTTGCCGAATAACTGTTTTTTATAACGTTGGCTGGGGTAAACTTATAGTGGTTGTTGTAGCTTACACTATCCAGATAACTAACGGAATTGTTGGTTTTGGCGTTTAGCAGTAGTTGCCTTAGCTTAACGTTTTCATCGGCCAAAAGTTGGTTTTGCGATTTTAAATGAAGGTACTCGCTTACGTTGTTTAATGAATGGTAAACACCGCCGCTTAAAAAATTGGCAGAATTAATAAACTTGCTTCTATGGTACGAATGCGATTGAATTGTAAACAGGATGGAAATGCAAAACAGCAACAAGAACAACAAAAAATTTTTGTTCCTTATTATAAAATTAATAATTTGTTGCATGTGTTGTTAATCCTATTTAATCAATACGTTTTTAAATTTAGGTAAATTTTTAAGCGTTATACCCGTGCCTCTTACAACAGCTCTTAAGGGGTCCTCGGCAATGTAAACGGGTAGGTCGGTTTTTAAGGATAAGCGTTTGTCCAAGCCGCGAAGCATGGAACCGCCGCCTGCTAAATAAATCCCGGTGTTGTAAATATCGGCAGCCAATTCGGGCGGAGTTTGCCCCAAGGTTTCCATAACGGCATCCTCGATACGTAAAATGGACTTGTCCAAAGCCTTGGCTATTTCCCTAAACGATATGGAAACTTGTTTTGGCTTTCCGGTAAGCAAATCGCGCCCTTGAACACTCATATCGTCCGGGGGAAGTTCTAAATCTTCGGTGGCGGCGCCAATTTGTACTTTTATTTTTTCGGCGGTGCGTTCGCCTACGTAAAGATTGTGCTGGGTGCGCATGTAGTACACAATATCGTTGGTAAATACGTCGCCCGCAATTTTAACCGATTTATCGCATACAATACCGCCAAGGGCAATAACGGCAATTTCGGTGGTTCCGCCGCCTATGTCTACCACCATATTGCCTTTTGGTTGCATAATATCCACGCCAATGCCAATAGCGGCTGCCATAGGCTCGTGAATTAGGTAAACCTCCTTGCCGTTAACACGCTCGGCGCTTTCCTTTACGGCCCGCATTTCTACCTCGGTAATGCCCGAAGGAATACAAACTACCATACGCAACGAGGGTGTAAACAGTTTCTTTTTTAAGGCCGGTATGTTTTTAATAAACATACTTATCATTTGTTCGGAGGCATCAAAATCGGCTATAACGCCATCTTTTAATGGGCGGATGGTTTTTATGTTCTCGTGTGTTTTGCCTTGCATTAAACTGGCTTCTTGCCCTACTGCTATTATCTTGCCCGAAACACGGTCGCGGGCTACTATGGAAGGGGCATCTACAACAACTTTGTCGTTATGGATAATTAATGTGTTGGCAGTGCCTAAATCTATTGCAATTTCTTCGGTTAAGAAGTCAAAAAATCCCATGTGCGTTATTAATTAGTTTTGAATATGCGTAAAGGTATGATAAAATCTTATAAATTAATGTTTAAAGTGGCGTGTTCCGGTAAATACCATGGCCACGTTGTTGGTGTTGCAGTAATCAATACTCAGTTGGTCCTTTATGGAGCCCCCCGGTTGGATTACCGCTGTAATACCTGCGTTTTTGGCAATTTCGACACAATCGGGAAACGGAAAAAACGCATCGCTGGCCATGACGGCTCCGTTTAAATCGAAGTTGAACGATTTGGCTTTGTGTATAGCTTGCTCCAAGGCATCAACACGGCTGGTTTGTCCCGTTCCACTGGCGTACAATTGTTTGTTTTTTACCAAAACAATGGTGTTCGATTTGGTGTGCTTGCAAATTTTTGACGCAAATATTAAATCCTCTAACTCATTTTGCGTTGGTTTATTGTTGGTAACGTACGTTAAACCTTCAATAGTGTCGGTAATGTTATTTCTGTCCTGTACCAAAACGCCGTTTAAACAGCTGCGAACATTGGTGCTGGGCAGTTCAACGTCGTTCAATATTAAAATAATTCTATTTTTCTTTGCCCTTAAAATTTCCAAGGCTTTGGTTTGGTATGAGGGCGCAATAATAACTTCGCAAAACAAGCTGCTTATTTCCTCGGCCGTTGTATCGTCAATTTCGGTGTTGCTAATTAGCACGCCACCGAAAGCCGAAACGGGGTCGCCCGCCAAGGCATCGATATAGGCTTGGTGAATGGTATGGCTTTGGGCAAAACCGCAAGCATTGTTGTGCTTTAAAATGGCAAATGTGGGCGCTTCGCCCTTAAATTCGTTTATTAGGTTTACGGCGGCATCGACATCCAAAAGGTTGTTGTAGCTTAATTCTTTGCCGTTTAGTTTGGTAAACATGGCATCGAAATCGCCAAAAAACCAACCTTTTTGGTGCGGGTTTTCGCCGTAACGCAGGGTTTTGCCGTTGGTGTCGCTTATTTTTAAAACTACTTCTTCTTTGTCTTTATTAAAATAGTTGAAGATAGCCGTATCGTAGTGCGAGGATACGTTAAAGGCTTTTGTTGCAAAGCGTTTGCGGTTTTCCAACGAAATCTTGCCGTTGTTTTGGGTAATAATATCCAAAAACTCGGCATAATCGTTAACCGAAGCCACGCAGGTTACGTCGGCAAAGTTTTTGGCCGCGGCACGAATTAACGAAATACCGCCAATATCAATTTTTTCAATAATATCCTGCTCGCTTGCGCCGGAGGCTACTGTTTTTTCAAACGGATATAAATCGACAATAACCACATCGATTTGGGGGATTTCAAAATCCGTTAATTCTTTAATATCGCTTTCGTTGTTTTGTCGGTTTAAAATACCGCCAAACACCTTTGGGTGCAATGTTTTTACACGCCCGCCAAGGATTGAGGGGTAGGAGGTTATTTCTTCAACAGGCACAACATCGATACCCAAATCGTTTATAAATTTTTGGGTACCCCCGGTGGAATAAATGGTTACGCCTTGCCCGTTTAGTTTTTTTACGATAGGCGCTAAACCGTCCTTGCTAAATACTGAAATTAATGCCGATTTTATTGTTTTTTCGTTGCTCATTTTTTAAAAAGTCCTTGTAAGTTGCAAAAGTAGTTATTTCAACTAAAAAACAAGGGATTATAAATCAAAAAACAAATTGGTTTTTCAACCAAATACGAAAGTTGTTAACAAGCGGATTTTTAAGGTGAAATTTTTACAGGATTGCAGCCACTTGGCGGCATACAAATTCCAGAAAATCCTCGTCGGCTTTGGTAAAGGGGTTTAAGGTGTTTGAGTCTATATCTATTTGCCTAATGTTTTTGCCGTTTACAAAAACAGGAACCACGATTTCGGCCTTAACGCTAATGCTGCACGCAATGTAATTGTCCTGTGCGGCCACATCGGGTACCACAAAGTTTTTATTGCTTACGGCTACTTGCCCGCAAATGCCCTTGCCAAACGGAATAACGGTATGGTCGGTCGGGAGGCCAACGTACGGGCCCAGTTTAAGTTCTTCTTTTTCACCATTTCTAAAATAAAACCCCACCCAATTATAATACGTTATATTGGTTTTTAATAATTGGCAAATGCTTAAAAGGCGTTCGTTTATCGGTTTTTTGGTATTGGTTGTAATTGCCGTTATTTGCGGTTTTAAAGTTTCAAAAATCATGTTCGGGACGTTTTAGGGCAAAGGTAAATGTTATGTTGCGCTAAAATGTTAACCATAACATAAAAAGCCATCTAATAAAAAATATTTTTTAATTTTGCGGTGTGATAAGGCAAATGCTACATAAAATGGTTTCGGTTTTCATGGCTATTTTGGTCGTGTTTTCAACGGTGTCGTTTACGGTTGAAAAACATTTTTGTGGCGATACTTTAATTGATGTTTCCATTTTTTCGGCAGTAGAAAAATGCTCGGAAACCGAGGGCATGGATGCCAAAACCCCTTCGGTTAAGGAAAAAAGTTGCTGCAACGATACGGTAGACCTCATTAAGGGTCAGGACGAGCTAACCGTAACAGCGCTTACCGATTTGGAGCATGCCCAGCAAGTGTTTTTGGTAAGCTATGCCTATGCGTTTTTGGGCTTGTTCGAAAGTTTGCCAAAGCAAATAATTCCGCATAAAAATTACTCTCCGCCCAACTTGGTTGCCGATATACAGGTGCGCGACCAAGTATTTTTAATTTGATTTCTTTTTTTATTCCGAATGTTGTTCGGGCTTAAAGTTTATCCTAAATTTTCTTTGGAGGACTGTCTTTTTGTTGAAAAGTTTTAAGCCATTCAACAAAACATCCCGAATGTATTAGTTGAAACCCAATTCAAATTCAATTCAATTCAAAAAAAAATCAAATTCAAAATGAAAAAAATAATATATCTATTGTTTTTTATGCCATTGGCCGTTGTTTCGCAAAGCAAAATAACAGGAATGGTCATGGAAGCAAACCCCGAAAACAAGCACATAGGCTTGGCCGGCGCTAACGTATATTGGTTGAACACCACCGTTGGTACGGTTACCGATATTGATGGTAAATTCACCATAGATTATAAAAAAGAATACGCCAAACTGGTAATAAGCTACGTTGGTTTTAAAACCGATACTTTAAGCATTACGGCACCAAAAATGGTACACCATTGGCTGCGGCCTACCGATAATCTGGACGAGGTTGTGGTAACTTCGCGAAAACAAGCCACCGCAAAATCGTATATTAAGGCGGCAAACACCTTAACCATTAGCAGCGACGAATTGTTAAAAGCGGCCTGTTGCAACCTATCGGAAAGTTTTGAAACCAATCCGTCCATCGACGTTAACTTTGCCGATGCCCTAACCGGAACCCGACAAATAAAAATGTTGGGCCTAACAAGCCCTTATATTTTAATAGCAACCGAAAACATACCGTCCATCCGTGGTGCTTCGCAAACCTATGGGCTAAGTTTTATTCCCGGTACTTGGGTGGAAAGTATACAAGTTACAAAAGGCGCAGGCAGTGTGGTTAACGGTTACGAAAGTATTGCGGGCAGCATTAATACCGAATTGGTAAAGCCCGCAACCGATAACAAATTTTACCTTAACCTATACGGCGCATCAAGCGAAAGAATGGAGCTAAACACCCACTTTAATACAAAGGTTAGCAACAAATGGCATACCGGTTTGTACGTACACGGCAATACCCACAACAAAAAACACGATGTAAACAACGACGGCTTTTTGGATATGCCCCTGTACAACCAAATAAACCTAATGAACCGCTGGCAATACACCAACGCCGAAAAGGGTTTGATTAGTTTTATTAATGTGAAGTTTTTAAACGACAGCAAACAAACCGGACAGCTTGGTTTTAATCCCAAAACCGATAAGCTAACCACAAACGCCTGGGGTAGCGAGGTAGGTACCAAGCGCTACGAAATTTCGGCTAAATTGGGGTATGTAAACCCCGAAATACCTTGGCAAAGCCTTGGCGTACAAACCGCTTTTAGCAGCCATAAGCAAGACTCGTACTTTGGGCTGAACCAATACGACATAACGCACAACAGCCTTTACGCTAATGCTATTTATAACTCTATAATTAGCGATTCGCGGCATAAATTTAAAACAGGGCTGAGCTACACTTACGACCACTATAACGAAGCTATTGCGGTACAAAATTTAGCCCCAAATTACAAGCGTACCGAAAACTCGATAGGTGCTTTTTTTGAATATAATTACGATAATTTAAGCAAGCTGAACTTAACGGCAGGCATTCGGGCGGACCACCACAATTTGTTGGGCAATTTTATTACGCCACGGTTTCATTTGCGCTATGCGCCTTGGGGAAAATCGGCTTTTAGGGCATCCTTTGGGCGGGGCAAGCGCAGTGCCAATATTTTTACCGAAAACCAAAATATGTTTGCCACCTCGCGCCGTATAAATATTTTAAACAATACGGGTGAAATTTATGGGTTGGATCCCGAAATTGCCTGGAACTATGGCGTATCGTACCTACAAGGCTTTAACCTTTTTGGACGCCAAGCCGATGTAACGGTGGATTTTTACAGAACCGATTTTAAAAATCAAGTCGTGGTAGATTATGAAAACCCACAGGAAGTCAACTTTTATAACTTAGATGGTTCGAGTTTTGCTAATAGTTTTCAAGTTGAATTAAACTATAACCTTTTAGAGCATTTAAATTTACGAACGGCCTACAAGTTTTACGATGTGCAAACCCAGTACAATTCCGGAAAGTTGCAAAAACCGTTAGTGCCCAAGCATAGGATTTTTGCCAATGCTTCTTTTGAAACAAATACGAAAGAAAACGGGGGGCAATGGAAATTCGATACAACTTTTAATTGGCTGGGCGAGCAGCGTTTTTCTTCAACAACAAGCAATCCCGTTCAGTACCAATTGCCAGCCTTTACACCAACGGTTTCTACTTTAAACGCACAAATAACCAAAGTGTTTTCATCAAGGTTCGAAGTGTATTTGGGAGGCGAAAACATTACCAACGTAAAGCAGCAAACCCCAATTTTGGCGACCGACAATCCGTTTGGTTCAAATTTTGATACTACTTTTGTGTACGGCCCTATTTATGGCAGTATGTATTATGCTGGATTACGATTTAAAATAAAATAACAACAAACAAAAACCACAAAAAATGAAACACATTTTAACCATTTCGTTACTCTTTTTTGGCGTGGCAACATTTGCGCAAAACAAAAACGCAATAGCTTCGATAGATGTCGATGGCGTTTGCATGATGTGCAAAAGCAGGATAGAAAAAGCCTGTTTGGCTACCAAAGGTGTTAAAAGCGCCAATTGGGATGTTAAAACCCATGAGCTAAAACTGTTTTTCGATGCGCGCAAAACAAACATGGACAGTATTAAACAAAATATTGCAAAAGCAGGCCACGATACCAAGGACCTAAAAGCAACGGACGAAGCCTATAACAGTGTACACCCCTGCTGTAAATATAGGGACAATGCCGTTGTAGACGACCATAAAACCGATGGAAAAGATTAGCTGTAACGGTTTGTAGGAGAAACAAAAAACGCTTCGAAAAACTTTTTTTGAAGCGTTTTTTAATTTTATTTAACGTCTAATGTGCGTTACATCATGCCCGGCATACCGCCGCCCATGCCGCCCGGCATAGCTGGGGTGTCTTCTTTAATATCTACCAAGGCACACTCGGTGGTTAAAATCATGCCAGCAACGGAAGCCGCATTTTCCAAGGCCACACGGGTTACTTTTTTAGGGTCGATAATGCCGGCTTTAAGCATATCCACATACACTTCGTTTTTGGCATCGTAACCAAAATCTTTTTTGCCTTCCAAAACCTTGTTTGTTACCACAGAACCTTCGCCTCCGGCGTTTTCAACAATCGTGCGTAAAGGAGCTTCTACCGCACGGGCAACTATTTGTATGCCTGTGGTTTCGTCAAGATTATTGGTTGTAAGTTTTTCCAAAACCGATTTGGCCCTAACCAAAGCCACGCCACCGCCGGCAACTATGCCTTCTTCAACGGCTGCTCTTGTAGCGTGCAGGGCATCGTCCACACGGTCTTTTTTCTCTTTCATTTCAACTTCGCTGGCAGCGCCTACGTAAAGTACGGCTACACCGCCCGCCAATTTGGCCAAGCGTTCCTGGAGTTTTTCCTTATCGTAATCGCTGGTGGTGGTTTCTATTTGTGCTTTTATTTGGTTTACGCGGGCTTTAATATCCTTGGCGTTGCCCGAACCGTTTACAATGGTAGTGTTGTCCTTATCTATGGTTACGGTTTCGGCCGTGCCCAACATGCTTAAATCGGCATTTTCAAGGGTAAAGCCTCTTTCTTCCGAAATTACGGTACCGCCTGTTAAAATGGCAATATCCTCTAACATGGCTTTGCGCCTGTCACCAAAACCGGGAGCTTTAACGGCAGCAATTTTTAATCCGCCACGAAGTTTGTTAACCACAAGGGTGGCAAGGGCTTGCCCATCAACATCCTCGGCTACGATTAAAAGCGGGCGGCCAGATTGTGCCACGGGTTCTAAAATAGGAAGGATTTCCTGTAAGTTTGATATTTTTTTATCGAATAATAAAATGTACGGATTATCTAAATCGGCAATCATTTTATCGGCATCGGTTACAAAATAAGGCGATAAATAGCCTCGGTCGAACTGCATGCCTTCAACTACATCAACATAGGTGTCCATGCCTTTGGCTTCTTCAACGGTAATAACGCCTTCTTTTCCAACTTTAGAAAACGCTTGCGAAATCAACTCGCCAATAGTATCGTCGTTGTTGGCCGAAATGGAAGCTACTTGCTTAATCATTTCCGAAGAGTTGCCCACTTTTTTGGCTTGTTTTTCCAAATCCTTGGTAATGGCCTCAACGGCCTTGTCGATACCACGTTTTAAGTCCATTGGGTTTGCGCCCGCGGCTACGTTTTTTAAGCCTTCTTTTACAATAGCTTGCGCCAATACGGTGGCAGTTGTGGTGCCATCGCCCGCCAAATCGTTGGTTTTCGAGGCTACTTCCTTAACCATTTGCGCGCCCATGTTTTCAAGGGCATCTTCTAATTCTATTTCCTTGGCTACCGATACACCGTCCTTTGTTACTTGTGGTGCGCCAAAACTTTTGCCAATAATAACATTGCGGCCTTTGGGGCCTAAGGTTACTTTTACCGCATCGGCCAATGCGTCTACGCCGCGTTTTAAACCGTCGCGGGCTTCAATATCGAATTTTATTTCTTTTGCCATTTTATTTTGGTTTGAGGTTCCAAGTTTGAGGTTTCGGATTCTTGGAACGGATTGTTTTTATTTTAGTTTTTTTGAAAGGTTTGTGTGGGGTTATACAATTGCCCAAATGTCGCTTTCGCGCATCATTAGGTAGTCTTTGCCTTCTAATTTTAATTCCGAACCTGCATGTCGGCTATATAGCACGGTATCGCCAACTTTTACGGTTACGGGCTCTTCCTTGGTGCCTTTTCCTGCGGCAACAACAGTGCCTTTTTGTGGCCGTTCTTTAGCGTTGTCTGGAATTATAATGCCCGCTGCTGTTTTGGTTTCGGCTGGGGCTGGTTCGATAAGAACGCGGTTTGCTAATGGTTTAATGTTTAATGCCATTTGATTTTTATATTTTAAAGTTTAAAAATTAATGTTAACGGAAAGGAATTATTCTAAAAGTGTGCCATGGGCTTAAAACTGACAAACTTGCAGCAACAAAAAATGCCAACTTTAATAGCTGGCATTTTCTTTTCTTTTTATAAATTATTTACTGTGCCGAATCGTTAGTGGTTTCGGGCGTAGTTGCATTGTTGGTTGCATCTTGCGTTGGTGTTGGCAAGGGTTGTGCCGATGTAGGTGCGGAAGCCTCTGTGTCCAAAGCTTTCGATTCTACCGTGCCGGAACCTCGGTTAATGGCTACGTTGGATAACAAAATCAAGGCCAGCAATAAGGTTGCCAAGGTCCATGTGCTTTTGTCCAAAAAGTCGGTTGTTTTTTTAACACCGCCCAATTGTTGGGTGCCGCCACCGCCAAAGGACGACGATAGTCCGCCACCCTTGGGGTTTTGAACCATAATTACCACTACCAGCAAAAATGCTACCACAACTATTAATACTAAAAATATTGTAAACGTACTCATTATTTATTGTTGTTTTGTTCTTGTAAATGTTCTATTGCCCTAATTTGGTTTGCAAAGAAACTACTTTTTTCTGGATATTTCAAACTTAATATTTTATAAGATTGAATGGCCTTTTTATAATTTTTTTGTTCCAAGTAAATACGGGCCAGTGTTTCGGTCATTAGGGTCTCGGGCTGTATCATGTTTGCCTTGGCCAAGTTTTCCTTTGAAACCGTAGTGCTGTTGGGGTTTATCTTGGGGTTTGTTGTTATAAATTTATCGATTAGCGCAAATTTTTTAGAGCGTTTTTTGTCTTCTTTCGAAACTGTTTTTTCTGTTAAAAGTGTTTCGTCATCATCCCGTTCAATGGGTTTTAACTGGGTTAGTTTAAGCCATTCGTTAAAGGAATGTATTTCGGTTTTGTTGAAAGTGAACGGCGCACCAATATTTAAAACGGCATCGGGCTTTTGGTTTTCGGTGTCGGCAGCAGTTGTTTCTTCTAAAAGATGATGCGCCACCTTGGATGTTGAAATGTCCTTGGGTTGAAAGAGTTGGGGGTCCAAAACGCCAGAAGTTTCGTTTATTTGTTGTTGCAAAACCGTATCGACGGTTACTTTTTTGTTAATTGAAATATCGATAGCTTCAACGTTTATATGTTTTAAGTTGAAGGCGTTTTGCTTTATGTTTTTCGAAATTTCGTTTTGGGCAAACGTTTCCGAAGTAATAAAATCGAACAGCATACTGCGATCCGTGGTGTAGGCCGCTGTTGTTTTTAGTTCTTGGTTGTAATTAAAACTGTTTTGGTTTTTCAGCCCTTTTAAAAGCAATGCCCTGGCCGATTGGAAATAAGGAAACGCCTCGATAACCAATTTTAAGGCCTCGGTTTTTTCCGAAGAAACATGTTCCGGGTTTTGGAGTATGTATGTAAAATCGGTTGGCGTCATTTTTAAAAATAATTTACCATTTGGCTAATGTAGCATTAATGATGTCCTGTGTAAGGCGTTCCAAAATTTCGTCGTGGGCGGTGGCCTTTAGCCCGCCCGTAAGTTGGGCACTGCCCGCATAATCGTAGTAAAAAGAAAAGGATTGGTCCAAATCGTCATCTTCCTTAATACGGTTTGTAAACCTTATTTTTACCGAAATGGTCAAGCGGTTTTGTGCCGCTGTATTTTCGGAGGTTGCCGTTGTTGGCGAAATGCGGTAATCGGTTATTTCGCCTTCGTACACCAAATCGGCGTTGGAGGTTACCAAGGTTAGGTTGGTTTGGTTTTGAATTAAATCCTCAAGGGCAATTTTAAAATCGCGTTCCAAACCGGGTTCAACTAAAAGGGCATTGTTTTCAATACGGTTTACCTGATAGGTCTTGGCGTTGGTTTTAACGCCCGTAAACGAGTAAATGCCGCAGTTGTAAAGTGTAAAACCAAGCGTTAAAAGTATAAAGTATATAAAATATTTTTTCATGTTTTCTTTAAAAAAATGAAAGCATTGTTATAACGCTGTTTTACAAGTCGTATTGTTTAATTTTTCGATATAAAGTGCGTTCGCTTATGCCCAGTTCGGCGGCGGCCAACTTGCGTTTTCCGCTGTGGCGTTCCAAGGATTTTTTAATTAGTTCCAGTTCCTTGTCGTGTAGCGACAGGAGTTCTTCTTCTTCAATTTCTTCGGCAAAATGATATTTATCCGAAACATCTTCAACCGGAATGCTATTAGGGATGTGTTCGGGTATTGAAATCAGGTCGCTTCCCGTTGGGCTTTCTTCGTATTCGGCATCGGCTTCGTCGTGGTTGCCGTATATTTTTTGAATTAGGGTTTCGTTATTTTTTTCAACATCCTTAACGTTGCCACCTTTCATAAGTTCCAAAGTGAGCTTTTTCAGGTCGTTTAAATCGTTTTTCATATCAAAAAGAACCTTGTACAAAATTTCACGCTCGCTACTGAAATCGCTTTCCTGCTTTTGGGTTTTTATTACGGCGGGCAAGGTGCTTCCCGAAGTAGGCAAATAGCTTTTTAGGGTTTGCGCCGAAATGGTCCGGTTTTGCTCCAAAACCGATAACTGTTCGGCAATATTGCGCAATTGCCTAATGTTGCCGCCCCAACGGTAGTGCAGCAATAGGCTTACGGCATCGTCGGTTAGCTTAATGGTTGGCATTTTGTATTTTAGGGCAAAGTCGCTTGCAAATTTTCGGAATAAAAGGTGAATATCCTCGTGGCGCTCGCGCAATGGCGGCAAGTGTATTTCTACGGTGCTTAGGCGGTAGTACAAATCCTCACGGAATTTTTCCTTTTCAATAGCCTCGAACATATTAACGTTGGTGGCCGCCACGATGCGCACATTGGTTTTTTGCACTTTGCTGGAGCCTACTTTTAAAAACTCGCCGTTTTCCAAGACCCGTAACAGGCGTACTTGCGTGGTTAGGGGCAGTTCGCCAACTTCGTCCAGAAAAATGGTGCCGCCATCGGCCACTTCAAAATAACCCTCACGGGTTTGTGTGGCGCCCGTAAAGGCCCCTTTTTCGTGGCCAAAAAGCTCGCTGTCTATGGTGCCTTCGGGTATGGCGCCGCAGTTTACCGCAATGTATTTGTTGTGCTTGCGGTGCGACAGTTGGTGTATTATTCTCGGGATACTTTCCTTGCCCACCCCGCTTTCGCCGGTAACCAATACCGAAATATCGGTAGGGGCTACCTGAATGGCTTTTTCAATAGCGCGGTTTAAGCTGGGCGTGTTGCCTATTATACCGAAACGCTGTTTTATGGCTTGAACGGACTCCATGTTTCCCCTAACCCCCGAAGGGGGAATTTGTTGTGTTAATACTGTTTTTATATGTTTTTATCTGCTTCATTTTATTTTTTCCCTTACCCTGAAGGGGGGATTTATATGTTAATTCTGTTTTTATTAGGGCTCCTGTCCCTCCCCGAGTTTGTATTGGGCATAGTCGAAAATAGGGGAGGTTAGGAGGGAAATCCCACTGCTTCACCAATTAAGGTCGTACTGGTGCATTCGGTTATTTTTACGCTTACAAAATCGCCTGTTTTGTAGTGTTCCTTTGGGAAAACCACAACTGTGTTTTGGCTATTGCGGCCGTGCCAATGCTTATTGGAACGTTTGGAGTCTTTTTCAATTAAAACCTCGACCGTTTGGCCTACAAAACGCTGTGTGCGCTCCAAGGCTAATTTTTGTTGCAGGTCTATAATTTCGGTTAGGCGGCGTTTTTTAACTTCGTCGGGAACGTCGTCTTCCATTTTACGCTCGGCCAATGTTCCGGGGCGTTCGGAATAGGCAAACATAAAACCGAAATCGTAGCGTACGTGTTCCATTAGGCTTAATGTATCTTGGTGGTCTTGCTCGGTTTCGGTGGGGAAACCGGCAATAATGTCCTGCGACAACGAAATATCGGGGATTAGCTCGTAAATTTTATCGACCAGTGCTATGTACTCCTCGCGGGTATGCTGGCGGTTCATGGCTTTTAAAATACGGGTACTGCCCGATTGTACGGGCAAGTGTATGTACTTGCATATATTGTGGTGCTTGGCCATAACCTCGATAACCCCAATGTGCATGTCCTGTGGGTTTGAGGTTGAAAAACGAAAACGCATCCTTGGGAATTTGGTGGCGCAGGTATCCAACAATTGGGCAAAATCTACAGCTGTGGCTTTTTGTATATCGCTGGCTTTTTCAAAATCCTTTTTTAGGCCACCACCGTACCAAAGGTAGCTATCTACGTTTTGCCCCAAAAGGGTAACTTCCTTAAAGCCCCTGTTCCATAAATCGTTAATTTCTTCCAAAATACTTTGCGGTTCCCTGCTGCGCTCGCGCCCTCGTGTAAACGGCACTACGCAAAAGGTACACATATTGTCGCAGCCACGGGTAATGGACACAAAAGCGGTTACGCCGTTGGAGTTAAGGCGCACGGGCGAAATATCGCCATAGGTTTCTTCCTTGGAAAGAATAACGTTTATGGCCTCACGGCCTTCGTCTATTTCGGTTAGCAAATTGGGTAAATCCTTGTAGGCATCGGGGCCTACAACGAGGTCCACTATTTTTTCTTCTTCAAGAAACTGGGCTTTTAAACGCTCGGCCATACAGCCCAAAACGCCAACTTTCATGTTGGGATTTTGCGCCCTTTTTACGGCGTTGTATTTTTCCAAACGCTTGCGAATGGTTTGTTCGGCCTTGTCCCTTATCGAGCAGGTATTTACCAAAACCAAATCGGCATCCTCAAGGTTTTGGGTGGTGTTAAACCCTTGGTCGGCCAAAATGGAAGCTACTATTTCGCTATCGCTAAAGTTCATCTGGCAGCCGTAGCTTTCAATAAAAAGTTTACGTTTGTTGCCTTCTTTTTGTTGTAACGACAGGGTTTCGCCTTGTTTATTTTCGTCTATAATTTTTTCCATAAGTTGAATTGAAGCAAAATTTGTTCAATAAGCATGCAAAGATACAACATATTTACGGTTTATGACAAAGTGACAGTTTTATTTTGTTCCTTTAAATTTATTATTAGGGGGAACACGCAACCATTATATAAAATACGCATCTTTGTAAAAAAATAGCCAAACATGAAACTTAATTATCTTTTTCTCACCCTGATATTGTTAATAACCTACTCCTGCGATACCAACGACGACAATTACGAAACCGTACAGGTAGCTACTCCCGAGCTTATGAGCAAGATTGAATTTAGGAAGCAGGTTGAAATAATCCCACCCAAGCCAAGTGTAAGCGAAACTGGAAAAATTTATGCCTACCAAGACTATATTTTTGTGGCCGAGGTAAATAAAGGCGTTCAGGTTATTAATAATTCCAACCCGAAATCGCCCCAGGCTACGGCGTTTATTAAAATTCCCGCTAATGCGGATATATCGGTAAAAGATAATATTTTATATGCCGACAGCGCTACCGATTTGCTGGCTTTCGATATATCGGATATTAGCAATATAACCCTGATTGAACGTTTGGAAGATGTTTTTGAAATTTACGATTACCAAGTGCCGGAAGGCGTTCAGGTGGTAGATTATTTTAGTTTTAACTACCAAGAAGAAATTATCGTGGGCTGGACAATAACTACCGAAACCCGTAAAAAAACAAACAATATTGGCCCTGGGACGGTTTTTGATGGCGCCGTATCGAACTCGCCCGAATCGACCACGGGTACGGGAGGCTCGTTGGCCCGTTTTCAAATAGTGGATAATTATTTGTACGCCGTTGGCAGTAACCAAATGGCTGTTTTCAATATAAAAAATTTAAAATCGCCCGTACTGGAAAACACCCAATATGCCGGGTGGAGTATAGAAACCTTGTTTCATGCCGATGGTTATTTGTATTTGGGCAGTACCCACGGCATGTACATTTATAGCATTGAAACCCCATCGGCGCCCGAGTTTGTTTCGGAGTTTAGCCATTGGCAAGGCTGCGACCCCGTGGTGGTCGATGGCGATTATGCCTATTTAACCCTGCGTGGCGGCAACGCTTGTGGCCAGTTGGAAAGCGTGCTGGAAGTTATTGATGTTAGCAAAAAAGAAAATCCCACTTTGGTTGGCCGTTATACTTTGGGCAATCCGTACGGACTGGGCATAAAAGCCAACACCTTGTTTGTGTGCGATGGCACTTCGGGCTTAAAGCTGTTCGATAAAACCAATCCGTTAAGCCTAAAAGCCTTGGATACTTTTAAGGATATTCAGGCCAGGGACGTTATTCCTTTGGAAAAAGCCTTACTGCTAATAGGCAACAATACCATTTACCAATACAGCTATACCGATAGCGGCGTGGAACTGATTAGTAGTTTTACGTTGAATTAACCCCTGTTGGTTAACGAACAACAGCTTGGCTCCTAGGCTTGCCTAAGGGAACGAGTTTTGGTTTTTGAAGTTGGGCAGCATTGCGAAGAGGCATGAAAGCAATCTGTACCATGCAAGTAACAGACTGTTTCGCTACGCTTACAGTGGTGCAAAACTAAATCTATTCTTTTTCAATATCCAATATAGCGGTAGAGGTATTTACGGGAAACATGTTTAAGGGCGCATGTTCTTGGACACGTTCTAAAGTATTGTTTGGGCCAACCACAAAGGTGTTTAACTTTTCCAATTTTGAAAAAACAAGGGACATATTGTTTGTTGTTCCGCTTGTTGAAAGTACCAATTCTTCCAAATGCACCAATTTTGCTATTCCGAAGGGAATATCGCCCTCAAGTTGGTTGTCTATCAGGCTTAGTTTTTTTAAGTTGGTTAATTGGCCAATGTCTTCTGGAATATGGCCTGTTAAAAAATTGCTGCCCAGTAGCAACTCCTCTAAATTTGTTAACTGGGTAAGTGTTGAAGGGATTTTGCCCGAAAATTTATTGCAGTACAAGTGCAGTATTTTAAGGTTTTCTAACTGGGCTATTTCGTTTGGTATTGCACCTTCCAAATGGTTCATGAACAATTGAAGGACCATCAGGTTTTTTAAATTTTTAAGTGTTGAAGGTAAAGCGCCCGTTAGAGTATTAAAGCCGAGGTTTAATTTTTGAAGGTTTGTAAAATTGCCTATTTCCAAAGGTAATCCGCCTTGTAAGTTGTTGTGTGCCAAGTTTATTTCCACAACTTGGTTGTTTTCTGTTTTTATGCCGTACCACGATTCGGCGGGAGCGGTTAAATCCCATTTAACGTGCCAAGCATTGCCGTTTGTAGCCTTGTAAAGCGCAATTAAGGCCGATTTTTCTTTTGAAGGAATTTGCGCCGTAGTTGAAAGCACCACGAATAGTGCCAGAACAAAAAGTAATTTAGTTTTCATCTGTTAGTAGTTTTGGGAATACTAAATTAGCTTTTTTATAGATGAAAAACTATTTTATTCGATGAAGTGTAAAAAATATTAGGTTTTATTGGTATTAATAAACAGTTGGATATTTATTTTTCAGTATTTTGATTTAACCTTCAAAGGCTTCAATTTCTATTTGAACGGTTTCCCATTGTTCCATATAATCCTGTAACGCTTGTTTTAGCGTTTGGTATTTATCGAAAAAGCCGGGGGTTTGGGTTAGGGCTTCGTAATTATGCTCTAATTCGGCATCAATGGCTTTTATATCCCGCTCTAACCGACTTATTTTAGCTTCAACACTGCTGAGTTTATTGTTAAGCGATTTTAGTTTTTTTTGGTTTTCGTAGGATTGCTGGTTGGTTTCTTTTGGTTTTTCTTCCTCAACTATGGTTCGTTTTTCCACATCACGGAAACTGTCTACGTTGCGTTGCTCTAAGTAATAATCTATATCGCCCAAATATTCCTTGAGTTTATGGTCCTTAAACTCGTAAACCTTATTGGTTAGCCCTTGGAGGAAATCGCGGTCGTGCGAAACCAGGATAAGCGTGCCTTCAAATCGGTTTAGGGCGTCTTTTAGTACGTTTTTGGATTTTATGTCCAAGTGGTTGGTAGGCTCGTCCATTATTAACACGTTAAACGGCTGCAATAGGAGCTTGGCCAATGCCAGTCGGTTGCGCTCGCCACCGGAAAGTACCCTAACATATTTATCTACCTCGTCGCCCCGAAACAAAAAAGCGCCTAAAATATCCCTTACCTTGCTGCGGTTGGTTTCGTTGGCGGCATCTATCATGGTATCCAAAACGGTTTTGTTGCCGTTGAGGTACTCGGCTTGGTTTTGGGCAAAATAGCCTAATTGTACGTTATGCCCAAGTTTTAAATGGCCTTCAAACTTAATATCGCCCACGATAATTTTGGCCAATGTGGATTTTCCTTGTCCGTTTTGCCCAACAAAGGCGGTTTTACTGTTGCGTTCTATTAATAGGTTTATATTTTTTAAAACGTTGTTATTGCCGTAGCTTTTTGAAACGTGTTCGGCTTCTATAACGACTTTTCCCGGCGTTACCGATACGGGAAAGTTTAGGGTCATAACGCTGTTATCGTCCTCGTCGACCTCAATGCGGTCAATCCTATCCAGTTTTTTTATAAGCGATTGCGCCATTGATGCCTTTGAGGCCTTGGCACGGAATTTTTCAATTAGCTTTTCGGTATGCTCGATTTGCTTTTGTTGGTTTTTTTGCGAGGCCAATTGCTGTGTCCTGATTTCCTCGCGCAGTACCAAATATTGGGAGTAGGGCTTGGGGTAGTCGTAAATCCTTCCCAAGGAAATTTCAATGGTCCTGTTGGTTACGTGGTCCAGGAACATTTTGTCGTGCGATACGATTACCACGGCGCCCGAATAGCTTTTTAAAAAGCCTTCTAACCAAATAATGGATTCTATATCCAAATGGTTTGTTGGCTCGTCCAGCAGTAAAATATCGTTGTTTTGGAGCAGTAGTTTGGCCAGCTCGATACGCATGCGCCACCCGCCGGAAAAAGTATCGGTAAGTTTGGTAAAATCGTTTCTTTTAAAACCGAGGCCTTGTAGGATTTTTTCGGTTTCGCCTTGGTAATTGTAACCGCCCAGGATTTCGTATTGGTGCTGTAAGTCGTTAACATCGACCATAAGCTGGTGGTAAGCATCGCTTTCGTAATCGGTGCGCTCGGCCAATTGGGTGTTTATGGTTTCCAATTGGGCTTCAATGGTTTTTATTTCGGTGAAGGCTTCGTAGGCTTCGTTTAACACGGTACGCCCCAAGTCGAAATCGATATCTTGCTTTAAAAAGCCTATTTTAAGGGTTTTGTCGGTTGCTATTTGTCCGGAATCGGGTTCCATTTCCCTTGCCAAAATTTTAAGCATGGTGGATTTTCCCGCCCCGTTTTTTCCTATTAAACCAACCCTGTCGCCACCAACCAATTTAAAGGTTATATCTTCAAAGAGGTATTCGCCTTGAAAGGAAATGGACAGATTATGGATGTTCATCATGGTTATGTAACTTAAATTACAGTATATTTCGTTTTAAACACTACTTTTGTTTAACTGAATATAATGCCGAAATATTTTCGGGTACAAAAGTAAACTAAATAATATGTTTGCAAAAGGTTATAAGTTATATAGCATTTTAACGGGTACATGCCCCAAGTGCCACGAGGAGTCAATGTACGTGAACAAGAACCCTTATGTGCTGTCCGAGGCATTATCGATGCACGAAAAATGCAGCAATTGCAATACCAAATATAAAATAGAACCATCGTTTTTTTATGGCGCCATGTACGTAAGCTATGCTGTTGGTATTGCTTTTGCCGTTGCCGCTTTTGTTATTTCGCATTATGTTTTTGGGGCTTCGGTAGATGGTATTTTTATTTCTATCGTGGCTACCTTAATCGTGTTTTTGCCTATTATTTTAAGGCTTTCGCGAAATATTTGGATTAACTTTTTTATGAGTTACGATAAGCTGCTTGCGAAGAAAAAGAAGTAGAAACTTTTCTATTTATAAAACCGGGCGCAATCTATTTCGGTTTCCAAGGGTGTTTTGTTTTCAATATTTTGATAGAGTTTTTGGGCTACGTAAGGGCCTATCATCACGCCTCTTGTTCCCAATCCATTCAGCACGTATACATTGTTTAATTTTTGGTGCCTACCTACAAGAGGCCTTCTGTCCTTTACGGTTGGTCTAATGCCCGCTACTTGGTTAATAACCGTAAACGGGCCGTTTATTTCTTTTTTCAATTTTGCTAATAATTCTTCTTCGGCTTGTTCGGTTGGGGTATTGGTTAGGTCGTTCCAATTATAGGTTGTTCCAACAATATAAAAATCGTTTTCTATGGGAATTAAAAAAATATTTGCCTTTAGCACGTAATTTATTTGTAGTTCGGGAGCCTGTATAATTAATAGTTCGCCTTTTGCGGGTACCAATGGTAAATTATTAAAATACGGGTTTTGTTTAATGCCAAAACCTTCGGCAAACACGATTTGTTTGGCAGTAATATTTTGGTAGGTTATGGTGTTTTTTTCTATGTTTAAAGCGCTGTAATTAAATTCTGCTTCAAAATAAAGGTTCTTTTTTATAAGTTCTTTTTTATAAGTATTTATTAGGGTTTTGATGTCTATTCGTCCTGTGTGCAATACTTTTCCGAAGCCAAAAGGGGCGTTAACCGCTTTATTGGTGTTTTTAATAACCTCGGGCAACATGTATTTGGATAGTATGGGCTTGTCGGAAGCCGTAAACCAATCGTTTTGTTCTTCCAAGGAGGCAAAGCGCCTGTAAACGGGGATGTTGTAGTTTAAGGTAATGCCCAGCTCTTGTTCTAAACGGGTGTATAGCTTATGGGCTGTTTTTAACTGTTCTTCGCATTTCCAAACGGGCGTAAAGCGTTTTAAAACGACGGGATTATATAAACCGCCCGCTACTGCCGAGGATTGTTGCGAGGCGTTATTGAACACCACAAAGGTTTTGTTGTGGGTTTTTAGTTGCTCGCAAAAACTTAGGCCCGCCAAGCCCAGACCAACGACGATATAATCTACTTGTTTCATGTGTTAATATTTATTGTTTTTAATAGTCACATGGAACACCCAAATTAACATCCCGCTGTGTGATTAAAACTTAATAATGGGTGTTTCATTTTTTAATATGTTTAAAATGGGGATAGTTTTGTGCCTCGCAATGGCCTTGTTTTTTTGATTAGAGAACCTATTTAAAGTAGTGTTATGTCAACCTAAAATGGCGGATGAGATTGCTTCGTTCGTACCTCTCTTGCAATGACGTCATCGTAAGAAGGAGGCACGACGACGAAACAATCTCTATACTAAATTAAAAGTTGACATAACAGTAGTGGTAAAAATAAAAAAACTCACCGAAATTCGATGAGTTTTTGTTGTTTTTCCATTGGGATTAATAGGTCCACATATCCAATTCAAAATCCCTAATTTTTTCTTTTATGCGTTGCGATTCCAAAAGTTGCATTAGGGCATTGTCGTTAATGTACTCGTTAACGCCCCTATCGCCTTGGATATTTGCTTCTTTATAAATATAGCCGTTAAAACGTCTTGCATTTAACAAATGGTCGAACGAGTAGGGCATGGCCCCGTTTTTATTATTAAAGGTTTTGGCCTCGTACAATACTTCCCGGGCATCGGGGTAAAATACCCAAAACAGTTCCACCAAATCGGGGTTTTCGGAATCCATAAAATGCACGTCGGGAGCAACGGGGGCAATACCCAACAGGCGGTATTTCATTTCGGCTTGGCGCTTGTCGAAATACCAAAGGCCTTTTATGCGGTATTCCACAATATCGGCTGCGGTAATATCGCGCCTGTCCACATACTCGGCCGATAATTCCTCGCCAGCGTTTAGTTGCTCGATGCCGTAATCGGTGGTGTCTATTTTCGATAGCGAGGCCTCTACGTCCCGCATGGTGCTTTTTGTTCTAAAGTACGAGTCGCTGTAAATGCTTTTTATTTTACCCTGTTTAATGCCCTTAACCAGCACATCGTACAAGGAACGGCGGTTAGAGCCTATGTTATTGGTGTCTACCGGGTAGTAAAGCGGAAAGTTTACGCGTTCGTCTAACACGATTTTTTCCCATACCATGTTGGAATAAAGTACATCCCTGTCGTCCACATAACCGTATTCCAAGGGTTTGTCGTTATCGAAAAGCAATTGTTCCAATCGTTTTTCGCCAATTTCGTCGGGGCTTTTGGCGTTAAGAATGTTGGCTTGGGCAAAGCTGCCAAATGCCGTTAAAATTGCTGTAACAGTTAATAAAAAACACTTTCGTTTCATCTGTCTTAATTTTTTATTTAAGCTGAATTTAATTCAACTAAACCGTATTAATTTGTAAGTTCGATAATAACAGGCGACACTTTTTTTAGCTTAACGCTTACGCCACTGGCCTGTACCTGAATATCGAATATTTGAACGTTATCGCCTCTTTTTGCCCGGCTTAGGGCTTGTTTGGCTCTTGAGTCGAGTTTGCTGCCACCCACTTGAATGGTTGGTTGCCCGGGTACTTTAAATTTAAAACCGCTAACCGATAGGGGGAGTTCGAAATCGAAATCGTCGAACCTGGCACCAACGGTGGAAATTTCCAACGAGTTTCTTTGCATTTTTACATCGCCGTCCTCGCCGCGGATAGTACCTGTTGGGCGTGGTAAATCTTTTATCCTAAAGGTAGCTTTATCGTTAACCGATTGTCCGTCGGGCAGTTTTCCGCTAACATTAATGGTTACCTCGCGGCCGGAAACGCCCGTTACGTCCATAACGTATTTTGTGCCGCCCAGTTTGTTTAAACCTTGAGCCGAAGCATTAACACTGTTATCGGGAATACCGGCAAACGAAATGGTCATCGGGTTTTTAACACCGCGGTAAACCACGTTCATTTTATCGGCCGAAATAGTAGCCGAGTTGGGTTTTGATACCGTTGCAAAGGTTGAGCTTACGGGAACCTCAATAGGTTGGCCGTCTTGGATAAAAATTAGTTTTCCTTCAATTTTATGCTCGCCAACGCCACCGGCGTTTATTTTAAGTTTTACCCTGCCGTCCTCGATAGCGTATTGGTCGTCGCTAAGTTTTCGGCCATCTAAGGTTAATTCTACCCTATTGGGTCGGGTTGAAGCATCTTTACGGCCCAACACTATTTGGCCGTCGAAAGCCTCGCCGTTAAAATAAGCCGACTTTGAAGACTCCAACAAAGTGGTGTAATTGGTCATGGATACTTCGCTGGATAGCGTACCTTGCATCATTTTTGCCAATACTTCGGAGCCAATGGTTTTAATGTCGGATTGTATTTGCGTCATTTTGGTTAACGAAGCCACAAGTGGGAAACCTTTGTAATTGTAATCCAACCACTCGACTTGTTTGCCGTCACGATTGGTAACGGGGTCGGTGCTGAATTTTTTGTTAATATCGGCAATTACGGGTTCCATGCCTTTTTGGCCTTCCAATATTTTTACAACGCCATTGCGGAACGTGCTTATTTGGTTTAAAAATTCTTGTCCGTCGGGTTCTATTTTATCGCCTTTAAAGAAGTGTTCGTCCAAATAATCGCCTTTGTCCATAATTTCGTAATCTGTGGGGTCTTCAACACCTTGAACCATTTTTCCTTTTAAATCGTCCAAATAGGTGTTTAAGTTTTTGGAAAGTTCGCGTATTTCATCGGCTTTAGCTTTTAAAGGGGCGTATTTTTCGGGCTGTTCCTCGGCTTTTTGTCCCAATCCTTCAAAAAAGGCTAAGTTTCGTTCATCGGCAGCCCTGTTCGATTCGATTAGTTTTTCGTTCATGGATCCAAATGATGTTAGGACTTCCTTGGAAATATTTAAAGCCAGCATAGCTATAAATATTAGGTACATCAAGTTGATCATTTTTTGTCTTGGAGATAAATTTCCTGCTGCCATATTTTCTAATTAAATAAGTTCCTTAGGATTTTTTAAAATTAGTTTTTGTGCATTGCAGATAGCATACCGCCATAAACGCCGTTTAAGGATGATAGGTTAGAGGCTAACGATTGCATTTGTTCTTTTAGCTTGGCTGCGTTTTCTACGGCTTCTTCGTTTATGGAGGCTTGTCGGCTGGCGCTTTCCAATTGTACTTTGTACAAGCTGTTTAGCGATTCCATTTGGGCAGCGGCTTTTGATAGCTCTTCGCCGTATTTTCGGGTAGCTTCAATAGAGTTAACGGCGGGTGAAATGTTTTTGGCCGCACCTTCGAAATTTTTAATGCTTTGCCCCAGACTGGACATAAGTTCGGCATCGATTTTGGCTTCTTTAAGCAAACCGTCCAGTTTTTGAGAAAGTAAGCCTTGGGCATCTTCCTGTTTTTCTTTTTTCTTTGAAGCTTGTCCACCAGCTAATTCGGGGTAAACCAATGCCCAATCGAAATCGGCATCAACAGGTTCAAAGGCCGAAATGGCAAATATAATAGCCTCGGTTACCAAACCAATGGTTAGCATAACGTTTCCGGTTAACGGCCCGATTTGAAAGTGGGTTATTTTGAAAAGGGCGCCAATAATTACAATCGATGCACCCAGACCATAGGCCATATTCATTAGTTTTTTGCTTGTTTTTGATGCTGCCATAGTATTTTTATACTTTAAATGTTAAATGTGTTTTATTTTTTTGTCTTTTTGTTTTTTGCATTAGCCGTAGCATCGGTACCCATATAGTCCTGTACCGTTCTAAAGCCTATGTAGCTTCTTGCCGAATCGGCATATTCGTAGTCGCGCGAGCTTACCTCAAGAAAATAGGCTACATCTTTCCATGAGCCGCCACGGATAACCTTGCGCTCGTTTTTTAAATCGTTAACGTTGGGGTTCATGGTAGACGAGTATTCGTAGGACGATGGGTCATAGGATTCGTTAATCCATTCCGATACATTTCCGGCCATGTTGTATAAGTTGTAATCGTTGGGGTCGAAGGATTTTGCTTCTACAGTATACAAGGCTTCATCGGCGGCATAATCGCCCCTTACAGGCTTAAAGTTTGCCATGTAGCAACCCCTGTCGTTTTTGGTGTAAGGGCCGCCCCAAGGGTAGGTGGCTGCTTGAAGGCCGCCTCGTGCGGCATATTCCCATTCAGCTTCAGATGGTAGCCTAAACGTGTTAACGAAAGCTACTTTTCTTTGTTTTTGATACAAATTTTTCTTTAAGGTACGCCACTCGCAGAATGCTTTGGCTTGTTTCCAGGTTACGCCAACCACGGGGTATTCGCTATAAGCCTCGTGCCAAAAATAATCGTTGTGCATGGGCTCGTTATATGAATATTCGAAATCGTGAATCCAAACCGTTGTATCGGGATAAACTTCTATTTCTTCATGTTTGATAACATCGCTACGCTTTACACCACGGTTCCTGGCCGCTTCTTGAATGTCCATATAGCTGTATTGGAATTTAAACTTTGTAACGTCCCATGTACGTTGGCCGTTGTAGGCTTCTTCCATGGGCAGATACATCATGTCCATAACCTCGGTATAGTATTCGTCGGGGTATTCGGCCGTGTCGAGAATTAAGTCGACCCTTTGGTTTAGTTTTCTGCCTTCGTAGCCCGTTGGCCCCATGCCTGCGTAGTTGTCGTACATGTATTTTTCGTAAACGGTCATGTTTGCCGTATCGGCATCTTTAAAGGCGTATTCGCCAATACCGCCATCGTCAGGGGTCTTTCCAAGTAAATCGGCCATTATGGCCAGTTCGGTACGTACTACCGAATCGCGTACCCAGTACACAAATTCGCGATATTCGCTATTGGTAATTTCGGTATTGTCCATGTAAAAGGAGCGAACGGTTACGGTTTTGGAGGGGGCGTCTTGAACACCTGCAAAATCGTCGCTACTTTTTCCCATAATAAAGGAACCACCAGGGATTAATTCCATGCCGTAGGGTTTTTCGGGATACCAACTTTTGCCTTTTACCCCTACCAATTCGCCTTTGTCACTGGAGCCGCAACTTGCCATAAAAACAGCTACTGTGGTTAATAATATAAACTTTTTCAAATCCATAAGAAAACTCGAGATTAATATTTTAGGTCTCAATTTTAGAGCGCAAACTTATTTATATATTTTTTAAAAAACAACTTTACTGTTTTAACGAATTTGTTTAAATAAAACTAAAACTTAAAACAATCTTTTATGTTTAATAGCTATATGCTATTTTTTTGGCACGCTTTATACCAGTGTTCGGGTATTTTATTGTTGCAAGCATCTATATAATCCTGATGCGTGCAAGGTAATAACGTATGGCGTTTTAATTTATTATCAACATGCGTTAAAAAAGGAATTTCTATCCACCATCGGCCTGTTTTGTTACTTTTATAAAATATTAACTCCTGTTCTTCGGCCAGGGTTATAAATTTTTGATAACTTCTATCATCCGAAAAATCGTCATCGGCTACACGGTAATTCACGCCTTCAATAAAATACCAAAGTATTTGTGCTACCAGCATAGCCGTAATGGCATTGTCCTTGGCGGGTTTATATTCATAAACGCCAAAGGATGTAACTTTGTTGCTTATACCTGCATATCGGGCAATGGCGCAAATTTCCTTTCCGTCGAAACCGTTGGGCGAAAATTTGTGTTTTTCGTTTAATTCCGAGGCTTTTATGGCTTTTAAATCCAGACTTACTATGTTGGCATCGCGCATTATGGGTTCTACCAAAGCAATGTTGTTGGCTATTTCGCCCAGGCGGTGCGCTTCAAAATAAAGGCTTTCCATTAAATCCTTTTCTTCCTGTGCGTTAAAATAGGTTTGGTAGCCTACGGTTGCATAGTTAAACAAATTATAGGGATGTTCCATTATTATTTTGCCAATAAAACTGTTGTTTTTTATTGGTTTTGAGGAATCGCCCAAATCGAACTTACAATCGATATTTGCAATGTTTACCATGGGCAAAACGGCATCGTAGGCCCGGTAATTGGGATAGGTTAAATCTTGGCTGCCACCCAAAATTACGGGAATTATATTGTTTTTGAGTAATGTGTTAACGGTTGTTTTAAGGGCAAAATAAGTATCTTCAACAGTTGCCCCTTTTTTAATATCGCCCAAATCGGCCAGGGATAAGTTCCAGCTTCCGGGAAACAGGCCGTAAAATGCTTTTCGAATGGCGTTTAAGTGAAAATCCTCGCCCATATAATCCGTATCATTTCGGTTTTCGAGAACGCCGATAAGGGCAATATTCACGTTTTGTAAATCGGGAATGCCTTGTTGTGCCGTGTGGATTTTAATTTTTCGACCTAATGCCTGTGCGGGCAATAACTCGTTATGAGCTAAAACGGCATCGGGTATTGGGGCAAGAAAATCTAAGTTCATGTTAGGGGTTTAATTTAAGACTCTGTTTTTTGTTTTGGTCACTTTTAAATGATTATGAAGCCCATAATGGGCATTTGGCAAACAATAACCATTACCCGTCAAAATAATTAAATAACTGAACCATAGGTTCTTGATAAAATTTAAATAGATGAAACTTTTTATTGGTGCTGTGCGGTGGCTGAGCTTGTCGAAGCCACCTTGTTTAAATTACTTCTTTTTTGACGCCGCTTTTTTTGTTGTTTTCTTTTTTGGCGCATTAGCTTCTATTAGGGCTTTGGCTTCGGTTAAGGTCATGTTTTCAACCGCTACGGTTTTTGCCAATTCTACCTTCACTTTGCCCTTTATTACATTATGGCGCCCCCAACGTGCTTTTTCTACCCGAATGCCGTCGGTTTCCCAATTGTGCACTACTTTTTCTCTTTCCTTTTGAAGTTTTGTTTCGATAAGCGTTACAATGTCGTCATCGGAAAGATTGTCCCAGTCGTACTTGGTACTTACGTTTATAAACATATCGTTCCACTTAATAAAAGGGCCAAAACGGCCTTTTCCTTTTTGAACGGGAAGCCCTTTATAATGGTAAATAGGGGCATCGGCTTCTTGTTTTTCCTTTATTAAAACAATGGCATCGTCTAGCTCGACGTTAAGCGGGTCCGTTCCTTTTGGAAGCGAAACGAACGCATTTCCAAATTTAACATAAGGGCCAAAACGCCCGTTGTTAACCTCGACGGCTTCGCCTTGGTATTTTCCTAAGGTTTTGGGCAGTTGGAACAAGTCCATGGCCTCATTGTAGGTAATGGTGTTAAGTTGTTGGTCGGGGGTTAGGCTTGCAAATTGTTTTTCGTCGTCGTCGGGCGCTCCTATTTGTACCATGGGGCCAAATTTGCCCAAGCGTACGCTTACCGGTTTTCCGGTTTTGGGGTCGGTGCCCAAGATGCGCTCGCCGGATTCCCTTTCGGCATTTTCCTGAACGTCCTCGACTTGTGGATGGAAGTCTTTATAAAAACTTTTCATCATGTTGGACCAATCAACTTTTCCTTCGGCAATTTCATCAAAATTGGCTTCGACCCGTGCCGTGAAGTTATAATCCAAAATCTGTTCGAAGTGGTTTACCAAAAAGTCGGTAACAATCATGCCTATATCGGTTGGTACTAATTTGCCTTTATCGGCGCCTACTTTTTCGGTAAGCGTTTTGTCTTTTACTTTTCCTTCTTTTAAGGTAAGTTGGCTATATTTTCGGGCGGTACCTTCTACCGTGCCTTTTTCGACATAGTTTCTGTTTTGGATGGTTGAAATGGTTGGCGCATAGGTCGATGGCCGGCCAATGCCCAAATCTTCTAATTTTTTAACCAAGGCGGCCTCGGTATATCGGGCGGGCGGGCGTGTGTAGCGCTCGGTTGCCGTAATGTGGTTGTTGTGCAGGGTTTCGTTGGTTCGCATGGTGGGCAGCATGCCTTCCTGTTCCACATCCTCGTCGTCGGTGCCTTCGAGGTATACTTTTAAAAAGCCTTCGAAGGTAATAACCTCGCCGCTTGCGGTAAAGGCTTCGTTATGGGTGGATGCGCTTATTTTTACGTTGGTGCGTTCCAGTTCGGCCTCGCTCATTTGCGATGCTATGGCGCGTTTCCAGATTAAATCGTACAGGCGGGCTTGGTCGCGGTCGATATTTACCGAATGGCGGGAAAAATCGGTTGGGCGAATGGCCTCGTGCGCTTCTTGCGCTCCTTTGGCCGTGCCCGTGTAGTTTCTGGGTTTGCTGTATTGGTTGCCATAGGCGTTTTGTATTTCGGTTTGTGCGCCTTGGCGGGCTTCGTTGGACAGGTTTACGCTGTCGGTACGCATATAGGTTATAAGCCCCGATTCGTACAGGCGCTGGGCTACTGTCATAGTTTTGCTAACCGAAAAATATAGTTTGCGGGCGGCTTCCTGCTGCAAGGTTGATGTTGTAAATGGTGCTGCGGGCGATTTTTTGGCCGGTTTTTTTTGTAGTTCGGCTACTTTAAAAATAGCTGCTGCGTTTTGTTCTAAAAATGTGTGGGCTTCTTCTTTTGTGGCGAAATTTTTAGGGAGCTTTGCCTTAAACGACTGCCCGGCTTCGTTTGAAAATTCGGCATCTATCCTGTAAGAAGCCTCGGGGTTAAAGGCTTGTATTTCGCGCTCGCGCTCGACAATTAGGCGTACCGAAACCGATTGTACCCGTCCTGCGGACAGGCCGCCTTTTATTTTTCGCCATAGCACGGGCGATAGTTCGTAGCCCACAATACGGTCGAGTACGCGGCGTGCTTGTTGGGCGTCTACCAAATCGTAATCGATGCCCCTTGGGTTTTTAATGGCTTTTTCTATGGCCGATTTGGTAATTTCGTGAAATACGATGCGCTTGGTTTTTTCCTTTTCCAATTTTAGGGTTTCGGCCAAGTGCCATGCTATGGCCTCACCCTCGCGGTCCTCATCGCTTGCCAGCCATACCGTATCGGCTTTTTGGGCAAGGTCTTTCAGCTTTTTTACAACTGCTTTTTTATCGTTGGAAACTTGGTATTTTGGTTTAAAATCGCCGTCGACATCGACTCCGAGTTCCTTTGAGGGCAAATCGGAAATATGCCCGAAACTGGATTCTACCTTAAAATCTTTTCCGAGGAACTTTTCAATGGTTTTTGCTTTTGCGGGAGACTCTACTATTACTAAATTCTTCGCCATACATCGGTTTTTGAGGATACAAATGTATGTGAAAAAAAATTTATCTGCCTAATTTTACATATTTATCTACGTATTTATAATAGAAAAAGCCTCTTTCTTTTGGAAAAAGGCTTTGTTTAAAATTTTTATTTAATAGACTAATCTTCTGTTAGTCCTATTTTTTCAATTTCATCGTTGTTTTCTTCAAAACCTATTACGTCCTTATAGATAAAGTACTGGGGCAGCAAGGCAAACGCTGCTGTTGCTATTATGCCTATAATGCACAGGAAAAGTCCTAATTCGGCCATTAGCCCGGCAACAAACATTAAGCCAAAGGTTATAAGCCAGTATTTGTTTCCTATTTTAAAACTTAAATTTATAATGTCGGAAGTTGATAAATTAGGGTTGAAGGCATGGATAACACTAACAAACGACATAGGGACCATAACATAAAAAACAGGTAAATAACACAGCATTGTTGCCAATAAATAGATACCGAACGAGTATAGGGACAGTGCTATTGTTTTTTTTAAATGGTCTTTTTTTAAGAAGTGGAAAAAGTCGTCGCTCCCTATTTCGTTTAAATCTTTTATTTTGCAAATGCGGTAAAACGCTGTTTGAAGCCCGAAAATAACAACCATGAAACAAAATACAATAGCCAAGCCCAATATACATGTAATGATAATTAAGCCAATGCCCATTGCTACGGCTTCGTTTTCGCTTATCGATTCGGGCCCCAAGGCGGCGGGACTCATAATGCCAAAAAATACTATGGGGATGTAAATTAAAAGGTAAAGGGGTATTATAATGGCTATACTTAGCAAAATGAGCAGCATGCCCTGTGTCCAAACTTTTTTGAACAGTTCTATGGATTGGCTTAGGATATTGCCGAAATCCAAGGTTTTGTTTTGGTTGATTTTTTCAGATAAAGTATTTAAGTTGTCCATTTAAAAATAATTGGTTTTAGTAATTTGATTCTTCCGAAGTCCCAATATCATCTATTTCATCGGTATTGTCGATACCAATGGCGTTTTTGTAAATAACGTACAAGGGCAAATACGCTATGGATAAAGTAAACAGCAAGCCTATGCCGCAGCCAATAACACCCAATGCTGCCATTATACCGGCCACGAACATGGCGCCAAAGCTAATACCCCATTTTTTATTGCCCAAGGCAAAACTGGCCTTAACAATTTCGGTTTCGGATAAGTTGGGGTTATTGGCCAATATTACCGCAAAAAACGAAAGCGGTATAAAGGCATAAATATAGGGGATAAGCAATAGTAATTGTGCCAATGTAGCAATACCGGTATATATAATACCCAACATAAACACTTTGCTTAAATAGGGTTTGTTGAAAAAATAAAAATAGTTGTCGTCTACATTTTTTTTGGTAACAACGGCATTGCATATTCGATAAAATGCTGCCGTTAAGGCTATTGTTATGGTACTTATTAAAATGGTTTGTGGAATGCCGAACAAGGTGTTTTTTAAGAAAAACCAACCCAGTTCTTCTGTTTCTAATTGTTTGTAAAGGATAAAATAGTTGGCATTATCCACCAAGCCCGTAAGCGCAAATAAGCCACCAATGACCATGGCCGCAACCATTATTAATAAAATTACCAAAAAACCTTTTAGCCAAACTTGTTTAAACAGTTCAATGGTTTCGTTTATTATATCGCCAAAATCCAAATCCTTGGCTTGGTTTATTTTGCTTGTTAGTTGCTCGAATCCGTTCATGTTGCCCTTTTATATTTTGAGCGGATAAAAGTAATTGTTTTTTTAGAATGATTTACGGTGTAGGAAAAATATTTGTAGTGAAATTGATTCGCCGCAAATAAAACACCTTGCTTTCTATCGAAAAAAAATAGTTGTTAAAGCATTTTTTTTGTAATATTTTGGGTGTTTTGCGGTATGGTGAAATATTTTCTGCTTTTCTGCTTGCTATAATAAAAAAGGATTGTATATTTGCAGTCCAATATCGCGGGATAGAGCAGTAGGTAGCTCGTCGGGCTCATAACCCGAAGGTCACTGGTTCGAGTCCAGTTCCCGCTACGAAGCAAGAATCCTTTTAAAAATGCGCTTTACGGCGCATTTTTTTATGACTAATATTCTTGATAAATTACGAAGCGAATACTTGAGCGAATACTCAAATGATAATTTCGTGAAAAAATACACCAAACCAAGAGTATATCCAAAGGCTGTGACAGAAAAGCCACTATCTGCATTTACTGATGCAGAAAAGAATGCTATATTGAAAAAATACAAGCGTTGGTATGTTTATTATAGTTTCATTAATCCATCTACAGATAAAATGGAGCGACAAAATGTTATTTATTTCAACATAAACAGAGAGTATTCCGATTTTGATGATAGATACAAACACATTAATATTATTCGTAATAGGGTAGAAAACCTATTAAAAAACGGGTTTTCTCCATACGAAGGAGAATTAACTACAAACCTATACACGGCGGAGTCGGCTTTAGATTTCGCCTTATCAATTAGAAAGCATACATTAAAAGAATCATCGTACCGTGATTATAAAGGTCGTTTAAAACAGTTCAAAGATTATTTGAGAAGGAAAGGGCTTTTGAGAAAGGAGATTAAGGATATAGATAGAAAGATTATTAACGGCTTTCTTAATAGTATTTTAACCTCATCAAGCCCTCGTAACAGAAACAATACAAGAACCGTTTTAAGCGCATTATTTACAGTTTTAGAGGATAACGATTTAATAGACCGAAACTTTATAAAGAACATCAAAAATATAAAATCAAACCCCGAACGCAATAAAACGTACACCCTTGAAAAAGTAAACGATATTTACGAGTATTTGGAAAAGCACGACAAGAACCTCTTGCTGTTTATAAAATTTGTTTCGTATAATTTTTTACGCCCCATTGAGGTTTGCCGTTTGCAAGTGCAGGATGTTGATGTGAAAAACAAAAGGCTTCACGTTAGAGCCAAAAATAAACTGGTAAAAACTAAAATTATCCCAGACATTCTATTTAGTGAGCTTTTAAAATTAGATTTATCTAAACCCGATGCCTTTCTTTTTACACCTTATGGCGTAGGGGACTGGGAGTCTAAAGAAGAAAACAGAAGAGATTATTTTACAAAGCGATATAGTAAGGTAAAAGAAAAAATGAAACTGAGTAAAGATTACACCGTTTACTCTTTTAGGCATACTTTTATAACCAAACTGTACCGAGAATTAAGAAGCCAATATGGTCAATCCGAAACATACGACAGATTAATGCTTATCACGGGACATTCTACTTTAAAAGCATTAACTCAATACTTGAGGGATATTGATGCCGAACTCCCTGAAGATTATTCGGCATTGTTAAAATAAAGAAAAGCACCAAACAACTTGATGCTTTAACTTCGACCAGATGACTCTAATCCTTTTTTTAAATTAATTTTCCCTAAAATCCCTATTCAGTTCATAGGTCAGAAAGTAGAAGAAAAACATAGCCTTAACCGACTTATACAGTTCTCTTTTGCCGTTCAAATAAAGGCTTAAACTTGATTTGTCGATTGCCAGTTGCTTCATTATGTCGGTTCGTTTAATGCCAAATTCGGTCATTTTTCTTTCAATCCAGTTAATATCAATAGTATTAACATCTAAAGAGTAAACTGAAGGAATTACAATGGTTTTCAACCCTGTTGGCTCAAATGCTTCTTTAACCCTTTCAACAAGTTCTTTCTGGTTAAGAATATATCCGTTAATTAATCGCCTTTGCGAAATCTTAACCCTTGCCGTATTGTTTTCAATTCCCAGAATTTCAATGTCAATTCCCATTCTGGCATAATTGGATATTGATTTGCTCAAGGCTGTTTTGCCTTTTCTTATGTTTGCTATTAGTGTTTCCATTATATTCTGTTTCTTACTATTGTTGTTTTTGAAGGTTCATAAGTCATTCTTTGACCCATAAAATAATATTCAGCAACCCAATATTGATTAACTATCTCGCCTTTTGAGTTTGTTACTGTCATAAAATCACATACTGTACATACATCTTTCCTTTTCGTGCCTTGACGAACAAACTTATCTCCAATTTTTATATTGTTATCGAATTTCATTTTTTGATATTAAAAAAGCAAGGGCGAGAGCCTTTCGGCTCTCTATTTAATTTTAATTTCTTTTAAGTTTGTTAAGTCGAAAATCGCTAATTGTTTGTTTTGTTTTGCAAATTCAATCGCTGTTTTCAGTTCACTATTTTTAAAGATTTTGATACTATCAAAGTAATAAAATCCGTTGTCATCATTTAACCACCCTCCGACTATTTTATTGTGCTTTAAAGCGTGGTTAATTACTTGTTCAAGTCCTTGCTTACCGAAACAGTTTTGAGTTTCTAAATAAGCAACGCAAATTCCGAATTTAATCGGCTTTAAGGTTTCAACATTCAAAGTAAAACCGTAAGGATTGTTTTTTGAGTATTCCCAAACTCGGTCAATTAATTGTTTCATTTTTGTAACTTTTTTGTTTATCAATATTTCAAAGAACCCTTGCTTGATTACTCTGTAAAGATACAAATTAGTTTGCTTATAGCAAACTTTATTGATGTATTTTTTACTTTTTATGTTCGATTTATGAAGTTTTTAATAAAAATCGATTTTTATTAAATAATTCGCAATAAAAAAACCACCCAAATAGGTGGCTTTATTAATGTAGTTTTAAGCGATGAAATTATTTTTTGAGTATGGACGAAATAGGATTTATAAACGCTTTTATTCTTTGCAATATTTGAGGGAAAAACCAAAAAAGAGCCAACACCCAAAACCATATCGGGATTTGTTTTAGCTTTTTATAAATATAAGTATCGGTTTGTTTCTTGTAAATCGTCAGCAAAAAGTGGACACAATATACTAAAAACTTAAGGAGTGTTTTCAAAAAAAAAGAATTAGATTTAATTATGGGAACACCAAAGAAAAATAGTACAGAAACCTTTGTTAAAGACATCCGCATAAACACGCGTAGAGTATTTACGGCCGAACAAAAGATTTTAATTGTTATGGAGGGTCTTCGAGCCGAGACTTCCGTAGCAGAGCTATGCCGAAAGCACAGCATTGCCCAATCCCAGTTTTATTCGTGGAACAAAGAGTTCATGGAAGCGGGAAAGAAACGATTGAACGGAGATTTTGTACGAGAAGCCACCAGTGACGAAGT
>JBKEDS010000036.1:0-52988 GCA_047975545.1 Flavobacteriaceae bacterium | reverse complement strand
ATTAGTATCAAAACACGGTATAAAAATGAAAGCACTAGTGGCAATCCAAAGAAAGATATTGGAACTTATTTACATATTATTCAAAAACGAAACCATATATGACAACCAATACTATGAAAACAAAAATAGCGTGCAAACACAAATGGTTCAAACACGCTATAGAGACTAGCTCAATGACTGTCTTGAAAAACAAAAGTAATAAAAATTAAGATTTTATTTGGAAATCAACACAGAATCTATGGAGCTACCACGGTTACTACAAAACCCGATTGAGTTTCCTGGACAACAGCATTTTTAGGCCGGTATAATTTTTAACTTCTTCAAGAATATCCTTATTAACTTCTGTTTTGTTCGTTAGTGTTTCTTGTTGGAAGCCTTTTACTTTTTGGTCGATTAAAAAGCACCGGAGACTTAATATGGTTTCGCTTACTAATTGTGCAACGCTTTGGTTTTTTTCCTTAGGATAGATGTCCTTGCGTTGCCAGTTATCGAGCGTATAACGCTCGTCTTCCATTAAAATGGTCGATATTTCGTTGCCCATATCGGATTCTACAGTATTAATAAAAGTTTTCAGTTCCCATTCGTCGTTTTGGTTTAGGGCATCTATTACGGTGTAGTAAATGGTTTTAAATTGGGGGTTGGAAAATTCCATCTCGTCCTCCTGAAGGTCCAAAAACACTTTTTCGAACACCTTGGCCTCTTGTATTATCGGCTCCAAATCAAGCTCGCCTGTTTCGGTTTCCTTTAAAACCAAATCCTCAAACGTTTCGGTACGGTTACCGTAAAGCAATAACGATTCTATTATTTTTCGTTCAAGAATGTATTGCACGTTAACCTTTTGCACGGGCTCTTGTTTTATAACCTCAAATGCTGCTTGCTCACGTTTTACCTGCCTATTTTCTTCTTGTTGCTCCTTTTTGTTTATTTGGGCAAGCGTGCTAAAAAGCACCTCTTCGCTTATATCCATAATCCGGGCGCACTCTTGGATATAAATTTCACGTTTTATGGCATCGGGTATTTTGAAAATACTGTTAACAATATCTCGAACGGTTTCGGCTTTTTTAATCGGGTCGTTTTTAGAATCCTCGAACAAAACCGAAGCCTTAAACTGGATAAAATCCTTGGCGTTTTCTTCCAGATAAAGCGTAAGCTCTTCCAAAGTGTTTTGCTTGGCAAAACTATCGGGGTCCTCGCCTTCGGGAAAGGCACAAACCTTAACATTCATGCCCTGTTCCAAAATTAAATCGATACCCCGTAACGACGCCCGCAATCCCGCAGCATCGCCATCGAAAAGTACGGTAATATTTTTGGTAAGCCTATTTATTAGGCGAATTTGTTCGGAAGTTAAGGCCGTTCCCGACGAAGAAACCACGTTTGTAATACCGGTTTGGTGAAATTGGATAACATCGGTATAGCCCTCGACCAAATAACAATTATCCTCCTTGGCTATGCTTTGCTTGGCATTGTAAATACCGTAAAGCACATTACTTTTGTGATAAATATCGCTTTCGGGCGAGTTTAGGTATTTGGCGGCTTTTTTATCGGTTATTAAAATGCGCCCGCCAAAGCCCAACACACGGCCGCTCATACTTTTTATGGGAAACATAACACGGCCTTTGAAGCGGTCGAAACGTTTTTCTTCCTTAACAATGGTTAGGCCGGTTTTTTCCAAGTAATCAATATTATAGCCTTGTTTTAGGGCTTCGTCGGTAAAGGCCTGCCACTCGTTTAACGAGTAGCCTAAATCGAATTTTTTAATGGTTTCGGTAGTAAAACCACGCTCTTTAAAATAGCCCAACCCGATAGATTTCCCTTGGTCGGTTTTGTGCAATATATTTTGAAAATACTTGCTTGCAAACTCACTAACCAAATACAAACTTTCCCGTTCGCTTGCTTTTTCCTTTTGCTCGTTGCTTTGTTCGGTTTCCTCGATTTCAATATTGTATTTTTTGGCCAAATAGCGTATGGCCTCGGGATAGGTAAAATGCTCGTGCTCCATTAAAAAGGCCACGGCCGTACCGCCTTTCCCGGTCGAGAAATCCTTCCAAATTTGTTTGGCTGGCGATACCATAAAACTGGGCGTGCGCTCGTCGCTAAACGGACTTAATCCTTTATAATTGCTACCCGATTTTTTAAGCTGGACAAAATCGCCGATAACCTCCTCGACACGGGCGGTTTCGAATACTAATTCTATGGAGGCTTGGGATATCAAAATTAAATTTACTTTTTCCGCTCAATAACGTAGTTTACCATTAACTTTAGCGAATCCTTAAACTCGGAGTCGGGATAATTTTCTAAAATTTGAAGGGCTTGTTCTTGAAACTGTTTCATTTTGGCAGTAGCGTATTCCAAACCACCATTAGCCTTTACAAATGCAATAACGTCCTTAACCCGCTTGGCATCCTTGTTATGGTTTTTAACGGAATTAATAAGCCAGTTTTTATCTTTTTTATCGGCATTGTTAAGGGCGTAAATTAAGGGGAGCGTCATTTTTTGTTCCTTAATGTCGATGCCCGTTGGCTTGCCTATTTGGTCGTTGCTATAATCGAACAAATCGTCCTTTATTTGAAACGCCATGCCTATAAGCTCGCCAAATTTGCGCATAGCCTCGACGTGTTGCGATTCGGGTTTTACCGATGCCGCACCAAGGCTGCAACAAGCCGCAATAAGCGTTGCCGTTTTTTGGCGGATAATTTCGTAATATACGTCTTCTGTTATATCTAATTTTCGAGCTTTTTCTATTTGCAACAGTTCGCCCTCGCTCATTTCCCGCACGGCAACCGAAATAATTTTAAGCAAATCGAAATCGTTGTTGTCAATGCTTAACAGCAGGCCTTTAGAGAGCAGGTAATCGCCAATTAAAACGGCAATTTTGTTTTTCCATAGGGCGTTTACCGAAAAAAATCCACGGCGGCGGTTACTGTCGTCCACCACATCGTCGTGCACCAAGGTTGCGGTATGGATAAGTTCGATAACCGAAGCGCCGCGATAAGTGCGTTCGCTAACCTCGCCATTGGCCACCATTTTGGCCACCAAGAACACGAACATAGGGCGCATTTGCTTGCCCTTTCGGTTAACAATGTAAGTAGTTATACGGTTAAGCAGAGCCACTTTGCTTGACATGGACAACAGGAACTTTTGCTCGAAAAGGTCCATTTCGAAGGCTATGGGCTGCTTTATTTGCTCGACTATTTTCACGCCCTAAATTTAGGTTTTATTTGCCAATTGCCCGCATGCGGCGTCAATATCTTTTCCCCGGCTTCGGCGTACGTTAACCACAATACGGTTTTTTTCCAAGGCCGTAATATAAGCGTCTATGGCTTGGCTTGGGGCTTGTTGAAATTGGCCGTCGTCAATGGGGTTGTATTCTATTATGTTAACCTTACAGGGTACGTGCTTGCAAAATCCAACAAGGGCGTCAATCGATTTTTTATCGTCGTTTATACCGTTCCAAACCACATATTCGTAGGTAACCTTACTTTTTGTTTTGGCGTACCAATATTCCAAGGCTTCCCGAAGTTCGGTTAACGGAAAGCTTTTGGTAAAGGGCATAATGTTGTTCCGGGTTTCCTCGATGGCGGAATGCAACGACACGGCAAGTTTGAACTTTACCCCGTCGTCGGCCATTTTTTTTATCATTTTTGAAACGCCCGAGGTTGAAACCGTAATGCGTTTTGGCGACATGCCCAAGCCTTCGGGCGATGTAATTTTGTCGATGGCCTTTATAACGTTTGGGTAGTTCATTAGCGGTTCGCCCATACCCATAAATACGATGTTCGATAGCGGGCGATTGTAATACAAACGGCTTTCGCTATCGATTGCGGCTACTTGGTCGTAAATTTCGTCGGGGTTTAGGTTGCGCATGCGCTTTAATCGTGCCGTGGCGCAAAATTCGCAGTCCAGGCTACAGCCTACTTGGCTGGATACACAGGCGGTTGTTCGGGTTTCGGTTGGTATTAAAACCGATTCGACTATTAAATTATCGTACAGGCGAACGGCATTTTTTACGGTACCGTCGCTACTGCGCTGCATGGTATCGACTTTTATATGGTTAATAACAAAGTGCTGTTCGAGCATGGTGCGTGTGGGTTTCGAAATATTGGTCATATCGTCGAAACTATGTGCGCTTTTTTGCCACAGCCACTCGTATACTTGGTTGCCACGGAAGGCTTTATCGCCGTTATCCTGAAAAAACGTGCGCAATTGCTCCTTGGTTAATGCCCTAATATCTTGCTTGGTTGTTGCCATACGAGGTGCAAAGGTAATGATTTTGTTTGTTAAAGTTAGGGGTTTAATGTTGGGTGCCGGGAGGCTGAATACAGATGTTAGAAGTTAGATATTAATGTTTTAGCCTTTATAAACAGTAACTTAATTTTGGATAGCCCTTTTCTTTAGCTGATAGGTGCGTTAAGGATTGGAGCAAGCTACCGTGTAGCGCGGAAAGCCTGACCCGAAACGGAGCTTGCGAAGTGAAGGGGAACGCCCAAAAACAAAAAAACGACCCAAAGCGTTTGGTATCTTGTTGCAAACATAGAACGACAAACGCTTTGGACAGGCTTATTTTTTTTTACAAAATTAGCATGGCATCGCCATAACTGTAAAATTTGTATTTTTCCTTAACGGCTTCGTCGTAGGCGCGTTTTATAAAATCGTGGCCCGCAAATGCCGACACCATCATTAACAGTGTTGATTTTGGCGTGTGGAAATTGGTTACCATACAATTGGCAATGCTGAAATCGTAGGGCGGAAAAATAAATTTGTTGGTCCAACCGTTTATTTCGTTTAGCTGGCCGTTGGAGGAAACCGAACTTTCAATGGCGCGCATAACGGTAGTGCCTACGGCACAAACCCGTTTTTTGTTGCGGATTCCCGTGTTTACGGTTGCTACGGCCTTGGCGTCGATGGTTACTTCTTCGCTGTCCATTTTGTGTTTGGAAAGATCCTCGACCTCTACGGGGTTAAACGTGCCCAAGCCTACGTGAAGGGTTACTTCGGCAAAGTTTACGCCTTTTATTTCCATACGTTTTAACACGTGTTTCGAAAAATGAAGTCCTGCCGTTGGCGCTGCTACGGCGCCTTCGGTTTTGGCGTAAATGGTTTGGTAGCGCTCTTCGTCCTCGGGTTCTACGGCCCGTTTTATGTATTTGGGCAGGGGCGTTTCGCCCAGTTCTTTTAGTTTTCTGCGGAATTCGCCATACGAACCGTCGTAAAGAAAACGCAGGGTGCGCCCTCTGGAGGTGGTGTTGTCTATTACTTCGGCCACAAGGGTATCGTCCTCGCCAAAGTATAACTTATTGCCTATGCGTATTTTTCTAGCGGGGTCCACCAGCACGTCCCAAAGGCGTTGTTCTTCGTTTAGCTCGCGCAATAAAAACACTTCTATCCTGGCGCCTGTTTTTTCCTTGTTACCGTACAGTCTTGCGGGAAACACCTTGGTATTGTTTAGGATTAGCACATCGTCTTCTTCAAAATAATCTACAATATCCTTAAACATTTTATGCTCTATGGTTTGTTTTTTTCGGTCCAACACCATTAATCGGGCCTCGTCCCTATTTTCGGCGGGATATTCGGCTAATAATTCTTCGGGCAGGTTAAAACCAAAATGTGATAATTTCATGTGTTTGTGTTTATTGTTTTTTAAAGGTCACATGGAACACCCAAACTAACATTGCGCTATACGATTTAAGTTTAACTATTAGGTGTTTCGTGTGTTTTTGCTTATTTTTTTTGAAAGTTGCAAATATACAATCTGAAAACAGGGGTTGTCAAGTAATTGGGGAATTATTATTGGGTTATTTTAAACCCAAGTGTTTTTAAATCGTCCCAAAACGTGGGGTACGATTTTGAAACCACTTCGGCATTTTCAATAACAATACCGGTTTTAAGGGCCAACGGCGCAAAGGCCATGGCCATACGGTGGTCGTTATAGGTGGCAATGGCCGCCCTTGGCCCGCCCAAAGGCAGGGAACTTTTTCCTGAACCGAAAAGGGTATGGGATTTTAAATGAAGCGAATTGTTTGTTATTTCTATTTCGGCCCCAAATTTTTGCAGTTCGTTTTGAAGCGCCACCAACCTATCGGTTTCCTTGATTTTAAGCGTGTGCAAACCTGTTAGATCGCACGGAATACCCAGAGCGAAACAGGTAACGGCAATAGTTTGCGCTATATCGGGCGCATTTTTAAGATTAAGGATTAACGGCTGACGGTTTTCGGCTTTCGATTTTCGAATGGTGATTTCATTGCCATTAAAGGTGGTTTCTACCCCAAAATGTTTGTAAATATTTACCAAAGTACTATCGCCCTGCAATGAATTTTCCTTGTATGCCGACAAGGTTATTTCGGTTCCAATGGCGCTAATGGCCGCAATGCTAAAGTAATAGGATGCCGAGGACCAATCGGACTCTACGGTTATTTGCGTGTGGGTTGTTCGTTGTTCGTTGTTCGTTAATCCGTGTTCGTTAATCGTTATCGGTTTTACGGTTATTGTGTTATTTTGAAAATTGGTTTCAATGCCAATTTCTTCCAACAAAGCCAAGGTCATTTTTATATAGGGTACGGAGGTTATATCGCCTTCGAGCGTTAGTACCAAGCCATTTTCTAATTTTGAAGCCATTAAAAGCAATGCCGAAATATACTGGCTGCTTACATTGGCCTGCAAGGTTACTTTGTGCCGGGTTAGTTTTTTTCCTTTTATTTTTAAGGGCGGAAAGCCTTCGTTTTCAACATACGAAATATCGGCACCAAGTTGTTGGAGCGCTTCAACCAAAATTTTTATCGGGCGTTCCTTCATGCGTTTTGACCCCGTTAGCACCACTTCCCTACCTTCTTGGGCGGCAAAATAAGCCGTTAAAAAACGCATGGCCGTACCGGCATGGTGTATATCGATTAGGTTTGAAGATGAATTTATGGCGGCCTGCATTAACGTACTGTCGTCGGAGTTTGAAATATTGTCCAACTGAAGTTGTGGGTACAGGGCTTGCAACAGCAATAATCGGTTCGATTCGCTTTTGGAGCCTGTTATTTTAATTTCGGATTGTTTTACTATTGTTGATTGCTGTAAGGTAAGCTGCATAAAACGATTTTTTTTAAGGGCTTAAAGTTATTTTAATTTTTCGTTATTATGGTGGCGGTCGTGGTCGCGTTTTCCTTTTTTGTCCATACGCTTATCGAAAGCGGCTTGTAAATCGACACCGGTTTGGTTGGCCAAGCATAGCACAACAAACAGCACATCGGCCAACTCTTCACCCAAATCTTTATTTTTATCGCTTTCTTTTTCGCTTTGTTCGCCATAACGGCGGGCAATAATGCGGGCCACTTCGCCTACTTCCTCGGTAAGTTGCGCCATATTGGTAAGTTCGTTAAAATAGCGAACGCCGTGGGTTTTTATCCAATTATCAACGTCCTTTTGCGCGTTTTGTATGTTCATTATTCCTTGTTATTGGTGTCTATTATTATGGTTACGGGGCCGTCGTTTAGCAGTTCCACTTTCATATCGGCACCAAATTGTCCGGTTTGTACTTTTTTACCCAAATCGGCTTCCAATTGTTTTACAAAAGCCTCGTAAAGCGGAATGGCTACATCGGGTTTTGCCGCCTTGATATAGCTTGGGCGGTTGCCTTTTTTTGTTAAAGCATGCAAGGTAAATTGGCTTACCACGATAGCATCGCCTTTAATGTCGAGTAGCGAGTGGTTCATTACCTCGTTTTGGTCGTTAAAAACACGAAGGTTTGCTATTTTGCCGCTAAGCCATTTGATGTCCTCTGCCGAGTCGGTATCGGCAATCCCCAAAAGGACAAGTAGGCCATTGTTAATGGCGGCTACTTTTTGGCCTTCTATGGTTACGCTTGCTTTTGTTGTGCGTTGTATTACTGCTTTCATTTTTAAAAAAAATACTCCCTTTCGGGGAAGGTATTTGGGAGGGGCTATTCCCAATTATCGGTTCGGTACGGGTCGTCGTCGCCCTCAACAATTTGCAAATAGCTTCGGTAGCGCGAAAAGGCTATTTCGTTGTTATCCAAAGCGTCCTTAACGGCGCATTTGGGTTCGTTAATGTGCAAACAGTTGTTAAACTTGCAATGCTGTTTCAACTTAAAAATTTCGGGAAAATAATCGCCTACCTCCTCCTTGTCCATATCCACCACGCCAAAGCCTTTTATGCCGGGGGTATCTATAATTTTTCCGCCAAAACTTAAATCGTACATTTCGGCAAAGGTTGTGGTGTGCTGGCCCTGCATGTACAGGGTTGAAATTTCCTTGGTTTTTAAATCCAAATCGGGTTCTATGGCGTTAACCAATGTGGATTTTCCAACGCCCGAATGCCCCGAAAACATACTGGTTTTATTGTGCATAAGGCGTTTTACTTGGTCGATATTTTTTCCGCTTGCGGCCGAAATACCAATACACTCGTAGCCTATGGCTCGGTACACATGGGCCAAGTAGCGCACTTCGTCCAAAGTGTTTTGGCCGTAGGCGTCTATTTTATTGAACAATAATACGGTTTTAACCGAATAAGCCTCGGCGGTAACCAAAAATCTATCGATAAAACTGGTTAAGGTGGGCGGGTTGTTAATGGTTATCATTAAAAATACCTGATCGATATTGGATGCAATAATATGCGTTTGCTTGGACAGGTTTACCGATTTGCGCACGATATAATTCTTGCGGTCGTGAATGGTGTTTATAACACCCGAGGTTGTGTTGTTGGCGGTTTCCAGCTCGAAATCCACGTAATCGCCCACCGCAATGGGGTTGGTGCTTTTAATGCCCTTGATACGAAATTTCCCCTTGATACGACACTCGTACGTGTCGCCCAACTCGGTTTTTACCGTGTACCAACTGCCTGTAGATTTATATACGAGTCCCGTCATTTTAACTGCAAAGATGTGAATAATAAAGCATCAAAACAATAAAAAAGAAGTGGCTTCGACAGGCTTGCCCTTTTTATTTTTGCCTTGTTGAACGAAGTGAAACATCTCACCTTAAAATATGGGGATTTTTCACTTCGTTTCGACCTTGCTCAGCACAAGCGTTCAGAATGACATTTTTTTTACCCATTCAAGATCTTTTCTTGGTGGTTTATGGATTCTTGGTGAATGGCCTTGAACATTTTTAGGATAAACTCTTCGCTTAAACCGTGTTCTTGCCCTTCCAGCACCATTTTGCCAAGGATTTCGTTCCAGCGTTTGGATTGTAGTACTTGTACGTTTTTTTGCTTTTTAAGTGCCCCGATGCTGTCGGCAACGACCATGCGTTTTCCCAATTGCTCCAAAATTTTATTATCGATAACATCGATTTGCGCCCTTAGGTTTTCCAAGGCTTTTTGGTAATCGGCTTCGGAGTCGGATTCTTTTCTCATTTTTAAATCGCGCATGATGTGCACTAAGGCATTTGGTGTTACTTGTTGTGCGGCATCGCTCCAGGCGTGTTGTGGGTCGTGGTGAGTTTCAATCATTAGCCCATCGAAATTTAAATCTAAGGCGGTTTGCGATATATCGAAAATTAACTCGCGATTGCCCGCAATGTGCGAGGGGTCGTTAATTAAAGGTATATCGGGAAATTTATTTTGAAACTCGATAGCCAATTGCCACTCGGGAATATTACGGTATTTTGTTTTTTGGTAGGTTGAAAAGCCACGGTGAATAGCACCAATGTTTTTTACCCCGGCACTGTAAATACGTTCGATACCACCCAACCATAAGGACAAATCGGGGTTTACGGGGTTTTTAATTAATACGGGCTTATCGGTTTGCTCCAAAGCGTCGGCAATTTCTTGCATGATAAATGGGCTAACGGTCGAGCGTGCGCCAATCCACAACAAATCCACATCATGCTCTAAAGCCAATTTAACATGGGCGGCATTGGCTACTTCGGTACAAACCTTCATACCGGTTTCTTGTTTTACGGTTTGCAACCATTTTAAACCCAAAGCACCCACACCCTCGAACATGCCCGGACGTGTTCTGGGTTTCCAAATACCTGCCCTAAAATAGTTTACATCGGTATTTTTTAGCTCGTGTGCTATTTTTAATACTTGTTCTTCGGTTTCGGCACTACAAGGTCCCGCAATTACCAAGGGGTGGCTTAGGTTCATGGCCTCTAACCAGTTTCGCATTTCTTTCTTGTTTTCCATAGATGTAATAGTAGTTTTTAAAAAACGATAAATCGAAAAAATTTAATTGTTTTAGTTTTATTCCGAATAGATTCTTCACTTCGTTCAGAATGACAAATTAATAGAATTTAATTATCATTCCTGTTTTAAACTATAAGTTATTATATTTCTACGATTTAGGTTTTTCAGTTTTAATTTTAGTTAATTCCCTTTAAAATATCTTTTATATAATTGGTGTTTTTCATTTCGTTGTAAACGGCATCGAAATCGTCCTGCTCCATAAGTTCCTTAAAATGGGTTAGGTTGTTAATATATTCGGTTAAGGTTTCTACAACGTTTTGTTTGTTTTGTTTGAAAATGGGTGTCCACATTTCGGGCGAACTTTTGGCCAATCGTACCGTGGAGGCAAACCCACTGCCCGCCATATCGAAAATATCACGCTCGTTACGTTCCTTATCGATTACCGTTTTGCCCAACATAAACGAACTTATGTGCGATAGGTGCGACACATAGGCAATGTGCTTGTCGTGCGCTTCGGGATTCATATAGCGAATGCGCATGCCTATATCGGCAAACATTTTCAAAGCCTTTTCCTGAAGTTTGAATGTTGTTTTTTCCACTTCGCAAATAATATTGGTTTTGCCCACGAACAAACCGCTAATAGCTGCCGACGGCCCCGAGTATTCGGTTCCGGCAATAGGGTGCGCCGCCAAAAAATTACGGCGTTTCGGGTGGTTTTCCACGGCTTTGCAAATATCCAGTTTTGTGGAACCGGCATCGACCACCAAAGCCGTGTCGGGTATTTTGTCCAATACTGTTGGCAGGAGCTTTACCGTGGCATCGACCGGAATGGAAATAATAACCATATCGGCATTGGCTACATCGTCCAAGGTTGCTTTTTTATCTATTAACCCCAAGGACAAGGCTTCTTCCAACGTGGCATCTTTTCGGCTAATGCCGTGGATAACCACATTGGGGTTGTTTTTTTTAATGTCGATGGCCAAACTGCCACCTATTAAACCTATTCCTATTATATATATGTTTTTCATGCTCTATCAACCCTCTCCAAAGGAGGCGTTTTTATACTATATTTTTATTTTGAAACTACTGTTATGTCAACTCTGAAATTTACTTCGTCGTCGTACCTCCTTCTCGCAATGACGTCATTGCGATGACAACGGAGGAAGCAATCCCATCCGTCAATTTTAATTTGACATAACACTACCAAATAAATTGATTTTGATGTTCTTGTATGCAGACTGCTTCGTACCTCGCTTTTTAAGTGTTTCCAAAATCTAAATTAGTATCCATATTTAAATTCTATTTAATTCTTGCAATGGCGTCTTCCAGAGCGCCTTCCGAAGCGCACAGCGAAAAACGTATATAACCTTCGCCCTTACTCCCAAAAATGGTTCCCGGGGTTATAAACACGTATTTGTTGTACAATATATTATCTATAAACGTTTCGGCATCGGTGTTTTCGGGCAGCTTGGCCCACACAAAAAGCCCTGTTGCGTTTTTGTCGTAGGTACAGTTTAAGGCATCGGCCAGTTGCCACACCAAATTGCGGCGTTTTTGGTAAACCTTGTTTAGTTCGGCATACCACGTTTTTGATGCTTTTAAAGCCTCGACCGCCCCTTTTTGTATGCCATAGAACATACCCGAGTCCATGTTGCTTTTTACTTTTAGTATGTGGTTTATATGGCTGCTGTCGCCAACGACCATACCCACGCGCCAACCTGCCATATTAAAGGTTTTGCTTAGCGAATTAAGCTCCAAGCACATGGCTTTTGCCCCCGGAACGCTTAAAATACTCGTAGGGTTATCGTTTAAAATGAAACTGTACGGATTATCGTTAACAATTAAAATATTGTGTTTTTGGGCAAAGGCCACCAAATTGGCGTATAAGGTTTCTGTTGGTTGCGCGCCTGTTGGCATGTGCGGATAGTTAACCCACATGAGCTTTACCTTGCTTAAATCCAATTTTTCAAGTGCGGCAAAATCGGGGTGCCAATTGTTGGCCACATCAAGTTCGTAAAAAACAGGTTCGGCCTCGACCAATTTTGTAACCGATTGGTAGGTAGGATAGCCCGGATTGGGTATTAACACTTGGTCGCCTTTATTTAAGTACGCCAAGGAAATGTGCATAATGCCTTCCTTGCTTCCCATTAGGGGCAGTATTTCGGTATTGGGGTTTAAATTTACCGAAAAATGCTCGGCATAAAAATTGGCCATAGCTTGGCGCATTTCGGGCAAGCCTTGATAGCTTTGGTATTTGTGGGCATTGGGGTTTGTTAAGCTTTCGGTTATGGCTTTAAGCACCTCCGGCGACGGCGGTAAATCGGGGCTTCCTATACCCAAATTAATTACCGCATGGCCTTTTGCCGTAAGTTCGGCTACTTCCCTTAATTTTTTAGAAAAGTAGTATTATTCTACAGCTTGTAGTCTGTTGGCTACTTCAATCATAATTTTGCATTTTTATATTCACCTAAAACCTTAAAATTGTAGGCCATAATGTCCATAATAGATTTGGCCTTTTTAAAATCGGCATATTTTTCAAAAGTAACATCGACAAAAAAAGCGTATTTCCACGGGGTTTCTATAATGGGCAACGACAGTATTTTGGTTAAATTCATTTTACAATCGCTCATAACGTTTAAAATGGCGGCCAAGCTGCCCCGTTTGTGGTCGGCTTCAAACTTAATCGACGCTTTGTTTATTTGGTGTTCCGGCACTTCATGGTTTTGGCGTTTTACCACCACAAAACGGGTTTCGTTGTGCTTTATGGTTTGTATGCTTCGGGCTAAAATATCCAAGTTGAAAATTTCGGCGGCCATAACACTTGCTATTGCCCCAATACCTTTTGCCTGTTGTTTTTGTATGCGTTCGGCAACCTCGGCGGTATCTTTATCTTCCACCAATTTTATGTGCGGATATTGCTTAAAAAAATCCTTGCACTGCAATAGCGCCATAGGGTGCGAGTATACTTCGGTTATATCTTCTATTTTTTGCCCCTTTAGCACCATTAAATTGTGCTGGATGTCCAAATAATGCTCGCCCACGATATGAAAATCGTGTTTATCAATCAAGGCATAATTAGGAATAATGGAACCCGCAATGGAGTTTTCCAAAGCCATAACGGCAGCATCGCATTGTTTATTAACCAAGGTCTCGGCAAGACTATCGAAGGTTGCGCACTCGATAACACCTACGGGATTGTTAAAATATTGCGTAGATACAATATGGTGGAACGACCCCCTAATTCCTTGTATGGCAACTGTGTTTATCAAATTTTATTTCAATTTAATTACTAAAACTCTTTTTTACCGAACAAACAAAAAAAAGTCCCGATTTGCATCGAGACTTATATTTTAACTTATATCTATAAATTACACATACACCGCCTCGATTCCCTTGTTATAAAAGAAATAAAAGTTAAAATATGTATAATATACTGTTGTTCCCATAATTATCGTGCTAAAGTAACCAATTATTTAAGAAATAAAAATAGTACTAAAACTTTTTTTCGCATTTATTGTAAATTTTAAAGATTTTACATAAAAATTACGTTTATGGTATATAATAATTATTTTTGAACAAAGTATTTTATATATGTCTATTGAAGTTGAAGGAATAACCAAGCGTTACGGCAGCCAAAACGCCCTTAAAAATATATCGTTTAAAGTTGAACGTCCCGAAATCGTGGGCTTTCTCGGGCCTAATGGCGCCGGAAAATCGACCATGATGAAAATTTTAACCACTTATATTAGCGCCAACGAAGGCTTGGCAAGGGTTAATGGTTTTAACGTGGCTACCGATAAACAAGGTGTACAGCGTAGCGTTGGGTACTTGCCCGAACACAACCCGTTGTATTTGGATTTGTACGTTAGGGAATATTTAAATTTTAGCGCCTCGATTTACAACATTGGAAAAAAACGCATTAATGAGGTTATTGAACTTACGGGGCTTACGCCCGAAACCCACAAAAAAATAGGGCAATTATCTAAAGGCTACCGCCAGCGTGTCGGGCTTGCCAATGCTTTGCTGCACGACCCCGATGTTTTAATTTTGGACGAACCCACCACCGGGCTGGACCCGAACCAATTGGCAGATATCCGGCAACTTATAAAAACCTTGGGCACAAGCAAAACCGTATTTTTATCGACCCACATCATGCAGGAAGTCGAAGCCATGTGCGACCGCGTTATTATTATTAACAAAGGTGAAATTGTTGCCGATAAAAACTTGAAAGACCTTTACAAAACGCAAGAACAAATTATTATAGTTGAATTTGATTACCGTGTAGAAGACGCTTTTTTACGCCGCCTACCACAGGTAAAAAACGTAACCAACACCCACGGCTTTGTTTACGAAATTAGCTTTGCCACCAATCAGGATATGCGTGCCAAGGTTTTCGATTTTGCACACGACAACCAACTTAAAATTTTTCAGCTAAACCAAAAAAACAGCAGTTTGGAAACCTTGTTTAGGGAACTTACGGCTTAATCCTAAGTATTTTTGCCTCCTTTATGCTACTTTTTAAAATTAGCATGACATATATCAGCTTTACCCCTTTGGCATTGCCTTAGCTTTGCACTTATTTTATTACATAATTTAACATCTTATTAATAACCAACCAAGGTGCTAAATCGTGTATAATGAAGTATATTTGCAACACGAAAAACATCAAAATGAGTAAAGGTATTTATGTAGCAACCATCGAGCCTAACAGCGGAAAATCCGTTGTGGTACTGGGCTTAATGGACATGCTCCTCGGAAAAACAGCTAAAGTAGGGTATTTCAGGCCCATTATAGACGACTTGCCTTCGGGCGAAACGGACAACCACATTAACACGGTATTGTCCTATTTTGAATTGGATATTAATTACAAAAAAACCTTTGCCTTTACCCGAAAGGAGGTTTTGGACTTATACAACCAAGGCCGCTCGGGCGAAGTTATCGACGAAATTATAAAAAAATACAAATATCTGGAAGAACGCTTCGATGTGGTTTTGGTTGAAGGCACCGACTTTTCGCATGAAAACTCCAGTATCGAGCTCGATTTAAACATTTTAATTTCCAAAAACCTCGGGCTGCCCGTTATTATTGTTATGCAAGGCGATAAAACGGACGTAGGCGAAATAGCCAACTCCACCCAACTGGCACACGACACCTTTAAACAAAGCGTCGACGTGTTGTCCATTATGGTAAACAAAGTACCGTTAACGCATATCGAGGACCTGGACAATATTTTAAAACAGCGTATATCCGGCACCAACATAACCCTTATACCAAAAGTGGCCAGTTTGGCCAGCCCAACGGTTAAAGAAGTTGTAAAGGAACTAAACGGCGAAGTTCTTTTTGGCAAGGACCTGCAAAACAACCTTATTGAAAACTTTAGCGTAGGCGCCATGCAGTTACGCAACTATTTAACCCATTTAAAAGAAAATGCCTTAGTAATAACCCCGGGCGACAGGGCCGATATTATCCTGGGCGCCCTACAAGCCAATATTTCAAAAAACTACCCAAAAATATCGGGCGTGGTGTTAAGCGGGGGCCTAATACCCGAAGAACCTATTTTAAAACTAATAGAAGGCCTTTCCAGCGTTGTACCTATCGTTAGCGTAAAAGAAGGCACTTACTACACCACCAATAGAATAGGAAAAATAAAGTCGAAAATATATGCCGACAACACCGAAAAAATAGCAACCTCAATTGCCATTTTTGAAAAATACGTCGATACCGACAAACTTACCAACGAACTGATAACCTTTAAATCGGATATCTTTACGCCCCGCATGTTCCAATATACCTTGTTACAACGGGCGCTAAAAAACAAAAAGCACATTGTATTGCCCGAAGGCTACGACGAGCGTATTTTACGGGCAACGGCCAAGTTGGTAAGCGCCCAAGTGGTAAACATTACCCTTGTTGGCGAAAAAGATAAAATAAAGGAACGTATTGAAAAATTAGACATCCCGTTAAATATCGACGATGTTAATGTAGTGTGGCCCGCAACGTCGCCTAATTTTGACGATTACGCCCAAACCTTTTACGAATTACGAAAACACAAAAACGTTAACCTTGAAATGGCCAAGGATGCTATGACCGATGTGTCGTACTTTGGCACCATGATGATTTACAAAGGCCATGCCGACGGTATGGTTTCGGGTGCCGTGCATACCACGCAGCACACCCTGCGCCCCGCCCTTCAGTTTATAAAAACCAAACCGGGGGTAAATATTGTATCGTCTGTTTTCTTTATGTGCTTGGAGGACAGGGTTTCCGTTTTTGGCGATTGCGCCATTAACCCCAACCCCAACGCACAGGAACTGGCCGAAATAGCCATGCAATCGGCCGAAACGGCCAAGAATTTTGGTATCGAGCCAAAAGTGGCCATGCTATCCTATTCCTCCGGAGCATCGGGCAAAGGTGCCGACGTGGACAAGGTTAGGGAAGCTACCGCTATTGTAAAAAGCAAAAATACCGCTATTAAAATTGAAGGTCCCATCCAGTACGATGCCGCTGTGGACGAGCGCATTGGTAAATCCAAAATGCCCGATTCCGAAGTTGCCGGAAATGCCAGCGTTTTAATTTTTCCCGACCTAAATACCGGGAACAATACCTACAAGGCCGTACAACGGGAAACTGGCGCACTGGCCATTGGCCCCATGCTACAAGGACTTAACAAACCCGTTAACGACCTAAGCCGAGGCTGTACCGCCGAAGACATTTACAGTACCGTAATAATAACCGCTATCCAAGCGCAAGACGAATAAAAAACATGCAAGTATTAGTATTAAATTCAGGAAGTTCTTCTTTAAAATTCCAATTATTTTCCATGTTGGACGAAACCATTGTGTGTTCCGGGCAAATAGAACGTATAGGTTTTAACGATGCCATTTTTAAGTTTAAAACCGCCCATAACAACATTGAGGAGGAAGCCCAAATACTAAACCACAGGGTAGCCCTAAAATTGGTAGCCAAGCATTTATTGGACAAAAAACACGGTGTAATACAATCGGCCAACGATATTAAGGTTGTTGGGCATCGGGTAGTACACGGCGGCAGCACCTTTAGCAACACTACCGTAATAACCAAAGCGGTTAAGGACAAAATTAAAGTGCTTTGCGATTTGGCGCCCCTGCACAATCCTGCGAACTTAGAAGGTATCGAAGTAGCCGAAACCATTTTTAGCAAGGCCACGCAAATAGCTGTTTTCGATACGGCTTTTCACCAAACCATACCCGAGCACGCTTATAAATACGCCATCCCGAACGCCTTTTTAACCGAAAACAAAATACGTTTGTACGGTTTTCATGGTACAAGCCATAAATACGTTTCGGAAAAAGCTATTGAATATTTAGGAAAAAAGGATTCGAAAATAATAACCATCCATTTGGGCAACGGGTGTAGCATGACCGCCGTTAACAACGGCAAAAGTGTAGACCATTCCTTGGGGTTTTCGCCTGTTACGGGCTTAATAATGGGAACAAGAAGTGGCGATATAGACCCGTCTATCATTTTTCACCTAAAGGACCGCTTGGGCTATAAACTTGCCGATATAAATACGCTTTTAAATAAGAAAAGTGGCATGCTTGGCCTTACCGGGTACAGCGATTTAAGGGATATTGAAACCATGGCCGAACGGGGCAATGCCGAATGCCAATTGGCCCTGCAAATGAACGCCTACCGCATAAAAAAATACTTGGGCAGTTATGCTGCCGTTTTAAACGGGTTGGATGCTATTGTGTTTACGGCGGGCATTGGCGAAAACTCCGATGTTATACGCCGTTTGGTTTGTACGGATATGGACTTTTTTGGCATTAGGTTAGATGAAGAAAAAAATGCGGTACGCTCGAAAGCAATACGGGAAATAAATACCGTGGATTCCAAAGTTAAAATTTTGGTTATCCCTACCAACGAGGAATTGGAAATTGCCAAACAGGCCATGGCTTTGGTCGAGGGATAACTGGTTACGCCTTGTTGCTGCGGTTGCCCCTGCGTTAGGGATTGAGGCATTGTTGGAGCTCCCCGACGCAGGAGGGAGCGACTGCCGAAAGCCCGACCCGGAGCTTGCCGGAGGGTAACGCCCACATTGTTAATTACTCGAAAATTAACCTTCCTTTATATTGCTGCTCTACCTCGACAATAGCGGGCCGGGTTACGCAAATAACGTTGCCCACGCCGGATATTCGCCCCGTTATGGATTGCTGGGGGTTTAGCAGCATGTCGTTGGAGCTGCGGTTCCAGATGTTTATGTTTTGGGCTATTAGGTTTTTGCCCTCGAAACGCGATGTTCCTGCGGCAAAGGTTATGCCCAAGGTTTCGGCTTTTCCCGATATATAGGCGTTGGATAGGTTGTTGAAGGTTAGGCGCAGGGTTGTGGTTTCTACCTCCATATAAAAATTGGCGTTGGTAAAGGTGTCGGGCATGCCATAATCTTCGGACAACAGTGCTAAACTCGGGTATGTTAACACGCCATCGGAACGAATATCGCACTGGGTGGAGCTGCGTATTTCGGTTATGTTGGGGGCGGTTACGTATACTTTTGTTACGTTGTAATCGCGCACGTAATTGCAGGTGTTGTTGTCGGTTAAAATGAGTTTGCCGTCGGTTACAACGGCCGTAACATCGTTAATTAAATTGCTGCCTGTTTTTATGACTACTTTTTGCTCGTTGCCTTGTTTTAAAATTAGGGCAACGTCGCGGTTTACCAGTATTTTGGTGAAATTTTCGACCGTTACTTCTTGTTCGATTATTTTGCCCGTGGTTTGAAGGCAATCGCCCGCGTTTTCGCTGTTACAGGATAGCAAAATAAATATGCTTAATGGGTATAAAAACTTTTTCACACGAATAAATTCAAGTTAAACATTTAATTTTTAGGTTTTTATGACACTTAGCAAAATAACCGAAAAGCCTACTGTTATGTCAACTCTGAAATTTAATACAGAGATTGCTTCGTCGTCGTACCTCCTTCTCGCAATGACGTCATTACGACGACAACGGAGGAAGCAATCCCATCCGTCAATTTTAATTTGACATAACACTACAGGCCTATGTTTTTATTCATGCCCTTTTGTAGAGGCGATTATCTTGGCTATGCTAAATCCCTCTATGAGGGTTTCATCTATTTTTTTCTAAATATATTTTCTCTTTCCTTAAAGTCTTCCAATTCTTTATTTACCTCGTCCAATAATTGTTTTTCGGTTGGTAGGTATAGTTTATATTGGCTGGCTACGATTTGTTTTTGGTCTTCGGGAAGGGTAAATTTTACTACGGCATCGTTTTTATTGGCACAAAGTAAAATACCTATGGTCGGGTTTTCGTTTTGCAACCGTTCCGTTCGGTCGTAATAGTTAACATACATTTGTAGCTGCCCAATGTCTTGGTGCGTGAGTTTATGGGTTTTTATTTCGATAATTACGAAACATTGCAATAATCGGTTATAGAATACCAAATCGGCAAAAAACTCGTCGCCTTCAATGTGGATGCGTTTTTGTCTTGCTACAAATGAAAAACCGTTGCCCAATTCCAATAAAAAATCTTGTAAATGGGTGATTATGGCGGTTTCCAAATCTTTTTCGTAATACGATGTTTCCCGTTTCAAGCCCAAAAACTCCAAGAACATAGGGTCTTTTATAATATCTTTGACATCGGATGGCATTTTTTCGTTTTTGGCTACTGCTAAAACACTTTCTTTATCGTTGCTTAGCAAAAGGCGTTCGTATAGGCTGCTATTTATTTGCCGTTCAAGTTGCCTAACCGTCCAATTATTTTTTACGGTTTCGGCTATGTAGAATTGCCTTTGGTCGTCGTTATTAAGTCTTATCAATAATTTATACTGACTCCAACTCAATTGCGAATACAGTGTATTCGCAATTGGAAATACTCTATAAAACTGCCTAAAAAGCTCAATTTGCCTTTTTGAAAATCCGCTTCCAAATTCAGGCTCTAATTCATTGGCAATATATGCGGTTAAATATTTGCCATAATCGGCACGGTCTTTTCCTTGCTGTTCTTCTTCAAAAATACGCTTTCCAATATGCCAGTACATTAACGTACGTTGGTGGTCTACGGCACGAACGGCATTATTTTGCGATTGGGAAATAATCGACTTTATATCGGAAATAACTGATTGGCTTATTAACATTACCCACGCATTTTTTTTATTTTTATAGGTTTTTAAAGATACAAAATTTAATATCGAGGTTTTTATTTTAATACTTTGCCCCAATGGTTTACAACCGTACCCCAACCCCAAACTCGACCGCTTCGGCCTTTGCGCCATGCGATTTAAGCGTGATGGCGCCAAACATTTTTTTTCCGAAATAACGTTTCAATCCAATTCGCAAATAGGTTTGGCCTTCGAAATCGTAAGGGTAATACACGTAGTACCCAAATTGTGTTACCAACGACAGTCGGTTTACAAACAGTTCGTGGCCTGCAAAAATCCCTACTCGTTTATAATCCTCGTTGCCCGAAACATCTTCTTCGTGATAGGCTACGCTTTTATAATAAATAAGTTCCTTTAAAAAGTTAGAAAAAAACACGTCGGTACCCAATTGCAAGGCACTTTTTACGTTTATGCGCTTATCGGCATAGGCCGAAAACACATAAAACGGAAATTGCCCACTACCCACCACATCGCTTTCGTTTAGCCCGCTCCTAAAGGCCAAGTTATAGCGAATGGGCTCGGTAAATTTTTCCTTAACGCCGGATAGTGTTGTAACGTATTCGGGTTCAACTTTATCTAAATTATAGGTAAGCCCCAAATTAAGGGTTATAGAGTTTACACTGGTATTGGGCGCCTTAACATTGGCGTTTGAAAAATGGATAAGCGACACCCCGGCCTGAAGCCCAAACCTATCGAAAATACGTTCTTTTTTATAGCCCAACATTAAATAAGTAGTACTTAATATATGGCTACCAAAAGCAATATTCCTGTAATTTTCCACCTTATCGTAAGGGTTTTGGGTATAGGCAAGCCCCTGCGCCACTTTTAGCATAAGATTGCGCTTAAAAAAGTAAAAATTATAATGCCCGTAAATTCCGGAAACCGTACCCAAATGCTCGTTTTTTAAATTTTGGTAAATGTAAGTCACCCCGTAATCGGGATAATTGTAACGCTGTTCCCAATCCTTAAAACCGTATGTTTTTTTGTTCCAGCTTAGCACATAGCCTTCGGGATGCCCCGTTATAAGGTGAAGAATATCATTATTATGAAGGGCAATATTCCCCCTAAAATAACTTAAATCGACATAGGACGAATGCTGTTTTTCTTGTGAAAAGGCAAATACGCCAAAAAAGATTAAAAGATAAGATACCGTTTGCTTCATTATAAAATTTACAACATGGCAAATGTAGTATTTTTATTTAAAGAACTCATCTTGACTTTTCTCAATTGGCTAAAAAATTGCCATTTCGAGCCGCTTTTTGTCTTTTTTTATTTCCGTAGCGCTGCTTCGGCATGCTCAGCACAAGTGCTGTGCAAACAAAAAGCCTTCAATCAAACTCAAAACCACTAATTCCTGCCTGTCGGCAAGGCAGATTCGCTTCAATCAGAAAAATCAAGAAAGGTTTAAAACAAAGCCGAGGCAATAGCCTTAATATTGTCGCTCTTGCCCATGGAGTAATAATGCAGGAACGGCACACCGGCATCGCGCAGTTCTTTAGATTGTTGGATGGCAAACTCGACACCCACTTGCCGCACGGCATTATTGTCCTTACAAGCCTCGACAGCCTCGATAAGCGTTTCGGGCAAATCTATTTTAAACACTTGGGGCAAAACCTGCAAATGGCGCTTAACCGCAATAGGCTTAATGCCCGGGATAATAGGTATGGTAATCCCCATTTCCCTTGCCTTGTCCACAAACTCGAAATATTTTTTATTGTCGAAAAACATTTGTGTTACCACATAATCGGCACCGGCATCGACCTTGGCTTTTAGGCGTTTTAAATCGGTAGCCAACGACGGGGCTTCCATGTGCTTTTCGGGGTATCCGGCAACACCAATACAAAAATCGTAGTTGTATTCGGCCTCGACATTTTCGTGCAAATATTTACCCTTGTTTAAGTTTGAAATTTGCCCTACCAACTCGCTGGCAAAGGCATTGCCGTCCTTGGTTGGTATAAAATACGGTTCGTCCTTTCTCGAATCGCCTCGCAGGGCCATAACGTTATCGATGCCCAGATAATGGCAATCGACCAGCACATATTCGGTTTCCTCCTTGGTAAACCCGCCGCACAGCAAATGCGGAATGGCATCGACCTTATATTTGTGCATAATGGAAGCGCAAATACCAACCGTTCCCGGGCGCATACGGGTAATGCGCTTATCCAATAAACCGTTGCCTTTGTCGATATATACATATTCCTCGCGCGAGGTGGTAACATCGATAAACGGTGGATTAAACTCCATTAACGGGTCTATATTGTTATATAAATCCTGAATATTTTTCCCCTTTTGCGGCGGAATAACCTCGAACGAAAACATGGTTTTCCCCTTGGCGTTTTTTATGTGGTCTGTTACTTTCATTCTTTTTCCCCTCCTAACCTCCCCAAAGGGGAGGGATGCTTACTCGGGCATGTTTATTTAATTTTTCGTCTTTGCGAGTGGAACGAAGCAATCTCTTTTATATACAGACTGCTTCGTCGTTCCTCCTCGCAGTGACGCTTTTCTTCCCCTCCTAACCTCCCCGAGCTTGTGTTGAACATCGTCGAAATGGGGAGGATAGGTGAGGACTTTACTCCGCAATTATTGGATGCAACCATTTTCTGGCTTCTTTCTTATCCATCCCTTTTCGGTTGGCGTAATCGGTAACTTGGTCGTCGGTAATTTTACCAAGCCCAAAATACTTAGCCTCGGAGTTTCCAAAATAATAGCCCGAAACGGCCGACCCCGGCCACATGGCCAAACTTTCGGTTAACTTTACCCCAATTAATGTTTCAACGTCCAAAATGTTCCAAATAGTTTGTTTTTCCAAATGGTCGGGACATGCCGGATACCCCGGTGCCGGACGAATGCCCTTATAGCCTTCTTTTATTAAATCGTCGTTGGTTAAATCTTCATTTTCGGCGTAGCCCCAATGTTTTGTCCGTACTTGTTTGTGTAAATATTCGGCAAAAGCCTCGGCAAAACGGTCGGCTAAGGCCTGTACCATAATGGCGTTGTAATCATCGTGTTTATCGCGATAGCTTTTAGCTAACTCGTCTGCCCCAAAAACACCTACGCAAAAAGCTCCCATATAATCGGTTTTATTTGTTTCCTTTGGTGCGATAAAATCGGCCAAAGCATGATTTGGAACGCCATCGCGCTTGCCCAATTGTTGGCGCAAGGTACGAAATACCGCTATTTCCTTGCCTTTTTTCATTACCGAAATATCATCGTCGTTTATAGCATTAGCTTCAAATAAACCAAAAATCCCTTTGGGTTTTAGGAGTTGTTTTGTAATTATTTCGTCTAAAATAACTTTAGCATCGTTAAACAACTGCGTGGCTTGTTCGCCCACTACTTTATCTTCTAAAATGTTTGGATATTTACCGTGCAAGTCCCAACTTCGGAAAAACGGGCTCCAATCGAAAAACGGCAACAATTCTTTTAAGCTGAGTTGTTTTAAAACCTGAACGCCCATTTCTTTGGGTTTTACAATTTCAAACGTATCCCAATCGATTTTATATTTTCGCTTACGGGCTTCTTCAATAGAAATATACGATTTTTCCTTGCCCCGTTTTAAAAACTTTTCACGAAATTCATCATATTCCCGTTTCATTTGCGCCACGTATTCCTTAGACGATTTTTTGTTGAGCAAATCGCCCACAACCGTTACGGCACGCGAGGCATCGTTTACGTGTACCACGGCGTTTTTGTATTGGGTATCGATTTTAACGGCCGTATGTGCCTTGGATGTTGTTGCCCCGCCGATTAACAGTGGAATTTCGAAATTTTCGCGCTGCATTTCCTTGGCCAAATACACCATTTCGTCCAGCGATGGCGTAATTAACCCCGATAGACCAATGGCATCGACACGTTCCTTTATAGCGGTTTCAATAATTTTTTCGGGCGGTACCATAACTCCCAAATCGACTATTTCGTAATTGTTACAAGCGAGAACAACGCTTACTATATTTTTACCAATATCGTGGACATCGCCCTTTACGGTTGCCATTAAAATTTTCCCCACAGGCTCGGATGTATCTGACTTTTCGGCTTCAATAAACGGATTTAAATAGGCTACCGCCCGCTTCATTACCCGTGCCGATTTTACCACTTGGGGCAGGAACATTTTTCCGGCACCGAACAAATCGCCCACTACGTTCATACCGTTCATAAGATGGCCCTCTATAACCTCGATGGGTTTGCTGGCTTGTTGTCGGGCTTCTTCAACATCTTCAACAATAAAGGCATCAATCCCTTTTACCAAAGCATGGGTTATACGCTCTTGTACGGGGTTTTCGCGCCAAGATAAATCGACGGTTTTTTCGGCTTTTGTGCCTTTTACGGTTTCGGCAAATTCCAGTAAACGCTCGGTGGCATCGCTGCGACGGTCGAGGATAACGTCTTCTACATGGTCCAATAAATCTTTTGGAATATCGTCGTAAACTTCCAACAATGCGGGGTTTACAATGCCCATGTTCATGCCTGCTTGAATGGCGTAATATAAAAACACCGAGTGCATGGCCTCACGCACTTTATCATTCCCCCGAAACGAAAACGACACGTTACTAACGCCGCCGCTTACGCTAACATTGGGCAGATTTTGGCGTACCCAACGGGTGGCCTCGATAAAATCGATGGCGTTTTTACGGTGCTCGTCCATGCCCGTAGCTACGGGAAAAATATTGAGGTCGAAAATAATATCTTCGGAAGGAAAACCTACTTTATTAACCAAAACATTGTACGAGCGTTCGGCTATTTCAATACGGCGTTGGTAATTATCGGCTTGGCCAACCTCATCGAACGCCATAACAATTACGGCCGCTCCGTAGCGTTTTATTTGCTTGGCTTCCCAAATAAATTTTTCTTCGCCTTCCTTCAGGGAAATGGAATTTACAACGCCCTTGCCTTGGATAACCTGAAGGCCTGCCTCGATAATGTCCCATTTCGAGCTATCAATCATAATGGGTACTCGGGAAATATCGGGTTCGGCGGCGATTAGGTTTAAAAAGCGCACCATGGATACTTTGCCGTCCAGTAGGCCATCGTCCATATTAACATCGATAATCTGGGCGCCGCCATCGACTTGGTGGCGGGCTATATCTAAGGCTTCATCGAATTTTTCTTCTTTTATTAAGCGTAGAAATTTTTTGGACCCGGCAACGTTGGTGCGTTCGCCTACATTTATAAAATTGCTATTTTCGTTTAGCACCAATGGTTCTAAACCGGACAATTTCATGTATTTTGTTTGTTTGATTTTCATCTGTTAAGAGCTATTCGTTTTTAATGGTCAGATGGAACACCCAAATAACATTCTGCCGTGTGGTTTAAGTTTAATCATAGGTGTTTCATTTAACTTGATTAATGCGTCCCTTCGGCTTCACTTAGTACAACAATATGTCGGGGCTTATATTTTGCCGCCAAATCGGCAATTACTTTAATATGCTCGGGGGTTGTGCCACAACAGCCACCTATTATGTTTATTAAATCTTTTTTTAGGTATTCTTCTATTTGAGTGCCCATTTCGTTGGGTGTTTCGTCGTACTCGCCAAAGGCATTTGGCAATCCGGCGTTGGGGTGCGCCGAAACGGCAAAATTGGTTTTATTGGCAATGGCCTCCAAGTGCGGTTGCAGCAAATTGGTGCCCAAAGCACAGTTAAACCCAACGGACAACAACGGAATATGCGATACCGATATTAAAAAAGCTTCGGCCGTTTGCCCCGATAAAGTTCTGCCCGAAGCATCGGTAATGGTGCCGCTTAACATGGTAGGGAGGTCGATGTTGCGCTCGTCCTTTACTTCTTCTATGGCAAACAAAGCCGCTTTGGCGTTTAGGGTATCGAAAACGGTTTCGACCAACAGTATATCGACACCACCATCTACCAAGGCTTCTATTTGTTGTTTGTAGGCTATGCGCAGTTCATCGAAGGTCACGGCCCGGTAGCCGGGGTCGTTTACATCGGGCGACATGCTGGCCGTGCGGTTTGTTGGACCTATGGAACCTGCTACAAATCGGGGCTTATCGGGAGTTTTTGCCGTAAACGCGTTGGCAACTTCTTTTGCCAGTTTTGCCGATTGGTAGTTTAGCTCGTACACCAAATCTTCCATTTGGTAGTCGGCCATGGCTATTGTGGTTCCCGAAAAGGTATTGGTTTCTATAATATCGGCACCAGCCTCGAAATATTTGGCGTGAACCTCCTTAATGGCCTGTGGCTGGGTAATGGACAGCAAATCGTTATTCCCTTTTAGGGGAATGGGATAGTCCTTAAAGCGTTCGCCACGAAAATCGTCCTCGGAAAACTTGTATTGCTGCAACATGGTACCCATGGCGCCATCGAGTACTAAAATACGGTTTTGTAATGCTTGTTTTATGTTTGACATGTTTGTATAGTTATAGCGGCATGTCGTCAAGGAAAGTAAAAAGCGTTTCCGTTATCTTTCTGATTGGTTCTGAAAATATATTCAGGGATTCTGAACTAAATTCAGAGATCCTGAACTAAATTCAGGATTTTATCAGTAGAACGTAGCACCTTCTTAAACAGGATTCCCAATTGCATGGAAATTTAAGGGTTGCCAAGGTTTCAACGGGTCTATTCCCTCTACCTTTCTTGATAACATAGCCAATACGTTAATGAACCGGTGCGCAAATTTAAGGCACATTTTTTTAATTCAACATTAAATAAAAGCAAAATCCTTGTTATAGATCAACTTTTTAGAGATCCTCATAACAAATAAATGCAAAAATCAGACAATCTCTTCAAGTTGCCTCAACAATGTTTTTACCCTATAATTATATTTTCTTTCAGAACCAGATTCTTTTAACCAATCTAAGGATAGTTCCAAATATTCTTTTGAAACACCATCGGGATATTTTGCAAAATACTCTATTGATTGTTCTGAAAAGGTTACTGCGTGGTAAGTTTTCCTTGAATCTTCACTATAACATTTTTTTAATATATCCATACTTTTGTCAAGTGTTACTCGAATATTAGGATCGTCACTTTCGGAATTTATATTTGCTTTAAACAACACAATTGCATGCGTGTTTTCTATAGAAAATATTTTCTTATTACTAATTTGCAATGCCTTATCAATCTTCAAAGCCGCTTCTGTATACCTTTTTTTCTTTAACAAATACAAAGAACACTGTTGGAGTAAAAAAGGATTCCTATCTATACCAAAAGAATTTTCATAAAACTCCAATCCCTCTTGCCAATTATAAAATGCTTTTGAAACGTAGAAAGCATCGTAGCCACTTCTTTTGAATACATAAAAATTCGGTATCTGATGTTTAGGAACATTATCATGAAACTGTTTAAATACTCTTTTAAAATGTTCTGATTTTGTTTGCTTAATAATTGTTTCCGCAAGAATCTGAGATCTAGGCTGGTAATAGTCCTGATCTCCATCAAATTCATCAACAATATTTCCTATAGTCTCTTGAATCATACCTTTTAGAGAATTCATTAAACTAATAACTTCTTCATAAGAAGACGCTTCTTCATCAAGAAAAGAATTGGTCACCTCAAAAGAAACAGGAATTCTACAAGAATGAAGATAACAGGACATTATTAAAAGATCTAGCAATATTGGATCAGAAGAGTTCAACTCTTCCAAAATTGATTTATACCTCTCAGAAATTGCAGGTTTATTTATATTATAATTAACTATTTCAAAAACAGAAGGTATTTCATCTAAAACTCCCTTCGATACCATTGGACTTTTCCTAATCGACAACGGAATGGTATTATAAATACCTTGTATATCTTGAGGTGATAAATCTGAAACATCGTAAAATTCAAAAATATTATTTGAAAGTTTATGGCTCGAAATATCCACATTGTAATATCTATCAAACCCTACTAATTTGATGTTTGGGTTTAACGTTAAATTCACAAAAGAATCAATATTTCCCGCAAAATTATCAACTAAAATGATTGTTGGTCTATTTATTTCGTGTTTGATTACATTAGATTTATGCAAGGTCATATCATTAAATATAAAAACCCTTTTCTGAGAACTTATTTTCTTGGCAATCTGTAAAAGAAGAGTCGATTTTCCAGAAGCGGGAATTCCTGTCACAACTATATTTTTATCCTTTTCCAATAAGTTGATTATTTTATCTATGTGTGAGGTTGAGTATACTCGATTTGATAACACATCCGACCATATAGGAGCCGCACCTAAGAAAAATTCATCAATTTTTCTTATTTGTCCTTTATAATTTTTTTTAGGCACTTTTGATTCGGGATAAATATCTTCTATAGAATCCTTCCCAACAACAACATCTTTCTTTTCCGATAAATCTAAATTTGAGATAAATTTGAAAAAATCCTTAACATCTCCTATCATTATTTTAAATCCAAGAGCTCGAAAATACGCTTCACTACCTGGATCCGTCTTGTAAAGCAAAATCCATTTGTTTTTTTGATTCGACTTACTATCTTGCTGACCAAATAACGCCTCTATTGCTCCTACATCCTCTAAACTATAACCAATAAAAATCGATGGAAGCTGCTGTGCTGACTGATTTAAACTAAGCCACGAGTTCATCTGAGTTCTATATGACCCCGAAACCTCTTGCTTGTTAAATAGTAATTTTGATTCTGGCATATCAACATTACCATGAATTGGAATAAAATCAATACAATTTGTATCTTGATAACATGACCCATTTATAAATACGTTATTAATATATTTTTCCTTAGAAGACTGGTAAATACAATCGACCAAATTATCAATATTCGTTGTAAATATTCTTCTGCAATTAATTTTTATTAATTCATTATAAAATTCATCATATGCACTTACTTGGAATCTATTTAACAAATAATCCCTTAGACCGTCACTATTAAAAGAATCAATGACTGTACAAATTTTAGCCAAATCGGACAGTTCAGGACATGAAAACTGCTCAATCAACTCATCGCTTAACTCTTGTCCTAATGGCAATCTATCTCCATTTTTATCCTTCGAATAAACAGAGAACCCTGCTCCTAAAAAAATATTAACGCCTTCCTTTAAGGAAACTTCTAATGTTTCTTGTAATTCTATATTCATATCTTTTTTATGACATTTAATCTACATCTCTATAAAAAAGGTCTTTTTGCCCTATACTTTTTCTTCTTTACACTAAAATCACTCAAAAAGTGACGACGACAAATACCTATCGCCCCTATCGCAAATAATGGTAACGATAACGCCTTGTTTTAATGTTTTTGCCAGTTCCAAGGCGCAATATACGGCACCGCCGCTGCTCATGCCCGCAAATACGCCTGCTTGTTTGGCCAGTAATTGCGTTGTGGCTTTAGCGTTTTGCTCGCTTACATCGATAACGGCATCGACTTTGGTTTTGTCGAAAATTTTTGGCACATAGGCTTCCGGCCATTTGCGTATACCGGGAATTTTTGCGCCGTCCTCGGGCTGTGCGCCAACAATAACAATATTTTTGTTTTTTTCTTTTAAATAGGTTGAAACACCCATAATGGTTCCCGTTGTTCCCATAGCCGATACAAAATGGGTAATTTCGCCATTGGTATCGTTATAAATTTCGGGGGCCGTGGTTTTGTAGTGGGCTTTCCAGTTATCGGCATTTTCAAATTGGTTGAGCAGGGTGTACCCCTTTTCGTTGCGCAGTTTAAAGGCCAAATCCCTTGCGCCCTCGATACCTGCATCGGCAGGGGTTAAAATAACCTCGGCACCGTAGGCCCGCATGGTTTTTATGCGCTCCTCGGTGGAGTTTTCGGGCATAATAAGCACCATGTTAAGCCCCAACAAATTGGCCATTAAGGCCAATGCTATGCCCGTGTTACCACTTGTGGCTTCGACAAGGTAATCGCCTTTTTTAATATCGCCCCGTTTTAAGGCCTCGTTTATCATGTTAAAAGCCGGGCGATCCTTTACGCTTCCTCCCGGGTTATTGCCTTCCAACTTAACGTATAATTTTACGCTTTTGTTGGAAACAAGATGACTTACATCGACTAAAGGTGTGTTGCCTATTTGGTTTAAAATGCTTGTAATGGGTGCCATTATTTTTTGGGTCTTATTTTAATTTCGGTTTGGTAGGTTACCAAGGAGTTTTCAGGAACGGACTGCGTAATCCATACGTTTGCGCCAATAGTGCTGTTGGCGCCTATTACAATATCGCCACCCAAAATAGTGGCATTGGCGTAAATGGTTACGTTATCCTCGATGGTGGGGTGGCGTTTTGTTTTTGCCAAACTTTTGGCCACCGAAATACCGCCCAAGGTTACGCCCTGATAGATTTTTACATGGTTGCCGATAACGGATGTTTCGCCAATAACGATACCGGTACCGTGGTCGATAAAAAAGGAATCGCCTATGGTTGCCGCCGGATGGATTTCGATACCCGTAATACCATGGACATATTCGCTCATCATCCTGGGTAAAATAGAAACGCCCAATTTATGTAGCGCATGGCCCAACCTATAAATGGAAACGGCATGAAACCCGGGATAGGCTAAATATATTTCCTCCAGACTATGCGATGCGGGGTCGTTGTTTTCAAAAGCAATAGCATCTAAATCCAAGGCTTGCTTTATGGCCGGGAATTGTTGGACAAAATTATCCCAAACGGTTTTCCCGCATTTAATTTCGAAATTCCCCGTTATTTCTATAAAGGTTTTTTCGAGGCACTCCAAATCGTCGTCGTGCGGGTCGAAAAGGTAGTAAAACAGGTTTTTTGTAAATGTTTTTACAATATCCTTTAAGCGGATGTTGTATTTTCGGTTTACTATTTTATGGTCGAATGCTTCGCAGGGTTTCATTTATAATGTTTATTGTTTTAAGTTTAATTGTGGACTGCTTCGTGCCTCTCAGTGACACATATTCGAACACCTTCTCTTAGTTATTATTTCAACGACAGATTTAGCGTCTTTCCGTCATAGATTAAAACTTTTGTTGCGTCAATATTTTTTCTTAAAATGGGATTTTTAATAGAATTATCGGTTAACAAATCCACCTTTCGTTGAAAAAACTGTTCGAATTTATCCCAAATACTTATTAAACTTTCCCCTCGCTCAATGGGGTCATCGGCATCAATTTCAATTAACAAATCGATGTCGCTCGAATCCTCATCGAATTGATTGGTAACAGACGAGCCAAAAGCATACAAATTTTTTACGTTATGCGTTTTGCATAATGACAAAAACTCAGCCATTCTGTATTGTATGGATGCTTTTAAATTCATAATGCTAATATAGGTTTCTTTTTTGAAATTTTTATCGTGGCTTCGACAGGCCCAGCCACCAAAAAACTTTATTCAATAGCCTGCACAACGGCCTTTGGCGCTTCTTTTCGAGTGCCATCGAAACCATCGATACCGCTAACGGTTGTATATTTTAGCACATACTTTTTACCGGGATTGATAATGCGGTAGGCCGCTTGGCACATAAGGGTTGCTTCGTGGAAACCGCACAAAATAAGTTTTAGTTTTTCGGGATAAATATTTACGTCGCCAATAGCAAAAATACCGGGGATATTGGTTTGGTAGTTTAACGAATTATCAACCTTTATGGCATTTTTTTCAATTTCCAAGCCCCAATTGGCAATAGGGCCCAATTTAGGCGATAGGCCAAATAAGGGAATAAAATGGTCGGTTTCAACCAATTCGGTTTCGCCTTCCCTTTCAATGGTTACGGCTTCAATTTTTCCGTTACCGTGAAGTTCCTTCACTTCGGCGGGTGTTATTAGGTTTATTTTCCCAAGGTTTTTTAGTTCCTGTACTTTTTCAACCGAATCCAAAGCGCCCCTAAACTCGTTCCTGCGGTGTACCAAGGTTACTTCGGAGGCTACATCGGCAAGAAAAATACTCCAGTCCAAGGCCGAGTCGCCCCCACCGGAAATTACCACACGCTTGTTTCGGTATATTTCGGGGTCCTTAATAAAATACTCCACGCCGTTATCCTCGTAGCCCTCGATGCCGTCGATGGCGGGTTTTCTTGGCTCGAAAGAGCCCAAACCGCCTGCAATGGCCACAACGGACGCTTGGTGCTTAGTGCCTTTATTGGTGGTTACTATAAACGAGCCATCGTCCTGTTTTTCTATGGTTTCGGCACGCTCGCCAAGGGTAAAGCCGGGTTCGAACTGCTTACCTTGCTCCAATAGGTTTTTGGTTAAATCGCCCGCCAGAATTTCGGGAAAGCCCGGAATATCGTAAATGGGTTTTTTAGGATATATTTCGGAACATTGCCCACCGGGTTGCGGCAAGGCATCTATTAAATGGCATTTTAGCTTTAATAGTCCCGCTTCGAAAACCGTAAATAATCCTGTGGGGCCCGCTCCTATTATAAGAATATCTGTTCTAATCATGTTGTACTTTTTTACTCTGTTTTTCTATTAACTGTTTGGTAACTTGGTTAAGCGTTTCTACTTTTTGCTGAAAGTTACCTTTTATGGTTTTTCTGTATGCGTTTAAATTTTTCACCAAATCGTCTATATCTTCGGGAATAACATCCTCGAAAAACTGACGTAAACGCTTGGCCGTTGTTGGCGATTTTCCGTTTGTTGAAATGGCTACTTTTACATGGCCTTTGGTTACTATACCGCCCATGTAAAAATCGCAATACGGCGGGTTGTCGGCAACGTTTATCAAAATATTTTGCTTGCGGCAATCGTTATGCACTTGTAAATTAACGGTTTCGCTGTTTGTAGTTGCAATTACAATATGCTTGCCGTTTATATAATTTTTATTGTATTCATCTTCAACACAAACCACCTTATTTGGAATGGTTAAAGATAATACTTCTTTTTTAAATTTTGGTGCAACCAATGTTACACAAGCATCGGGGCTGGATTTTAGCAAAAAATGCAGTTTTTCGGCTGCTACGCTACCCCCGCCAACGATTAAAATATTGAGCTGGCTTGTTTTTAAAAAAATAGGGTATAAATGGTTAGCCCCCTCCGCCCCTCGCTCTTCAATATTTTTTTTACCCTGTGGCGCCATTATTTACTACTTCATTATAAACCGAACTTAAAACGGCTCGTTCCTTAACAACTTCACCGATAACGATAATGGCGGGCGAGGACAATTGCTGCTCCTCAACTATTTTTTTTATGGTTGAAATGGTTCCAACACCCACTTTTTCGGCCTTTGTCGTGCCGTTTTGAATGATTGCTATTGGTGTTTCTTCTTTTCCTTCGGAAGAAAAAACCGTTACAATTTCATTCAACTTGTGCATGCCCATTAAAATAACCACCGTTGCCGTAGATTTGGCCGCCAGGCTTATATCGTTGGACAATTGGTGCTGTTTGGTGGTTCCGGTAATAACCCAAAAACTTTCGGATACGTTGCGTTTTGTTAGCGCTATGCCCTGATAGGCCGGTACGGCAATAGCCGAGGTTATTCCGGGAACAACAGCCGTTTTTAATCCATGCTGTCGGGCATAATCGAGCTCTTCGGCGCCACGGCCAAAAATAAACGGGTCGCCACCTTTTAGGCGTACCACATGCCCTTCGGTTTTGGCACGCTGGACAATAAGCTCGTTTATCTGCTCTTGATGAAACCGATAACAGCCCTTACGCTTGCCTACGAAAATTTTTTCGGCCTTGCAAGGAACGTAATCCAACAATTCGGGATTTACAAGCGCATCGTACAGTACCACGTTGGCGTTTTTTAAGGCTTTTATAGCCTTTAGGGTGATTAAATCGGCATCGCCCGGACCTGCGCCCACAAGGGTTAATGTTGGTGTTTTAGGCATTTTGCAATTCCAATTTCCTGTAATTTTCTACTTTTTTCAAAAATTCTTTAGTTTCGCCTAAATACTTTTGGGCGAAGGCTTCGGTTGGCTCGTTTTTATTGATTTGAAGCACAAATTCTTCAAAAGAAAACCCGTTTAAATCTATTTTTCCCAAACTCACATAGTTCTCGTTAAAATCTTGGATAATGCCAATATGGGTGTTTGTTTTTTTATCGTCGGCCAACAATAATGCTTTTGCCGAATTTATAATCGAGGCATAGGAATGATAAATGCTTACCGCCCATTTTTGCTCGTTAAAAGCGGCTTGGGCATTTTCTATTTTTTCTTCGCTTTCTTGTAACAATGTTGTAATTAGGTCGATTATAACCCCTGCACATTCGCCTACGCCTATTGCTTTTTCGTAATTTTCGGTAGCGCCCCAATCGATAAAATAATCGGGGGTTAAATTTTCAATATCGGCCAAAGGCTTTAGGAAATCGTAAAAATAAATCTGTCCTTTTTCTTGGTAATATTCAACATATGGTTTTCCTTGTCCGTTGGCTTCATAATCGTTAAAAATTAAGCGCAACGCTTCGGGGCCTCGCTTACTCGGTATTTTTATTACCTTATCGGCATAACGTCCGTTGCCGTTTCCAAAGTTGCCGCCTCCCAATAATACTTGCAAGGCAGGGGCTACCATTTTGTTTTTGGTTCGGATGGACATGCCCTGAAAGCCTATGCTGGACATATTGTGCTGCCCGCAGGCATTCATACAACCGCTTATTTTTATTGTAATGTCGGGGTTACTTACGTATTGTGGGTATTCTAAATCGATAACCCGTTCTAATTCGGCCGCAATGCCAGTACTGCTGGCAATACCGAGGTTACAGGTATCGGTTCCGGGGCATGCCGTAATATCGGCTGCGGTGTTGTAGCCCGCCAAGGTAAATCCTAATTTTTCCAATTCGGTATAAAAGAAAGGTATTAATTCTTCTTTTACATAAGGTATTAGTATGTTTTGGCGCAGTGTCATGCGCATTTCGCCCGCCGCGTATTGTTCTACCAAATCGGCTAATTTTCTTGCTTCTTTGGTATAAAAATCTCCTAATTTTACACGAATACCTACCGCTACGTAGCCTTCTTGTTTTTGGGGCACGAGGTTGGTGGTTTTCCAATGTTCGAAAGCAGCTTGATTTTTTATGGTTGCCTCGGGGATGGTTTCAATAGTTACCGGAATGGTTTTGGGGTAGGCTTCGGCATCTATGGGATAGGTTGTAAAGGGTACTGCCGGGCGTTCGGCCTCTAATAGTTCCTTGAATTTTTCCAATCCTATATTTTGAAGCAAGAATTTCATCCTGGCTTTGTTTCGGTTGTTTCTTTCGCCATAACGGTCGAAAACCCGAACCACGGTTTCCATTAAGGGTATTATTTTATCGGCAGGCAAAAATTCGTATAAATCCTCGGCATGGTAGGGCTGTGCGCCCAAACCACCGCCAAACAGTACTTTAAACCCCCTGACGCCATTTTTTATTTTGGCTATAAAACCTAAATCGTGCAGGTAGGACAAGCCCGTATCTTCATCGCTTGCCGAAAAGGACACCTTAAATTTCCTGCCCATTTCTTGGTTGGGCGGGTTTCTTAAAAAATATTCGAACAAAGCGTGGGCGTAAGGCGACACGTCGAAGGGTTCGTTTACATCGATTCCCGCTGTTTCGCTTGCGGTAACGTTACGTACCGTATTGCCACAGGCTTCGCGTATGGTTACCGCATCTTTTTCAAGTTCGCTCCATAGTTCCGGGGTACGGGCTACATCGACATAATGGATTTGTATGTCCTGACGCGTGGTAATGTGCAGTCGTCCTGTTGAATATTCATCGGAAACCTCACAAATTCGGCGTAATTGTGCCGAAGTTACTTTTCCGTAAGGGCGTTTGATACGTATCATTTGGACACCAGGCTGGCGCTGGCCGTAAATGCCTCGTGCCAAACGTATGCTCCTAAACTTGTCGTCGGTTATTTTTCCGCCCTTAAACAAGTTTATTTTAACGCCCAAATCTATAATATCCTGCTGTACAACAGGGTTTTCTATTTCTGTTCTAAATGTTTGCATTGCTCATACCTTACCTTCTTCTGCTAAAAAAAAGAAGGATTTTTATTTGTTTTTTTATTGAATAAACCCTACTCCCGAGGTGTTGTTGTTTTGCGCATCGATTAAAATAAACGAGCCGTTTGTACGGTGTTGTTTAAATTGGTCGTAAAAAATGGGTTTGTTTAACTGAAACGTTACCGAAGCAATATCGTTCATTTTAAGGCTTGTTGCATCGTGGTCTATCCCCGAATAATCGGGATGTATTTTGTAGTTTATGCTACTTACCTTGGCCAACACCTTGTTAACCCCATGTTGCAGCACGTATTTGCTTCCGGGGCTTAGTTGTTGGGCGTCCATCCAGCAAACATTGGCCGTTAGTTGCTTATCGATGGTTGGCAGGTCGCCTTCTTTTACAATCATATCGCCACGGCTTACGTTAATATCGTCCTCCAAGGTAATGGTAACCGAAGAGCGCCTTGAAGCGGTTTCGTATGCTTCGTCATAAAAATAAATATCCTTGATTTTCGAGCGGGTTTTTGATGGCAGCACGATAATATCGTCGCCAACGCTTAGGTTTCCACCGTAAACTTTTCCGGCGTAGCCCCTAAAATCGTGAAACTCCTCGGTTTTTGGACGAATAACATACTGTACCGGAAACCGGGGCGTACCTACGTTAAAAATATCGGCTTTGTTTAATTTTTCCAAATGCTCCAATAGGGATTGCCCTTTGTACCAAGGCATGGCATCTGTTCTGTTTACCACGTTATCGCCTTTTAGGGCGCTTACCGGGATAAAGGTTATGTGTTGGTCTTGGTAATCGCGTTTACTCATCAAGGTTTCAAAATCGGCTTTAATGCTGTTGTATACTTCTTCGGAATAATCGACCAAATCCATTTTGTTTATGGCCACTACCACATCCTTAATACGCAATAGGTTTGTAATGAAGAAATGGCGATTGGTTTGTTCGATTACGCCTTTTCGGGCATCGATTAATATAATGGACGCCTGCGAGGTTGATGCCCCGGTAACCATGTTTCGGGTGTACTCGATATGGCCCGGCGTGTCGGCAATAATGTAGCTTTTGTTTTTGGTTGAAAAATAAATATGCGCTACGTCGATGGTAATGCCCTGCTCGCGCTCGGCCACCAAGCCATCGGTTGCCAACGAAAAATCCAAATAATCGTAACCACGTTGTTTACTGGTTTTTTCGATGGCCTCTAATTTATCGGTTGTTAAGGATTTTGTATCGTAAAGAATACGCCCTATTAGGGTGCTTTTTCCATCGTCTACACTTCCTGCTGTTGCTATTTTTAATACTTCCATAGTAAGCCCCTCCTAACCTCCCCGAAGGGGAGGAACTCCTACTCGGGCGGGTAAGGAGTTTATGTTATTTTAATATTTTAAATTCGTATCAATATTCCCCCTTCGGGGGGTAGGCGGATTAAAAATACCCCTGTTGTTTGCGTTTTTCCATGGCGGCTTCGGAGCGCTTGTCGTCTATACGGGCGCCACGCTCGGAAATGGTACTCTCGCGAATTTCTTCAACCACTTTTGAAATGGTTGTGGCATCGGATAATACTGCGGCGGTACAGCTCATATCGCCAACGGTCCTGAACCGTACCAATTCTTCAATAACTTCTTCATGGTCGTCCCTGTAAACCACCTCGTCGTCGGCGGACCAAATCATGCCATCTCTAAGGAAAACTTTACGTTTATGCGCAAAATAGATTGAAGGTATTTCTATATTTTCTTGCTCGATGTACGACCATACATCCAACTCGGTCCAGTTGGAAATGGGGAACACCCGTACGTTTTGCCCCAGTTGTATTTGGCCGTTAAGCATATCGAACAATTCGGGGCGTTGGTTTTTTTCGTCCCATTGGCCAAAATCGTCGCGTACCGAAAAAATACGTTCTTTGGCTCTTGCCTTTTCTTCGTCGCGGCGTGCACCGCCTATACAGGCATCGAATTTAAATTCTTCAATAGCATCTAAAAGCGTTGTGGTTTGCAATTGGTTTCGGCTGGCGTAACGTCCGGATTCTTCTTTTACTTTTCCTTGGTCGATACTGTCCTGAACGTTTCTTACTATAAGTTCCAAACCCAGTTCTTCAACTAAACGGTCCCTAAATTCTATGGTTTCGGGAAAGTTGTGCCCCGTATCGATGTGCATTAAGGGGAATGGTATTTTTGCCGGATAAAAGGCTTTTACCGCCAAGCGTACCAAGGTTATGGAATCTTTACCGCCGGAGAACAACAGCACGGGTTTTTCAAACTGTGCCGCTACCTCGCGCATAATGTAAATGGCTTCGTTTTCTAATGAGTTTATGTTTGATGTATCTTTTTTCATCTATTTAAATTTTATCAAGAACCTGTGGTTCAGCTATTTAATTATTTCGGTGGGTATCGAATTTTGCCCAGCCAAACCTGTGCTGAGCAAAGTCGAAGTATGCCCATTATGGGCTTTCATAATATAAGCCCCCCTAATCCCCGAAGGAGGAATTCTTACTCGGGTGCCTGGGAGTTTTATTTATTTTTAATTGTTTTGAAATTTATAATCATAATTGTTTTAAGCGTGTAGGCCGCACTCGCGATTGGCCAGTGCTTTTGTTGGGTCGAAATATTTAAATTCGTTGGGTAATTGGTTTTCTTTTAAATATTCATCCAAATCGGTATCGGACCAATGGTAAAAGGGGCTTACTTTTAATACGCCATCCTTGCTTAAACTAAATATATCGATGCTGTTACGGAAAGCGGTTTGGCCTTTGCGTAAATTGGTAAACCAAACTTCGGGCTTATGCTCGTCCATAGCGCGTTTAAAGGGCTCCAACTTTACTTGTTCGGTAAATAGGGCGTGCTTAGGGTCGTCCACACTTGGTATGCCCAGCACAACATCGCGGTGTGCTGCCGTTTGTTTTGGTACGTATAAAAATACGTTTAGGCTCAAGTCCTTAATAACCTGCTCGGCGTGCTTGTAGGTTTGTGGCGTGTTGTAGCCTGTGTCGCACCAAATTACGGGCAAGTTTTGGCTTACCTTGGTAACGGCGTGCAAAATTGCAGCTTCGTAAGGCCTAAAATTTGTGGTTACAACCGCCTTGTCGCTAAGTTCCAAAGCCTTTTTTATAATTTCGGCGGGCTTGGCGGTTTTCAAGGACTGGTTTAACTGGTTTATGGTTTGTTCTGTTATCATCTTGATTTATTTTCCCCATTTAATGGAATTCCAAAGGCGCTCGTGCAAAAAGTACAGTATCATTTTAGTTACCAATTCTACGGAACCTATTGAAAATGCCAAGGTTAGTTCCCCTGTTATTATCCAAGAAATTAAAATGGTATCTAAAGTGCCTATAATGCGCCAACTTAACGATTTTACAACGCTTCTAAATGGTTTTTCGCTTGCGGCATCTTCTTTATAAGTCGATTTTTCTTTGTTCTTTAATAACATTTGCCCAATCATTTTACTTCATTTTATATTAATCCTACCAATTTAATAGGGTTACAAAAGTAATACAATATATTACACTACAAATTGTTTTCTTTATTTTTTTTGAAAATGGCTTTTTTTTGAAGTTTTTTCAAAAACACAACATAGAATTGGGGTGTTTTTTGTGAAACCCTCATTGAGGGCTTTAGCAAAGCTAAGATAAAGACCTCCACAAAAGGGAATAAATAAAAACAACGGACAGTAAGCTTTCGGTTTTTTCAATATGGTGTTTAAAAACTTAAAATCAAATATTTAATTTAAACTTATTCGAATGAAATATTAATTTAAATGCGCCAAATCGACCACTGCCAAGTCTTCCAAAGTGGTATTTCGGAATACTTCCAGGGTACTGTCGCGTACTTGTGCCATGAGTTTGTTTACGCTGCACAGAGCTTCGTCGGGGCAGTCGTCGCAACGTTCGTAAAAATTAAGGCTTACGCAGGGAATCATGGCTATTGGGCCTTCGAGGACGCGCATAACCTCGGTCATTAAAATTTCTGAAGGTTGTTTTCGTAAATAATAACCGCCGTTTTTACCTTTTTTAGAACCCAAAATGCCCGATTTTCGTAGGGTGAGCAAAATACTTTCGAGAAACTTTTGCGGAATGTTTTCGCCTTTTGCTATTTCGCCCACCTGAACGGGCAAATCGCCTTTGCTCCTTGCTATAAAGGTTAGGGCTTTTAGTCCGTATTTTGTTTTTTTGGAAAGCATGCGGCAAAGGTAAGGAATTTTGTTTTTAGAGTGTTCGGGTGTGCGGGTGTTCGGGTATTCGGGTGTGCGGGTGTGCGGGTGTGCGGGTGTGCGGGTAAATATTGTAATATTTTTTATTAGGCTTTCTTTTTAATAAAAAACTTAATCTACCTTCTTATAAACCTATAAACTCATCACCTTACAAACTTTTTACTTACCCCAACGCCTGCCTTAAATCGGCAATAATATCGTTTACATGTTCCAGGCCCACCGAAATACGCACCAAGCCGTCGGTTATACTGGTTTGTAGGCGGTCCTCTTCGGCCAGTTTGCTATGGGTTGTGCTTGCCGGATGGGTTACAATGGTCCGGGTATCGCCCAAATTGGCCGAAAGCGAGCACATTTTAATGGCATCTAAAAATTTTCGGCCTGCCTCGACACCGCCCTTAACTTCAAAAGCTACGATATTGCCGCCTTGCGCCATTTGTTTTTTGGCGATTTGATACTGCGGATGCGATTTTAAAAACGGATATTTTACCCAATTTACGTTAGGATGGGCTTCTAAAAATTCGGCAACTTTCAGGGCGTTTTCGCAATGCTTATCGACACGAACCGAAAGCGTTTCCAAACTTTTGGACAACACCCAAGCATTAAACGGCGACATGGCCGGTCCGGTGTTTCTGGAAAACAGGTAAATTTCCCTCATTAAATCGGCATTGCCAACGGTTATACCTCCTAAAACACGGCCTTGCCCGTCCATTAGTTTGGTGGCGCTGTGGATTACCAAATGTGCGCCCAATTTAATAGGTTGCTGTAAATACGGGGTGGCAAAACAATTGTCGATAATTAAAATAAGGTTGTATTTTTTGGCTATTTGCCCCAGGCGCTCTAAATCCAACACATCTACGGCGGGATTGGTAGGCGATTCGGCATACAGTATTTTGGTGTTGGGGGTGATTAGGCTTTCAATTTTATCGACCTCATCTACCTTAAAATAACTGGTGGTAATGTTCCATTTGGGCAAATATTTGGTGAACAGCGTGTGCGTTGAGCCAAATACCGAACGGCAGGACACCACGTGGTCGCCACTGTTTAACAATGCCGCAAAGGTTGAAAATACGGCCGCCATACCGGTAGCAAAGGCGTAACCAGCCTCGGCACCTTCCATTTTACACACTTTTTCGACAAATTCCGAGGTGTTGGGGTTTGTAAAACGGCTGTAAATATTACGTTGTTTTTCTTCGGAAAACGAGGCCCGCATGTCCTCGGCATCCTCGAACACAAAACTTGAGGTAATGTACAACGGCACGCTGTGCTCTAAAAATTCGGTGCGTTCCAACTGGGTGCGAACGGCTTCGGTTTCAAATTGTTTCATTTTTTTTCCCAACTTCCAAAAAGGAAGAATTTTTTAGTTTGTTTTTATGTTGTTAGTCATTTTGTTTAATGAACAGATTGCTTCACTTTACTTCGACTGCGCTCAGTACAGGCGTTCGCAATAACGTTGTCCAAAACTTCTAATTTTCAATATTTAACTTCTGTCTTTAAAACCTATACGGTCGTGAAAACCTTGCAGGTCGTTAAAATTTTAAGAATAAAATTAGTGTTATGTCAAATTAAAATTGACGGATGGGATTGCTTCCTCCGTTGTCGTCGCAATGACGTCATTGCGAGAAGGAGGCACGACGACGAAGCAATCTCTATATTAAATTTCAGAGTTGACATAACATTAGTTTATATGTTTGGACAAGCGTAAAATATCGCCAAAAACGCCTCTTGCGGTTACTTCGGCACCGGCGCCGGCACCTTGGATAACTATGGGGCGCTCGCCGTAGGATTCGGTAAATATTTCGAAAATGGCATCGGAACCTTTTACGTGGCCCAAAGTGCTATCCTCGGGAATGGACACGAGCTTAACCTCCAGCTTGCCTTTGTCCTGCGACAAATCGCCCGACAAATCGCCTACGTAACGCAATACATGCCCCGGTTTTTGGTTGGTTTTTATTTGCTGAAATTCATCATCCAAAACCTGTAATTGCCCTAAAAATTCTTGAACCGAAATATTGCGGTAGGCTTCTGGAATTAGGTTTTGTACGGCTACATCCTCAAACTCGTTTTGCAAATCGAGCTCGCGCGCCAAAATTAATAATTTTCGTGCTACATCGTTACCCGAAAAATCCTCGCGAGGGTCGGGTTCGGTAAAGCCTTTATCGATGGTTTCCTGAACAATGGCGCTAAACGGCTTGTTTTGTACCGAAAAGTTATTGAACAAGTAGCTTAACGTACCCGAAAACACGCCACGGATTCGGGTAATATTTTCGCCCGATTCGTGTAGTAATTTAATGGTATCGATTAACGGCAACCCGGCACCAACGGTGGTTTCGTATAAATACTCTTTGTTGTTTTTGCTTAGTTCGGTACGCAAATCGGTGTAAAATTTATGCGAAATGGTATTGGCTATTTTGTTGGACGATACCAAATCGAAACCTGCTTCGACAAGCGGCACGTAGTTGTTATGGAACTTTGGACTGGCGGTATTATCCACCGCAATTAAATTTTCCAAATGGTTGTTTTTCGCAAAGGCAATAACGGCTTCGACATTACTTTTAATTTCAGATGTTTTTATGGTTTCCCGCCAATGGGCATCGACACCTTTTTTGTTTAAAACCATTTTTTTTGAGTTGGCAATGGCAAATACGTTTAGGTTAATGCCACGGCGTTTTTCAATATCGTCTTTCGATTTTAAAATTTGATTGATAAGCGCCCCGCCAACGCCACCATGCCCAAAAATGGCAATATTCACTTTTTTTGAAATGCCAAAAATTTCGCCATGGATAACGTTTAGGGCTTTGTGAAGTTCTTGTTTTTTAACCACCAAGCTCACGTTTTTGCCCGTTACCGTGTTGTTGAACAATATGGGCGTAATTTGGTTTTTTATCAAGGCGTTAAACGGTTTGTGGAACGAACTTAGCTCGATACCGATAATGGAAATTACCGACACATCGTCCACCACGCCAATTTTGTTTACGTCCTGCGAATAAAAGTCTTTTTCGAACTCGCGCTCCAAAGCAATAACGGCATCGGTGGCTTGGTTGGCGTTTACAATTAGCCCGATACCACGCTCGGACGAGCCTTGCGAAATAATGCTTACGCTAATATCCTTTTGCGCCAAAGCCCCGAAAATACGGGCATCGACACCGCTTTTGCCCAACAGGCCCCGCCCTTCCAAATTAATAAGGGCCACGCTTTCCAACACGGTTAGCGAAGTAACTTCCTTACTGTTTGGTTTTGCCGTAATAAGTGTACCTTCATCTTCAGCATTAAAGGTGTTTAAAATACGAAGGTTTATGTTTTTTTCAACCAATGGAATTATGGTTTTGGCATGTAGCACGGTAGCCCCAAAATTGGCAAGTTCGTTAGCTTCGCCAAAGGATAGTTCCCGTATGATTTTGGCATCTTCGACCAATTCGGGGTTGGCGGTATAAATACCATCGACGTGCGTAAAGTTTTGCAGCTCTTCGGCATCTAAAAAATTGGCTACCAGCGCCGCCGTATAATTGCTGCCGTTGCGCCCCAAAGTGGTGGTTTCGCCTTGCGTATTCGAGGCTATAAAGCCCGTTATAATGTTTACTGCATCGGTTCCGGCTTGTTTGTAAAACCGTTTTATATTGTCCTTTGACAATTGTTGTATGGGTTGCGCATTGCCAAAAACGGCATCGGTTTTAATTAAGGTTCGGGCATCTACGGCGTTGGCTTTTATGTCTTTTTTGCTTAACATGGCCGCTATTAATTTTACCGACAACAGTTCGCCCTGCGCCAAAATTTCGTCTTTTGTTTTTTTGCTGAAATCGCCCAAAAGGCTAACACCTTCGAACAATTTATCCAAAGTTGAAAACTCGGCCGTAAAATCGATTTCGGGCAAGGGTTGGAGTTGATAATCCTTAAACTCCCGTAAATCTTTTTTATAATCTTTTCCCTTTACGGCTTTTTCAAGAATATCCTCCAAATCGTCGGTTGCAGTGCTTCTTGCCGATACCACTACCGTAATACGTTCGCCCGCCTTTACCTTGTTTTCAATAATGGCGAGTACCGTGTTTAGGCCTTTTCCGTTTGCCAAGGACTTTCCTCCAAATTTTAATACTTTCATTTTTCGTTTTTTAGAATTTGGCACAAAAATGCCTTCTACTATTTTTTCTAACTGCTCGTACTCCATTAAAAAGGCATCGTGCCCGTGTACCGAATTTATTTCGTTATAGGTTACATTGGGGTTTGTAACGGCCAATTGCTTGTGTGTTTGGCGGTTTTCCTCGGCGGTAAAAAACAAATCGGAATCGACCCCAACGATGTGGATATTGCCGTGGATATTTTCCAGAACATTAAAATCCTCGGGGCGCCCTTTGGTTACGTCAATGGTTTTAAGCAGTTGGTTCATGAGCTTGTATGCCGAAAGCTGAAACCGCTCTTGCAATTTTTTACCGTGGTGCAGCAGCCAACTTTCAACATTAAAAATTTCGAGTTCCTCGTTTTTTGAACGCTGAAACCGCTCGTTGAACGACTCGGGCGTGCGGTAGCACAGCATGGCGTGCATGCGGGCATCGTGTACCGGATTTTTGGAATTTAGCAAAAATTGTTCCTGTATTTGGCAATTGGCAATAAGCCAGTCGGTGGCTTTCCAATCGGTTGCCACGGGGATTAAATGTTGGGTAATATCGGGGTTTATGGCTGCCATTTCCCAGGCAATACCACCGCCCAACGAGCCGCCTATTAAGGCAAACAATTTTTCTATTTTAAGTTCCTTCAGCCCTATTAAAAATAGGTTTGCTATGTCGCGGGCCACAAAATCCTTGTAGTTTTCTATAACAAAGCCGTCGTAACCATTGCCGGGAATGTTAAAGGCCAGAACGGTGTACAGCTTGGTATCTATCACCTTATTGCTGCCTACCAAATCCTTCCACCAGCCGTCGTTGCCCGCCACGTTGCTATTTCCCGTAAGGGCATGGTTTACCAAAACCACGGGCGCCGTGCCCAAGGCAAGCCCGAACACCTGATAGCTTAATTGTATCTTGGATATTTTGGCACCGCTTTGGGTGGTGAAGTTTTTAATGGTTATATGCTGTATGTTGTGTTTCAATATTTGTGTGTGTGTTTACTTTGTCTTTGGGAAGAAATAATCCACCATTCTTTTGTAACTATCTTGAGCCGAAAGGCAAGTATCAATTAAATATTCTTTTATTTTAGGATACTCGCTTAATCCCCTGTAATAAAAAAACTTATGGTTTTCTTCAATTATAAACGGAATAATATTATGCGCCAAACATTCCTTAAACATAATTAGCCTACCAACACGACCATTACCATCTTGAAAGGGATGGATTTTTTCAAACTGATAATGAAAATCGATAATATCGTTTATAGTTGTCGTTTTTTGCTTATTATATGTTTTTATTAATTTACCCATATCGGAAGGGACTTCGGAAGGCAATGACGTTTCCTTTCCCCCAACCACATTTGGTTTTAGTTTATAATCCCCAATGTTAAACCATTTTTTTTTGGCATCGGTTGTATTGTTTTTTAAGATGAAATGAAATTTTTTAATATGCGCTTCGGATAATGGCTCCAAGGCAATTTCCAACATATAATCGAAACATGAAAAATGGTTTAGGGTTTCGATAATATCGTTAATATTTGCTGTTTTTTCTTCATTTTCAACAAAAATAGTATTGGTTTCGTATATGTACCGTGTTTGCTCCTCCGACAACTTGCTGCCTTCAATTCTGTTGGTATTGTACGCAAGCTGTATTTGGGTTTGGTGGTATATGCCGCCTTTTAAACCACTTTCTTTTTCCTCTTGAAATATCCTTAAAAGTTCCATTGCCTACGTTTTAATTTCAATGGTATTGCTTTTGTTTGTTATATACGACAGTAATTCCATTTCCAACTTGAAATTACCGTAATAAAACGCTCTTTTTTCCTTTCTATTTCAGAATAAAATGAAACCGTAACGCATGCTATGCTTTAATTTTCTTCTTCATATAAAGAAAAAAAATCATCATTTTATTTCACAGTAATTTCAAATTAGAACTGGTATAATATTTACAGAAGTAAACTATAAGCAAAATATTATATGGTTTTTAAAATTTTAAGGCTGTTTATACGAGAGGCGCAGCGACGAAGCAACCTTTATTTCACAGACTGCTTCGCACCCTGTCTGCATACAAGCAGGCTTGCAGTGACGCTTCCCGTTATTGTTACCAAAAAGGTTTAAATTTTACTAAACGCTTCCTTTAAATCGGCTTTTAAATCGTCCAAATCCTCAAGGCCTACCGATAGCCTGATTAAATCGGCCGATACACCTGCCGAGGCTTGTTCGGTTTCGGACAATTGTTGGTGCGTGGTACTTGCCGGGTGGATAATAAGCGATTTGGTATCGCCAATATTGGCCAAGAGCGAGAATAGTTTGGAATTATCGGCAATGGCCTTGGCCGCATTGTATCCGCCTTTTGCGCCAAAGGTAATAAGGCCGCTTTGTCCTTTTGGCAAGTATTTATCGGCTAAGGTTTTGTATTTGCTTGAAGCCAGTCCGGGGTAGTTTACCCAAGCCACTTCGCTTTGCTGTTCTAACCATTTGGCAAGTTCCAGAGCGTTTTCGCTGTGCTTTTTAATACGAACGGGAAGGGTTTCCAGACCTTGTAAAATTTGAAACGCATTAAACGGACTTAACGCACCGCCCAAATCGCGCAAGCCTTCCAATATTAATTTAAACACGAAAGAGGCCGCCCCAAAGGCTTCGTAGTATTTTAAGCCGTGGTATCCGGCCGATGGCTCGGTAAATTCGGGGAATTTGCCATTGCTCCAATCGAAAGTCCCGGCGTCTATAATGGCACCGCCCAAGGACGTGCCTTGGCCGCCAATATATTTTGTTAAGGAATGGATAACCAAATTGGCGCCATGCTCAATGGGGTTTAGCAAAGCGCAGGTGGCAACCGTATTGTCGACAATAAACGGTACGCCCGCTGCTTTGGCGTGAACGGATATGGCTTTTAAATCCAATACGTCCAATTTTGGGTTTCCGAGCGATTCCACAAAAAACGCCCGCGTATTGCTTTTTACCGCTTTGGCAAAATTATCGGGGCTGTCGGCATCGACAAATGTTGTGGTAATGCCCAAACGGGGCAAGGTTACGCTTAGTAAATTATACGTTCCGCCGTACAAACTGCTCGATGCCACGATATGGTCGCCTGCTTTTAAAAGGGTTAGCAAACCTGTTGAAATAGCCGATGTTCCCGAGGCAAATACCACGGCGCCCACACCGCCCTCGACGGCCGCCAAACGGTCTTGCAAAATTTGGTTGGTGGGGTTGTTCAATCGGGTGTAGATAAAGCCCAACTCTTTTAATCCGAATAAATTGGCCGCATGATTCGAGTTGTTAAACACGTACGACGAGGTTTGGTAAATTGGTACGGCTTGGTTTCCGCCATTGGATTTTGCGTCGTAACCGGCATGCAGTGCGTTTGTTGCTAATTTTTGTGTACTCATTTTTCTAATTTTTTTGAGTTAATAAATAGTTTAAATCAAAAGCCAAATACATCATTTTTGGTGATGTTCTATTTTAGAAAAATGTTATAAGAAATTTTAAATTACCGAACGGCAATTTATTTTGTTATCTATCCAAACAACCGAAAAACCTTCAGTTTAAAGGGTAGAATTTAGCACCTTCTTAAAATTGGGATTCCCATTTGCACGGGAATTTAAGGGTTGCTAAGGTTTCACAGGGTCCAATCCCTCCACCTTTCTTGATAACATTTCAATAAGTTTTTTTTGAACTTTGTTGGTGCAAATATAGGATATTTTTTTGAATCCTTATTTTTTTTGGAAATTTTAAACCAATAAGAAGAAAAACCACTATCTATTATTCCTACTTTCCTTAAACTTGCCCCTAATAATTTCGCCTATTGGGCGGTTTTCAATTTTCGATTCTAACCACGAAATAATATCCAAATACAAAAAGGCGCGGCTTTGGTAGGGGTCGTCCTCATAGGTTTTTAGTTTTTTGTGTAGTTTTTTAAATTCGTTTTTTACCTCGTGCGGGTAAATATCGCCCAAACCCCGCAGGAATTTAATAAACTCCTTTTGCACCTCGTACAAATCTTCCATTTTAATTAAAAACTTGTAGGTGCTTCGTATTAGGGCATCCAAATTATAGTCCAGCCCAGCTTCGTAATGTGCTACCAAATTGAGTATTCGGGCAAAACACAGTAAGTCCTCGCGCATTTGCAAGGATTTGTTGTGTATTATTTTTTCCAAGTAATAAATACACTTTTTATGTTCGCCAGCACCAAAATACATACTGGCCATTTTATAGTAAAACACCATAATATGGTGCTCGTCTATACGGTCGTTATAATCTTTTAGGCGTTCCAAAACCTCGTCGATTAACGGTAGGCCCTGTTTAAAGCTGCCTTCAATAAAATGGAGGTTGAATTTGTTGTTGTAGGTGTACAGGAAAACCAATCCATCGATATTATCGTCGTGCGGAAACCACGGCTCTTGGGTAACGGTTTCCAACCTTGACAGCGATTCCTTAAACTTATCGTAATGTTGTAAATAAAACAAGGCTTCCAACAAATAATGGTTTCCTTTTAAAAAGAATACCGGATTTAGCACAATTTGGTCTTTGTTTTCGTAAAACAAATCGACCCATTTACTGGCATATTTGTAGCAGGACAAAAAATCGACCGTTAAAAAACTGTACCATAAATAGGCCTTGTACAGCCATAATTTTTCGCGAAACCCCAAGGTGTTAATATCGTATTTTGGCAACCGGGCGTTGAAATATTTGATAACCCGGGTGCTTTCCTTATCGCTTTTAACGTAGCCCGTTTTTAAAAATAAGCCATAGAGCTGAAGCGATAAATTTGATAGTTTGCTCGCCATAACGTTTTGCTGGCTCAACTCTTTTGCCTGTACCGAAAGCTCGTCCGCCCGATTGCTTAAACTTCGGGTAATGTATTGCGATTCTATTATTTTTTCCAGCTCTACAATTTCGTAGGCCACATTTTTTTCTTCGCTGTTAATGGCCATATTTTTGGCTTTTTCCAAAATTTTTAAACTTTGTTTGTACAGGCCTTTATGGTACAAAATAGTAGCAAAATCCAACTGTTCCCGAATTTGTATCCGTATGTTTTGGTGCGAAGGGTTTAACCGTAAACTAATTAAAATTTGCTTGTACAAATGCGCTTTTAAGTTGGATAATTGTCCCTTTTTTACAATATCCTTTTTTAAAATAGCGCTTTCGTCGTAAGCGGGCAATTTGTCCAGTACGTTGAAAAGGGCCAAAAATTTCGAATCGTCGTTCACCCCCAAACGTCCCACATAAAGTTTAAACTGACGCTTTTCGGACTTCGAAAGCGATTTTACCAGCACAAACAAATTATCTTTTTGTTCCTTTGTCATAGTTACAAAAACAAACTTAAATTATTGATTACTAAATAATTAAATCGATTCAAAACAAGTTAAACATCGTAATAAAAATGCACTGCATTATACTTTTACAGAACCAAAATATACATTCGTACTACAATACGAAAATTTATTTTAATAAATGTCTACCAATCACGTACAAATTTTTGACACGACCCTTCGCGATGGCGAACAAGTTCCCGGCTGTAAACTAAATACCGAACAAAAATTAGTTATTGCCGAGCAGCTTGATATTTTGGGCGTCGATATTATAGAAGCGGGGTTTCCCGTTTCAAGCCCCGGCGATTTTAAATCGGTCGAGGCCATTGCCAAAATAGTTAAAAACGCTACCGTTTGCGGCTTAACCCGTTCGGTTGAAAACGATATTAAAGTTGCCGCCAAAGCCCTAAAATACGCAAAAAAAGCAAGAATACATACCGGTATTGGCACATCGGATTCGCATATAACGCACAAGTTTAAATCTAACCGCGACGCCATTATAGAGCGTGCCGTTAAGGCCGTTGCCTATGCCAAAACGTTTGTGGAAGATGTTGAGTTTTACGCCGAAGATGCCGGCCGTACCGACAATGCGTACCTGGCCCGTGTTTGCGAGGCCGTAATCAAGGCCGGGGCAACCGTTTTAAACATTCCCGATACAACGGGCTATTGTTTGCCAAGCGAATACGGCGCCAAGATTAAATACCTAAAGGAAAACGTAAAAGGCATAGACAAAGCCATTTTGTCCTGCCATTGCCATAACGATTTGGGCTTGGCAACCGCCAACTCCATAGAAGGCGTTATTAACGGTGCCAGACAAATAGAATGCACCATAAATGGCATTGGCGAGCGTGCCGGAAACACCGCTTTGGAAGAAGTGGTTATGATTTTAAGGCAACACCCCTATTTAAATTTAGATACCAACATAAAATCCGAAATGCTTTACGGCATGAGCCAATTGGTATCGGACCACATGGGCATTTATACCCAGCCCAACAAGGCCATTGTTGGCGCCAACGCCTTTGCGCACAGTTCGGGCATACATCAGGACGGGGTTATAAAAAACCGTGAAACCTACGAAATTATAGACCCCAAGGATGTTGGCGTAACCGAGTCGGCTATTGTGCTAACCGCACGAAGCGGAAGGGCCGCCTTGGCATACCGTGCCAAAAACATTGGCTACGAACTAACCAAGCTCCAATTGGACGAAATCTATAAGGACTTTTTGGATTATGCCGACAAGAAAAAGGAGGTACAAGACAACGATATTCACCAAATAATAGAACAGAGCAAGGTTTACAAGGAAATTGTCTCGGCTTAAAAAACAATAAACACTAACGCATGAAACTAAGTATTGCCGTTTTGCCCGGGGATGGTATAGGCCCCGAAGTTACCGCACAGGCCGTTAAGGTTTTAAAGGCAATAGCTTTGGAGTTTAACCATGTGTTTACTATTAAGGAAGCCCCCGTTGGCGACAGTGCCATAAAAAAAACAGGCAATCCGTTGCCCGAGGAAACCGTGGCCATTTGCAAAAAAGCCGATGCCATTTTGTTTGGTGCCATTGGCGCTACGGCCTACGACATAGACCCCAATGCCAAAATACGTCCCGAGCAAGGTTTATTAAAACTGCGAAAAACCTTAGATTTGCACACCAATATACGCCCCGTAATTGCTTACGACGACTTATTGGCAAAATCGTCCCTAAAGCGCAAGGAAATTAAGGATACCAATATTCTTATTTACCGCGAGCTTACCGGCGGCATTTATTTTGGCGAAAAAACACTGTCGGCCGACGGCACAAAAGCCACCGATATTTGCGAATATAACCGCTACGAAATCGAACGCATAACCCATTCGGCATTTAAGGCGGCACAATCCAGAAAACGAAAATTAACCTTGGTCGACAAGGCAAACGTGTTGGAAAGCTCGCGCCTGTGGCGCCGAGTGGTACAGGAAATAGCCCCGCAATACGCCAATGTAGAACTGAATTACCAATTTATCGATAACGCCGCCATGGAGCTTATAATAAAGCCCAAGCAGTACGACGTTATTTTAACCGAAAACATGTTTGGCGACATCCTATCGGAAGAAGCCAGCGTTATCGTAGGTTCCATAGGGCTGCTCGCCTCGGCATCCATTGGCAACAAGCACGTTATGTTCGAACCCATCCACGGTGCCTACACCAAGGCCGCCAACAAAGGTATAGCCAACCCGATAGCCTCCATTTTATCGGCCGCCATGCTATTGGAACATTTCGGGCTGGACGACGAAGCCGATTTGGTACGCGAGGGCGTAAACAAATCGTTAAAACTACACATAACCACCCCCGACCTAAACACCAAGTACGACCACATAACAACCACCAAAGTTGGCGACTTTATCGAGGATTTTATTAACAATCCCGACGAAACCAACCTAAACTTTACCAACATACACCTGGGGCAATCTACCATTATATAATTATTTGAGTTAGTCACCAAAAACATATTTTAGGTTGTCCCTTTAAAAGCGCATTTAACCATGCGCTTTTTCTTTTTTTAATTATGGCGTTACCCTATCGGGTCGCGCTTTCCGTTACAATCTTTTACTCGCTGCCCTCGCAAAAGGAATTCCACTGCAATCGCTAACGCACCTGCCCAAGTACAATACACCAATACAAGTACAAGTACAGCAGCAAAACCATTGCATTATTTCATTCATAACCACTTATAGAACTCAACGTGACAACCGAAAAATTACATGGTATTTCTATTCAGTTTCATCTATAATTTTGTTTTTTGTTGTTTTAATATCCAACAAATTATATATTTGTTCCCTCGAAAGCTATGCTAAACGTTGTGGAACCCATATAAAATCCGCAACTGTTGCAAAAAGGTTTTTGTATGGCTTAAAAGCATACGGTTCGGATTTTGTCCAAACCATTTAGGTGGCCTTAAAGTTCTAAGGAATTAGTTTTTTTGGCATTATAAAGAAGTTGTGTTGTTTACCCTAACAGCAATGTTGGGGTAATAAGTAGTGGGAAACTGGAGTAAATTCAGTTCGCACCAATGGAAAGCTTTCCTTTTTTTACCTCGGTAAAAATTGGGATGCTTTTTTGTTTTTACAGCAAAGGCTCCACAAACAAAACGGGTTCTTTCGTTATTTTGCGCTTATATTTCGTTAAAAACACCCCGCCCGCTTCGACAAGCCCTTGCAAACAAATACACCTCGTTTTTTTGCCTTATCGGCCAGTTGGGATTTTTAGCTACTGCTTTTCGGCAAGTAATATACTTCAATAAAAAAACGGTTCAAGTTTGCACTTAAACCGTTATTGCTTAT
>JBKEDS010000008.1:0-220576 GCA_047975545.1 Flavobacteriaceae bacterium | reverse complement strand
TTTCTTCAAAACGCCAACGGTCCCGATAATGTTTGGCGTAACAATAACGCTTATGTAAATAAAAGTATTAAAACGAATGCGGGTGTCCGTTCACCCTATAAATACTTGTTAAAAGAAGTAGTTGTAGATAGTAATTGGCCTTTGCAGGAAGTCCCACATTTTGCGGCCATAGAGTTAATTGATAAAAAATTCGATTCCGAAAAAATAAAAGCACTTGCCAAAACCAATGGGGTTATTGGTACACAATTATACCAATGGAAAAACCACACCGTGCTTTATGGCAAAATGAACCATATTGAATATTTAAAGGCCGAATTAGCTTTGGAATACCCAAAGGCCGAAATTAAAACCTATAACACCCCACTTTATAATTTTGATAGAAGTGAAAGATGCAACGATAAAACCATGGCCAGTGAATGGGAGCATATTTTGTTAACGGCAAACTTGGTTGAAAACGAAAGCCTGCAAAACGAATATATTGAACATCACAATACGCAATTCCAAAAATGGCCCGAAGTAGCCCAAGGCTTTTGCAATGCTAATTTTCAGCAGTTGCAGGTGTTTAAAAACGAACGCCAATTATTATTGGTTATTAGCATTCCAAAAGGTGAAAGTTTAGACGAATTAAACCCAAAAACAACCGAAGGAAACCCGCGTGTTGACCAATGGAATACCTTAATGAAAAAATACCAAACAGGAATAAAAGGAACAAAGCCCAACGAAACTTGGGTACTTTTAACAAAACTTAATTAAACCTACTATGTTACGAATAGCAATTTTGGGTCTGGGCGAAGGCCGCAGCACCATGTCGGCCGCTTTGGAAAGCAAAAAATTAGAACTGGTGTCCATTTGCGATAAAAACGAAACACTTTGCAAACAACGGGCAACAGAATTCGATTTTAAGCATTACACTTTGGATTATGCTGATTTGTTAAACGATAAATCAATAGACATTATAGCCATTTATACCCCCGATTATTTACATGCCGAACACGTAAAACAAGCCTTGTTGCACGGTAAGCACGTCGTGTGCACCAAACCGTTTATAGACGATTTGAGCAAAGCCAACGAACTGCTTGAAATAAGCGAACAAACAGGCAAAAAAGTATTTGTGGGGCAAAGTTCCCGATTTTTCGAACCCATGAAACGCCAACGGCAGGATTTTGAGGCTGGCGTTATAGGCAATTTAATAACCATAGAAGCCCACTACAACGCCGACCACCGTTGGTTTTTGGAAAAAGGATGGGCCTTGCTGGATTCGTTTAAATGGCTGTACGGCGGATTAAGCCATCCGGTCGATTTTGTTCGATGGTATTTGCCAAATATAGAAGAAGTTATGGGCTACGGCATGATTAGCAGCAATGCCAAAGATGCCGGGTTAAAAAACGAAGATACCATGCACTTTATTTTTAAGGCGAAAGACGGAAGGATAGCCCGGGTAAGCGGCGTATACACATCGCCCACCCAGCCTACCGATAGGGAAAGCGGCCTAAGCTGTATTTTAAGGGGAACCGAAGGTGCCAGCCAAGCCGATTACCACGAACTGCGCTATGCCGTAACCACCAAGGAAGGCGAAGAAAAAATAATCCGTTGGGGCGACGAAAAACTGAAATATTATTTTAGGTTTTCCGGGCAAACCCACCATGCGGGCGAGTATCAAAATTATTTAGAATATTTTGTCGATAGTATAGAACAGGGCTTTACTGCTTATCCCGATATGGAAGAAGGCATTGGTACGGTAGCGTTGCTTCAGGCCATGGATAAATCCTTAAAAACGGGGCACCCCGTAAAAATAGCCGAAATTTTATCGGAGTTTAATATTCAAAATAGAAAACCAATAGCAACATGAGCCAGATAAGCAGTTTTTTAGAGCCAATCGATTATGTTGTTATTATAGGGTATCTTATCCTGTTAATAGGTTTTGGGTATTATATTTCATTTATAAAAAACAAAAAAACCGATGCCAGTTATTTCGTAGCGGGCAATACACTGGGGTGGGCCAGTATAGGTTTAAATATGTGGGGTACCAACGTAGGGCCTTCCATGCTTATTGCTTCGGCCAGTATTGGATTTACTACGGGGATTGTTGCCGGTAATTTTGCTTGGTATGCCTTTGTGTTTATTTTATTGTTGGCGGTTGTGTTTGCACCCCGATATTTGGGGGCTAACGTAGTAACCTTGCCCCAATTTATGGGCAAACGCTTTGGCGATTCCACCCGAAACATTTTGGCATGGTATACCCTTATAACTATTTTAATTTCGTGGCTGTCGTTAACCTTGTTTGCGGGCGGTATTCTAGTGCAACAGTTGTTGGATATTCCCATGTACTTGTCGGTAATATTAATGGTAATATTGTCGGGTTTTTTTGCTGCGGCAGGAGGTTTAAAGGCCATAGCCTATACCAATTCATTTCAAATGGTATTGCTTATTGCGGTATCGTTGTTGCTGGTGGTCATGGGCATAAACAAAGCGGGCGGGCTTGAACATATCTACAATAGTACGCCCGGTTCGTATTGGAACTTGTTTTTGCCTGCCAGCGATAAGGGTTATCCTTGGCACGCTATCTTGCTCGGTTATCCGGTTATGGGGGTTTGGTTTTGGTGTACCGACCAGTCTATGGTGCAATCCATTTTGGGGGCTAAAAATTTAAAACAAGGTCAGTTGGGCGCCAATTTTATAGGATGGCTAAAAATATTGGACGTGCCCTTGTTTATCCTGCCTGGCATTGTGTGCTTTGTGTTGTTTCCGCAATTGGAAAATCCCGATGAAGCTTATATGACCATGGTTACGCAACTTTTTCCCGTAGGGTTAAGGGGGTTGATAATTGTGGTGTTAATAGCGGCTTTAATAAGCACCATTGGTTCGGCATTAAATTCCTTGAGCACGGTATTTACCATGGATGTTTATGTGAAAAAATATAACCCGACGGCAAGCCAAAAGCGCATAGTAAAAACAGGCCGATTGGTAACGTTGTTTGGTTCTATATTGGCGGTTTTAATTACTTTGGCTATTAATAGTATAAAAGGTTTAAACCTGTTCGATATTTTTCAATCTATTCTCGGGTTTATTGCACCGCCCATGTCGGTCGTGTTTTTGTTTGGTGTACTGTGGAAAAAAGCAACAGCAAAAGCGGCTAATTTGGTGCTAACCTTGGGTACGGTTATTAGTTTGGGCGTTGGTGTACTGTATTTGTGGGTGTTCCCCAATCAGGAATACCCTTGGCCGCATTTCTTATTGCTGTCGTTTTACATTTTTGTTGGTCTATCGTTTTTAATAGTTGTGGTTTCGCTTTTAGATAAAACAGGGCAAGCCAACCACGATGTGTTGCTTAAAATAAATGCTAAGGCAAAACCCGATAAGCAGGTTAAATTATTGTGGATATTATTAACCATTATAATGGTGATACTGTATATTATTTTTAATGGACATTAGATTCAACTGGTAACGATGAAAAGAAAAGAATAAACATAAAATAAACATGGAACAACAAAAAGGAAGTTTAAAAAGCACTATTGCGGTATCGCTTACCAATTATTTGGATGCGGGTGCCATTGTGGCGGGCGCAAGCGGATTAACGCTTTGGCAACATTACCTCGGGCTTGCCGAGGGCGATTTGGGGTGGCTTAATGCCATTAGCGCCAACGCTTTTGGTGCGGCCATTGGTGCCATTATCGGTGGTTTTTTGGCCGATAAATACGGGCGAAAAACCATTTACACCTACAATATGTTGGTGTATATGTTGGGGGTTGCCATTATTATGTTCACGGTTAATTTCCCGATGTTGCTAACCGGATTTCTCATTACGGGTATATCGGTAGGGGCAGGGGTTCCGGCTTCGTGGACTTATATTTCCGAAAATTCCGAAGTTAAAAATCGCGGTCGTAATATGGGTATTTCCCAGTTTGCTTGGGGTGTTGGTCCGACCATTATTTTAATTTTGGGCATGTTGCTTGCACCGGGAAAAGCCGATGCTTCGGCCGGGGTGTTGTTTGGTTATGTACAAAAAACTGCAGCATTTTTTATAGGAAGCGATGCCAGCATGGAAGCGGTTAACGTATTCAGTAGCCGCCTCATTTTTGGGTCGTTGTTCGTAGTGGCGTTTATAGCCTGGAACCTGCAGCGAAAGCTCAACGAGTCCAAAGATTGGGAAGACGCCAAGCAACAGCAAAGTAACGAAAAACAACCGAGTGTTTTTGCCTCGTTCGGGTCGCTTTTTACTAATAAGGTAAACATTCGTACCATGCTTTTTTTGGCGGGCATTTACGTAACCTGGAACATGGTAGCGTCTGTAATGGGTTTCTTTCAACAGCATATTTACGAAACCGCTGGCGGGCTTTCCAACGAACAGGCTAATATGATATCGGCCATACAATGGCTTGTAATTATTGCGGTTACGTATTTTGGCTTTTCCATGCTTATCGATAAAGTAAACCAACGTTTGCTTTATTTTATCGGTACGTTAATAGGGATAATTGCCTGGGGCATTCTCATTTTTATAGGCATTGAAAACCATGTAGCCTTATGGACCTTTACCATTCTTTGGGGCGTTCACGCAGGTATAAGCGTACAGGCCTTTTATGCGCTTTGGGCTTCGGAACTTTTCCCTGCCAAATACCGTGCGGCTGCACAAGGCATTATGTTTTTTGTGGTTAGGGCCATAGCGGCATTATGGGGCTTTGGGTTTGTGTATATATACGGCGAAAATGGTGAAGGCTTTAATACGGCGGCCAATATTATGATAGGCCTGCTTATAGTAGCATTAATAATAGGAACCATTTGGACACCAAAAACCCAAGGCAAAACACTGCAACAAATAACAAAAGAAAGATACGGCGACGATATTTAATGCAGTACGAATAGTGCGATAAAAATAAAACTAATGGATAACGCTTTTTCACCAAACACGTCTTCTACATCAACTTGGATTTGGTATCCGGGCGATTTCGAAATATGGCTGAGCAACAAAATGCAAGTGCGCCGTACCGAGCGTGAAGCTGTGTTTCCACCGCTTTGGCGCTATTATAGTGCTTATCCTTTAGCAACCTTTCAAACAGAAGTTGATATTCCCGAAGCCGATGAGGTGAAAATTTATTCCGAAGGGGCGTTTCAATTATTGCTCGATGGCGTTCAAATTTACGGACAACCTAAAGCTATCACCATTCCGAAAGGGAAACACAAAATATCCTTTAAAGTTTACAACCAAGAAGTTTTGCCTGCTATTTATATTGAAGGAAAATATGTAAAATCCAATAGCACATGGCAGGTTACCAACGAAGATAAACTGTGGATAGACGAAAGCGGCACTGCCCAACAATCTGGAACGCCGTGGGTTCCCGTAGGCTCATGGAATTTTAATGCACCCGATAAAAAACCGTCCGAATTTCAATTGGTAACCGAACCTTGGAAAGCTATAAGCACCGAAAAAATAAATGGCGGCGAGTTAATCGATTTTGGTAAGGAAACCTTTGGCTATATAAAAATCCATGGCTTAAAAGGCAAAGGGAAATTAACACTGTATTATGGCGAATCGAAAGAAGAAGCATTAGATACAGAAAAATGTGAAACTTTAGATAACTTGTCGTTTGATGGCACACAGTTAGAAAATTATGTATTGAAAGGTTCAAAAGCATTTCGATTTGTGCAAGTGCAAAAAGACGCTTCGTTGCAATACGATGCCATTTCCATGCTTTACGAATATTTACCATTGGAATACAAGGGCTATTTTAAATGCTCGGACGAATTATTGAACCAAATTTGGGATGTTTCGGCCTACACCATGCACCTCACCTCCCGCGAGTTTTTTATCGATGGCATTAAGCGCGACCGCTGGATTTGGTCGGGCGATGCCTACCAAAGCTATTTAATGAACTATTATTTGTTCTTCGATTCACAATCGGTAGAACGTACATTATTAGCGCTTCGCGGAAAAGACCCTGTAACGGCCCACATCAATACCATTATGGATTATTCGCTGTACTGGTTCATGGGCATTTACGATTATTATTTGTACACGGGCGATACCAAGTTTATTACAACCTTTTACCCCCGCATAAAAACCTTAATGGAATATTGCTTAGGAAGAAGAAACCAAAACGGATTTCTTGAACCCCTGGAAGGCGATTGGGTATTTATCGATTGGGCCGACGGCTTGCCAAAAACGGGCGAAGTAAGTTTCGAGCAAATGTTGTTGGTACGAAGCTTGGAAGCCATGACGGTAAGTGCCAAAATTGCAGGTAAAGTTGAAGACGAAAAGCATTATCAGGCATTGGCAACCCATTTAAAAACCAAACTGTTCGAGGTGTTTTGGGATGAAAATAACCAGGTAATGAAACACCAACGCATTAACGGCAAGGTGCAGGATATGGTTACCCGATACGCCAATATGTTCGGTATTTTTTTTAATTATTTTAATGAAGCCCAAAAGCAAAGCGTAAAAGAAAAGGTGTTATTGAATGATGATATTTTGAAAATAACCACGCCATATATGCGTTTTTACGAGTTGGAAGCCCTTTGCGCTATGGGCGAACAAGAATTTGTTTTAAACGAAATCCGTAATTACTGGGGCGGTATGTTAGACCTTGGCGCAACGTCCTTTTGGGAAAAATACGACCCCAACCAAAGCGGTAAAACGCATTTGGAAATGTATGGCCGCCCTTATGGCAAAAGCCTGTGCCATGCTTGGGGAGCCAGCCCTGTTTATTTGTTTGGGCGCTATTATTTGGGGGTGGAGCCTACTTCGCCCGGCTACAAAACCTACGAGGTAAAACCCAATCTTGGCGGTTTAAGGTGGATGGAAGGCCAAGTGCCAACCCCAAATGGAAACATAGAACTGCATTGTAGCACAACCGAAATAAAAATAAAGACTTCCGAGGGCGAGGGCACTTTAATCATCAACAGCAAAACAACACCAACAACCAACTTAGGAACCATAAAAGCTTTAACGACTAACCAATATGCGTTAATGCTTCAGCCTAACACATCATATCAAATAAAGTATAAAGCATTACAATGAATACGTTAACTTACAAATTATCTATCCTTTTTTTATGTGTTAACCTTACGGTTTTATCACAAAACACCGAAATTCAATACTTATCCGGAACGGGTTACCAAGACACCAAGCAATGGGAATTTAAAGTATCCGATGGCCGAAAAAGCGGCGAATGGAGCACAATTAACGTGCCTTCCGTTTGGGAGCAGGAAGGTTTCGGCAAATACCAATACGGCATTCGCTTTTACGGGAAACCGTTTCCAGAGGGTATTGCCGATGAGGTGGGCGAGTACAAGTACAAGTTTACCGTACCAAAAGCATGGGAAAACAAACGCATAAAAATTGTATTCGATGGGTCGATGACCGATACCAAAGTACGCATTAATGGACGTTCTGCGAGCGACGACGAGCACCAAGGCGCCTTTTACCGCTTTAAATATGAAATTACCGATTTGCTAAAATTCGGAAAAGAAAATGTTTTGGAAGTAACCGTTGCCAAAGAATCCAAAAACGCCAGTGTTAACCTGGCCGAACGCCGTGCCGATTACTGGAACTTCGGCGGCATTTTCCGCCCCGTATTTTTGGAGGCGCTTCCCGCAATCCATATCGATTACGTGGCATTAAAAGCTGAAGCTAATGGCGTTTTCGAAGCTAATGTGTTTCTCGGAAGCGCAGCACAAAATACTTCGGTTGAAATAAATATTTTAGATGAAAACGGCAAAAAAATAGGCTCGACCATAAAAACAGAAGGCGTTAACGGCGCCGATAAAATTCACTTAAAAGGAAACTTTGAAAACATAAAACAATGGACGGCCGAAACCCCAAATCTTTATAAAGCCGAAATTAAATTATTCCAAAACGCTCAGGTCGTGCATCAAATTGAAGAAACTATTGGCTTTCGAACCATTGAAATCCGTAAAGCCGATGGCATTTACGTTAACGGCCAACGGGTACTTATGAAAGGGGTTAACCGCCACAGTTTTTGGCCGGAATCGGGCAGGACTTTAAACAAAGAATTAAACTACGCCGATGTGCGCTTAATTAAGGAAATGAACATGAACGCCGTGCGTTTGTCGCATTATCCGCCAGACCCGGAATTTCTTCAAGCCTGCGACGAACTGGGTTTGTACGTTATGGACGAACTCGGCGGTTGGCATGGCCATTACGACGATGCCATTGGCAAAAAATTGGTTAAGGAAATGGTAACCCGAGACCTAAACCACCCGAGCATTATTTTTTGGTCCAACGGAAACGAAGGCGGTTGGAATACCAGTCTCGACAACCAATTCGATATTTGGGATTTGCAAAGGCGCCCTGTCCTGCATCCGCAGCAAGAGCTTAACGGTGTAGAAACCATGCACTACCGTTCGTACGGCGAAACCTTGGAGTATTTTAGGAACGACAATATTTTTATGCCAACCGAATACCTGCATGGTCTGTACGATGGTGGCCACGGTGCCGGGTTTAACGATTATTGGGAGGTTATGCGCAAGCATCCCCGAAGCGGTGGCGGTTACCTCTGGGTGTTTGCCGACGAGGGTATTGCCCGCACCGACCAAAATGGCCGTATCGACAATCAAGGCAATTATGGTGCCGATGGTATTGTGGGGCCGCACCATGAAAAGGAAGGCAGCTTTTTTACTGTTAAAGAAGTGTGGTCGCCCGTAATGATTATGAATAACTCGAAATTAGCAAATAATTTTGATGGAACATTCACTATCGAAAACCGTTACGATTTTACCAATACAAACACCTGCAAGTTCGAATGGGAATTGGTAAACTTTTCTTCACCGTTAAATGGGAAGGCAGAACGTAAAACCGTTAATAAAGGCACGATTAAAGCACCGGGTATTGAGCCTCACGCAAAAGGCGAACTAAAACTAAATCTGCCGGGTGACTGGCAAAATGCCGATGTATTGTACGTAAAGGTAACCGATAAAAACGGCCATGAATTATGGACTTGGGATTTTACTTGGAATAAAGAAATTAAAGACAGAAAAGCTGTTTCGGGCAAAGCCAATTTACAGGAAACTACCGAAAATTATACCATTTCGGCTTCCGAAGCCATTATAAAAATCGATAAAACCTCAGGGAAATTAATAGAAGTTAAACAAAACGGAAGTACCATTAGCCTTACGAATGGACCAAAAATTATCATGGCACGTCGCGGCGACCGTACTTTGGACGGCACGGTAAACCCCGAATTTTTAAAAGGCGAAGACCGTATTTATAAGGAATTTACTTGTATTGATGAAGAGGTGAATTGCTCGGAAAACCTATTAAATATTTCAGCAAAAGAAAAAAATGGAAGCGTAATTGTTGAAGCGCTTTATCACGGTATTCTTCAAAAAGTGGTTTGGACGATTGATGCCTCGGGGTTAATCCAATTAGATTACGAATACGAATACAATGGTGTTGTCGATTTGGCGGGCGTGTATTTCGATTATCCCGAAGAAAAAATGAAAGCTAAAAAATGGCTGGGCGACGGCCCTTACCGGGTATGGCAAAACCGTTTAAAAGGCACGACTTTGGATATTTGGGAAAACAATTACAACGACCCCGTTCCCGGCGAATCGTTCGAATATCCCGAGTTTAAAGGTTATTTCAATAACTGGAAATGGGCTGAGTTTTCAACTTCCGAAGGCAAAATATATATCGAAAATAAAAATACCTACACCTATCTGGGCGTGTACTCGCCACGCGATGGCCGCGATGCGTTGTTATATACACTTCCCGATACCGGAATTGCGGTACTCGATGTTATCATTCCCGCACGCAATAAAGTAAATGCTACCGATTTGGTAGGGCCATCGTCGCAACCAAAATGGTTAAACGGTTTGCAAAAACGTACGGTGTATTTAAAATTTAAGAAATAAGTTGATATAAAATAATGAATAACGTCATTGGAGGAATGAAAAACGGACGACGTCACTGCGAGGTGCGAAGCAGTCCATTTATTACATTGTACGGATTACTTCGTCGTAACCTCCTCGTAATGACGAATAATACCGGTTTTATTCTAATCTAACCAAGGGTAATAAAAAAATGATAAAACACATATCACATACAATAGTAGTAGTTTTTCTTTTAGTTATAGCGGTTTCCTGTGTTTCAAAACCTGAAAAGTTGAAGAAACGTGAAATCACTAACGAAGTGATGCAGGAAATTTATAATGAAGTAAAAACACCCTACAAATACGGTCTGGTTATGGTGCCAACCGACAATTCGTATAAAATGGATTGCCCAAGTATTTTTAAAAAAGATGGAAAATGGTATATGACCTATTTAATTTTCGAAGGTCGCGGCTACGAAACATGGCTGGCCGAAAGCAACGATTTATTGCATTGGAACCATTTAGGGAAAATCATGTCCTTTTCAAAGGACACTACCGAATGGGACGTAAACCAAAAAGCAGGATACATTGCCCTGCAAGACCACACTTGGGGCGGTTCGTACACATGGGAGCCTTACGATAATAAATATTGGATGAGTTACTTTGGTGGAAACAGCACAGGCTACGAAGCGGGTATATTATCCATGGGTATGGCCTACTCCAATGTGTTGCCTACCTCGCCAAAAGAGTTTAAACGTTTGCAGGAACCCGTATTGCGCCCCGACGACGATAAAGCCAAATGGTGGGACAATAGCACCATGTACAAGAGTTCTGTAATTCGTGATGTTGATAAAGAAACGGGACACGAGTTTATTATGTACTACAATGCCCGAGGCGATAGCATTAATCCCGCAAAAGGCGCTGAGCGTATTGCCATGGCGGTTTCTAACGACATGAAAAACTGGACACGTTACGGCAATGCACCGTTAATTAACCATCATAAAGGCATTTCGGGCGATGCGTATATCCAACGTATTAACGATACCTGGGTCATGTTTTATTTTGGGGCGTTTTGGACCGGCTGGGACCAAGGCGCATTTAACCGTTTTGCCGTATCGAACGATTTAATTAATTGGAAAGACTGGGAAGGCGATAACTTAATCGAATCATCCGAACCTTACGATAATCAGTTCGCCCACAAATCATTTGTTGTAAAACACAACGGCATAGTGTACCATTATTATTGTGCGGTTAATAAAGCAGGGCAACGGGGTATTGCCTTGGCAACTTCTAAAGATATAGGAACAAGCAATTTACATTTTGTAGCACCTCCGAAAGATGAAGAAAAATAAATTTATACTATTTATAACCTTAGGTTTATCGTGTTTATTACAGGCACAAACCGTAACGGGCGAGCTTGCCGGAATTCCCGAACAACCTCAAATATACCGTTATGCCCCTTGGGAGGACCCGCTTGTAACAAGCATTAACCGCCAACCGGCAAGGGCTACGGCATATTCATACAAAACGGTGGAAGACGCCTTGGAAGGCAACCGTGAAAAAAGCCGTTTACTCATGCTAAATGGCGAGTGGCATTTTAAATATGCGGTAAACTTATACCAAGCCACAACCGATTAATATAAAACGGAAGTTGAAGGTTGGGATAATATTGAAGTACCCTCCAATTGGGAATTAAACGGCTACGATATTCCCATTTACAAAAGTGCCGTATATCCGTTCCGCCCAATAAACCCACCTTATGTGCCGAAAGATACCAACGGTATAGGTTCCTACCAAACCAAATTTAAAGTACCAAGCGAATGGCAAAATAATATGACGGTTACGCTGCATTTTGGAGGCGTAAGCTCGGCCTTTCAAGTGTGGTTAAACGGTAAGTTTTTGGGCTATGGCGAAGATAGTTTTTTGCCTTCCGAATTTAATATTTCGCCCTATCTAAAAGAAGGCGAAAACATTTTGTCGGTGCAGGTCATGCGGTACAGCGATGGGGCATATCTCGAAGACCAGGACCATTGGCGTTTAAGCGGTATACAACGTGATGTATTTATAATGGCCGAACCCAAACTGCGTATTCAGGATTTCTTTTATCAAACTAAATTGGATGAAGATTATAAAGATGCCATATTCCAACTACGCCCAAAATTAGAAAATCTTACGGGCGATTCCATTCACAATGCGTCGTTCGAATTTCAAATTTATAACGATAAAAACGAGGTGTTATTTAAAAAGGCAGTCGATACGCTCGCAAAAGCCATTATTAATGAAAGCTACCCAAGGTTGGATAACGTACGTTTCGGTTTTTTTGAAAAGAAGATTGAAAACCCAAAAAAATGGAGTGCCGAAGAACCAAATTTATACACTTTGGTCATGGTTTTAAAGGATGAAAATGGCACTGTTTCCGAAGTAAAAACCTGTAAGGTCGGGTTTCGTTCCATCGAATTTTCAAAAGATAACGGCAAAATGCTAATCAACGGAAAAGAAACCTATATCTATGGTGTAAACCGCCACGACCACCATCCCGTTCGGGGCAAAGCACTTACCCGGCAAGATATTGAGGACGATATTAAAACCATAAAACAATTTAATTTTAATACCATCCGCACCAGCCATTATCCAAACGACCCCTATTTTTACGAGTTATGCGATGCTTACGGTATTATGGTTATGGACGAAGCCAATTTGGAAACCCATGGTATTGGCGGGCAACTTAGCAATAACCCAAGCTGGACGCATGCCTATTTGGAGCGTATGGCTCGTATGGTCGAACGCGATAAAAACCACCCGAGCGTAATAATTTGGAGTTTGGGCAACGAAGCAGGCAAAGGTCCAAATCACGCCGCCATGGCGGCATGGGTGCACGATTTCGATATTACCCGTCCCGTACATTACGAGCCGGCACAAGGAAACCCCAGATTAGCAGGCTATATCGACCCAAGGGATTCCAAATATCCCGCAACGGGCGACCACTCGCACCGTTTTGAAAATCCACAGGACGAACCTTATGTCGATATGGTAAGTCGCTTTTATCCGGGTGTTTTTACACCCAAATTTTTGTTGGATAACAAGGCCGATACCCGCCCGATTTTGTTTGTCGAGTATTCGCATTCCATGGGGAATTCAACAGGCAACATGAAAGAATTTTGGGACGAATTTAGAAGTCTTCCCCGGATGATAGGTGGCTGTATATGGGATTACAAGGACCAAGGGTTATTGAAAGTCGATGAAAAAACAGGACAAGAATTTTATGCCTACGGTGGCGATTTTGGCGAGGTACGCCATGATGGCAATTTCTGCATTAATGGCATTGTGGCTTCCGATGGTAGGCCAAAAGCCGCTATGTACGAAAACAAATGGGTGTACCAGCCCACAACGGCAACTTTAAATAAATATGAACTAACAATTAAAAACCGACAAGCCGTAAAATCGTTGACCGATTTTGTTCCGGTAATTAAAATTTTTGAAAACGGTAATCTTGTAAAAGCCCATAATTTAAAACCTTTAAATATTGAAGCGGGACAAGAAGCCACATTGAATATTGAAAACTATTTACCAAAGTTTAAAAGCGATGCCGAGTATTTTTTAAACATCGAATTTCAATTGTCCAAAGACGAAAAATGGGCAAATAAAGGCTTTACCGTTTCAACCGACCAGTTTTTGTTGAAAGCAAAAAAAACGGTGGATTACCATTCAAAAACACTAAATAAATTAACTATTAAAGAAACCAATACCAATTATCAAATAAACGGCACCGATTTCAATATAAAAATAAACAAAGAAAACGGCACTTTAAATTCTTACGTATTTAAAGGTGAAGAACAAGTGTTTGCGCCTTTGTTGCCAAATTTTACCCGTCCGTTAACCGATAACGACCGCAAAGGTTGGAAGCCGCATAAAACATTGAAACAATGGTATGATAACGAGCCGAAATTAACTTCGGTTAAAACCAAACCATTAGGGAACGAGGTTGAAATTATTTCAAACTATGAAATAATAAAAGACAGTGCAAATGTTTCCATAGCGTACACCATAAAACCCGATGGTGTCATAAAAGTCGATTACCAATTAAGGGCCTCACCCCATTTGCCCAATATTCCAAAAGTGGGTATGCAAATGGGCATTCAAAATAAATTAAAACAAATATCGTGGTACGGAAAAGGCGAATTGGAAAATTATAGCGACAGAAGTTTTGGTTTCCCGATTGCCCGTTACAGTTTGCCCTTGGATAAATTTATCGAGCCTTACGTTATGCCGCAGGAAAACGGCAACCGAACCGAGGTCCGTTGGGTAGCCTGCTCAACAGTAAACCAAACCAAAGGTCTTTTGGTTGTGGGCGAACAGCCATTAAGCACTAGCGTTTGGCCGTATACCCAAAACAATATAAACGAAGCCAAACACACTTACGATTTAAAGGAATCGGGCTATTTAACCCTAAACATCGATTTGAAACAAATGGGCATTGGCGGTAACGATAGCTGGTCGCCCGTTGGTGCGCCTATGGCAAAATACCAAATACCGTCGCAGGATTACGGCTATGGGTTTTACATTGTACCTTTTACATCTGGCTTAGGTGAAACTTTAGAAAAATTTCAATATTAATGCGGTTTAAAATACAACATATCGCTTTGCTTTTTGCGCTGTTTTTGGTGTTGTCCTGTAAGGAACAGCAAGAGGGCGAAGTATCGTATTTTAAACCCACCGAAGATACTGCAAAGCCTTGGGTATATTGGTATTGGATGCGTAGTGCCTATTCCAGAGAGGGCATTACCGCCGATTTGGAAGCCATGAAACAAGCGGGCATCCGTGGTGCTTATTTAATGACCATTAAAGGGCCCGATGCCGAGCCTTTAATCAACCCGCCCATTGTTCAGTTAAGCAAAGAGTTTTGGGAGCTGGTGCATTGGGCTTTAACCGAGGCCGATAGGCTGGGTTTAAAAATAGCCTTTCATCCCGCCGATGGTTTTGCCGTGGCCGGAGGGCCTTGGATAACCCCCGAACTGTCCATGCAAAAAGTAGTTTGGACCGATACGGTTATTGCCGGAAATAAAGCTGAAAATTTAAAATTGCCCATTCCCGAACACTATAAGGATTATTACAAAGATATTGCCACATTTGCTATTCCTGTTGAAAAAGTTTTTCAAACATCGATAAACATTCAACCGAAAATAACCGTTTCAAATGGTGAAAATGCCAATTTTTTAAGTAATGCGTCCAAAGCACAAAACCAATTACGAATAAACGAACCGGGCTATATTCAATACGAATTTGAAACCCCTTTTGCTTGTAAGTCCATTCAAATTGAAACCAAGGGAAACAATTATCAAGCCCATCGTTTAATGGTTGAAGTAAGCAACGACGGCAAAATTTTTAAAAACTTAGGCCGATTGGAAACCCCGCGATCGGGTTGGCAGGACACCGATGTGTTTTATACGCACAGCCTTTCGGTGGAAGCTAAGTTTTTCCGATTTGTGTACAACCCCGAAGGCTCCGAGCCCGGAGCGGAAGATATTGATATGGCCAAGTGGAATGCGCCCTTAAAACTCACCAAAATAATCCTTTCCGAAGCACCTTTAATTGATAATTACCAAGGAAAATCAGGAGCCGTTTGGCGGTTAAGCTCCCGAAATACCGAAGCCCAAATCCCAATTTCCGATTGTGTAAATACTAAAACAATGCTAAACGTTTCCGAGTTTGTAAACGAAAACGGCATTTTAAATTGGAACGCCCCAAACGGCTTGTGGCGCATCCTGCGTTTTGGGCATACCTCTACGGGGCATGAAAATGCAACGGCGGGCGGTGGCCGTGGTTTGGAGGTCGATAAGTTTAATGCCGAAGCCGTGCGTTTTCAATTAGATCATTGGTATGGCGAAATGCGCCGTACCGCAGGTGAAGATCTGGCATTAAAAGTAGTGGAAATTCTTCATATGGACAGTTGGGAATGTGGTAGCCAAAACTGGTCGCCCGTATTTCAAACCGAATTTAAAAAACGCCGTGGCTATGATGTTGTAGATTATTTACCCGTTATGGCGGGCATTCCGTTGGATAATATTGAAAAATCGGAACAAATTCTCTACGATGTTAGGAAAACCATAACCGAATTAACGACCGATAATTTTTTTGGCACCTTAAAAGCGGAAGCCCAAAAAACAGATGTAAAATTTAGTACCGAAAACGTGGCACCAACTATGGTTAGCGATGGCTTGCTGCACTTCAAATACGTAGATTATCCAAGTGGCGAGTTTTGGTTCAGGAGTCCCACGCACGACAAGCCCAACGATATGCTCGATGCCATTTCGGGCGGGCATATTTACGGTCGGGATATTATTCAGGCCGAAGCCTTTACCCAACTCCGGATGGACTGGGACGAGCATCCTGGAAATTTAAAAACCATGGTCGACAGAAATTACGCTTTGGGCATTAACCGCTTTTTTTACCACGTGTTTATGCACAATCCGTGGTTGGATAGGAAACCCGGTATGACCTTAGACCCCATTGGTACGTTTTTCCAGCGCGACCAAACCTGGTGGAAATCCGGAAGCGCATTTTTCGAGTATTGTAAAAATGTGCAGTTTCAACTTCAAAAAGGACAGCCCGTTATCGATTTTGCGGTGTTTACGGGCGAGGATATTCCTTCACGTTCGATATTGCCCGACCGTTTGTTACCGTTTATGCCCAATGTATTTGGGGCAGAGCGTGTAACTTCGGAAGCGGTTAGGTTGAAAAACGAAGGGCAACCATCGGCAAACATGCCAAAAGAAGTAAAATACACCAAAAATAGTACCGATTTATCGCAGTGGGTCAATGCCCTAAACGGTTATAAATACGATTCGTTTAATAGCGATGTGTTGTTAGGCACCGAAGTGAAAAATGGCAAAATCGTGTTTAAAAATGCCCTAACCTACCAGTTTTTGGTGTTCCCCGATAATCGAAAAATGATGCCAAGTAACATCATGTCGCTTGCAGTTGCCAAAAAAATATCGGATTTGGCAAAAGCGGGTGCCACCATTTTTGTAGGCGAAAAACCAAATGCCATAGCCAATTTTAATACCGATAAAACCCAATGGCAAAAGGTTGTAGATGAAATTTGGTCGGGCAACGGGCAAAAGCAATGGACACTCGGCAAAGGGAAAATAATAAAACTACCATATTTAGGGCAAGATTTTTCAGAATTAGGCATAATACCTAATATAATGGTTGAAAAAAGTGAAGCCGGTACATTGGCGTGGACACAACGGCAAACCAACAACGAAACCATTTATTTCTTATCGAACCAAAAAGACGAAAAGCGCCAACTGGAAGTGTCGTTTCGCATTTCGGGCAAGCAGCCAATTTTGTACCATCCCGTTTCAAACAAAACAAAAACTTTAGAACATTGGAAAGTTGAAAACGGGCGAACCATCGTTCCGCTTCAATTTCAGCCCAACGAAGCGTATTTTGTTGTTTTTAAGGAAAAAACATCTAATAAAACTTCAAACGGAAAGCTAAATTGGCCAACTTTTAAAAATGTTAAAACCTTGGGCGAAAATTGGACACTTCAGTTTAATAAAGATTATCATGGACCTTCAAGACCTATTCAAATTAATAAATTATTCGATTGGACAACAGCAACAAACGATAGTATTAAATACTATTCGGGAACGGCAAGCTATACTAAAACCTTCAATTGGGACTCGAAAAACACAGCCGATTTGTTTTTAGAGTTTGAAGAAGTAAACTGCATTGTCGAAGTTATTTTAAACGGAAAAAACTGTGGTGTGGTGTGGACACCTCCGTACAATATAAACATTTCTGAAGCTATAAAAGAAGGGTATAATGATTTAGAAATAAAAGTAACCAACACGTGGGCAAACCGATTAATTGGCGACGAAAAACTGCCAAAAGAAAACCGCTTAACGTGGACAACTGCTCCTTACCGATTGGACAATACCATGATGGTAAAATCGGGATTGTTGGGGGATATTCAAATTAAAAAAGAAATAAAATGAAAGCATTGGTAACTACTATTTTATGTGTTTTTAGTGTATTAATTATACACGCCGAAATAAAACTGCCAGCATTGTTTACCGACAATATGTTGTTGCAACAGCAAATGGAAGCCCCTATTTGGGGTTGGGCCAATAACAATGAAAACATAACCATTAGTACATCATGGAATTCAAAAACCTATCAGGTTACAGCCGATAAACTCGGGCAATGGAAAACCACGTTGCAAACCCCAAAAGCCGGCGGGCCTTATATTATTTCGGTGTCAAATGGCAATGAAACCAAAACTATTAAAAATGTGCTAATTGGCGAGGTATGGTTATGCTCTGGACAATCCAATATGGAAATGCCCTTAAAAGGCTTTTCGGGACAACCCGTAAAAGGCGGCAACGAAGCTATTGTGCGTTCCAATAATAAAAACATTCGGTTTATAACCGTGCCAAGAGCTACGGTTTTACAGCCCAAAACCGATTTTGAAGGCGCTTGGGAAATTGCTTCGCCCAAAACCGCAAGCAATTTTAGCGCCACAGCTTGGTATTTTGGTGCGTTGCTACAAGAAACCTTACAAGTACCAGTTGGGCTAATCGTGGTGTCGTATGGCGGCTCTAACATCGAGGCTTGGATGAACGAACAAATGTTGAAGGATTTCGATTTAGAATTAAAACGCCCCAAAACCGAATCCGATTTAAAAAGCAACCCCAATCGTGTACCAACAACCTTGTTTAACGGCATGTTGTCGCCCGTAATTGGTTACGGTATAAAAGGTGCAATTTGGTACCAAGGCGAATCGAATTACGAACGTCCGTTTCAGTATGCCAATTTGTTTAAAAAAATGGTAAGCTCATGGCGGGAGCTGTGGGGGCAAGGCGAGTTTCCGTTTTATTTCGTTCAAATTGCCCCATTCGATTATGCCCGTTTTCACCCTAACGATAAAAAAGAAAAATACAATTCGGCGTACCTAAGGGAAGCACAGTTAAAGGCTTCAAAAACCATTAATAATTCCGGTATGGCGGTTTTAATGGATGTGGGCGAATTTGGCAACATCCATCCGGCCGATAAAGAAAAAGGCGGTAACCGATTGGCGTTTTTTGCCTTGGCAAAAACCTACGGACTTGAAGGTTTTGAATACGAAAGCCCCGAATTTAATGCTATGGAAATTAAAGGCAGTACCGTAACGGTGGCGTTTAGCAATGTGCCAAACGGCATAACGGCTTACGATAAAGACGTGCTTGGTTTCGAAATTGCGGGCAAAAACAAAGTGTTTTATCCGGCACAGGCGGTACTACGGCGAAAATCGGTCGTGTTGTCGTCGCCGCAGGTTGAAACTCCCGTTGCCGTTCGTTATTTGTTTAAGGATTTTACCAAAGCCGAAATTTTCAGCACGGGCGGTTTGCCTATGTCCTCATTTAGAACGGATAATTGGTAAAGTGCTGCTAAATTGAATAATGACCAGTGTTATGTCAACTCTGAAATTTAATATTAGAGATTGCTTCGTCGTCGTACCTCCTTCTCGCAATGACGTCATTGCGACGACAACGGAGGAAGCAATCCTCCCGTCAATTTTAATTTGATATAACACTATAGCATGGGGGCTGAGCTTGTCGAAGCCCAAGTAAAGGACGTTTAAAAATAAATATAAGTGAACCCAACATTCAAAAAATACTATTTACTACCCTTGGTTTTCCTGATTGTACTTTCAGCAAAAGCCCAAATTCCTACGCTTAAAAATTACAATCAGGTTTGGACTTCGCAAAGCAAAAACGCATCGGAATCCATGCCTTTGGGCGGTGGCGATGTTGGTGTAAATGTTTGGGTTGAAAACGGCAGTTTATATTTCTACTTTTCAAAAAGCGGTACGTTCGACGAACATAACACCTTACTAAAACTTGGGCGTGTAAAACTCGATTTACAGCCCAATCCGTTTAATGGTGAAGACGATTTTAAACAGGAATTGGTGTTAAACGATGGCTGCATTACAATTAATCAAAACGATACCGAAATAACACTTTGGGTCGATGTGTTTAGGCCTGTAATCCATGCCGAGGTAAACAGTAAAACGCCAGTAACCCTAAAAGCCTCTTACGAAAGCTGGCGCTACAAAAACCGAAAGGTTGAAGGCCGTGCCAATAATGCCAATTCGTATAAATGGGCGCCACAGGGCGAAATTATTACATATCAAGATTCCATTGCTTTTAAGGATGGCGGTGTGAAATTTTACCACAAAAACCGAGCGCATACCGTGTTTGATGTTGCCGTAAATCAACAGCAAATGGAGTCGGTAAAACATGAAATGATGAATCCCTTAAAGCACCTAACTTTTGGCGGAATACTGAAAGGCAAAAACATGCTGTTTGCTGGAACATATCAAGGCGTTTACCAAGACACCGATTTTAAGGGCTTTAGTTTGCAAAGTAAAAAACCAAGTAAAACCCATCAAGTGGCTTTGTATTTGCACGCGGCACAAAACGAAGCGGTTTCGGTTTGGGAACAAGGTTTGCAAAATTTGGTTTCTTCTTACAAACCCAAGCAAAAAGAAACAAAAATATGGTGGCATAACTTTTGGCAGCGCAGTTTTATTTACACCAAATCGGCAAACGATTCCGTTAACCAAATAGGACAAAACTACCAATTGTTTCGGTATATGTTGGGTTGTAATGCCTACGGCAAATACCCCACAAAATTTAATGGCGGATTGTTTACGGTCGACCCCGTTTATACTAAGGACGACCATGCGTTTACACCCGATTTTCGTAATTGGGGCGGTGGCACCATGACCCAGCAAAACCAGCGCTTGGTGTATTTTCCGATGTTTAAAAGCGGCGATTTCGATATGTTGCCCTCGCAGTTGGATTATTATTTAACCCTTCAAAAAAACGCCGAACTGCGTAGCCAAGTGTATTGGGGGCATAATGGCGCCGCATTTACCGAACAACTGGAAAATTTCGGCTTGCCAAACCCTGCCGAGTACGATTGGAAACGCCCAACCGATTACGACCCCGGCATGCAATACAACGCCTGGTTGGAATACCAGTGGGATACCGTTTTCGAGTTCTGCAAGATGATGTTGGAACAAAACGAATACACCAACGCCGACATTAAAAAATACAACGGTTTTATTTTAAGTTGCCTGCGTTTTTTCGATGAGCATTATCAGTATCTATCCAAAAAACGAGGTCGAAAAGCTTTGGATGCTAACGGGCATTTGGTATTGTATCCTGGTTCGGCGGTAGAAACCTATAAAATGGCCTATAACGCCAATAGTACCATTTCGGCATTACGGGTAATTAGTGAAAAGCTGTTAAAGCTATCTTCGGAAGATTTAACGAAAGAAGAAGTTGAATATTTAAAAGCCTTTCAAACCCGAATTCCGCCTTTAAATTTCAGAATAATAGATAATAAAAAAGTGTTATCGCCCGCAAAATCGTGGGAGCGCATTAATAATGTTGAAGCCGCTTCGCTTTATCCCGTTTATCCTTGGGAACTTTACGGTTTGGCAAAGCCCGAGTTGCAAGTAGCCCAAAACACTTATTTTCTCGATGGCGATTTATTGAAATTTAGAAGCCACGTTGGGTGGAAACAAGATAACATCATGGCGGCCCGATTAGGACTTGCCAATGAAGCAGCAAAATACACCTTGCTTAAAATGGCAAATGCCGAACGGCGGTTTCCCGCCTTTTGGGGGCCGGGTTTCGATTGGGTGCCCGACCACAATTGGGGCGGTTCGGGCATGATAGGTATGCAGGAAATGCTCATGCAGGAAGTCGATGGAAAAATTTATCTGTTTCCCGCATGGCCAAAAAGTTGGAACGTTCACTTTAAACTACATGCCAAGCAAAACACTACCGTTGAGGCAAAACTTGAAAATGGTAAGGTTGAAATTATAAGCGTAACGCCCGAAAACAGGCATAAGGACATTGAAAATCTATTAAACTTCACATTAAACGAAAAAATAAACTTAGAATAAATGAAGCTGCTAAAACATATTTTTAGAGTTTGCCTGCTATCTGCAATTACATTGCTAAACGTACAATGCCGGGATAATGCCAAAGCCGAAAAGCAAACCGTAAAAGTCGATTTCGATTTTTCCGGTAGGCGTCCGGCCGAAGTGCACGACCCGCTATACCAATCGTGGGTTATTAACGAAGCCACCGAAACCGAAAATACGTTCGGGGAAATAACCGTAAAGTTAAAAGGGAACTTTAAATCCAATTGGGTAAAAATAGGTATGAGCGCCCCACATTATGCCCAATTGGTAAGTGATGGTTTGGTAACCGAAGATGATTTAGAAATGCGCATTAGCGGTTTAAAGCCGGGAGAACATGCGCTGTTAACCTTTCATAATACTTTCGATAAAATAGGCGATAAATCGGTAACGCCAATAAAAATTTATGTGAATAACAAACTGGTTGAAACCATTGAGCAAAGCAATAGGGCATTTGCAAAAATCGATGCCGCTACGGCTTATATAACCTTTAAAGCCGAAAAAAATCAAGATGTTATTGTTCGTTTTGAAGGTGAAAAAGGCTTTGATGTTTCAGGATTTGTTATTAACGGTTTTGAAATTGATACGCCCGATTTGAAAAAACAAGCCCACACGCCACAGCCCGAAAATGCCAACGAACATGTGATGGTTAACGAAACGTTGGATTTAAAATGGCAATCGCCAACAGGAACCAAAACACACCATTTATATTTTGGTGAAGATAAGGCAGCCATAGAAAATGCCGATATATCAAGCAATTTATACAAGGGCAAACAAACCGAGAACAGTTTTAAGGTAAGCAATTTATACAGTATGAACACCTATTACTGGCGTGTAGATGAAGAAGATGCCAATGGAGCCATAACCCAAGGCAACGTGTGGGCGTTTAAGTCGGCACAATTGGCTTTTCCCGAAGCCGAAGGTTACGGCCGTTTTGCTATTGGTGGCCGTGGTGGAAAAGTGGTAACGGTAACCAATTTAAACGATTCCGGTCCGGGAAGTCTTCGTGAGGCCGTAACCCAAGATATTGGCCCAAGAACCGTAGTGTTTGCCGTATCTGGCAATATCGAGTTAAAATCACGATTGGTTATTGGGCAACCTTACATTACGGTAGCGGGACAAACCGCGCCGGGCGTCGGAATAACTATCAGCCGAGCGCCGGTTGGCCTAACAGGCAATGAGGGCATTGTACGGTTTTTAAGGGTACGCATTGGTTCGGGTACTACGTTCGACGGTATGGGGCTTACCGGGGCCAACAACAGTATAATAGACCATTGCTCTATTAGCTGGACCATTGACGAGTCGTTTAGTTCACGGGGTGCGCACAACATTACGCTACAACGCACTTTAATTTCCGAGGCCTTAAACGTAGCGGGACACGACAAATACGCCGATGGTAAAATGCACGGTTATGCAGCAACCATAGGGGGCGATATTGGCAGTTTTCACCATAATTTATTAGCGCACAATTACGGTCGTAACTGGAGTATTGGTGGTGGTTTAAATGGTGATGGCTACTATTCCGGTAAGGTAGATATTCGAAACAACGTCGTGTACAATTGGGGCAAACGGGTAACCGATGGCGGTGCCAATCAGGTTAATTTTGTAAATAATTACTATAAACCTGGAGCAGCTTCAGAGGTTTTTTACGCATTAAAGGCACAGCATGAAGGCGTGGGCAAGGGCAAGCAGCAGTATTTTTTTAAGGGCAATATCATGCCGGGGTATTTTAACGAAAGTAATCAGGAAGTGGGCAGGACTTCAAAAATCACAAATAACGAAATTGTAGATTACGAAACCTTTGTGGACACCCCGTTTTTCGAATCGTTTGTAAAAACGCAATCGGCCGTTGGCGCATACAAAAACGTACTGTCCGATGTGGGCGCAACGCAACCAAGCCAAGATAATCACGATAAGCGTATTATCAACGAAACCTTAAAGGGAACGTACACCTACAAAGGAAGCAAAAGCGGCTTGCCCGGTATGATTGATACCGAATTGGACGCAGGCGGTTTTCCAAATTACGCAAGCGAAATGCGCCCCGATACCTGGGATACCGACCACGATGGACTGCCTAATTGGTGGGAAATGCTTCATGGCTTAAACCCAAATTCTTCAACAGGCGATTTTTCCGATTCGAATAACGACCACGATAAAGACGGTTTTACCCAATTGGAAGATTACCTAAACTGGATGGCACAACCGCATTATTTTATGGCTTCCGAAGATAAAATAGAACTAAATATTGAAGATTATTTCAAAGGCTACGAAAACAATCCACAGTATAACTTTTCGGAAATTGTTAATGGTGAAGTAGAATTAAAAGGCGGTAACTTAAAATTTTCACCTTTAAAAAAAGGCTTGGCATCTTTCAATATTTCGGTAAAGGATACCGATGGAGATAGTATGGTAAGAACGATAAACGTGTTGGTACGGTAGTGTTATGTCAACTTGGAATTGTCGGGAGAGATTGCTTCCTCCGTTGTCGTCGCAATGACGTCATCGCGAGAAGGAGGCACGACGACGAAGCGATCCCCGAACGAAGTTTCAGAGTTGACATAACAGTAGTGTAATTAATACGCCATCACGGAAGAGGTACGGTCGAAGTAATCAATAGACAGTTTCATTTCATTAAAAAATAAATATTAGCCATGAAAAAACAAATAGTAGTAATAGCAATTTTTGTTCTTGGTTCATTTGTTAATGCCCAAGAAAAAGGCTTGGTAAACAATTCCGATAGTCCTTATGCAAAACTGAAAAGCGTAAACATGCAGGATGTGGTTTGGACAAACGGTTTTTGGAAAGAATGGTTCGATGTGGAAACCCAAAGCACTTTGCCCTATATGTGGCAATTGTACCATAACGATTCCATTACCCATGCCTATGCCAATTTTAAAATAGCGGCGGGCTTGGAAAAAGGGAAGCACAGTGGCCCTTCGTTCCACGATGGCGATTTTTATAAAATTTTGGAAGGCAAAGCGGCCGCCTACGCCATTACAAAAAATAAAGCGTTAGATGAAGAAATGGATGAGGCTATTGCATTATTTGCCAAAGCCCAACGTAAAGACGGATACATTAACACTCCCGTTTTAATTGAGGAACGCTGGGGTACATTAGGCCCCGAAGAACTGCAAAAGCAACTGGGCTTTGAAAAATACAATATGGGACATTTAATGACGGCCGCCTGCGTGCATTACCGGGCCACCGGAAAAACAAACTTTTTGGGTGTAGCCAAAGGCGTAGCCGATTTTTTATACGATTTTTACAAAAAAGCATCGCCCGAGTTGGCCCGTAATGCCATTTGTCCGTCGCACTACATGGGCATTGTGGAAATGTACCGTACCGTAAAAGACCCCCGTTATTTGGAGTTGGCAAACAATTTAATCGATATTCGGGGCAAGACCGACGATGGTACCGACGATAATCAAGACCGCATACCGTTTAGGGAGCAAACCACCGCTATGGGGCATGCCGTTCGAGCTAATTATTTGTATGCCGGAGTGGCCGATTTATACGCCGAAACGGGTGAAGCCAAACTATTGGAAAATTTAAAATCCATTTGGAACGATGTGGCCTACCGAAAAATGTACATTACCGGGGCTTGTGGCGCGCTGTACGATGGCGTGTCGCCCGATGGTACGGTGTACGACCCGTTTATTGTTCAAAAAACGCATCAAGCCTACGGTCGCCCTTATCAACTACCAAATGCCACAGCACATAACGAAACTTGTGCCAATATTGGTAATGTACTGTGGAACTGGCGCATGCTGCAAATTACGGGCGAAGCCAAATATACCGATATTGTGGAGCTGGCTTTGTATAACAGCGTACTGTCTGGCGTAAGCCTTCAAGGTACCGAGTTTTGTTATAACAATCCGTTAAATGTATCGGAAAATTTACCTTTCGAGCAACGTTGGGGCAGTAAGCGTGAAGGTTATATTGCGTTATCAAACTGTTGTGCGCCTAATGTAACACGTACACTGGCGCAAATAAACAATTACGCTTACAGTATTGCTGAAAACGGCTTGTATGTTAACCTTTATGGAAGCAATCAATTAAATATAAAAACCTTGGAGGGTGAAACCGTAGAAGTTGAACAGCAAACCAACTATCCGTGGGATGGGAAAATCACTTTAAAAATTGAAAAAGCCCCAAAAAATAACTACTCACTTTATTTAAGGATTCCGGGCTGGGCAAGCAAAGCAAGCATTACCATAAACGGCGAGCATGAAACTATTGAAACAAAACCGGAAACTTATGCCAAGCTTTCAAAAGTATGGAAAAAAGGCGATGTTATAGTGTTGAATATCCCAATGCCCGTAACCTTAATGCAGGCCAATCCTTTGGTGGAAGAAACCAAAAACCAAGTGGCTGTAAAACGCGGGCCTTTGGTGTATTGTTTGGAAACCGAGGATATAGCCGAAAAATTAAATATCAATACGGTGGTGTTGGATGTTAACTCGGAAATGACCGTAAAGCCCAAACAGATTAACAACAGAAATGTTATGGGAATTTTAGCAAAAGCATTTGTAGAAAGCGATAAATGGGAAAACAGCTTGTACCGTCCCATTTCAAAACAAAAAGAAAAAACAGATGTTACGTTAGTGCCTTATTTTAGTTGGGGAAACCGAACGCATAACGAAATGACGGTGTGGCTGCCGTACTAAAATAACAAAAAACAAGGTTCATTTTGCTGTGGAATAGGTATGTTTTCATAACCTCGTATTCTAAACAACTAATTTGCTAAAAAAATATTTATATAATTGTTCATAGTTCAAAAATGGCACTTAAAAACTATTAAAATCACAATATTAGCCATGAATTAACACAGAGTTAACGTTTGTGTAATCGATTAAATAAAAACTAAATTAAAATAATTAAACTAAACAAACGAGTATGAAAAAAACAATTGCTAACACTTGTATGTTGTTGCTTTTCAGTCTATTTAGTCTGTCAGGTTTCGCACAGGATGCAGGTGGGAAAATTAACGTTTCGGGTACTGTGGTCGATAATTTGGGCGTTCCCGTACCAGGTGTAAACGTTATAGAAAAAGGCACCAATAACGGTGCGGTAACCGATTTCGATGGAAATTACGTTGTTTCGGTAAAGTCAAATGGAATATTAGTATTCTCTTTCGTGGGGATGCGCACTCTTGAGGTTTCCGTAGACGGGAAAACAACCCTTAACGCAACATTGCAAGAAGATACCGCAATGTTGGATGAGGTTGTGGTGGTAGGCTATGGTAGCCAAAAGAAAGAAAACTTAACAGGTGCCATTGTTACCATAAAACCCGAGAATGTAGAAGAATTGCCAGTATCAAATTTAAGTGAGGCACTGCGGGGGCAGGTACCGGGACTTTCAGTTAGCGGTTATGGTGCAAGACGTCCGGGAGAGACATCGGATATTCAAATCCGGCAAACATTCGGGTACTCCAAAGATGGAAATACCACGTTTCCTTTGGTTGTAATCGACGACATGGTTCAGGTAGACCCTCAAACAGGACTGGCTACCTTGGAAACATTTAATAGGTTGGATCCTTCGGAAATTGAAAGCATTACAGTGCTAAAAGATGCTTCGGCGGCAATTTACGGTTCCCGTGCTTCCCAAGGCGCTATTGTGGTTAAGACAAAACGGGGTAAAGCAGGAAAAACAAAATTTACCTATGCCGGGCAGTTTGCGTTTAACGATGCCATTAGCCATGGAAAAACCATGAGTGCTTATGAATCTGGGATTTACAATAATAGATTTTGGGCTACTAACGGACAAACCGATGCCAGATATTTTTATTCCGATGCCGAACTGGAGGAAATGAAAACCTTAAACTACGATTGGTTGGATAAAGCCTGGCATGGCGCAGAACAGCAAAAACATACCCTTACCGTAAATGGCGGTAACGAAAAAGCAACGTATTTTGCGGGGATTAATTATTTTACGCAAGGGGCTAACTTAGGCGATCAAGATTATAATAAATGGAACTTCCGTACGGGTATTAACGCTAAAATTACAGACGATTTGGATTTGTCTTTTTCTGTTTCCGGGAATACGGGCGAAATTGAAAAATCGTTTACTAAATCGAGTAGCAGTGTAAGGAACGGTTTTGCCAGTGCTGTTACCAATGCCGAACAGGCCGACTATGGTATTTTGCTTCACATGCCAAAGTTTGTGCCTATAACTACTATTGTTGGTGGCGAAGAATATTATATGTCGCCGTTTCCGCGTACCGATAGAAATTTAGGGGGCAACCAAAACACAAACTCATCTATTGCAGGGTGGAATTATTTTGCAACTCTGGATAGTGGGTCAAAACAAATTAGTTCCGATTTTTCTAACAATGTTAATGCGTCGTTAAGTTACAAAGTGCCTTTTGTAAAAGGAATGACGTTAAGAGGGACATACTCCAGAAACCAAACCTCTTCGAAAACGGAACAAGCAGCACTGCCCTTTACCTTAGCAAGGATTACTAATTTTAACAATGCAGACCGCCACTTGGCAAGTGCGGCCGACGATTCAAACTATAGAATTGCCGATAATGTTAGGCAAGCGAGGGTAGTTTACGATAATACCGACACTAAAAGCGTTCAGGCAAACTTTTTTATAAGTTATGAAAAATCTATTGGCGACCATGATTTTGATGCGATGGTGGGGATTGAACGTTCCGAAGCCGAATATGCTTTTACGCGTTTGTATTACGAAAACCCGGGAAAAGATTATTTAGGGACTTACCAAACGGCCGGAACCTTAACAACCAATTCGTATAACCAAAAATCCGAATCTGGTACGATGTCCTATCTAGGGCGCTTCAATTATAGTTATAAGGATAAATATCTGTTTCAGGCATTGTTTCGCAGCGATGCGTCCACAAAATTTGCCCCCGAAAATTATTGGGGCTTTTTCCCGTCGCTTCAAGTGGGTTGGATCATGTCGAAAGAAAAGTGGTTTGAAGAAGGCTTATCATGGGTAGATTATTTAAAACTGCGTTATTCCATAGGAAAAACAGGAAAAGATAATATTAAACCTTGGCGTTGGGAACTCTATTACGACCTCCAATCGGATAAAGGCTTTCAATTTGGCAGTAACGGCGGTTTGTTGGGTAATTCGTTGGATCCTCGGGTGAATCCTAATAGGGATATAGGCTGGGATACAACAATTAAAAACAACGTCGGGTTGGATTTTAACCTTCTTGACAACAGATTGCAAATAAGTGCCGACTTTTATTATGACAGAACAACTGATATGTTAGTGGGGATGTCGGGGGCCATAGATGTGCCAGTTTCTGTTGGCGGTGGATTTGCCGAAGAAAACTACGCCGCTACCGATGCTTGGGGAACAGAGTACAGCGTAAATTGGAGCGATAAAATAAAAGAAGACTTTAGCTATAATGTTGGCATTAACTTTGGTTTTGCCGATAACGTAATAAAAAAATGGCCCGATGTGCCACTTGCTCTTGAATCGGAAAATGTGTCCCGAGTAGGGTACTCATCCTACAGTCCGGTATGGGGTTTCAAAACATGGAAAGGAACTTCTACTGGCGACGGTATTTTGCGTACCGATGACGATGTTCAAAATTACTGGAATTATTTAACAACAAACGCTACTGCTGCTGGTGGTACACCAAGCTATTTTAATATTACCGATGTAAGCAATATGCGCAAAGGTATGTTGGCCTATCAGGATCTAGGAGGTAATTTTGACGATCAAACCGGAATACAGGAAGGCCCCGATGGCGTTATAGATGAAGATGGTGTAGAAGATTACGGAAAACTGGCCAAAAGCAACCGAAACTACGGTTTTACTACAAATCTTGGTATGAAATATAAAGGCTTGTATTTAAAAACTCAAATAGCAACGTCTTGGGGCGGGTTTAACTCTATCGATGTGGTACCCCAATACACCAGTACCAACGATGCCTTTTATGCCCGCGAATCGTTTTGGACCGATATGTACGGCCCAGATAATTTAGACGGTAAATACCCCAGTTTAGAGTTTAGGGACGGTATAAACGTACCTTCCGATTTTTGGAAAGTAGACTCTTTTCGTTGCGTTATTAGAAACCTAACTGTTGGTTTTCAGTTTCCCGAAGAAGTGTTGTCCAACTTAAACATTCAAAACCTATCTTTAGGACTAACAGGGTATAATCTATGGGATTTGTATAATCCTTATCCCGACAAATACCGTAATGTATACGATAGCTCTATGGCGGGATACCCTACGCTTAGAACTTGGACGGTAAACTTAAATGTAACATTCTAATAAAAAATGCTAATTATGAAAACAAAGATAAATTTATATATAACCTTAGCACTTTTATTTGTAGTGGGTGCTTCGTGTAGCGACGATTTTCTTGAAGAAAAAAAGAACTACGGTTTGTACGACGATTCGTTTTATGAGTCCGAAGAACGGGTAGAATGGTATATAAACGGATTGTATTATAGGTTTTTTGCAGGATACACTTCTCCTTTAGAAAACTTAACAGGCTCTTATACCGATTTGTATTCGCGTTGGACAGAAGAACGGGGCGGAATGGAAAGTGGCGATTTTGTTAACCCAAACTACACTTATGTAGAAGCAGGTGATGGTTCTGGGTACTACGGTAGTAAATTAGAAGAAAAAGTTAAAAACGAACCCTATCACAGAATTAGGGACATTAATTCTTTTTTGCAAGATATAGATACTAAAGGTTCTGGTCTGGACGAAACCTATCGCGACCAAGCAAAAGGGCAAATGTACTATTTACGGGCACTTCAATATTTCGATTTAATGCGTATTTATGGGGGTGTTCCCATCGTTACAACCGTTCAGGAAGCAAGCTCTACCGATACTTCCATCCAGTTGCCAAGAGCTGCCGTATCCGAAGTTGTTGCTCAAATTGTAGAGGATTTGGACCTGGCCGCCAGTTTATTGCCTGGCAATTGGGACGCATCAGAATACGGACGATTTACAAGAGGAGCGGCCTTAGCGCAAAAAGCAAGGGTGTTGTTAACCTTTGCAAGCCCTTTATTTAATAGAAATTGGGATACATCAACTGAGCGCTGGGATGCCGCATTAGCTGCTGGATTAGCTGCCGAAACCCAATTAACAGCCGATGGTTACGGCCTATATGGTGCTTCTGCCAAAGATTGGGCCGATATGTTTTTAATCGATAATGCGTTTTGTTCAGAAGCTATTGTAGTTCAATTATTGTCTGGTGCAACCACGGGAGCTATTCCTAATGGTTGGGAAAACGGCCTTCGTTTGATTAGTCAAGGTGGTGGCGGTGGTTTTGCCGCACCAAAGGAAATGATAGATTTATTTCCTATGGCCAACGGAACTAAGCCAACAACAGCTAACGGATATGACGAGTTGTTGTTTTTTAAAGATCGTGATCCAAGATTTTACAGGACATTTGCCTTTTCGGGCAGTAAATGGGGCTACGCAGAAAATACCTCGGCCGTAACATGGGCATACCGTTGGTTGGATTCGGACGATAATGCTTATTATAGCGATAATAACGAAGAATCCAGCCCCGCCTTTGTACGCAAAATGTCCAATCCGGGAGCAACCAATACGGGCTACCAATATTCTGGAACCGATATTTTTGAATACCGTTATGCCGAATTATTATTAAACATTGCCGAAGCGTATGCTGCAAAAGGCGATGTTCCAAATGCCATTGCTTACATCGGAAGGGTGCGAAATCGGGTAGAAATACCATCGACCAACAATTACGGCTTAGGTTCGTTATCGAACAAATACGAAGCTATAAAAGCCTGTTTGTACGAACGCCAAGTAGAGTTGGCTTACGAAGGAAAACGGTATTGGGATGCACAACGTTGGATGCTTTACAACGACGACACATCACTTGTGCAAAATACAACATGCGCAGCCTTAGGCTTAACGCCTATTAATGGCACGCAGCGTACAGGTAAATATTTACAATACGCAACTGTAGCAACAAGCGACGACCCTTTGGCTGCCGAACGTGCCAGCATATCGGTCGATCCCGATGCTGCCGATTTCGATACACAAATAGATGCCTTGGCAACGCTTTATAGCGCTAATTTTCAATTAGTCGATTTGAATACTCCAATGGATAACGATGGTTCGGGTAATGCTTTAACCATTTTATGGAGGCCAAACTATTATGTAAATGGTTTAAATTCGGGGGTTTTAACCCAAAACACATGGTTAAGGCAAACCATTGGCTGGGAGGATACCTCGGGCACTTTGGGTACATACAATTACCAAGAATAAAAGAAAATGCTTTAACAGGTATTTTAGTAAAACAACAAACCAATAAAAATTACCTGTATTTGTTTTAAATACAGGTAATTTTTTCACTTATGCTAATAAGTGTTTTTTTAACACCTTGTAGGCCAAATGGCTTAAAACAAAGCGCAACCGCAAGCCTGCCGCCTATCGGCAAATAACAAACCAAGCAACCTTTTTTAAGGTCACTTTAACACCTTTAGCATATACGTAGCCTAAATTATTTGCTAATTTTATAACCATTGGCAATTTAAGTTCAATAAAACCTAAATCGAAATATTTTTTTAATGAAAAAAATCAAACTAAGTGTACTTTTTGTAGTAATAGGATTATCGCTCGCCTACGCACAATATCCCAGTTTAACAGCCGAGGACAAAGCCAAGGAAGAGGCCATAAAAGCCGAAGCCCTGCGCCAATCGGACGAAGCATGGGAAAAAGCTAAAATAATCGTTCAGCAAGAAGCCAGACAAGGCAAGCCGTATATCCCATGGGCAGGCCGCCCAACCGATTTGCCGCAGGCCGATATACCCGCATTTCCGGGAGCCGAGGGCGGCGGTATGTACGCCTTTGGCGGGCGTGGCGGAAAGGTAATAACCGTAACCAGCCTTGCCGATAAAGGCGCGGGAACACTTCGTGAAGCCTGCCAAACGGGTGGTGCCAGAATAATTGTATTTAATGTAGCCGGTATTATTAAATTGGAAACCCCCTTAATTATCCGTGCGCCCTATATAACCATTGCCGGACAAACAGCACCGGGCGATGGCGTTTGTGTGGCGGGCGAAAGCGTTTGGATTGATACCCACGACGTGGTAATACGGCACATGCGTTTCCGCAGGGGCGAAACTTTTGTAGGGCGCCGCGACGATGCCATTGGCGGCAATCCCGTGGGTAACATTATGCTCGACCATATTTCGGCAACTTGGGGATTGGACGAAAACATGTCCATTTACCGACACATGTTTAGCCCCGGAGCCGATTATAAGGACGAAAAACTCCCAACCGTTAACATTACTATTCAAAACAGTTTGTTTGGCGAGGCTTTGGACACTTACAATCACGCTTTTGGCAGTACCCTGGGAGGCGAAAACTGTTTTTTTGTTAGAAACCTTTGGGCTAGCAATGCAGGACGCAACCCGTCAATAGGATGGAACGGTATTTTCAATTTTGCCAATAACGTTATGTACAATTGGGTACACCGTTCCATTGACGGGGGCGATTATACGGCAAAGTACAACATTATAAACAATTTTTACAAACCGGGACCTTTAACACCCTTAAACGAATCGATAAGCTATCGCATTTTAAAGCCCGAAGCGGGCAGGAGCAAGTTAGATACCATGGTGTACGGTCGTGCCCATGTTAGCGGGAACGTGGTCGATAAAAATCCGTTCATAACTAAAAACAATTGGGCGGGAGGCATTCAAATTGAAGGGAATAATGGCGAATTGTTAGATTATGAAGGTGCTAAACCCTATTTCGAGTATATGAATGCCAACAAACCCTTTCCCATGCCGTGGCACCAGAAATTCATGTCGGCCGATGAGGCTTACAAATACGTGCTTAAGCATGTAGGCGCTACCTTGCCCATTCGCGACGTAGTGGACCAACGCATTATTAGAACTGTTGAAAACGGAAAAGCCGAATACATTGAAGGCCTAAATCCCGACGATTTTTACCAGTTTAAGCACAGGCGCCTGCCTGCCGATTCGTATAAAAAAGGTATTATTACCAATATTGCCCAAGTAGGCGGGTATCCCGAGTACAAGGGAACACCTTATATCGATTTCGATAACGACGGCATGCCAAACGCATGGGAAGAAAAATACGGACTAAACCCCAACGACGCTTCCGATGCCAATGCCGATTTAAACAAGGACGGCTATACCAATATTGAAGATTATATTAACGGCAATAACCCCAAAAAACACACCGATTGGTACGATTTAAGCAATAACCGCGAAACTTTAACCAAGCCTTTAAAAAGGCAATAAAAGAATTAACCTGTAAGGTTTCAGAAACTTTGTAAGTTTAAAATTTTAAACTTTCGGGTTATAAATATTAAACAAACTAAAACAATAAAAACAACATGTTAGTTAAAAAAATAAGCTTCGCCCTTCTTGTTTGCGTATTTGCATTTTCAAGCATACAGGCACAACAACATACCGACCCCGAATATATAAGAGTAACAAACGAACGGGCTGCCAAAATTGTTAGCGAACTAAATTTGAATAATACTGAAAAAGAAACAGCCGTAACTAATATAATAGGCCAGCAATACCGGAATTTAAGTAAAATTCAAGAGGAAAGAAATATTAGTATAGAAGCTGTTAAAGCCGATAATCTTTCAGAAGAAAAACAAAATAGAACTATTGAAAAAGTAAAGGCCAAAGCCGATAAGTCTATTAACAAACTGCATAAATCATATTTAAAAAAATTAGGGAAACAATTAACCGAAACCCAAATCGAAGGTGTTAAGGACGGCATGACCTACGGCGTATTGCCGAAAACCTACCAAGCTTTTTTGGATATGATACCCAGCTTAACACAAGAACAAAAAACGTATATTTACAATAACCTAAAGGAAGCACGCGAGCATGCCATGGACGGCGGGTCGTCAAAGGAAAAGCACGCTTGGTTTGGTAAGTACAAAGGCCGGATAAACAATTACCTATCCGCCCAAGGCTACGATTTGCAAAAAGAACGCGACGGCTGGTACCAACGCATTGAAGACCAAAAAAAAGCGGAATAGTTTTTCAGTTCCATTTTCATCGCCTAACAAAAACACACAAATTATGTTACCCCATTATATCAAATCTATAACTACCGTTTTTATTTTGTGCTTTTCGGCACAAACGTTATTAGCGCAATATCCCGAAATTCCTGAAGCGTTACAAGCTAAAACCGATTCCATTTTGGCAAAGGAGGAACAAAGGCTAAGTGCTATTTGGGAATCCAATTTTCATGTTATTAAAGCAGAAGAAAAACAAGGCCGCCCCTATATTCCATGGGCGGCATATCCGGCCGACTTAATAAAAGCCGATATTCCGGCATTTCCCGGCGCTCAAGGCGGTGGTGCTTTTACGCCGGGCGGTCGTGGCGGAAAAATATTTGTGGTAACCAGCCTTAACGACAGTGGGGCGGGAACGTTTCGTGAGGCTTGCGAAGCCATTGGAGCCAGAACCATTGTGTTTAATGTAGCGGGAATAATTCGGCTTGAAAAACCTGTTAGTATTCGTGCGCCTTATGTTACCATAGCGGGACAAACCGCCCCGGGCGATGGTATTTGTGTGGCGGGCGAGTCGGTTTTAATCGATACCCACGATGTTATTATCCGGCACATGCGGTTTAGGCGAGGAGCTACCGATGTTACCCGGCGGGACGACGCCTTGGGCGGAAACCCAATAGGCAATATTATTATCGACCACTGTTCGGTAAGTTGGGGACTGGACGAAAACATATCCATGTACCGCCACATGTTTCAAGCCAATGAAAAGTCGAAACGCGAAAAATTACCCTCGGTTAACGTTACCATTCAAAACACCATTTCTTCCGAAGGCTTGGATACGTACAATCACGCTTTTGGAAGTACTATTGGCGGTTTAAACAGTACCTTTATACGGAACTTGTGGGCTAATAATATTTCGCGAAATCCGTCAATAGGCATGTATGGCAGCTTTAATTTTGTTAACAACGTACTGTTTAACTGGTGGAATCGTTCGCTGGATGGTGGCGATTACCGTTCCATGTTCAATATTGTTAATAATTATTTTAAACCGGGACCTATAACGCCAACCAACGAACCCATTCGGTACCGTATTTTAAAGCCCGAATCGGGTTATTATGTGCCAAAATCGTTTGGGCGTGCCTATGTTTCGGGTAATTATGTAGAAGGCTCCCCCGAAGTAACAGCCAATAACTGGAATGGTGGCGTACAGTTGGAAAACCGTTCGTTAATCGAAGCCAAGGATGATTTACAACTGGTAAAACAAAAAAAACCTTTTGCTATGCCTTATTTAACTATTATGGATGCCGAAGAAGCCTATAAATTTGTTTTAAACAATGTTGGGGCAACCATACCAAAGCGCGATGCCGTGGATAAACGGATTATCGAACAAGTAAAAAGTGGTAAGATTGAATATAAAGAAGGCTTGGAAAATACCATTGGAAAAGAATTTGTTAATCGCCGATTGCCTGCCGATTCGTATAAACAGGGTATTATAACCCATCCCGATCAAGTAGGTGGTTATCCTGAATATAAGGGTACGTCCTATGCCGATTCCGATAACGATGGCATACCCGATAAATGGGAAAAAAAATATGGTTTAGACCCAAATAACGCTTCCGACGCCAATACGGATTTAAATGGCGATGGCTATACCAATATCGAAAAATATTTTAACGGGATAAATCCCAAAAAACGGGTCGATTGGACCAAAGCCGAAAACAATACCGATACACTGGACAACGTAAAAAGCCTGTTGCAATAATAAATTAGGATGTATAGTTTTTATGCCAAACCCTATCAAACATATCACAACTTTAATAAGCGTTCTAACCGTATCGTTTCAGTTTGTTGTGGCTCAAAATGCTTTCCCCGATATTCAAAAAAACAAATCGGGAAAAGTTGAACTTGTAACCGATAGCCTTGGTAACCAAATTCCCGATTTTTCGTATGCAGGTTATATGGCTTCCGAAAAAGCCATCCCAACCATTGAAAATAAAATTTTTGTACCGCAGCAAAACAATGATGCCACCAATACCATACAAAACGCCATCGATTACGTAAGCGCACTAAAGCCCGATGCCTTCGGTTTTCGTGGTGCCGTGTTGTTGGATAAAGGCGTTTTTAAAATTAAAGGAACGCTTTACCTAAAAACCTCGGGCGTGGTGTTGCGGGGCAGCGGAAATTTACAGGACGAAACTGTTATTTTGGGTACGGGCCTAAGGCGGGAAGCTATTATAAGTGTTCTCGGCGTTGATAACAGGGTTTATGGCGATACACTGCAAGTTGAAACAGCTTATACACCTTTGGGTACGCAAAGCATTCAACTTTCAAGTGCCAAAATATTAAAGCCTTCCGATGAAATTCTTATTAAACAACCCCTAACCGATACATGGATTAATACACTAAAAATGGATTTTTTTGGTGGCGAAACCGGATGGATTGGTTGGAAATCCCGCGATTGGGACATAACATGGAATAGACGGGTAACACAAATTGATGGCAATACGATAAAGCTAAATGCCCCGCTAACCATGGCCTTAAATCAAAACTACGGTAAGGCCATTGCCGTTACATACACGTGGCAAGGCAGAATAGAACAAGTTGGTATTGAAAATTTAACCCTAAAATCAGCATTTAACGACGCTAATTTAAAAGACGAAGCCCATCGTTGGTTTGGCATTACCATGGGCAATATTAAAAATGCTTGGGTACGCCAAGTTAGCTTTAAACATTTTGCGGGCGGGGCAGTATCGCTATTAAAAACGGCACAACAAATAACGGTTGAAGACTGTATGGCAACCAAACCCGTTTCGGAAATTGCAGCATTTCGCAGGCATACGTTTTATACCGAAGGGCAACAAACCCTTTTTCAAAGGTGTTATTCCGAATACGGCTACCACGATTTTGCCGTGGGTGGTTTTGGAACGACTGGCCCCAACGCATTTGTACAATGCCAATCGTATTTGCCTTATAGCAATAGCGGGGCTATTGGCAGTTGGGCAACGGGCGTTTTGTTCGACGTTTCGTATGTGGACGGGCAAGCCATAAGTTACAATAACCGCGAACAAAAAGGCAGGGGGGCAGGTTGGACGGCGGCCAATAGCGTTATTTGGGAAACTTCGGCATCGCAAATCGATTGTTACAGTCCGCCAACAGCCCAAAACTGGGCCTTTGGCGTTTGGGCAGGTATCATGGCGGGCAATGGCATCTGGAAAGATGTAAATAACCACATAGCCCCAAGAAGTTTGTTTTATGCCTTATTGGAAAATCGTTTGGGAAGTTTACCCACAAATCCTTATATATTTGATATGGGTTCGGAACCAACCTCAAGCCCTTCAATAGAGCAGGCAGCCGAACTAACCCAAGCCGCCTATAACAATGTTGTTAGTTTGCCCGATTGGATAAGTACGGTTTCAAGGGAAATTAAAATTCCTACCAGTTTTAAAAATGTTACGAATATCAATTCGGTAAAATTCAAATCTTTAAATAAAGAAGAAGAAAAGCAAACCGCCAAATTTAAAATTGAAAATGGTTGGATAACCTTCAATAATAAAATTGTTGCGGGAAAGAAAGCCAATGTTATGTGGTGGCGCGGCAGCCTTCGCGATTATGATGTGTCCAAGGCAACCCCGCACATTACCCGTTTTGCACCCGGCAGGACAGGAACTGGGTTCACCGATAATTTAGATGAAGTTGTACAGTACTTTAAGGTTAACAATATCATTGGTTTAGAACACAATTACGGCCTGTGGTACGAGCGCCGTATGGACGACCACGAACGGGTGCGCCGTATCGATGCCGATGTTTGGCCACCATTTTACGAGCAGCCTTTTGCCAGAAGCGGTAAGGACTTGGCTTGGGATGGGCTAAGCAAATACGATTTAACCCAGTATAATGCTTGGTATTGGCAGCGGTTAAGCCAATTTGCCAACTTGGCCGAAACCGAGGGGCAAATGTTAATTAATCAGCAGTATTTTCAACATAATATTTTAGAGGCCGGAGCGCATTGGTCCAGTTCGCCGTGGCGCTCGGCCAATAATATTAACAGTACCGATTTTCCCGAACCACCACCATATGCGGGCGATAAACGTATTTTTATGGCCGAACAGTTTTACGATATTACCAACGAAAATCGAAAAAAACTTCATCAGGGCTTCATTAAAAAATCGTTAGAAAATTTTGGGGCTAACAGTAATGTTATTCAGCTAACAAGTGCCGAATACACGGGGCCGCTTCACTTTATGCAGTTTTGGTTAGATGAGGTTAAAAAATGGGAGGATCAAGCAGATAAAAAACAGCTCATTGGTTTAAGCGCCACAAAAGATGTTCAGGATGCTATTTTGAAGGATTCCGAACGGGAAAAAACAGTCGGCGTTATCGATATTCGGTATTGGCATTATAAAGAAGATGGCTCGGTTTATGCTCCCGAAGGCGGTAAAAACTTAGCGCCCCGCCAACACGCCCGAAACATGAAAGTAGGCAAGGAAACCGAAACCCAAGCGTACAGGGCGGTTAGCGAGTATCGCAACGCCTACCCCGATAAAGCCGTTTTGTACACTACAAATGCAGCACCCCGATTGGGATGGGCAGTGTTAATGGCGGGCGGTTCGTTGGCTAATATTCCACATGTTCAAGTTGAGGGGTTTTATAAGGCCATTACCCAAATGAAACCTTTAAAGTCGGGAAATTATAATAGTAGTTTTTGGACTTTGGAAAATCCCGGAAAGGCTTATCTGTTTTATCTAAAAGAAACCAATTCGGTAACGATAAACTTAATCGATTATAGTGGAAAATATAAAGCCTATTGGATAAATGCCGAAACGGGAAATACTATTTCAGAAGTATTTCTAAAAGGAAAAACAAGTCAAACCCTTATCGTGCCTAATAAAGCGGCGAGAGTATTGTTTATAACAAAAATATAAGATTGAAAAAATGAGCAAAGCAATTAAAATTTCCAAGATTTTAGCCATTGCAGCAGTTGTTTGTTTGGTGTTTTCCTGTAAAGAAAAACAAAGCAGCAAGCCACAAATGCAACAGGTTGAAGAAACCAAAAAAACACCAAGAATAAAAGTGTCCGATAATGGGCATTATTTTCAAACCGAAGACGGAAAACCGTTTTTTTGGTTGGGCGATACGGGCTGGCTGGCCTTTAATAAACTTAACCGCGACGAAATAAAAGTGTATTTTAAGGATAGAAAGGAAAAAGGCTATAATGTTATCCAAATCATGACGGTACATTCCCTTGGCGTGGCCAATGTTTATGGCGATTCGGCTTTGGTGGCAAAGGATTTGTCGAAGCCTTTGGTAACCGAAGGCAACAATTTTAATAATGCCCAAGCCTACGATTTTTGGGATCATATCGATTATACTTTGGGCATTGCCAAGGAAGAAGGTTTATACCTTGGTATGGTACCGGTTTGGGGCTCGCCGGTAAGCGATGGCGAAGTAACCTTGGAGCAAGCAAAAACCTATGCCCGTTTTTTAGCCGAGCGCTTTAAAAACCACGATAATATTATTTGGCTCAATGGAGGCGATACCTTTGGAAATAAAAACACCGAAATATGGAATGCTATTGGAAGCATATTAAAAACAGCTAATCCCGAACGATTGGTAACCTTTCACCCAAGGGGAAGAACCGACTCGTCCGACGATTTCCATAACGAAAATTGGTTGGATTTCAACATGTTCCAATCCGGTCACCGACGTTACGACCAAGACGATACCGAACGTGCTTATGGCGAGGATAATTACAAATACGTTCGAGTCGATTTCAACTTAAAACCAATAAAACCAACTTTAGACGGCGAACCTTCGTACGAAGGTATTCCACAAGGCTTGCACGATACCCTGCAGCCACTTTGGAACGATAACGATTTGCGCCGCTATGCCTATTGGTCGGTGTTTGCGGGTGCGGCGGGCTTTACCTACGGTAATAACCATATTATGCAAATGCACGAAAACCACACCAAGCCCGAAGCCTACGGAAGCAAAACCTACTGGGTAAATGCTCTTAACGATTTGGGCGCGACGCAAATGGTTCACCTTAAAAAATTAATGCTGAAATTCGATTATTTCAACCGAATCCCCGACACTGATTTAGTGGCCAATCAAGGCGAAAAATATAACCATATTGCAGCAACACGGGGCAACGATTATGCCTTGTTGTACACATATAATGGGCGTGCTATTAAAGTGAATATGGGCAAAATAAAGGGTAACGAAGTCGAAGCATCGTGGTACAACCCTAAAACGGGCGAAACTACTAAAATAGGAAATGTTGAAAATAAAGGCGTTCAGGATTTTAAGCCACTTGGCGAGCAAGCCGACGGTAACGATTGGGTATTGGTATTAACCTCGAAATAAAAAAGAAAATAATGAAGAAGATAATTTTAACCCTAAGTATTACCATTATAACAGCCTTTATTTCGGTTTGTAGGGCAAATGATGGTTGGTTGAATATTTTAAACCACGGGGGAAACAACAAAGGTGTTTTGTGTACCGAAGCCATTCAGTATGCCATTGACAAAGCTGAAAGCCAAGGCGGCGGTACCGTTTATTTTCCCGCGGGGGAGTATTTAACGGGCGCATTAACCTTAAAAAACAATATTGTACTGCATATCGATGCAGGTGCAACCTTGAAATTTTCCACCAACTTCGACCACTATTTGCCGTTTACCGAAGTGCGTTGGGAAGGCACCGTAATACAAACCTTTAAGCCTTTATTACATGCCCGAGATGCTGAAAATGTTACCATTACGGGGCGCGGTACAATCGATGGGCAGGGCGAAGCATGGTGGAAGGAAATTTGGCGAATCGAGTCGGCCAAGGAAAAATTGGAACCTACCAAATACCAAAAAATGACCGAGGAAGCCAATAGCCATATTATAACGGCCGATTATTACAAACGTACGCGAAGTTATTTGTTTCACAGGCCGCCGTTGTTTCAGGCATTTCAATGTAAAAATATTAAAATTGAAGGTGTAACCATTCAAAATTCGCCATTTTGGACCATTAATCCGGCGTTTTGCGACAACGTTACGGTCGATAACGTTACCATTTTCAATCCCTATTCGCCCAATACCGATGGCATAAATCCAACCTCGTGTAAAAATGTGCATATTTCCAATTGCCATATTAGCGTGGGCGACGATTGCATTACCATTAAGTCGGGCCGCGATGCCGATGGCCGCAAATGGGCCACCCCAACCGAAAATGTAACCATTACCAATTGCACCATGCTAAGCGGGCACGGCGGCGTGGTAATAGGCAGCGAAATGTCGGGCGGGATTAAAAAAATAACCATATCCAATTGTGTGTTCGATGGTACCGATAGGGGCATCCGTTTAAAGGCGGCAAGAGGTCGTGGCGGTGTGGTCGAGGACATTCGGGTAAGCAACGTGGTAATGAACAACATTAAAAAAGAAGCCTTTATGCTCAATTTGTTTTACGATAAAAATACGGTTGAAGGCCCTGTAACCGAAGAAACGCCCATTTTCAGGAACATCCATGTCAGCAATGTTACCGGAACCAATGTTAATACCGCAGGGCGTATCCTGGGAATCCCTGAAATGCCTATCCATAAAGTAACGTTTTCAAATATTAATATCGAAGCCAAGGAAGGCTTTAACGTAAATACCGCTACCGATATCGAATTTCACGATGTAAAAATAAGTACTACAATTGGGGCTTCGTTCGAAATTGAAGACTCCAAAAACATTATTTTAGATAACGTTTCATCGGAAAAACCTTTGGACGGCGAAGCACTTATCAAGCTCAAAAACGTGTCCAACATAATGGTAAACAATAATTTTCCCATGTATAAAACCGACGTGTTTTTAAAAGTTGAAGGCGCTAAAACCGAAAATATTTACTTAAAAAGCAACGTGTTTTCCAACGTAAAAAAAATATTGGAAAAAGAGAAGAGCGTAAAAACCGAAATAACCATAGAATAATATGCAAAAACTACTGGTTTTTATTGTAGCTTTAATAGCATTGGGCTGTGCCGAAAAAAAAGAGGCTTACTTGTTCACGTCGTTTCGCGAGCCCGCCACCGATGGCTTGTATTTGGCGTACAGTACCGATGGTTGCCATTGGAACGATTTAAAAGGCCCGTATTTAAAACCCGAAGTCGGGGTAAGTGGCATTATGCGCGACCCCTCTATAATTAAAGGGAAAAATGGCATTTACCACATGGTTTGGACCACCGAATGGCGTGGCGGCAACGGTTTTGGTTATGCCAACTCCAAAGATTTAATACAGTGGGACGAACAGCAGTATGTTCCCGTTATGGCAAACGAACCCGAGGTGGTTAACGTTTGGGCACCCGAATTGTTTTATGATGACGAAGCCGACCAATACATTATCATCTGGGCATCGACCATTCCGTTTCGTTACGAAAAAGGCGAGGAGGAAGAGGAAAACAACCATCGCATGTATTACGTAACCACCAAGGATTTTAAAACTTTTTCCGAAACAAAATTATTTTTTAATCCCGGCTTTAGTGTAATCGACTGCGTTATTGTTAAGCGCAACAAAAACGATTACGTTTTGGTGTTGAAGGACAACACGCGCCCCATGCGAAATTTAAAAGTAGCCTTTGGTAAATCGGCTCTCGGGCCTTTTGAAAACATATCTGAGCCTTTTTCGGGTTTCCTGTCCGAAGGGCCAACGGTTTTAAAACAGGACGAAGAGTATTTAATTTATTTCGATAATTACGGTGAAAAAAATTATAAAGCGGTACGAACTTCAAATTTTAAAACTTTTGAAGACATAACCGCCAATATAAAACTTCCCGAAGGCCACAAGCACGGTACTATAACCACAATTTCCGAAGCGGTGTTAAACGGTTTAATAGAAGAAAGCAAAACAAAATAATGAATTATTTTCAACATCTAAAAAAAAGAGTAAAAGTAGCAGTGTTGGCGGCACTTGTTACAACTTTTTCGCAGGCGCAGGATACCATTCGTTACAGCGGTAAAACCTTGTCCAATATCGATTACCACCATGGGCAGTTAAGTCCTGCGGTGGGCGTGCACGCCACCCAAATTATGCGTGCCAGTAGGGAGCACCCCGAAAAGGCCGATGGTTTTGGTTGGACTTATAACCACGCTACCAATATGGCGTATTGGAATGGTACGTTTTATTTAAACTATTTGGCCGATCCCGTTGGCGAGCATATTCCGCCAAGCCAAACGCTTTTAATGACCTCGAAAGATGGCGAAAACTGGAGCATGCCGCAAGTAATATTCCCAATTTACCGCATTCCCGATGGTTATCAAAAAGAAGATGTAACAGGCGTTGCTGAAAATTTAGATGCCATTATGCACCAGCGTATGGGCTTTTTTACCTCGACTGATAATCGTTTTTTTACCTTGGCGTTTTACGGTATTTCCATGGACGAAAAAGATAGTCCCAACGACGGAAAGGGCATTGGGCGTGTAATTCGCGAAATATACAAAGATGGAAGTTTGGGGCCAATCTATTTTATCCGCTATAACAAAGGATGGAATGAAACCAATACCGATTTTCCGTTTTATAAAAGCAGTAAGGACAAGGGTTTTAAAAAAGCATGCGAAGAATTACTATCGCAACCCCTACAAATGCAGCAATGGGTGGAAGAAGCCGATAGGGACGACCCCTTGATTCCGCTACAAAAACAATACAAGGCCTTTAGCTATTACCATTTGCCTAATGGAAATGTAATTGGTTTGTGGAAGCACGCCCTAACATCGATGAGCAAGGATGGTGGAAAAACATGGGAATACACGCCTTTAAGAGCGCCGGGATTTGTAAACAGCAATGCTAAAATTTGGGGGCAAAAAACCTCCGACGGTCGTTATGCAACGGTTTACAATCCGTCGGAATACCGTTGGCCTTTAGCCGTTTCAACCAGTAATGATGGCTTAAATTACACCGATTTGCTGTTGGTTCATGGCGAAATAACCCCCATGCGTTATGGTGGCAACTACAAATCGTACGGGCCGCAGTATGTGCGTGGCATTACCGAAAATAACGGTACGCCGCCCGACCAAAAACTTTGGGTAAGCTATAGCGTTAATAAGGAAGATATTTGGGTGGCATCAATTCCGGTTCCCTTAAAAAGCGAGGTAGAAAACGATGTAAACGATGTGTTTAATAATTTAGAAAGTGGCAAGGAATTAAGCCTATGGAACATATACAACCTATCTTGGGCTTCGGCAAAAATTGAAAACACCAACAACGAAAAAACCTTAACCTTGCGCGATTACGATTTGTTCGATTATGCCCGTGTAGAGCGTGTTATTCCGTTTGCACAAAAAATGGAAACCGAATTTACCGTAACGCCCGAACAAAACAATCACGGATTGCTGCAAGTGGAATTTCAGGATAAAACCGGATTGCCGTCCATTCGTTTGGTATTCGATAACGATGGTGTTTTAAAAACCAAAGCAGGTTCCCGCTTTAGAACAATAACCGAATATAAAGCAGGCGAAACCTACACGGTTCGGGTAGTTTTAGATGCTACTTCGCGCTCGTATACGGTTAGTGTTAATGGCGAAAAAGAGTCGCGCCAAATATTTTATGCGCCTGCCAATGGTATTGCCCGAATTATGTTCCGTACCGGGGAACAACGCCATTTTCCAACGCCCGACACCCCAGCCGATCGTGAGGATTTCGACGATTTGCCCAACACGGGTATGTTAGCCCCCGAAGCCATTTTTCATATTAAATCGTTAATAACCAAAAAACTGTAATATGCGGATTTTTAAAGCTATTTTTGTAGTTGTTGTTGCGCTGTTTTTGGCGTGTTCGCCCAATAAAAACCAAAAATTATCTGTGGCGCAGCTTACTTGCGAAATGGCTCAAAACCCCTTGGCAGTAACAAACCAGAACCCTCGTTTTGGGTGGCAGTTGGAGGCGCTTGGGCAAAGCGTATGGCAGTCGGCATATCAAATTTTAGTGGCTTCAACCGAAGAAAAACTAAAAAATAATGTTGCCGATGTTTGGGATAGTGGTAAAATAACATCCAACCAAAGTCAGTTAATCGCTTATAATGGTTCGGCTTTAAAGCCCGAAACAAAATACTTTTGGAAAGTTAAAATTTGGAACAAAGAAAAAACAACGCCTTATTGGAGCGATATAGCATTTTTTAGGATGGTGCCCGAAATCAAAAGTTTAAATTCAACATGGATTGGCGCCATAACCAAAGCCAATAGCCACTTGCCCGAAGGTAGGCACTACCATACAGCTTCGTTTAAAAAAGAGCGCCGAGAGGCTATTGTCGATAGTTCCAATGCCTTGTCCCGACATAGTATTATGTTGCGTAAACCGTTTTCGGTAACCAAGCCCATAAGCGATGCGGTGGTTTACGTTTCGGGGTTGGGGCATTACCAGTTCACCATTAACGGTAAAAAAATGGGCAATAGCGAGTTTGCCCCTTTATGGACCGATTACGATAAGTCCATAAATTACAACACTTACGAAATTACCCAAGACCAACTTAAAAACGGCGAAAATGTTATAGGTATTTTGTTGGGCAATGGTATGTATAATATGGTTGAAAAACGATATGCCAAGTTTTTTGTGAGCTTCGGGCCGCCAACCTTGTTTTTCAAAATGAAAATTAAGTACGAGGATGGTAGCGAAGCCATAATAAAATCCGACAATTCTTGGCGTTACCACGAAAGCCCCATTACGTTTAATAGTATTTTTGGAGGTGAAGACTATAATGCTAATTTAGAACAGCAAGGATGGGATTCACCCAAATTTAATGCGCAGGAATGGAAACCCGTAGTTGTGCAAGAAGCCCCGAAAGGCATGTTAATACCCCAGCAGGCAGCTCCCGTAAGTGTTCAAAAAACCTATGCTGTAAAGGAAGTTAACGAGCCTGCAAGAGGAAGCTACGTATTTAACATGCAGCAAAATTTATCGGGATTCCCTACTATAAAGGTGAAAGGCCAAAAAGGACAGAAAATAAGATTATGGCCAGCAGAAAGTTTGAAGGAAGACGGCACTATTAGGCAAGGGCGCTCGGGAAAGCCGTATTATTTCGAGTACACCCTAAAAGGTGAGGGCGTGGAACAATGGCAACCAAAATTTAGTTATTATGGGTACCAATACCTTCAAGTAGACAGTATTAATTATAAGGAAGCCAAAAACCCTAACTTGCCTACGTTATTGGACGTTAGTTCTAATTTTATTTATAATAATTCGGGCGAAACGGGACGTTTCGAGTGTTCCAATGCCATATTCAACAAAGCGCACGAACTTATCAATAACGCTATAAAAAGTAATTTTCAAGCGGTGCTAACCGATTGCCCACATCGTGAAAAATTAGGTTGGTTGGAGGAAGCCCACCTTAACGGCCCCGGGCTTATTTACAATTATAATTTGACAACTTATATACCAAGTATCATGCAAAATATTGCCGATGCGCAACGCGAAAACGGCATGATACCAACCATTGCGCCCGAATATGTGGTGTTTGGGGGCGACTTTACCGATTCGCCCGAGTGGGGCGTTACGGGCGTAATACTGCCGTGGATGTACTACGAGTATTATGGCGACGATAGTTTAATAAAAACCTATTATCCCGTAATGAAACGCTATGTGGATTACCTTACCACGACTTCAACTAATCATATCGTGTCGCACGGTCTGGGCGATTGGTACGATTATGGCGAGCATGCAGCGGGATATTCCAAAAACAGCCCCATTGCCCTTTCGGCAACGAGCCATTATTTTTATGCAGCCAAGTTATTGGCAAAAGCGGCAGTTCATTTAAATATAGCTGAAGATATTAAGCAATACACAACTTTAACCAACGAAATAAAAACAGCTTTTAATGCCGAATTTTTTAATGTCGAAACCAAGCAATACGGCACCGGTAGCCAGTTTAGCAATGCCGTAGCCGTTTTTATGGATATTGTCGAGCCAGAGAATAAAGCGGCTGTTATGAAAAATCTGCTAACCGATATCGAAGCCCGTGGTTATAGGCTAACAACCGGCGATGTGGGCAACCGCTACTTGTTTCAGGCTTTGGCAAGGAACAATGAAAACGAGGTAATGTACAAAATGAACAACCATTACGATACGCCGGGCTATGGGTTTCAAATCCAATTCGGGCTAACCACTTTAACCGAACAATGGGACCCCCGAAAAGGCAACTCGTGGAACCATTTTATGATGGGACAAATCGAGGAATGGTTTTACCGAAGCCTTGCTGGAATTGTACCCGACACCAATAATCCGGGCTTTAAGCACATTGTTATCCAGCCCGAATTTATTGCCGATATTACCTACGTAAAAGCCAGTTACCAATCGGTTTACGGTTTAATTGTTTCCCATTGGGAAAAAGAAGAAAGCAATGTTACGCTACAAGTTGAAATTCCTGGAAATACCAAAGCAACAGTAGTTTTGCCAACAATAAAAACCGAATCGGTTACCGTAAACAATCAAGTATTTGAAGACCTGTCGCAAGTTGAAAACAAGATTAATTTGAACTTGGGTTCGGGGCGTTACACTATAAAATGCGCACTATAAAGTATGGGCTTAAAAATCAAGCATATTGCTTTTTTTGTAATCGGTTTTTTTACAACCGTTCATATTTTGGTGGCGCAAACGTCCGACACCAATTTTAAACAGCCTTTAACCGAAACCGTTAAAAAAATAGAATCTGTTTTCAATATTAAAATTACGGACAACGACGGTTTGTTAGAAGAAAAGGAGTTGGAATACGCCCAATGGAAAATAGATGCAACAAGTTTGGAACTGTCTTTTGCCCATGTATTAAGTCCGTTTAATTTATCGGCAGAAAAGCAGTCCGATGGCGCATATAAAATCAAAAAATTCCAATATCATAAAGTTTCCGAAGAAAAAGGAGCGGAGCGTCTTCAGTATTTATCGTCGTTGTACAATAATTTAGAAGAATGGGAAACACGCAAGGCCGAATTAAAACCCTGTATGTATGCGGCTTTTGGATTGGATAAAGCACCAAAACAGCCCAATTCCAAGCCTATTTTAACCAAAAAACGACAATACAAAGGCTACACGGTTGAAAATATTGGCCTTGAAATTTTACCGGGCGTTTACACAACAGGTTCTATTTACAAACCACATCCGTTACCCAAAAAAGTAGCGGTTATTATTTGCCCGAATGGTCATTTTGCCGATGGCCGTTACCGTAAAAGCGAACAAATACGCTGCGCCACCTTGGCAAAAATGGGAGCTATTGTTATTAATTTCGATTTGTTTGCCTGGGGCGAATCGCAATTGCAATTTCCGTCGGAAACACACCGAAATAGCATAGCATCAACCATACAAGTACTTAGCGGTATGCGGTTGTTGGACTATGCGCTAAGTCTAAAATATGCCGATGCCAACCGGGTAGGCGTAACGGGCGGTTCGGGCGGTGGTTCGCAAACCATGGTTCTAACGGCTTTGGATGATAGGGTAGCGGTTTCCGTTCCCGTGGTTATGGTGTCGGCCTATCATTCGGGCGGTTGTCCTTGCGAAAGTGGTCGTGGCATCCATTTATGCGGAAACGGGACCAATAATGTCGAAATTGCCGCAATGGCAGCACCAAAGCCCCAACTTATTGTTTCCGATGGAGGCGACTGGACACGAAAAGTTCCCGAACAGGAGTTTCCGTTTATAAAACGAATTTATGGGTTTTATGGAAAAGAAAACTTAGTGGAAAACGTCCATTTTCCAACCGAAGGCCACGATTATAAGGTGTCAAAACGTAGGGCCGTGTATCCGTTTATGGCAAAACATTTAAATTTAGATTTAAATAAGGTGAAGGATAAAAACGGAAATATAGATGAGTCCGGTTGCGTGGTAGAACCTTATAAAAAGTTATATGTTTTCGGTGAAAAAGGTGAAAAATTGCCTGCCAATGCTTTAAAGGATATTAATATGTTATACAGCATGTTTGGCGAAAAAAATTATAAAATTTATGAAGTTAGCAAGTAAATTATTGTTTTGTGTTATCGTTTTCGTTTCAGGTGTTCAAACGGTAAAAGCGCAATCGCAATCCCCCATGAAGTTGTGGTACGATAAGCCAGCCTCTATTTGGAACGAAGCGCTTCCATTGGGCAACGGCCGTTTGGGCGCTATGGTTTTTGGCGACCCCGCAGTAGAACGTTTGCAGCTAAACGAAGAAACCATTTGGGCAGGTTCGCCAAATAGCAATGCACACCCCAAAGCATTACAGGCGCTTCCCAAGGTACGCCAATTAATTTTTGAAGGCAAATATGCCGAGGCACAGGCTTTGGCAACTTCCGATATTCGTTCGCAAACCAATAACGGGATGCCCTACCAAACCTTTGGCAGCGTTTACCTGTCGTTTCCAGGACATCAAAATTATGGCAATTATTATCGCGATTTAAATATTGAAGACGCTACGGCTACGGTAAAATACACCGTCGATGGTGTTGAATATACCCGTGAAATTTTAACCGCTTTTCAGGACCAAGTTGTCGTGGTAAAACTATCGGCCAACAAACCCGGGCAAATTACGGGAAATATATTTATGAATAGCCCTTTTGATAATACGCTAACCACCACCGATGATAAACAAATTACCCTGTCGGGCGTTACCAGTACGGTCGAGGGACAACGGGGGCGCGTAAAATTTCAAGGGCGTTTGCAAACCAAAAACAAAGGCGGCGAGCTTTCGGTGAACAACGGTATTGTAAGCATTAACAAAGCCGATGAGGTAGTTGTTTATATTTCAATTGCTACCAATTTTAAAAATTATAACGATATAACCGAAGACTACATTGCCAAAAGCAAAACCTATCTCGATAAAGCCGTAACAAAGGATTTTCAAACTATAAAATCCAATCATATTGCGTATTATCAAACGTTTTTCAATCGGGTAGCCTTAAATTTGGGCGTTACCGACGCCATAAACGAAACCACTGACCAGCGTATTAAAAAATTCGATAGCCAATTCGACCCGCAATTGGCGGCCTTATATTTTCAATTTGGGCGGTACTTGCTTATTTCGTCCTCGCAACCCAATGGGCAGCCTGCCAATTTGCAGGGCATTTGGAACGATATGCTGTTTCCGCCATGGGAAAGCAAATATACCATGAACATTAATGCCGAAATGAACTACTGGCCGGCCGAACTTACCAATTTATCCGAAATGCACGAACCCTTTATCCACTTGGCACGTGAGGTAAGAAACACAGGTGCCGACACGGCCAAAATAATGTACAATGCCAAAGGTTGGGTGCTGCACCACAATACCGATATATGGCGCATAACCGGGCCAATCGATATGGCGGCATCGGGCATGTGGCCAACGGGTGGCGCTTGGTTGTGCCAAGATTTATGGGAGCGTTATTTGTACACGGGCAATAAGCAGTATTTAAAAGAAATATATCCCATAATGAAAGGGGCTGCCGCTTTCTTTCTCGATTTTATGATTCCCGAACCCGAAACGGGATATCTGGTCGTAGTGCCTTCAAATTCCCCCGAAAACACACATGCGGGCGAAGATGGAAAATCCACAATAGCGGCCGGAACCACCATGGATAACCAACTTATTTTCGATTTGTTTACCAACATTGTTCGGGCTACCGATATTTTGGGCGAGGACCAATCTTTTGCCAATTCATTAAAAGCGGCATTAAAAAAAATGTCGCCCATGCGCATCGGACAATACGGGCAATTACAGGAATGGATGCAGGATTGGGACGACCCCAACGACCACCATAGGCACGTATCGCATTTGTATGGCTTGTTTCCCAGTAATCAAATTTCACCGTTTAAAACGCCCGAGTTATTCCAAGCGGCAAAAACCTCGTTGGAGTTTCGGGGCGACGAGTCCACGGGCTGGTCCATGGGGTGGAAGGTAAACCTATGGGCGCGTTTGTTGGATGGCAATCATGCCTATAAATTATTGCAGGACCAGTTACATTTGGTAACGCCCGAGCAAAAAAAAGGTGGCGGTACGTATCCTAATATGTTCGATGCGCATCAACCGTTTCAAATCGATGGTAATTTTGGGTGTACGGCGGGCATAGCCGAAATGCTCATGCAAAGCCACGAAGGCGCCATCCATTTGCTGCCCGCTTTGCCCGATGTCTGGCAACAGGGCAGTATTAAAGGTTTAGTATCCAGGGGCGGTTACGAAATTGATATGGTTTGGGAAAACAATAAAGTGAAAACCATAGAAATTAAAGCAAAATTAGATGGAAATTGCAGGATTCGAACGGCTTCGTCCTTAAAATTTTCAAACGAAAAAACGTTAAAAAAGGCCAAAGGAAAAAACACCAATCCGTTTTTCTATGAAGTTGAAGTAAAAACACCCATTATTTCGGAAAAAGCAAATTTAAAAGTCGTAAAACTTCCCAAGTATTTCGAGTACGATATCCCCATGAAAGCAGGGAAAACGTATACATTTTATGGAGAATAAATATTATAAAAAATGATGTTGAAGAAAACCCATATCGCAATAGTTATAACATTAACGCTGTTGGTCAGTTGTAAACCATCGTCTAATAACACCAAAAAAGGTTATGTTTTAAAAAGCGAAAATTATAAACATTATGCCGATTATTTTAATGGCATGGAAGACGAAAATATAGCCAAGGCCATTCCTAACGATAGTGCTTGGGGCTGGATGGAGCAAAATATTCCGTTATTCGATTGTCCCCAGGAAAATTTTAATGAAATATATTATTTCCGTTGGTGGAGCTTGCGAAAACACATTGCCCAAACCCCACAAGGCTATGCTATTACCGAATTTTTGGTAAACCGCTCCTATGCCGATAAATATAATTTGATAGCCTGCGCCTTGGGGCATCATATTTACGAATTTCGTTGGGTGCACAACCCCAAGTACATTAACGAAAATGTGCTTTTGTGGTATCAGGGTAACGAGGGAAAACCAATGGATAAACTCTATAAATTTAGTAGTTGGACACCCGACGCCCTGTACAATATGTATTTGGTTAATAAAGATGAGGAATTTTTGTTAAGTATGTACCCCGATTTGGTAATCGATTATGCTGTTTGGGAAAAAGACAGAAAACGCCCCGACGGTTTGTTCTGGCAGCACGATGTTAAGGATGGCATGGAAGAATCGCTTAGCGGTGGGCGCCATGTGCAAAATGCCCGACCAACCATTAACAGTTATATGTATGCCAATTCAAAAGCCTTGGCAACCATGGCTAAGATGAAAGGCGATACCCAACAACAAACCTATTTTAATGCCAAGGCCGATACCATTAAGCAATTGGTGGAAACCAAATTATGGAACGCCAACGCTGCATTTTTTGAGACCTTGACCGAAAAGGACACCTCCTCGAACGTTAGGGAAGCCATTGGTTTTATTCCTTGGTATTTTAATTTACCAACAAAAAATAAAGGTTTCGAAACCGCATGGGAACAGTTTAAAAATGAAGAAGGCTTTGCCGCCCCTTTTGGCCTAACTACCGCCGAACGCCGTAGCCCCCGTTTTAGAAGCCACGGCACGGGCACTTGCGAGTGGGATGGCGCCATATGGCCCTTTGCAACATCGCAAACCCTAACGGCAATGGCCAATGTGTTGGATAATTATAACCAAAATGTTGTAGACAAAACCGATTATTTTAAACAAATGAATTTATATGTCGAATCGCAATACTACCGTGGCAGGCCGTATATAGGCGAATATCTCGACGAAACAACGGGCTATTGGCTTATGGGCGATAGGGAACGCAGCCGCTACTATAACCATTCCACCTTTGCCGATTTAATAATTACCGGATTGGTAGGCTTGCGCCCCAGAGCTGACGAAAAAATTGAAGTTAGCCCCTTAGTACCACAGGATTTATGGGATTGGTTTTGTTTGGATAACATATTGTACCATGGCAATATAATAACAATTCTTTGGGATAAAACAGGTGAAAAATACCACAAAGGGAAAGGCTTTAAGGTATTAAGGAATGGAAAAGAAATAGCAGCTTCGGATAAATTGGAACGATTAATTTCAGAATAAAATATGAAAAGCATAGGGGTATACATACTGGTGTTTCTAATTTCGGGCATGGCATGGGGGCAAGGCAAGGTCGGGCTTAAAAATTTGCAATGCGAAATGCTCGATAATCCCCAAAGCATTGATGTTTTAAAGCCACGGTTAAGTTGGGAGTTATCAAGCCAAGATATCAACGTTAAGCAAACTGCTTATCACATTCTAATGGCGTCTTCATCCGAAAAATTAAAAAATAATACAGCCGATTTATGGGATAGCGGTAAGGTAAACAGCAACACTTCCATTAATGTAACTTACAACGGAAAACCTTTAAAAAGCAAAGATGAAGTCTATTGGAAAGTGAAAATATGGACTAACAAGGGCGAATCCAATTGGAGCGAAATAGCATATTTTGGGATGGGTATTTTAACATATGCCGAATGGAAATCGACCCGCTGGATAGGTTATAATCAATTGTTTCCCGGCGATACCGTGGGGCAGTTTTCAAGGCTGTCGGCTCGGTATGTGCGTAAAGCGTTCAATTTAAAAGAAAAGCCTAAACAAGCTAAGGTTTACATTATGGGTATGGGCTTGTACGAGCTCTTTATAAATGGCGAAAAAATAGGCGATCAAGTATTGGCACCCGTGCCTACCGATTATACCAAAAACATAAAATACAACGTGTTCGATGTAACTTCAAACCTAAAACAAGGCAATAATGTCCTTGGTACGATATTGGGCAATGGTCGTTTTTTTGCCATGCGCTTGGAGTACAAGCCCTATAAAATAAAAACCTTTGGCTTTCCAAAAATGGCTTTGCAATTACATGTTGAATATGAAGACGGTTCGACAGAAACCATAAAAACCGACGAAAGTTGGAAATTCACTCCTTACGGCCCTATAAGAAGCAATAACGAATACGATGGCGAAACCTACGATGCCCGAATGGAAATGCCCGATTGGAATACAACTAATTTCGACGATAGCAATTGGTTGAATATGATGTGGGTGCAAGAACCCGGAGGCTTTCCCGAAGCACAAATGACCCCGAACATGAAAATTATGGATTCGCTTGTGCCAGTTTCAATTACAGAAACAAAACAAGGAAATTATATCTTGGATATGGGGCAAAACATAGCTGGATGGTTGCAAATAAAGGTGAAGGGAAATCGGGGCGATACCATAAGTCTGAAATTTGCAGAATCCTTACAGGGCGATGGTTCGCTTTACACAGCCAATTTACGCGATGCCAAAACCACCGATACTTACATATTAAAGGGCAAAGGCGTAGAAGTTTGGGAGCCTGCATTTATATATCATGGTTTTAGGTTTGTAGAAGTTTCGGGATATACATATAAACCTGCTTTAACCGATTTTATGGGTAAGGTGGCTTACGATGATATGCAAACCACGGGAACCTTCGAATGCTCCAACCCAACCATGAACCAAATATTTAAAAATGCCTTTTGGGGTATTCGCAATAATTATAAAGGTATGCCTGTCGATTGCCCCCAACGCAACGAACGCCAACCGTGGCTGGGTGACAGAACAACGGGCGCCTATGGCGAGAGTTTCCTATTCGATAACCAAACCCTTTATGCCAAATGGTTGGACGATATAAAATACGCGCAAACCTTGGACGGCGGTATTCCCGATGTAGCCCCTGCCTTTTGGCGGTATTACGGCGATGGGGTAACATGGCAGGGCGCTTATATTAAAGTAGCCGATATGTTGTACCAACAGTTTGGCGATACAGAGGGTATACGAAAGCACTATCCGCACATGAAAAAATGGATGGCATACATGGAAGCCAATTATCTTAAAAATGGGTTAATAACGCAAGATAAGTACGGCGATTGGTGCGTGCCGCCCGAATCCTTGGAAATTATCCGCTCGCAAGACCCAACCCGAATAACCGACGGCGAACTGCTATCCAGTGCATTTTATTATCACTTGCTGCAATTAATGGAAAAATTTGCGGAAATAATCAATGCCGATACGGCCGATATTCAGCATTACAATACGCTTGCCAAAAGTATTAAAACAGCTTTTAATACCAAGTATTTCAATAGCAATTCCAATACTTATGCCAACAATACCGTAACGGCCAATGTGTTGCCCCTAGCGTTTAATATGGTGCCCAAAGGCTTGCGGGAAAAGGTATTTCAAAATATGGTTTATGAAATAGAGGTAAACAAAAAAGGGCATATCAGTACGGGCGTTGTGGGAACCCAATTTTTAATGCGAACCCTGTCCGATAACGGGCGTGCCGATTTGGCGTACAAGTTGGCCTCCAATACCACATATCCCAGTTGGGGCTATATGGTCGAAAACGGAGCAACCACTATTTGGGAACTGTGGAACGGTAACACTGCCAACCCCGAAATGAACTCACAAAACCACGTTATGCTCTTGGGCGATTTGCTTATTTGGTACTACGAAAACATAGCGGGCATAAAAAGCAGTAGCGAGCATGTGGGGTTTAAGGAAATTATTATGAAACCCGATTTCAATACTAATTTAGCCTATGTTAAAGCGTCGTACAAATCGGTACACGGCTTTATAAAAAGCCATTGGCAAAAGCAAGGCAAAAACTTGAAATGGACGGTTGTAATTCCCGTCAATACAACGGCAAAGGTGTATTTGCCTTCTCAGGATGCTTCAAAAGTGATTATCAATAATCAATCCTTAAACGAAACAAATTTTAAAGTTGAAAATAATGGGTTGGTGCTTTATTTGCCTTCAGGGGAATATAGTCTTGAAGTTAAAAAAGCATTTTAAAAAATCGTTCAAAAACCGAATGTAAAAACCATATCAAATAAAATAGTGTATATTTAACACTTGTTTTTAAGGTTTGAAAAGGATTTTAAAATTTTGAAGAAATACGAAAATCCAAACGTTACTGCGAGCATACGAAGCAGTCTTTTATTTTAAATCATCGAAAGTTAAACGATAATAAAAAATTAAAAAAAAGCATGAAAAAATCCCAACTTATTTTAATGTTATTAGCTATAATCTTTCTTGGAAGCTGTAAACCAAAAACCGAAGAAAAGCCAATGACATTAGCGGATAAAACATGGAAAGAAGGCATCGTTTTAGAAGAATTTGTAAATAACGGGGCGCCATATCCGTCCTGCCATGCCGCCACTATTGTCGAAACCACAAATGGCGACTTGGTGGCTTCGTGGTTTGGCGGTACCCACGAACGCCATCCCGATGTAGGCATTTGGGTAAGCAAGCGCAAAAACGGCGCTTGGACAAAAGGTGTCGAGGTGGCTAACGGTATAATAAACGATACGCTCCGTTACCCCACATGGAATCCGGTGTTGTACCAAATCCCCGATGGCGATTTAATGCTGTTTTATAAAATAGGGTCAAGTCCGTCCACTTGGTGGGGTATGCTTATGCGCTCTTCCGATAATGGCGAAACCTGGTCCGCACCCGAAAAAATGCCCGAAGGCTTTTTAGGCCCTATTAAAAATAAGCCTGTTTTATTACAAAATGGTAATTTGCTATTACCGTCCAGTACCGAAGAGCACGGTTGGAATTTACGTGTGGAGTCTACTCCCGATTTCGGTAAAACCTGGGTTATGGGCGATACGCTTCCTAAAGGGAAAAGCGATATAAATGCCATTCAACCAAGCGTATTGTTTCACGATAACGGTAAATTACAACAAATAGGTCGCACTCGCAACCGGCAGTTGTTTAGTACGTGGTCGTCCGATAATGGCAAAACATGGTCGGATTTAGAGCTGCTTAACATGCCCAACAACAGTTCGGGTACCGATGCCGTTACCATGAAAAACGGTAAGCATGCCCTAATATACAACCACGTTTGGCCAAATACCGATATGAGTAAAGGCTACCGAAGTCCGTTAAATATAGCCATTTCCAACGACGGTATTAATTGGAATGCCGCTTTGGTGCTGGAGGATTCAAAAATAAGCCAGTATTCCTATCCGGCCATTATTCAAGGGAAGGACGGTATGCTGCATGCCATTTACACATGGCGGCGCCAAAAAATTAAATACGTAAAAATAGACCCAAACAGGTTGGTAACCTTTCCCATTATCAACGGACAATGGCCGGGGCCAACCAAAGAGCGTTATCAAATAGCCGTATGCGATTGGATGATTTTAAAACGCCAAAAGCTCGGGGCTTTCGAGCGTGCCAAGGAAATAGGTGCCGATGCCATTGAAATGGATATGGGCGGTTTGGGCAGTCGCGAAACTTTCGATAGTAAATTTGTTAATGGCGATACCGCAAGTGTTAGGGTGTTTAAACAAAAAATGGTCGAAACGGGTGTAGGTATTAGTTCCGTAGCCATGTCCGGGTTTTACGGGCAGTCCTTTGCCGAGCGGCCAACGGTAAAGCGTATGGTGCAGGATTGTATCGAGGTTATGAAAACCTTTAATGTTGAAGTGGCTTATTTACCGCTTGGCACACAAGGCGATTTGGTTAAACACCCCGAGTTGCGCCCAGCTATTGTCGAGCGTTTGCGTTGGGCGGGCGAGCAAGTCGAAAAAATTAACGGAATTATAGCCATTGAAACCTCGCTTTCGGCCGAAGAAGAAAAAAAATTGCTGGAAGAAATAGATAACCGAAACATAAAAATAGCTTTCAATTTTGCCAATGCCATTAAAAACGGCCGCGATATTTCATCGGAGCTAAAAACCTTAGGGCGCGATAATATAGGCGAAATACACGCCTCGAATACCGATGGCGTTTGGTTGGAAAACGATACGGCCATAGACCTACCGAAAATCAAGGAAACCTTGGGCAATATGCACTGGAAAGGTTGGCTTATTGTCGAGCGCTCCAGAGATACTACCGATGTTCACAACGTTGTGCGGAATTACGGTGCAAATGCGGCCTATCTTAAAAAAGTGTTTCAAAACAAACAGTAAAAAACAAAACATGCGGTATTTATGCTTTTTCATATTCATTTTAATTATTTCGTGCAACACCGGTTTGCAGGTAACTATTGTGGTCGACGAATCGCAGCCAAGACATGTTTTTGGGGCAGATAAACTTCAGGAAGCATTACACGAAAAAGGATTTCAAGTTGAACGAGCAGCCCAAATTCCCGATGATGAAACAGGGCATGTTGTTGTGCTTTCAGAAAACAAGAATCTTACCCAAAAAGAAAGTTTTAAAATCCATACAATAAATAATAGTATTTATGTTGAAGGCGCCGATGCTTCCGGAGCACTTTACGGTGCTTTAAAATTAACCGATATGGTTAGGGAAGGAGGAACGCTCCCGCAAGAAATTGATTTACAGGATGCGCCCGAAATGGTGTTGCGAGGTACTGTTATAGGTGTTCAGAAAATGGAATATTTACCAGGCCGAGCGGTTTATGAATATCCCTATACACCCGAAAATTTCCCATGGTTTTACAATAAGGAACTTTGGATAGACTACTTGGATATGATGGTTGAAAACCGTTATAATTCGCTTTACCTTTGGAACGGGCATCCGTTTGCTTCGTTGGTAAAATTAAAGGATTATCCGTTTGCGGTTGAGGTAAGCGATGAGGATTTCAAAAAAAACGAGGCCATTTTTAAGTTTATTACCGAAGAGGCCAATAAGCGGGGTATTTGGGTTATTCAAATGTTCTATAATATTATGGTGTCCAAGCCTTTTGCCGAGCATTACAATATAAAAACCCAAGACCGTTCCAGGCCGATAGTACCCCTTATTGCCGACTATACCCAAAAATCCATTGCCGCTTTTGTTGAAAAATATCCGAATGTAGGGTTGTTGGTAGCGCTCGGCGAAGCTATGGAGCGGGAATACGATGTCGAGTGGTTTACCCAAACCATTATACCGGGCGTTAAGGACGGGTTAAAAGCCTTGGGCACGACCACTGAGCCGCCCATTATTTTACGTGCCCACGATACCGATGCGCCATTGGTTATGGAAAAGGCCCTGCCGCTTTACCAAAATCTGTATACCATGCACAAGTACAATGGCGAGTCCTTAACAACATATCAACCGCGCGGCCCTTGGTCCGAGATTCACCAACAGTTAAGTGCTGCGGGTTCTACCCATATATCCAACGTGCATGTTTTGGCAAATTTGGAGCCTTTTAGGTTTGGTTCGCCCGATTTTATCCAAAAAAGTGTTTTAGCTATGCACAACGTCCATGGTGCCAATGCCCTACATTTATATCCGCAAACGTCGTACTGGGATTGGCCGTATGCGCCCGACAAAACTGAACCGAGGCTATTGGAAATGGAACGCGATTGGATTTGGTACAAAGCATGGGCACGTTATGCTTGGGAAAGCAACAGGCAGCGAACGGACGAAATAAACTTTTGGGGCGAAACCCTCGCAAAAAAATATGGCACCAATTTACAAGCGGGCGAACATATTCTTGCCGCTTATGAGGAGTCGGGCGAAATAGCCCCAAAAACCCTACGCCGCTTTGGTATTACCGAGGGCAACCGCCAAACGCTGTTACTGGGTATGTTCGAAAGCCAATTGGTAAACCCATATAAATGGCGGGTATATCCCGGATTTTACGAATCTTGTGGCCCTGTTGGCGAAATTCTTCTCGAATATGCAAAAAAAGAATGGGAACAACAACCCCATGAAGGCGAAACGCCCTTGCAAATTATTACCGAAATTGTACAGCATGGGCAAAAAGCGGTAGCGGCCATAGATTTGGCCGCTACCCACGTAACCAAAGACCAAGCCGAATTCGAACGTTTAAAAAACGACGTATATTGCTATAACGATTTTGCCAATTTTTTTTCGGAAAAAGTGAAGGCGGCTATATTGGTGTTGCGTTATAGCTACTCCAGCGATATTGCCGATTTAAACGAAGCACTTCCGCATTTGGAAAAAAGTATAACGTATTATCAGGATTTGGTAAACCGTACCAAAGACACCTATTTGTATGCCAACAGTATGCAAACCTCGCAACGCCGGATACCCATCGGAGGCGACGATGGCAACAATAAAACATGGGAGGAATTATTACCACATTACGAAAGGGAACTTACCAACTTTAAGCGTAACATTGAGCGTTTAAAAATTTCAAAAGACGGAAAAATTTCAAAGCCAAATATTGAGCCTTGGCAATCGGTAAATGTTGAAATGTTGGGTAGTTTTACCAAAAATTATACAATGCAAAACGGCACAAAAGTCTATGGTACCGATGTTTCGGAAATTATGGCCTTAGCGCCCGAACTTCAAAATTTAAAAGGAATTGTTTTAAGTGAACAAGAACAGATAGCGAATGGCGTTCACCTAAAATTTAAAACCAACAAGCCCGTGAAATTAGTAGTGGGGTATTTCAATACCGACCAAAAGCGGTATTTGTTTCCGCCAAGTTTGGAAACCAATGCAGCGGGAAATGCCCGTGGCGAGGCCGAGGTTGTTTTGGCCAATGCCTTAAAATTAAAAGGCTTGCCTCGGGTTAATATCCACACCTATGCCTTTCAGTCAGGCGAAAACGAATTGGTGTTGGGCAAAGGTCGTGTATTATTGTTGGGGTTTATCGATGCCAACCAAACTATAACGTCAAGGGATGTAGGCTTAATCGATAAAGACGAAAAAGAAGCCGTTGATTGGTTGTTTTATTAAAGTTTTAAAATGAAGGGTTTGAAATACATAATCGTCGTTTGTTGCATATTGGTTTTTTCGTGTAATAAGAACGATAATCAAGAAATAAGACAAGTTGTGTCGCTAAACGAAAACTGGCAAACCCTTGTTTTGGATAGTATTGGTATGCCCGACAACGACTTTGTAAAAAAATTACAGGTCGACAGCACTTGGAAAACCGTAGACGTACCCCATAATTGGGACCAGTATTACGGTTACCGCCGTATGAAGCATGGCAATTTGCATGGTACGGCATGGTATTACAAAACCTTGAATTTGAATAAAGCCGACAAGAATAAACAGCATTTTCTGTTTTTCGAAGGCGTAGGCTCCTATGCCACCGTTTGGGTTAACGGCAAAAAAGTAGGCGAACATAAAGGGGGGCGTACCACCTTCACCTTAAATATAACCCAAGCTATAAATTTTGAAAACGAAAACACAATAGTGGTAAAAGCCGAACATCCTGCTTTTATAGCCAATTTACCTTGGGTGTGTGGTGGTTGTTCGGGCGAATGGGGGTTTTCCGAAGGCTCGCAACCTATGGGCATTTTCAGGCCGGTAGCGTTGGTGGTAACCAATAATGTACGCATAGAGCCATTTGGTGTTCATATCTGGAATGACGATGCTACAACTAAAGAAAAGGCATTGCTCCACGTAACAACCGAATTAAAAAATTATAGTAAAAAAGCCAAATCCATTTCGGTAATCAATACGCTTTTTAATACCGATGGGGAAAAAGTGGCTTCAACAAAAACCGAAATTGAAAACTTTTTAGGATTAGAAGAAATTAAACAAACCTTTCCCGAAATTTCCAGTCCCAGATTATGGAGTCCCGAAACCCCGTATTTATACAGTTTAACCACAGAGGTTTATGAAAACGGTACCCTTATCGACGCTGTAACCACGCCTTATGGTATTCGTTGGGTAAGTTGGCCGATAAATCGGGAAGGCAACGACAATCGGTTTTTTATAAACAATCAGCCCGTGTTTCTTAATGGTACTTGCGAGTACGAGCATTTAATAGGAAAAAGCCATGCGTTTTCGCACGAGGAAATAGAAGCCCGTATCAAAAAGTTTAAAGCGGCCGGTTACAATGCGTTTCGCGAAGGGCATCAGCCCCATAATTTAAAATACCAAGAACTTTTAGATAAAGAAGGCATTTTGTTTTGGAGCCAATTTTCGGCACATATTTGGTACGATACGCCCGAGTTTAAGGCAAATTTTAAAACCTTGCTGAAAGAATGGATTAAGGAACGCCGAAACAATCCATCCATAGTCATGTGGGGGCTTCAAAACGAAAGTACCATTCCCAAGGATTTTGCCGAGGGATGTACCGAAATTATTAGAAGTTTGGACCCCATTGCCGCAAAACAGCGTATAGTTACCACCTGTAATGGCGGCGAAGGCACCGATTGGAACGTGGTTCAAAACTGGTCGGGAACCTATGGCGGTAATCCGTTTAATTATGGTGAGGAATTAACCGAACAATTGCTTAATGGCGAGTATGGTGCTTGGCGTTCGGCCGATTTACATACCGAAGGCGAATTTAACCAAAAAGGCACGTTAAGCGAAAACCGATTTTCGCAGCTTATGGAAATAAAAGTAGGCGAGGCCGAATTGGTTAACAATAAAGTTGTGGGGCAGTACCATTGGCTGTTCTATTCGCACGAAAATCCGGGCCGAACGCAAAATGGCGAGGGTTATCGGGATATCGACAAGGTCGGCCCGGTAAATTACAAGGGCATTTTTACAATATGGGGCGAGCCTTTGGATGCCTTTTATATGTACCGTGCCAATTACACATCCAACAAAACCAATCCAATGGTATATATCGTATCGCATACTTGGCCTATGCGCTGGGCTACTCCCGGTGTAAAAAATGGTATCGATGTATATTCCAACTGCGATGAAGTAGAGTTATTTAACGATGTTGACGGCGCATCATTGGGAAAACTTAAAAACCCCGGCTTGGGTAAACATTTTCAATGGAATAATGCCGAAATAAAATACAACGTGCTATATGCAGTAGGCTATGTTAATGGCAGGCCCGTAGCAAAGGATTATATTGTGTTGGGCGCGTTGCCCGAAGCACCAAATTTTAAGGCATTGGTGTTTAAGGATAATAATATACTAAAACCAAATCCCGGGTATAATTATTTGTACAGGGTAAATAGTGGTGGCGGCGATTACCAAGATACCTTTGGTAATTTATGGTTGGCCGATGTGCATAAAACCGACAGCGACTCTTGGGGGGCGTATTCTTGGTCGGACGAATTTAAAAACCTGCCCGCTTTTTATGCCAGTCAGCGAAAAACCTACGACCCTATTCAAAACACGCAAGATTGGGGGTTGTTCCAAAAATTCAGGTACGGTACCGATAAATTGCGTTACGAATTCCCTGTGCCGGACGGCGAGTATTTAGTAGAATTATATTTTACCGAGCCTTGGTACGGTACGGGTGGTGGTGTGGACTGTACAGGGTGGCGTTTGTTCGACGTGGCTATTAATGGTGAAACGCAAATACAAAATTTGGATATTTGGGGTGAAGTAGGTCACGATACAGCATTAAAAAAAACGCTTAAAGCGCAAAGCAAAAACGGTAGGCTGGTTGTTCATTTTCCTAAGCAATTGGCAAGCCAAGCCGTGATTTCGGCAATAGCCATAGCCTCTAAAAACAGCAATATTGTGCCCGCCAAGCCGTCTTCAAAAAATATTATAAACATTTCGGCTAATACCGGTTTTAAATTGGGTTCGTGGTTGGATGTTAACGAATTGCAATACGCAAACAAAACCATTAAATTCACCGAAATAGCCCCTGAACTTTATGGTGCCGATTATATTCGTTTTTCAAATGAAGAAAAAAATGTAGGGCTTTCGGGAGCATTCACTTCAAAAGAAAACGCATGGGTGTATGTTATGGCTAATGCTGTTTCGGGAACCGAAATGCCTTGGTTGGACGCCTACGAAAAAACGATGGATTTGGTTAAAAATTCTAACGGAACACTATTTAATGTATATAAAAAAGAGGTGAAGAAAAACGAACAGGTAAACTTTGGAAACCAAGGCAAAGGCGCTATGTATAGTATTGCGGTAATTCCAAAATACAATATGGAAGAGCAAGATGATAGGGCAATTTTAAAGTTAGAAGCCGAAGCAGCCATAACAAATGGAGCGGGTGTGGAAAAGGCCTTTTTTAAAGACGCCGACTACATTGGATTTACCAAAAACGAACAAAGCAGCATAACCTTTACGGTTACTCCCGGTGTTGCCAATGTATATTTAATGCGTTTTAGGTATATGAATATTACTTCTGCCCCAATAAAAGTAAGGCTAACAATTGAAGACGCCAATGGTATTTTGCTGCGTAATGACGATATAGAATTTCCCGTTAGAAACGATAAATGGAAAGTGCTAAATACCACTTCGGGCGGCTACATTAATGCCGGGACGTATAAAATTAAGTTAGAATCGAACAATATGAAAGGTTTGCGAATAGAATCTTTCGAATTTCAATAATACCAAAACATGAAGCGTTTTTTAATAGTATTAAGTGTTTTCGCCTTTGTTACGGCATGCAAACAACCCGAAAAAGAAGCAAGGATTGTTGAAGATTTTAATTTCAACTGGCAATTTAAGCTGGGCGATTACCCCGAGGCCAAACAACCCGATTTTAATACTGCCGAATGGCGAAGCTTAAATCTGCCACACGATTGGAGCATCGAGGGCAGTTTTAGTGCCGATAATCCCGCAAAACCCGAAGGCGGCGCTTTGCCAACAGGGGTAGCATGGTATCGAAAAAGCTTTAAACTATCCGAAACATGGCAAAACAAAAATATTTCCATCGAGTTTGATGGCGTATACCGCAATAGCGAAGTTTGGATTAACGGCCATTATCTTGGCAAACGGCCGTATGGCTACATTTCCTTCGCCTACAATTTAACCGATAAGTTGAATTTCGGTAATACGCCAAACGTTATTTCGGTAAAGGTGGATAATGCCGAGCAGCCCAATTCGCGCTGGTATTCCGGTTCGGGAATTTATCGTAATGTTAGGTTGGTGGCTACCAATAAGGTGCATGTGGCGCATTGGGGCAGTTATGTAACAACGCCCGAAATTTCAAAAGAAAAAGCCTTGGTGAATTTAGAACTTACCCTTCAAAACAATGCCAAAAACGAAAGTACAGTTAAGACAATTAGCCAAATTTTAAATCGCGATGCGGTTGTGGTTGCCGAAGCCACTTCTGAGGAAACCATAAAGGCAAGCGCTTCCAAAAAAGTACAACAAAAATTAGAGGTTTTAAGCCCTATATTGTGGGATACCGACACCCCGTATTTGTACACCATAAAAACAAAAGTTTACCAAAATAATGTTTTGGTCGATAATTACAATACGCCTTTGGGTATCCGGTATTTTAATTTTGATGCCGAAAAAGGCTTCTCGCTCAATGGTGTGCCAACCAAAATCCATGGCGTATGCCTGCATCACGATAATGGTGCTTTGGGGGCTGTGGCCAATTACGAAGCCATAAAGCGTAAGTTGCAACTTATGAAACAAATGGGGGCTAATGCCGTTCGGGTATCACATAACCCGTCGTCGGTAGAGCTATTGCAACTGTGCGACGAAATGGGCTTTATTGTACAAGTTGAAGCCTTTGATGTCTGGAAACTTAAAAAAGTAAAATATGATTATAATGTAGATTGGGACAACTGGCACGAGCAGGATTTGCGTGATTTTGTAAAACGCGACCGCAATAATCCATCCGTAATGATGTGGAGTATTGGTAATGAAATACGGGAACAGTTCGATAGCACGGGCGTTGCGTTAACACAAAAATTGGTCAACATCGTAAAGGAGTTGGATGCCACCAGACCAGTAACCTGTGCCCTGACCGAAAACGTACCCGAAAAAAACTTTATCTACCAATCGGGCGTATTGGATTTGCTTGGTTTTAACTACAAACATGCCGATTATACCACTTTTCCCGAAAAATTTAAAGGACAAAGTATTATTGCCTCCGAAAGCGTATCGGCACTTGAAACCCGAGGGCATTACGATTTGCCTTCCGAAGAAATAAAACGCTGGCCGCCGGCGCATAACGAGCCTTTTGACGGTAATGCCGATTATACCGTTTCGGCCTACGACCAAGTATCGGCCTATTGGGGGGCTACCCACGAAGAAAGTTGGAAAGCCGTAAAGGCACTCGACTATATTGCCGGAACCTTTGTTTGGACGGGCTTCGATTATATTGGCGAGCCTATTCCGTATCCTTATCCTGCCAGAAGTTCGTATTTTGGTATTGTCGATTTAGCGGGCTTTCCAAAAGATGTGTACTATATGTACCAAAGCGAATGGACAAACAATGATGTACTACATGTTTTTCCGCATTGGAATTGGAAGGAAGGGCAGGACGTCGATGTTTGGGCATATTACAATAATGCCGATGAGGTTGAATTGTTTTTAAATGGTGAAACGCAAGGCATTGCGTCTAAAAAAAATGACGATTTACACGTGTCATGGCGTGTAAAATATAAAGCGGGAACATTAAAGGCTGTTTCCAGAAAAAACGGAAAAGTGGTTTTGGAAAAAGAAATCCATACAGCGGGCAAGGCTTCAAAATTAGAAGTAATACCCCATAAAACGAGCATAAAAAATGATAGTTACGATTTAGTTTATGTTACTGTGGACGTTGTAGATAATAACGGTATTTTAGTGCCCAAAGCCAATAATCTAATTAAATTTAAAATATCCGGAGGCGGAACATTGGTTGGAGTCGATAATGGCTACCAAGCAGGATTGGATTTGTTAAAAGCGGATAAAATAACAGCTTATAATGGTAAATGCTTGGCAATTATTCAATCGAATGGCAAGATGGAAGATATTGAAGTAGAAGCGTTTTCAGAAAATGAAAATTTAAAGGCTTCACTACTTATAAAAGTTCAAAATTAATAGAAACATTAATGAAATATATTGTTTGCGAACAACCAAATAAGTTCGCCTTAAAGGAAAAAGACGTTCCAAAACGTGCAGATAACGAAGCCTTGTTAAAAATACACCGTGTGGGCATTTGCGGTACCGATTTGCATGCCTACTCGGGCAATCAGGCCTTTTTTACCTATCCTCGAATCTTGGGTCACGAACTGGCGGCCGAAATTATTGAAATAGGTAACAATGCCCAAAATTTAGAAAAAGGCGATAAAGTTATTGTTATGCCCTACGTAAGTTGTGGTACCTGTGTGGCTTGCCGGAATGGTAAAACCAACTGTTGCGGCAATATTAGGGTGTTGGGCGTACATGTCGATGGCGGTATGCAGGAACAATTTACTGTACGCACCGATTTGTTAATGCCCGCAGGAAGCCTATCTTATGAGGAAATGGCCATTGTGGAGCCGCTTGCCATTGGCGCACATGCTATTAGGCGGGCCAATGTAACAAAAGGACAAACCATAGTGGTAATAGGCTGTGGCCCCATAGGGATAGGATTAATTAAATTGGCACAAATTAAAGGGGCGGAAGTCATCGCTTTGGATGTAGACGAAGCCCGACTAACATTTGTTAAAAACGAAATAGGTGTAAAACACACTGTAAAAGTGTCCGAAACCGCTGTTGCCGAAGTATCCCAAATAACCAATACCGATTTTGCTGCTGCCGTTTTTGATTGTACGGGCAACAAACATGCCTTGGAAAGTGGTGTCAACTACATGTCGCACGGTGGTTGTTATGTGCTGGTAGGCCTGTCCAAAGGCGATTTGGTGTTTAACCATCCGGCAATCCACGCCAAGGAGTCTACCATTATGTGTAGCAGGAACGCTACTCTGGAGGATTTTCAATTTGTTATCGATAATTTAAAACAATTCCCAACCCAAACATTCGTAACGCACCAAGTCCATTTTACCGATATGATTTCGCATTTCAATTCATGGCTCTACCCCAAAACAAAAGTTATTAAGGCAATGGTTCGTTTTTAGTCAATAAAGCTGTATATTTAACCGTTATTTTTAGAAGCTATTTTTTGCTTGTTTTGGTACGTAATTCTAACAAAAAGGGTGTCCTATGTAGTAGCACTTATGCTTTTTTTACATAAAAGAAGCTTTTAAGGATAGCTGTTGATTAAAAACACAAATACACACACATGAAATTCAGTCTTAATAACAAAACCGCCATTGTTACCGGAGGCGGAAGCGGTATAGGAAAAGCCATTTCCCAAACCTTGGCCGAACAAGGCGCCTACGTTCATATTTTAGAATTAAATATTGAAAACGCCAACATAACCACAACCGAAATAGAAGCCAACGGTGGTAAGGCCGAAGCGCACCAATGCAACGTTACCGACCAACAAGACGTAGTTCGGGTTATAAACGCCATAGCGGCAAAACACGGTGTAAATATTTTAATCAATAATGCGGGCATTGCGCACGTGGGCAATGTGGAAAATACGCCCGAAGCCGATTTGGACCGTGTTTATAGCGTTAACGTAAAAGGTGTTTACAATTGCCTTTTTGCAACCGTACCACATATGAAAAAGCAGGGCGGCGTTATTATAAACATGGCCTCCATTGCCTCGTCGGTTGGGCTAAACGATAGGTTTGCCTATTCCATGTCCAAAGGCGCAGCCCTAACCATGACCTACTCGGTGGCCAAGGATTACCTCGATTACGGCATTCGCTGCAACTGTATTTCCCCGGCCAGGATACATACCCCGTTTGTCGATGGCTTTATATCGAAAAACTATCCCGGTAAGGAAGCCGAAATGTTCGAAAAACTATCCAAAACCCAGCCCATTGGGCGCATGGGGCTGCCGCAGGAAGTGGCCAATTTGGCTCTGTATTTATGTTCGGACGAAGCCTCTTTTATTACAGGAACCGATTTCCCCATCGATGGCGGATTTATAAAATTAAATGGATAAAATGTTAAAACCAATTCGCCCTTTTATCATTGTATTGGCTTGTTTGGTTTTTACATGGGGTAGCGCTCAAAATACACCCGATGATTTAAATTTAACAAACCATTTAAAACCTATTTCGGCCGATAATGTTTTTAAAACAGAAGGCTATTACAATTGGGGAACATCCATTTTAAAAGGCGAAGACGGTAAATATCACATGTTTTATTCCCGTTGGAAAAAAAACTACGGATTTTACGGTTGGTTAACACATTCTGAAATTGCACATGCAACCTCAGAAAGTCCATCCGGCCCATGGGTTTATTTAGAAACCGCTTTAGTAGGCGCGCAAAAAAACCGATGGGATGCCATTACGGCACATAATCCTAAAATTAAATATTTCGACGGAAAATATTATCTGTATTACGTCGCAACCAATTTGGGCGGGAAGAATTTTTCAGAAGAAGAATTAATAGAAACGGCCCATACGGGTTACAGCCACCCTAACTGGAAAATTTTAAGGCCTAATCAGCGCGTTGGTGTTGCGGTTGCTAATTCTATTAACGGCCCATGGAAACGTTTCGACAAACCGCTTATAGAACCTTCGGGGCCTATAACAACGCTTACGGTAAATCCGGCGATAACTAAAGGAAAGGACGGTAATTATTATCTCATAGTTAAAGGCGATAAACCTAACGAAAAGCGTTTTATTAGAAATCAGGCTATAGCCATTTCTAAGTCGCCAACAGGGCCTTTTGAAATTCAGGAAAAACCCGTTATCGATTATATTGATACCGAAGATATGTCGATGTGGTACGACCAAAACAGAGACCGTTTTTATGGTGTTTTTCATGCAAAAGGATTTATTGGTATGGTAACCTCGACCGATGGTATTAATTGGGAAAAAGCCCTAAATTATGAATTAATGCCCAAGAAGGTAAAACAAGAAGATGGAAACCTGTTAATTCCAGGGCGTTTAGAACGACCGTTTATATATCATGAAAACGGAAAACCTAAAGTTTTGGGGCTTGCCGTAAAACAAGGCAATGAATCTTTCAGTATTTTTATACCGATAGAAGAAGAGATATAAAAAAATAAAACCTCAGTTCGAGCGATTTTGAGAATTAAAAAATGGTATCGAAAACAGGCATTTTAATTAAAAATAGAAAAAAATAAATTACGAATAAACTAAAACTAAAATATGAAACTTATACGATTTGGAACCGAAGGAAACGAAAAACCGGGCGTACAATTGCCCGATGGAGCACGATTAGATGTATCTGCATTTGGTGAAGATTACACCGAAGCCTTTTTTGAAACCAACGGCATTGAACGCTTGGACGAATGGCTAAAAATAAACCAAAGCAAATGCGCTGTTGTCGAAGGAAATACCCGTTTGGGCTCGCCCATTTGCAGGCCGTCAAAATTAGTTTGCATTGGCTTAAACTACGCCAAGCATGCCGCCGAAGCAGGCATGAAAGTACCTAACGAACCCGTACTGTTCTTTAAGTCCACAACCGCCATCGTGGGACCAAACGACGATGTTGTAATTCCCAAAGGCAGCGAAAAATCCGATTGGGAAGTCGAGCTTGCCGTAGTAATAGGCAAAAAAGCCTCCTACATCGAGCAAAATGAAGTGTTGGACCACATTGCGGGCTACGTACTGCACAACGATATTAGCGAGCGGGCCTTTCAAATCGAGCGCGACGGCCAATGGTGCAAGGGCAAGGGTTGCGATACTTTTGCACCGCTCGGCCCTTTTATGGCTACAAAAGATGAAATTAAAGACCCCAATAATCTTAATTTATGGCTGAAGTTGAATGGGCAGATGATGCAAAACAGCTCCACTTCCGATTTTATTTTCAACATTCAAGAATCCATCAGCTACATTAGCCAGTTTATGACACTTTTGCCGGGCGATGTTATTTCAACAGGAACACCGTTTGGCGTGGGCATGGGCTTAAAACCGCCGTTATACCTAAAACCGGGCGATGTTATGGAATTGGGCATCGAAGGCCTTGGCGTTTCAAAACAAAACGTAAAAGCGTATAGCGGACGATGATAATCGATAGCCACCAACATTTTTGGCAATATAACCCTGAAAGCCATGCTTGGATAGACGATAGCATGGCCGTAATCAGGAAAGATTTTTTGCCTTCTGAATTGGAGCAAGTATATCTCGAAAACGATATCGACGGTTGCGTGGCCGTTCAAGCCGACCAAACAGATGAAGAAACCCAATTTCTTCTAAGGCTTGCCGAAAAACATCCCATTATAAAAGGTGTGGTTGGTTGGGTCGATTTAAGGCGTAGCAATTTAGAGGCTGTTCTGCTTCAATATAAAAACAACAAAAAACTAAAAGGGTTTCGGCATGTCGTACAAGGCGAGCCCGACCATAATTTTTTGTTGCGCCCCGATTTTTTAAGGGGCATTAAAACTTTGGAAGCCTATCGTTATACCTACGATATTTTGGTGTTTCCGCATCAGCTGGGTGCTGTTTTGGAGTTTGTAAAACGCTTTCCCAATCAAAAATTTGTTATCGACCACATCGCAAAACCCTATATAAAAGACGGTTTTTTTGAAGGTTGGGCGGTTTTAATGAAAGAAATTTCAAAATACGAAAACGTATATTGCAAACTTTCGGGCATGGTAACCGAAGCCGATTATAACACATGGACGGAGGCGCAGCTAAAGCCTTACATGGATTTGGTTTTGGAGGCTTTTGGTGCTAACAGGCTCATGTTTGGCTCCGACTGGCCGGTGTGCTTGGTAGCGGGCAATTATGCCCAAATTAAACAATTGGCAACCCGTTTTATTTCAACATTAACCCAAAACGAGCAAAAACAGATTATGGGCGCTAATGCCGTAACATTTTACAATTTATAAGCTATGGATTTACAGTTAAAAAATAAAGTGGTGGTCGTTACCGGTGCCGCCGGAGTTAAGGGCAGCATTGGCGAAACCATTGTGCAGCGCTTGGCCGACGAAGGCGCTATTCCGGTTATCGTGTGCCGTAACGACCGGGGCTTCACCTATGAAAAAGAATTACAAGAAAGGGGCATCGATGCCATTTTTGTAAAAACCGATTTAACCGACCCTGTGCAAATTAAAGCGGCCGTAAAAACCATTGCAGAAAAGTACGGTAGGATAGATGCCTTGATAAACAATGTTGGGGTAAACGATGGTGCGGGGTTGGACAGTTCTATTGACGATTTTATGTGGTCGTTAAAGTTGAATTTAGTGAGCTTCTTTGCTATGGCTAAGTATTGTTTACCGTACATAAAAACTTCAAAAGGAAACATCTTGAATATCGGTTCCAAAGTAGGATTGACAGGGCAAGGCGGAACATCGGGCTACGCAGCGGCAAAAGGTGGCGTGCTTGGTTTAACCCGGGAGTGGGCGGTCGATTTAATAAAGGATAACATCCGTGTAAACGCCATTATTATTGCCGAAAGTTGGACACCGGCTTACGATACCTGGATTAAAACCCTTGAAAATGGCGAAGAAAAATTAAAAGCTATCGTTAAAAAAATTCCTTTGGAAAACCGCATGACAACCCCAACCGAAATAGCCGATACCTGTTTGTTTACCATATCCAACCGTTCGTCGCACACCACGGGACAGTTTATTTTTGTCGACGGTGGTTACGTGCATTTGGACCGCTCGTTGTTAACCGATAGCTAATGTGAAGTAAGGTGAAAACTAAAAAATACTACCTCTGCTGCGATTTAAAAAACGACCCGCAACTAATGGCGCAATACAAGGCACACCATAAACAAGTGTGGCCCGAAATTATTAAAAGTATCAAGAATTCCGGAATTGTGGCAATGGAAATATACAATAAGGGCAACAGGCTTTTTATGGTCATGGAAGTTTTAGAAACGTTTTCTTTTGAAAAGAAAGCCGAAATGGACGCTAACAACCCTAAAGTACAGGAATGGGAAACCCTTATGTGGCATTACCAACAAAAACTCCCTTTCGCTAAAACAAACGAAAAATGGGTGCTTTTAGATGAAATTTTTAAACTGTAATTCCCGTGAAAACGAGAATCTATAAGTTGTAAAATTTTGTTTTTTAAGCCTTTGTTAAATAAGTGTTTTTTTTACACTTATTTAATGAAATTTTATATATTTGCAGGGAGGGATATATTGTGAAGTCGAATAAACGTTCGGCAAAGAAACAAATTTTAATAAAAACCCACAACAAAATAAAAAACAAAGCCTAATAAAATTAACCACAATGAGCAAAACAGTACATCAACAAGCAGCGGATAACATACGGGCATTGGCCGTAGCCATGGTAGAAAAAGCCAATTCGGGCCATCCCGGTGGGCCAATGGGCGGTGCCGATTTTATGCACATCCTATACTCCGAGTTCTTTAATTTCGACCCAACCGATATGGAATGGCCGTTTAGGGATCGTTTTTTTATGGATGCGGGTCACCTTTCAACCTTAATGTATGCGCAATATTATTTGCTTGGTTTGTATGGCAAGGACGATGTTGCCAATTTCAGGCAATGGGGCTCCATTACGCCCGGTCATCCCGAGGTTGATGTAAAACGTGGTATAGAAAACACCTCTGGGCCGCTTGGCCAAGGCCATACTATGGGTGTTGGTGCGGCTATTGCGGCCAAATTTTTGGCGGCCCGGTTTGGCAACTGGATAAACCATAAAGTTTACGGATTTATTTCCGATGGAGGCGTGCAGGAGGAAATATCGCAAGGTGCCGGCAGGATTGCCGGGCATTTGGGCTTGAGCAATTTTATTATGTTTTTCGATTCCAACGATATTCAGCTATCCACATCAACCGATGAGGTAACCACGGAGGATACTGCCATGAAATACGAATCCTGGGGCTGGAAAGTAGTAACTATCGACGGCCACGACCATGACCAAATTAGAAAAGCCCTAACCGATGCCAATAACGAAACCGAAAAACCAACCCTAATTATTGGTAAAACCATTATGGGCAAAGGTGCTGTTGCCGCCGATGGCAGTATGTACGAGGGCTACTGCGAACTGCACGGCCAGCCTATTGGTCATACAGGTGCCGATTACGAAAAAACCTTAATAAATCTTGGCGCGGACCCAATAAACCCGTTCAATATTTATACCGATGTTCAGGCATTCTATAATACACTTTTAAAAGAAAAAACAGCGCAAGCCGCCAAAAAGAAAGCCGAAATAACAAAATGGAAAGCTGAAAACAAAGCACTTTCCGAGAAATTGGATTTCTTCTTTTCAGGAAAACTGCCCGAAATGGATTTTTCTTCCATCGAGCATAAAGCAGGGTTGGCCAGTAGGGCAGCCTCGGCCAACGTACTGGGCTATTTGGCCGGAAAGGTGGAAAACATGATTGTATCCTCGGCCGATTTGTCCAATAGCGACAAAACCGATGGTTTCCTTAAAAAAACACATGCCCTTAAAAAAGGCGATTTTAGCGGCTCGTTCCTGCAGGCCGGCGTTGCCGAGCTAACCATGGCAAGTATAGCCAACGGTTTGGCCTTGCACGGCGGTGTAATTCCAGTGGTGGCAACATTTTTTGTGTTTTCCGATTATATGAAACCCGCCATCCGCCTAAGTGGTATTCAGGAATTGCCGGTTAAGTATGTTTGGACGCACGATGCGTTCCGTGTGGGCGAGGACGGCCCAACCCACCAACCTATCGAGCAGGAAGCACAAATTCGTTTATTGGAAAAACTTAAAAACCACAGCGGAAAACCAAGTTTTATGGCCTTGCGCCCTGCCGATTCTGCCGAAACCAGCGTAGCTTGGAAAATGGCCTTGGAAAATAGCAATACGCCTTCGGGCTTAATCCTGTCCAGACAAGGCATTAAGGATTTGCCCGCAAAAAGCGCTTCAAGATATAACGATGCCTTGGCGGCCGAAAAAGGGGGCTATTTGGTGAAAGAAGTGGCAAACCCCGATGTGGTACTTGTAGCCAATGGTTCCGAGGTAGCTACTTTGGTAGCTGCGGCCGAAATTTTGGAAAACCAACACAACCTAAAAGTAAATATTGCTTCAGTAATTTCCGAAGGGGTGTTCAGGCTTCAACCTAAAGATTACCAAAACAGTATAATTCCTAAAAACAAACCCCTGTTTGGTTTAACGGCAGGATTGCCCGTAAATCTCGAAAGCCTTGTTGGCGATAACGGAAAAGTGTTTGGTTTGGACCATTTTGGTTATTCGGCACCTGCTTCCGTGTTGGACGATAAGTTCGGGTTTACTGGCGAAAAAGTAAGCCAAGAAGTATTAGAATATTTAAAAACCATATAAAATTAACGATATGAAATTTTTTATCGATACAGCAAACTTAAACGATATTGCCGAGGCACAAGCCCTTGGCGTGTTAGATGGTGTTACCACAAACCCCTCGTTAATGGCCAAGGAAGGCATTACCGGAAAGGAAAATATCTTGACGCACTACAAAAAAATATGCGATATTGTAGATGGCGATGTAAGTGCCGAGGTTATTTCGGTAGATTTTGAAGGCATGATAAAGGAAGGCGAAGCCTTGGCAGCGCTACACCCACAAATCGTGGTAAAATTACCGCTTATTGCCGATGGTATTAAAGCCTGTAAATATTTAACCGATAAAGGCATAAAAACCAATGTTACTTTGGTATTCTCTGCTGGTCAGGCGTTGTTAGCGGCTAAAGCGGGAGCGACTTATGTATCGCCATTCTTGGGACGTTTAGACGATATTTCAACAGATGGCCTTAACCTAATTGCCGAAATCAGACAAATTTACGACAATTATGGCTTTCAAACCCAAATATTGGCGGCGTCAATCCGTCATACCATGCACGTTATCGACTGTGCTAAAATAGGTAGCGATGTTATGACCGGGCCATTATCGTCCATCACAGGATTGCTAAAACACCCGTTAACCGATATTGGTTTGGCCAAATTTTTAGAAGATTACAAAAAAGGAAACCAATAACAAAACCAAAACCCTGTTTAAAGGTTTAATCCATAATTAGTATAATGACAGCAGCTTACAAAGCCGAACAGCAAATAAAAATAGCAGTAGATTGTATCATTTTTGGATTTAACGACAATAGGGTCGAGTTGTTATTAATACACAGGGGCTTCGAGCCGGAAATAGGCCGATGGTCCCTTATTGGTGGTTTTGTGCAAAGCGATGAAGATTTGGACGAAGCCGCCAATAGAATTCTTTACAATTTATCCGGTCTTGAAAATATTTACATGGAGCAGGTTAAAACCTTTGGCAAGGCCGACCGCGACCCGTTCGAGCGTGTAATTTCCACCACGTACAACGCCATGATTTTAAAAGCCGAATACAACGAGGAACAAATTAAACAATACAATGCCAAATGGGTACCGGTAGACGATTTGCCCGAACTTATTTTCGACCATAAGGATATGGTTGACTCGGCTATTTTGCGTCTGCGCCGCCGTATAAGGAACTTCCCCATAGCCTTACATTTATTGCCGCCAAAATTTACGCTTCCCCAATTGCAAGCGCTTTACGAAGGCATTTTAAACGAAAAATTGGATAAACGAAATTTTAGAAGAAAAGTAAACCAAATGAAATATTTTGTGAAGTTAGAGGAAAAGGACATGTCCGAATCCAGAAAAGGTGCTTTTTTCTACTATTTCGATGAAGCACTTTATGATAAAGAACAGAATTTCAATTTATAACCCAATAAAATAACGCATTTTTCCAATGCGTTATTTTTTTATCAAAATTCATAAGTGTTTTATGTACACTTATAAAAATAATTATTATATTGCAGTACGTTTTTCAATGATATGCGCTGTTCTAAACTATTAAAAGGAAAAGTGTCGCTGCGAGGAACGAAACAGTCTGTTTTTATTCAGATCTACCCCAATAAACTAATAACCCAATAAACTAAATATATGAATGAAGTAAAATACACCATAGGAATGGATTTTGGGTCGGATTCCGTTAGGGCATTAATTGTGAATACCGCAACAGGGGAAGAAATGGCAACGGCCGTTCATTACTATCAACGGTGGGAGGCTGGCAAATACTGCCAACCTTCCAAAAACCAGTTTAGGCAACATCCTTTGGATTATATCGAGGGCATTGAAAACACGATTAAATCTGTTGTGGCGCAAGTGAGTCTAGATGTTGTAAGCAATATTGTTGGTATTGGGGTCGATACAACGGGTTCTACACCAGTTGCGGTTGATAAAACCGGAACGCCTTTAGCACTTACAAAAGGCTTTGAGGAAAACCCAAATGCTATGTTCGTACTTTGGAAAGACCACACGGGTATAAAGGAAGCCGACGAGATTAATAAACTTTGCAAAAAATGGGCAATCGATTATTCGCAATACGAAGGCGGTGTTTATTCGTCCGAATGGTTTTGGTCCAAAATACTGCACGTTTCAAGAGCCGATAAACAGGTGTTGGGTGCTGCTTATTCATGGGTAGAACATTGCGATTGGGTACCTTTTTTGTTAACGGGCGGCACCGATGTTTCCCAAATGAAGCGCAGCCGTTGTGCGGCAGGCCATAAAGCCTTGTGGCACGAATCGTTTGGCGGCTTGCCCCCAAATGAATTTTTTGTAGCCTTGGATCCTGTTTTAAACGGCCTAACCGATAGGTTGTTTGCAAAAACCTATACGTCGGATATCTCGGCTGGAAAATTATCCAGTGAGTGGGCTTCCCGTTTGGGGTTGCCAGAAAACATTGAGGTTGCCGTGGGTGCTTTCGATGCCCACATGGGTGCCGTTGGTGTTAATATCGAACCGTTTTTCCTAACCAAAATAATGGGAACCTCTACCTGCGATATTCTGGTGGCGCCAAACCCCGCAAAAGAGCATTTGGTAAAAGGTATCTGTGGTCAGGTCGATGGCTCTGTTATCCCCGATATGTTAGGGCTTGAAGCCGGGCAATCGGCCTTTGGCGATATTTACGCTTGGTACCAACGTTTACTGGTTTGGCCTATTCGGGAAATCGTGGGTGCTTCCAATTTAATTTCAGAGGAAGTTAAAGAAAAATTAGTAGAAGAATCCATTTCAAAAATAATCCCAAAATTAAGTGAAGCCGCCGAAAAAGAGCCTATTGGGGCTTCGGGCGAGCTGGCCTTGGATTGGATGAACGGACGGCGAACCCCCGACGCCAACCAAAACCTAAAGGGCGTTATTAGCGGGATTAATTTGGGAAGTACTTCACCCAAAATATTCCGTGCCTTGGCCGAGGCTTCTTGCTTTGGGGCGAGAAAAATTGTGGATAGGTTTAAGGACGAGGGCATCCCGATTGAAGGGGTTATCGCCCTTGGTGGTATTGCCAAAAAATCGCCATTTATTATGCAAATGATGGCCGATGTGTTAAATATGCCCATAAAAGTAGCACAGTCCGAGCAGGCCTGTGCGCTTGGTGCTTCGGTATTCGGGGCTATGGCGGCAGGTTTGTACGACGAAACCGAAACCGCCATGAACGCTATGTCCAGTCCGTTCGAAACCGTATACAAACCCATAGAAAGCAATTCGAAAACTTTTGATAAAATATATAAAAACTATAGCAATTTGGCTGTGGTGATGGAACAATATATTATGCAAAAATAATTATGAGTAGTTACAAAACATTAAAAGAAGAAGCCTACGAAGCCAATATGCAGCTTCCCGAACTGGGCTTGGTACTGTTTACCTTTGGCAATGCCAGCGCGGCCGATAGGAACAAAGGCGTTTTTGCCATAAAGCCCAGTGGCGTGCCTTATGCCGATTTAAAACCCGAGCAAATGGTTATTTGCGATTTCGATGCCAAAATAGTCGAGGGCAGTTTGCGCCCGTCGTCCGACACAAAAACCCATGCCGTATTGTATAAAGAATGGGATAAAATAGGTGGGGTGGTACACACACATTCTACCTACGGAACCGCATGGGCGCAAGCCCTAAAGGATGTGCCTATTTTTGGTACCACGCATGCCGACCACCTTATTGCCGATATACCTTGTGCGCCACCTATGAAAGATGATTATATTAAGGGCGATTACGAACACATGACAGGCTATCAAATTATAGATTACCTTAACGAACGTGGGCTGGATTACAACAAAATAGGTATGGTGCTCGTGGGAAACCATGCCCCGTTTACTTGGGGGAAAACCGCAGCCAAAGCGGTGTACAACAGTGCCGTTTGCGAGGAAGTCGCCCGAATGGCCTATCTAACCCTGCAAATAAATCCTAACGCATTGCCCTTAAAAGATGCTTTAAAAAAGAAACACTTTGAACGTAAACACGGAAAAAACGCCTATTACGGGCAATAACAACTAAATAAAATATTAAATAAAAATGATTGATTTATCTAAAAAAGAAGTTTGGTTTGTAACAGGAAGCCAACACCTCTACGGAGAAGAAACTTTAAACCAAGTTGCAAAAGATTCACAAGAAATAGCAAAGGGATTAGACGCTTCAAGCGAAATACCCGTTAAAATAGTGTTTAAGCCAATAGTAAAAACACCATCGGAAATTACGGAACTTTGCGAAGCAGCAAATGCTACAAAAGCCTGTATTGGCATCATTACCTGGATGCACACTTTTTCGCCTGCCAAAATGTGGATTAACGGATTACGTATTCTAAATAAACCGATATGCCACTTACATACGCAGTTTAATGCCGAAATTCCGTGGAAAGATATCGATATGGATTTTATGAACCTAAACCAATCTGCCCATGGCGACCGTGAGTTTGGCTTCATCATGTCGCGCATGCGTATAAAAAGAAAAGTGGTTGTTGGGCATTGGAAGGAAGAGCGTGTTCATAAAAAAATAGGCATTTGGTCCAGGGTGGCTTTAGGATGGGACGAAATGAACCACCTAAAAGTAGCCCGTATTGGCGATAATATGCGTGAAGTAGCCGTAACCGAAGGCGATAAGGTAGAAGCCCAAATACGTTTTGGCGTATCGGTTAACGGATACGACTCTTCCGATATTACAAACCGTATTGAAAGCGTAACCGAAAAACAGGTGGAGGATTTAATAAAAGTTTACGAAGCGGAATACAACTTGGCCGATAGCCTAAAAGCAGGAGGTTCCATGCGAAACTCGCTTATCGAGGCCGCAAAAATTGAAATTGCCCTACGGGGGTTTCTCGAAGAAGGTGGCTTTAAGGCTTTTACCGATACCTTTGAAAACCTCGGAACACTTAAACAATTGCCTGGTTTGCCAGTTCAGCGCTTAATGGCCGATGGTTATGGCTTTGGGGGCGAAGGCGATTGGAAAACGGCAGCCATGGTACGGGTTTTAAAAGTTATGGCTCAGGGGTTGAAAGGCGGAACATCGTTTATGGAAGATTACACCTATCATTTCACCCCAAATAAATCGTATGTTGTAGGTTCCCACATGTTGGAAATTTGCCCAACCATTGCCGATGCCAAACCGTCGTGCGAAATCCACCCGTTGGGTATTGGCGGAAAAGCCGACCCCGTGCGCTTGGTGTTTAACTCGCCCGAAGGATCCGCTATAAATGCGTCATTGGTCGATATGGGCAACCGTTTTAGGCTTATCGTGAACGAAGTCGAGGCCGTAAAACCCATGCACGACCTACCCAAATTGCCCGTTGCCCGTGTGCTTTGGGACGCCAAACCAAGTTTGGATATTGCCGCTACAACATGGATTTTGGCTGGAGGCGCACACCACACCGTATACTCGCAGGCCATAACAACCGAGTATATGGAAGACTTTGCCGATATGGCCGGAATTGAATTATTGGTAATAGACGAGGCCACCAAAATACGCAGCTTTAAGGATACCATGAATGCCAACGAAGCATATTTTAACATGTTTCAGCATCGTTTATAATACGTTAACCAAAAACTAATTTTCAACTAAATAAATTTGATATGCAACAAGGATTGGGTAGTTTAGACTGGATAGTAATTTCGGTATTTGCCGTTATACTTATTGGTATTATCGTATGGGTAGTGCGACAAAAACAAAACGATTCCGCCGATTATTTTCTCGGTGGGCGCGATGCGTCGTGGATAGCTATTGGGGCTTCTATTTTTGCCTCAAACATTGGTTCGGAACACTTAATAGGTTTGGCGGGTGCCGGAGCTTCGAGTGGGATGGCCATGGCGCATTGGGAAATCCAAGGCTGGATGATTTTAATTCTCGGTTGGGTGTTCGTGCCATTTTATACCCGGAGTATGGTGTACACCATGCCCGAATTCTTGGAGCGGCGCTACAACCCGCAATCCAGAACCATACTATCGGTAATTTCACTGATAAGTTATGTGCTAACCAAAGTAGCGGTTACGGTATACGCGGGTGGATTGGTGTTTCAGCAGGTGTTTGGTATCGAAACACTTTGGGGTATCGATTTCTTTTGGATTGCCGCCATAGGTTTGGTGCTTATTACGGCTTTGTACACCGTTTTTGGTGGTATGAAATCGGTACTTTATACTTCGGTACTGCAAACGCCCATTTTGCTTCTTGGCTCTTTAATTATTGTGGTTCTGGGTTTGCGTGAGCTTGGTGGTTGGGATGAAATGATGGCCATTACCAATGCCGTGGTTGTAAACGATTATGGCGATACCATGACCAGTTTAATACGAAACAATAACGACCCCGATTTTCCGTGGTTGGGTGCCTTAATGGGCTCGGCCATTATTGGGTTTTGGTACTGGTGTACCGACCAGTATATTGTACAACGGGTATTGTCCGGCAAAAACTTAAAAGAGTCGCGCAGGGGTACCATATTCGGTGCTTATTTAAAGCTATTGCCCGTTTTCCTGTTCTTAATTCCTGGTATGATTGCTTTTGCTATCCATCAACAAAGTATTGCCGGAGGAGGCGAAGGGTTTTTGCCGTTTTTAAGTAGTGGCGTGGCCAATGCCGACGCCGCTTTCCCGACTATGGTGGCCAAGTTGCTGCCCGCAGGGGTTAAAGGTTTGGTGGTTTGTGGTATTTTGGCAGCTTTAATGAGTTCCTTGGCTTCGTTGTTTAATTCTTCGGCCATGTTGTTTACCATCGATTTTTATAAAAAGATAAAGCCAACTACGCCAGAAAAAAAATTAGTGCGTATTGGCCAAATGGCAACCATAGTTATCGTGGTTTTGGGTATCCTTTGGATTCCTATTATGCGTAGTGTGGGCGATGTGCTTTATACCTATTTGCAGGATGTACAATCGGTTTTGGCACCGGGTATTGCGGCAGCATTTTTACTTGGGGTTACTTGGAAAAAAACCTCGGCTAAAGGCGGTATGTGGGGCTTAATATCGGGTCTTGTTATTGGTCTAACCCGTTTAGGCGCTAAAATTTATTATACCAGTGCGCCCGAAGCAGCCGATTCGTTGTTTAAATACGTATTTTACGATTTAAACTGGCTGTTTTTCTGTGGTTGGATGTTCCTGTTTTGTATTTTGGTTGTTGTTATTGTTAGCTTGTTTACCGAAGCCCCAAGTGCCGAAAAAATACAAGGCTTGGTGTTTGGTACCGCAACTGAAGTGCAAATAAAGGAGAATAGGGCCAGTTGGAACCATTGGGATGTTATCCATACCATAATCATTCTTTTAATTACAGGCGTGTTTTACTGGTATTTTTGGTAAGGAAAATAAACGGATAAAAAAAGAGGCTTTTCAAAAAGGCCTCTTTTTTATTCTGGTCGTTATAAATTGATAGCGATTACATTTTAACTAACTTTTTGGTTGCTTGTTCTCCTGCTGTACTTTTAATTTTCACTAAATAAATATTCTGCGGAAGATTTGATATGTCGAAAGTAAATCCTTTGCTGAAATTGCCTTCGAAAGTCGATATTAGTTTGCCCGTGATATCATGGATAGTAACCGTTTTTACATTTTGGCTTATTTTGAAAGCGTTGTAAGTTGGGTTTGGGTATAGTTTAATATTGCTTTTTATAACCGGGTAATCCGTGCTTAAAGTTTCGGGTGTAGAATTGCCATAAATTATAAACCCGCCTGCGGGAATGGTAATGGCTGCCGAGGTGTCCGTTACCTCCAAAACGGTACTGTTTGTTTCGTCCATTAGGTTTACCCAATTCCCTGCAAAGGGAAATCCAGGTACAACGCTTTGGTCTACCACGTCGAAATTGGCAACAATTACTACATTTTTAAGGTCTTCAACAGGAATATTGTTGTCCCAAACGTAAATACGTTTTATAAGCGCATTAGAGTTGTACGAATCTTCTATTGTAAAATCGCCTTGAAATACAGCTTCGTTGATTTTTAGGGCAATCATTCTTGCCGTAACATTGAACAAATCCAATCTATCGGAAAGGCTATCGTAGCCTAAGGTCCAAGCCGATGGTTTTACGTCCGTTCTGCAACTACCATTTGTAATGTCGGCTTCGCAGTTTATACTTTTATCGTAACCAAGTTCGCCAAATTGCCATAACATTTTTGGGCCGGGGATGGCATAAAGTACAACGGCTGCGGTTTCTTGCCTATCTAATGCCGTACTTAAAGTTTTTACGTCGTAAGTTGGCGATTGGGAAGAATTTCCATAAGCCACGTTTTTAACCATTAGGCGTTCTTCATCGTGACTTTCCATATAGCCAACCAAATTGGCATAAGTCCACCCACGGTTTTTGTGCGATACCCAAGATATACTGGCATCGGTATTCCAGCCCATGGTATTTTGGTTAAAGCTGTGGTTCATGTTGCCCCAAAGCATGATTCCGTGGTTGGCCAATTCGGTTTCTTCATTGTTGTCCGATAGATGTTCAAAAATTACATAAGCATCGTTGGTCGATGCGCCATCGTTTGCCCAAACATGGTCGGCATAGGCTTTTAGGTTTGCAATCCTATCGGCATCATAAGTACTGGCCCAATTGTCCGAGCCGTAATAAAGCGTGTTCGAGAGCCCTTTGGTGAAATCGAAACGGAAACCGTCTATATTATATTCGTTCATCCAGTATGTTAAAACATCATTAAAGAAGTTGACTGTATAGGTGGATTCGTGGTTAAAATCGTAACCCCAATGGGCGCTTGTATTATCAACCAAATTATGGGTTTGGTTATAATAAGGGTTGTCCGAGGCGGGTCTGTTGTTGGTGCTGTCCCAATACATTTGCACTAACGGCGATTGCCCGAAGGAATGGTTAAAAACAACATCGACTATAACGGCAATATCCCGTTGGTGGCATTCATCAACAAATGTTTTAAAGTTGTTTTTAGTACCGTAAGCCTTATCTAAGGCCATGTAAAAAGACGGGTTGTAGCCCCAACTAATATTGCCTTCAAACTCGTTTACGGGCATGAGTTCTATGGCGTTTACCCCAAGTTCTTTTATATAGTCCAAACGGGTTATGGCACTTTCATAAGAGCTTGACTCGGTAAAGTCGCGAATTAGCATTTCGTATATAACAAGATTGTTCCGTTCTGTTCTTTCAAAGTCGGCAACTTGCCAAGTGTACTCGGTTTCTTGGGTATTTAAAACCGTAACAATACCATTTTGTCCCGAGGGATAAGTTGGTATGTTGGGGTAGTTGGTAATATATTGGTCGTTGTCGGGGTCCAAAATTAAGGTTGAATAGGGGTCGGCAATTTTAATCTCTTCCGAAGATCCTGTTGGCGGGTTGGTATCGTAAACCCAGTATTGGTAAGTGTAATCTGTACCTGCGGTTAGCCCTGTTAGTTCTATCCAGAATTTTGTGCCGGAGGGGTCTTTTTTCATTTGGTAGGTTGTAGAAAAAGGGTTCCAGCCATTAAAACTTCCCGCAACGTACACAAATTCTTTATGTGGGGCGTCCAATACCAATGTTGCCTTTGTAGGGTCGGTACCGTCGTAATTTATGCCGTTTGTTAAGCCCGAAGGCAATGTTTCTTCTACGGTGGCGGTGTTTACATAAACCGAAATATTATCGGTAATGGTCGTGCCGTTTAAAGTGGCGTTAACCTTAATGTCGTAGTTGCCCGAAGCTGTAAATGTATATGAAGATAAAATAGAAATTGAGCTTGAAGCGGTTTGTATGCTTTGATTATTTACGAACAATTCTAAATTTGAACTAAAATTAGAAGCCGCATTAATTGTAATGTCGTCGTTAACGTTGTAAACCGATTGGTTTTCGGGTGATGTTATTTCAACTGTAAAATCGCCCGAATAAACGGTAATATAAAAATTGGAGGTTTGGGCATTGCCCGCACTGTTCCTAAATAAAATGGCAATTTTGGAAACGTTTTCGCCATCGGCTACCCCATAATATGCACGTAATTCGGGTGTTATGGTTAACTCGTAGGTGTTGGTGCCTGTGTTGGTTAGCAAGGGTTGGGCATTGTTGTCGCCCCAACTACCAATAACGTATTTCCAATCGTTGTCGTTTGCTGAGGTATTGGTAATAAGCCCCGTATGGGCATATACATTTCCGGTATAACCGTCTAAACCCGTGCCAGTGGCATCGAAGGTTATTGTTATTTCGGTAGCTTCAGTGGGGAATGAAGGGGAGGTCGATACTTGCGCAAAAGCGTAGGTTGCAAGAAGTGAAAATAATAGGAATAGGTTTGTTTTTATTTCTTTTAAGGATTGGCTAAAAAAAGCCGTAGGGAGGCCACGGCTTTTTTTAATGTTTATTGATAATTAATTTTCTTCCAACGTATACGTTAAATCTTCAAGGTTAATACTAACGGCATAATTTCCTGCCGTAACGGCAATGTTGGTGCCGCCTTGGTTTAGCGTTCCATCGGCATCGGTATCACCATAATCCAAAGTCCAAGTGCTGTTGGTCCTGAATTTAATTTCGCCATCGGTTAAATCGAAACTATCGTTGTACCATACCATGCCATCGCTGGAGTAGTCTAATTTTAAGGCAATATCCGGGCCGTCCCAAGCGTTTGGTGTGGCGCTGCCTACAATGCCCCAAAAATCTATGGCTTCAAGGGTATAGGTTAAATCGTTAAAGTTAGCGGTAATAAGGTAGTTGCCTGCGGTTACGGCAATATTGGTACCGCCTTGGTCAAGTGTTCCGTCGGCATCGGTATCGCCATAATCTAAAGTCCAAGCATTGTTGGTTCTAAATTTAATTTCACCATCGGCAAGGGTTACCAAGGCACGCCATTGGTCGGATGTTGGGTCGTACTCCAATATAGCATCCGGCCCGGCCCAGTCATTGGGTGCGGCACTACCTGTAATACCCCAAGAATAAATTTCCATTTCGTAAGTAAGATTGTTTAAATCGAAGGTGATTTTGTAGGTTCCGGCTGTAACGGCAATGTTATCGCCTCCTGCATCTAAAGTTCCGTCAACGCCAGTATCGCCATAATTTAAGTCCCACGCATTATTTTCCCTAAATTTAATTTCGCCATCGGTTAGGGTAACATAGGCAACATATACATCGTCGGTACCGGTTTGGTAAAATGGTGCGTCCGGCCCATTCCAACCGTTTGGCGCCGCACTGCCCACGATGCCCCATGTTGTAGATAAATCTAAAATAGCGGCGTATGGCGTTACGGTAAGCGTTACGGGTTCGGAGTATAGCGAATTTACGTTGCTTAAAATAACCTGAACAACAATGTCCACAGTAGTTTCAACTCCGGGTTCCAAGCCTAAGTTTAGTAACTTTGTGTTTAAGGTTTGGTGGGTTAATGTGTCGGTTACCGCCGATACTTCGGTGAATGATTCGGGCGATGAAAAGTCGCCGCCCGCAACATCTAACAGTAAGCGGTAGGTTGGTGCGGCCGAATCGAAGCCTAATTCGGGAGCCGTCCAGGAAACAATTGCAGCGGTTTCGGTTTCTGAGTCTTTAGATAAAACCACCGAAGTAGTCGATAGTGAAGCCGTCGTGCTTGCATTGGGGTTAATCGTGGTGTGGTTTGTGTCGTCGTCACAGGAAAAAGCAATTAACACAATGCTTAGCAAGGCCAAATATGTTTTGAAAATTGTTTTCATTTATTTAAATTTTGTCAAGAACCTATGGTTCGGTTATTTAATTATTTCGGCGGGTAATAGCCGTTGTTTGCCCATTAAAGTTTAGTACCCTTCGTTTTGGGTTAAGTTAGTGTTAACGGTTAAAATACTTGCTGGTATAGGGAAAATATTTCGGTAGGCACTTACCGATGTTCCGTCGGCGCTGTTACCTTTAAACGGCCATAAGTAAGTGGCTGTAGTAAAGTAATTGTAGCGTACCAGGTCTGTTCTGCGTTGTCCTTCCCAGTAAAGTTCCCTGGAGCGTTCGTCTAAAATAAAATCTAAAGTTAAACCCGAAGCGGCAATGTTCCCTGAGGTATTGCCATAGGCTCTTTCCCGTAGTTCGTTAATTAAGCCTAAGGCTGTTGTTGTGCTTCCTCCGTCGCCGCCTCTTAATGTGGCCTCGGCGTAGTTAAGGTAAATTTCGGCTAAGCGGATAAGTGCTAAATCGGTTGAAACAAATTCACCATCGGGGTCGTTTCCGGCAGCGCCGTTTGAATCGATATTTGTAAATTTTACAACGGCATAGCCATCGGTAAACGTACCCAAATCTTCAATTTCCAAATTTTGCCCGTCGGTAAAAAACATAGCTCTTTGGTCATTGCTGTTAAATTTTTCTACCAATGCTTTTGTGGTGCGCATACCGCCCCAACCGCCGTTTACGCCGTAGTTGGAAGCTACCATAACATCGCCGCCAATAGCAGCGTGTACCAAGAATGTAGTGCCGCCATAGGTTTTGGATTTTAAACCATCGAAATTGGCCGTTACAATAAATTCGTTTTGCGCGCCATTGGTATCGTTATCGGCCAAGAACAACTCGTCGTAGGCCGTGCCGTTTCCGTTAGCATCGGTTGTGTTAATGGCGTAGCTTGAGTTTATGGCTAAGTTTGAATAGGTAATACAATCGGAATATCGGTCTTCGCCTGTCCAAACTTCGGCATTTAGATAAAGTTTGGAAAGTAGTGCCCAAGCGGCCACTTGGTCTACGCGGCCATATTCGTTTGCGCCCGATTCTGCCAATAAATCTTGGATTTCCAATAATTCGGTTTCAACAAATTCGAACAATTCGGCTCTTGTGTTTTGTGTTGGCAATTCGGTGGAAACCTGTGTAACCAATGGCACGTTTGCGTACAAGTCTATTAAGTTGTAATACGCAAAAGCCCTTAAAAATCGAGCTTCGGCAATGTACTGGGTCACGGCATCATCGGTTAAGGTCGATGCGTTTTCTATAAACGAATTACAAAACGATACTTCTTGGGCCAAACGGTAGTACATGGCTTCGGAAAACGAATTGCTTCCTGACCAATACAGGCCGTGTAAATCGGGCAATCCGGGGTCGCCCCAGCCCACTACGGCGTGGTCGGTGGTTAATTCGTTTAAGTTGTATAACATTCTGGTAAATTGCGATGCGCCTTCGTCTATATCGGCAATATCGGGTTGGTCGGAAGGCCCTTGTTGCCCTGTTAGCACGTAACCTGCATATAATTTTGCCAAAGCGCCCTTGGCTTCTGCGGCATTAGCGTATACATCTTCTTCCGTAAACGAATCGGGGTCGATGGGGTATTGGTCTAAATCGTTGTGGCAAGCCATCATTACAAGAGCCAATACCGATAGAAAGACTATATGTTTTAAATTATTTTTCATCTGTTAAATTTTTTAAAAGTCAATATTTACACCAAAAACAAACGTGCGTGGGCGTGGATAGAAATTATTGTCTATGCCGCCATTGATTTCGGGGTCCAAACCATCGTAATCTGTAATGGTAAATACATTTTGTACCGAACCAGAGAAACGAACCATTGCATTTTTAATGGCGTTATCCAAGGTATAGCCCAATGTTATGTTGTCCAACTTGAAGAACGAAGCATCTTGAATATAATAATCGCTAAGTGCTGTTCTGTCGGTTAATCGCGTAATGCCCGAATTGTAGTAATCCGATTGGATGTTTTGCAATAGCCCCGCATTAATAGTGGCATTTGCCAAAACACCTTTGCCAGCGGCAACATCGTTGTACATGTAGTTTCCAAGACTGGTCCTGGACTGAACGGACAGGCTCCATTTTTTATAGTCTAAATTGGCATTTAGCCCCATGTAAACATTAGCGTATGGGCTTCCTTTTATGTAGCGGTCGCTATCGTTAATAATATCGTCGCCATTTCGGTCCACAAATACGCCTTCCAAGGGTTTTCCATCGGTACCGTATACTTGTTGGTAAACCAAAAAGCTGGAGGCTTCTTCGCCCACACGGTGTACTTGAACATTGTTGCCCGTTCCTACGCTTATGCCGCCGTGAAGTTGGTCCGATGGTAGGCTGGTAACTTCGTTATCGTTAAACGAAATGTTATAGTTTAACGAAAAGTTTAAGTCGTCTTTTCTAATAATATCGGCATCGATGTTGAACTCGATACCCTTATTTTCCATATCGCCAATGTTTTTGTCTATACGGTTGCTAAAGTTTGTAAAGGGGTCCACCAAGGCACTGGCAATCATATCCTCGGTTTTTTTGTAATAGGCGTTAACCAAGCCGGAAATGCGGCCGTCGAACAGGCTGTAATCAATACCGGCGTTAAACGTTTTGCCTACTTCCCATCTTAGGTTGGAGTTGAAGGCTTCCGGCCTGTAAGTTTGGTAAAAGCTGCTTCCAAATTGATATTGGGCCGTATCGGTACTGCCTTGGTACCGGGTTAAAAACAGATAGTCGCCCAAACCGGATACGTTGGCTATTTCGCCATAGCCTACCCTTAATTTTAACATGTTAACGGTTTCGGAGTCTTTAAGGAAATTTTCGTCGCTAATTTTCCAAGCAATTGCTGCCGAGGGGAAATACCCCCAACGATCGTCCGGATTTAATTTGGAAGAGGCATCGGCTCGTAACGAAGCCGTAAACAGGTACTTGCCTTTGTAGTCGTAATTTAAACGGCCAAAGTACGATAGTAGTACGTTTTTGCTTTTATCGATAAAGTAGGCTTTGTTGCCTTCTTCTTCCAATTCGCTATCGAAATTATTGTTGTCGTATGCAAATGATTGATAAGAATGCCCCACGGCAGCCGTAATATTATGCGCCTCGTTTACTGTTTTGGTGTAGGTAAGGTACGCATCGAACAATTTGTTGGTGGTTACGTTTTTGTAGCGGTAATACGAGCCGTTCCAGTCCAGATTAGAACTTGGCATGAGTTCGGATGTTACGGTCCTGCCGTGGCTATTGGCAATATCGTAGCCCACATTTACGGTAGCGGTTAGGTCTTCAAAAAAATGCAGTTTATAATCTACTTTGGCGTTCCCTACAAAGCGTCTTATTTCGGCAGTATCGTCTTTGTATTTTAATAAGGCCACCGGATTGGTTGGGGCTAAGCTGTTTTGTATGTTCTCGTTTGTTAGCCAGGTAAAGTGCCCGCCAAAAGGCGAATTGGCATCGTAGATAGATTGCGTGGGGTCGAAAATAACAGCGCTGCCAATGGCATCCCTATTGGCAAAGGTGTTTTCGGTATAAACCCCTCGTGCGTTAATTTCAAACTTCAAATGGTCGTCAAAAAACTTGGGCGTTAGGCTAATAGCACCTGTGCCTCGCGTAAAATTATCGCCTTTTAAAATACCGTCGTGGTTCGAGTAGCCTACCGAAGCCCTTATGGGTAACACGCCAAAAGCGCTTCCCGTTGTGCTAAAATTGTGGTCCGAACCAACGGCAAAGGTGTAAATTTGGTCTTGCCAATTGGTGTTGGCATTTCCCAGTAAGGCTATTTGGTTAGCGGTTCCGGTTTCGTTAATCAGGGTTCTAAGTTGGTTGGCGCTTAAAACATCAACATCGTTTACGGCATTGTAAACCGAGGTTTGCGTGCTAAGGTTAAACGAAAACTCTTTGTTTTTGCCCTTTTTGGTAGTAATTAAAATAACCCCGTTTGCGGCTCGCGAGCCGTAAATAGCTGCCGATGAGGCATCTTTTAGTACCACAAAGCTTTCAATATCGTTGGGGTTTATAAAGTTTAACGGGTTTCTGGCGCCACCGGTAGCGTCCGATATTGGCACGCCGTCCACCACGTACATTGGGCTGCTGCTTAACGATAGCGAGCCAACGCCCCTGATTTTAATATCCTGGCCTTCGCCGGGAGCACCGCCGCCCGAAGTTACGCTAACCCCGGCAACTTTACCGCTAATTAACGATTGTGCCGAAACTATCGGGCCTTTGTTAAAATCCTTATCGGTAACAAGGTCGGTGGTACCCGTTAAATCCTCTTTCTTTACGCTGCCATACCCAATAACCACCACTTCTTCAAGTTGGGCGGCGTCTTCAACTAACTGAACGTTTAATGTTGCTTGGCCGGTATAGGTTATTTCCCGTGTTATGTAGCCTACGTACGAAAATACCAAAACGTCGCCGTTATTGGCCTCGATTTGGTATAATCCGTCGAAATCCGTGGCGGTACCAGTGGTGGTGCCTTTAATAATAACATTAACCCCGGGGAGCGGTAGTGAAGTCGATTGTTCTGTTACTGTTCCTTTTACGCTGTTTTGCGCCAATAAAAGCGTAGGCGCAAAGAGCATAAAAAACAATATACCATTAATAATTGTTTTCATACATTGAAATTTAAATCCTATTTGTTTAGTTATATTTTTACTTCTCGGCATTAAAATTATGTTAAATTGGTGTAAAGGGATAATTTTGAATTACGAAATTCGCAACGAAAACGTTTTCGTGTTGAAAACTTTTTAGATAAAACGGAAAATTTCAAGAAAATGATATTGCAATCGATAGTAAAATAGTATCTTTATCAATTGAAGTGTTTATTCTACATTTAATATTCCCTGAGCGCTATACATTATGAAGAAGAAAATTACCTTAAAGCAAATAGCCAAAGAGCTGGATGTTTCCATTTCAACGGTTTCCAAAGCCCTTAGCGGCAGTAAGGAAATAGGCGAGGACACTACCCAAAAAATACAAGCCTTTGCCAAGTTTTATAACTATAAGCCCAATAATATAGCCCTAAGCCTAAAAAACCGCAAGACCAAAACCATAGGCATCCTTATCCCCGAAGTGGTCCATTATTATTTTTCCACCGTAATACGGGGCGTCGAGGCTATTGCCAACAAACGGGGCTATAACGTTGTGGTAGGGCTTTCCAACGAATCGTTTAAGCAAGAGGTTATTAATATGGAAATGTTGGCCAATGGTAGTATCGATGGGTTTATTATATCTATTTCCAAGGAAACCTTGCTAAAGGAAGATTATCACCATTTTAACGCCGCCATTGCGCAGGGCATGCCCATTGTTATGTTCGATAGGGTAGTAAAAGATGTCGATTGCGATAAAGTGGTGGTAGACGATGTGCAGGGGGCCGTAAAAGCCGTAAACAAGTTAGTGGCTTCAGGCTGTAAAAATATTGCCCTAATAACAACTATGGACTACGTAAGCGTGGGCAGATTAAGAACCCAAGGCTATGTCGAGGCGCTTAAAATTAACGATTTTCATCCGGAAAAAACTATGATTTTAAAAATAGATGACAGCTTGGAGGACGAAAACCGCCTTGAGGCTTTGGAAGACGAGGTAGAACGCTTTTTTAAAAGGAACGATAAAGTCGACGGCGTTTTTGCCGTTAACGAACTCTATGCCGTAACGGCCATGAAAGTGGCCCGGAAATTAGGACTGAAAGTGCCGGACGATATTCAGGTTATAGGCTTTACCGACGGTGTTTTGTCCAAGCACGTTACCCCAAGTTTAACAACAGTAAACCAATATGGGCAAAAAATGGGCGAGCTGTCGGCTAACCTGCTTATAGATAGGATTGAAAGTGAGGTGGATTTACGCGATTATCCCGACGAAACCACAACAAAAAACTTTAATACCGTAATTATTGAAACCGAATTAGTTGAAAGAGAATCAACTAAATAACATTTTTTTAACGAAAGAATAAAAACTTTTTTATATTTGTACCAAGACTCAAAACTTATGTTTTTACTTCTCAAAATAAGTTTTGATAAGTTGTCGCTTATCAAATAGTAGTAATTTAAATATACTATTTAATGGAAAAGCGTAGATTAAGTTTCTGGGAAATTTGGAACATGAGTTTCGGTTTCTTGGGAATCCAGATGGGGTTTGCCCTTCAAAATGCCAATGCCAGTAGGATACTTCAAATTTTCGGGGCCGATGTCCACGAACTGTCGTGGTTTTGGATTATAGCACCCTTAATGGGGCTTATCGTTCAGCCTATTATAGGGTATTATAGCGATAAAACATGGAATCGGTTAGGCCGAAGAAAACCCTATTTTTTAATAGGTGCCGTATTGGCTTCGATAGGCCTGGTATTAATGCCGCAAGCCGATATGTTTATTGCCTTTATGCCCGCACTTTGGGTGGGCGCCGGGTTTTTAATGATTATGGATGCCTCGTTTAATATTGCCATGGAGCCATTTAGGGCTTTGGTGGGCGATAATTTACGAAGCGACCAACGCACGCAGGGTTTTAGCGTACAAACATCGTTAATTGGTTTCGGAGCCGTAATAGGGTCTTGGCTGCCTTATATGCTACATAATTGGTTTGGTGTTTCCAACGAAGCTCCGGAAGGGGTTGTCCCTGCAAATTTAATTATGTCGTTTATAATAGGAGCTGTTGTTTTAATTGCTTCAATTCTTGTAACGGTAATTACAACAAAAGAATACACCCCGGAAGAATTGGCTAGTTTTGAAGCCGAAGAAAACGAAATTCCGGAAGATGAAAAATCAAGCCTGTTGGATATTTTCGATGATTTTAAAAAAATGCCAACAACCATGCGCCAATTAAGCTGGGTTCAGTTTTTTTCGTGGTTTGGCCTGTTTGGCATGTGGGTATTTGCAACACCTGCAATAGCCCAGCACACGTACGGTTTGGCCGTTTCCGACACCAGTAGCAAACCGTACCAAGATGCAGGCGATTGGGTGGGCATTTTGTTTGGGGTGTATAATTTAATATCGGCCTTTTATGCCTTTGCACTGCCGTATATTGCTAAAAAAATAGGACGAAAAAAAACGCATGCTTTTTCCTTGGTAATCGGTGGCTTGGGGCTAATATCAATATATATTATGCCCGATAAAAATTGGCTTATTCTTTCCATGGTGGCTGTTGGTATTGCTTGGGCTAGTATTTTGGCTATGCCGTATGCAATTCTGGCCGGGTCTATTTCACCAAAAAAAATGGGCGTTTATATGGGTATTTTCAATTTTTTTATTGTTATTCCCCAAATTATTAATGCCTTAATTGGTGGGCCGCTGGTAAAGTATGTTTATAACGATTATGCTATTTTTGCCTTGGTAACAAGTGGCATTAGTTTTTTAATTGCCGCATCCTTGGTGTTTAAGGTTAAGGATGTTGACGATACTGTTCAATAATAAAAAATAAAATGAGTAAAATAGGTGTAATTTTCGATTTAGACGGTGTTATTGTCGACACTGCAAAATACCATTTCCTGGCATGGAAAAACCTTGCCGATAGTTTGGGCATAACCTTTACCGAAACCGATAACGAACTATTAAAAGGCGTAAGCCGGGTACGCTCGTTGGAAATTTTGTTGGGCTTGGGCAAGGTGCAACTACCCGAAGCCGAAAAGCAAAAATTTCTAATAAGTAAAAACGACGAGTATTTAAGCTACATTACAAAAATGGACGCCAGCGAAATACTGCCCGGCGTAAACGCATTGTTGGATAATTTGGACCAACAGGGCATAAAATACGTACTGGGTTCGGCCAGTAAAAATGCCCCTTTGATTTTAAAACAAGTAGGGCTGTTAAACCGATTTGCGGGCATTGTGGACGGTAATAGCGTAAGCAAGGCCAAGCCCGACCCCGAAGTATTTTTAATAGGGGCGCAAAAATTAGGCTTACCGCCCGAAAACTGTATCGTTTTTGAAGATGCCATTGCAGGGGTAGAAGCCGCCAACACAGCCAAAATGGTTTCCGTGGGTATAGGCGATAAACAAACCCTAAGCCAAGCCCATTTCAACTTTAATAATGTAACCGAAATACCAACCAACTTTTTCAATCAATTTTTAAATTAACCACAACACATGAACCAAGATTATATTATCCCCAATAATTGGTCGCTTATCGAAGAAGGGTTCGACCCCCAACGTGTAAAGGCTTCCGAAAGTTTATTCAGTATCGGCAATGGCGCCATGGGGCAGCGTGCCAATTTCGAGGAGCAATATTCCGGACCAACCTTCCAAGGCAGTTATATTGCAGGGGTTTACTACCCCGATAAAACCCGTGTGGGCTGGTGGAAAAACGGCTATCCCGAATATTTCGCCAAAGTACTAAACGCCCCAAATTGGATTGGTATTAATGTGAAGGTAAACAACGAACAGTTGGATTTGTTCACCTGTAAAAAAGTGTCCAATTTCCGTCGCGAACTTAATATGAAGGAAGGTTGGCTGTCCCGAAGTTTTACCGCTATTCTACAAAACGATATGGAGGTAGAGGTAAACATTGTACGTTTTTTAAGTTTGGATTTAGATGAAGTTGGTGCCATAAAATACCAAATCACCCCCAAAAACAGCAATGCCAATATTACCTTTCAACCTTATTTGGATGCCGGAATAACCAACGAAGACACCAATTGGGACGATAAATTTTGGGATATTTTAAACCTAACGCATCAGGATAATCAAGCCTTTATCGAGGCCAAAACCATGAAAACGGGATTTTGTACCTGTACCTTTATGGCGTCCAAAATATATGTAAATAATTCATTTGTTGAAGTAAACCCTAGTGTTGAAAGCACCCAAAACACCATTGCCTTTAGCTATTCGCAAGATATTAAACAAGGCGAAACGTTTTCAATTGAAAAATTGGGCGGCTATACCGTAGACCGCAACCACGATAAAGCTACTTTGGTACAAGCGGCCAAAACCGTTTTAAATAAAGCCTTTGGTTTGGGGTTTTTAACCCTATTGGAAAACCAGAAAAAAGCCTGGGCTGCTATTTGGGAAATGGCCGATATTACCATCGATGGCGATGTTAGGGCGCAACAGGGCATCCGCTTTAATATTTTTCAGTTAAACCAAACTTATTTGGGCAAGGACTCTCGATTAAATATTGGGCCTAAGGGCTTTACGGGCGAAAAATACGGCGGTAGCACCTACTGGGATACCGAGGCTTATTGCATTCCGTTTTACATGGCCACCAAAAACCAAAACGTGGCCAAAAGCCTGTTGGAATACCGCTATAACCATTTGGGAAAAGCCATTGAAAATGCCCGAAAATTGGGCTTTAAAAACGGTGCGGCCCTATACCCTATGGTTACCATGAACGGCGAGGAATGCCACAACGAATGGGAAATAACTTTTGAGGAAATACACCGTAACGGCGCCATTGCCTTCGCCATTTACAACTATTACCGCTACACGGGCGATTATAGTTATATTCCCGAAAAAGGCTTGGAAGTCCTCATCGGCATTGCCCGTTTTTGGCAGCAGCGGGCTACGTTTTCAACAAACAAAAACAAATATGTTATTTTGGGCGTAACGGGGCCTAACGAGTACGAAAACAACGTAAACAACAACTGGTACACCAACTATATAGCCCAATGGTGCATTACCTATGCCATTGAAAATATTAGTAAAGTTGAAGCTGAATATGTGTCCGATTTTAAACGCATTTCAGAAAAAACAAAACTAACGCCTTCCGAAATCGATACTTGGAAAACCGTGGCCGATAACATGTATTTCCCGTATTCCGAAGAAAAAAATATTTACCTGCAGCAGGATGGTTTTCTGGACAAGGAACTCATTACGGTTGCCAATTTGGACAAATCGCAGCGCCCCATAAACCAAAAATGGAGCTGGGACCGTATTTTGCGCTCGCCTTACATCAAGCAGGCCGACACCTTACAAGGCTTTTACTTTTTCGAGGACCATTTTACACAAGAGGAACTGGAGCACCATTTCGATTTTTACGAACCCTTTACCGTTCACGAAAGTTCGCTATCGCCTTGCGTGCATAGTATCCAAGCGGCCAAATTAAATAGGATGGAACAAGCCTATACCTTTTATTTGCGCACGTCCCGATTGGATTTGGACGATTATAATAAAGAAGTGCACGAAGGCCTGCACATAACCTCCATGGCCGGAACATGGATGAGCATTGTAGAAGGTTTTGGCGGTATGCGCGTAAAAAACAACACCCTGCATTTTGAGCCCAAAATACCCAAACAATGGAATATGTATTCGTTTAAGGTGAATTTTAGAAACCATATTTTAAAAATTAGCGTAAGCCAGACCGAAACCGTTTTTAAACTAATAAAAGGTAACGCTCTGGAAATTATGCTTAACGGGAAACCGCAAATAGTTAAATAAAAGAACAGAAAGATGAAAATATTAATAGCCCTTATCGCCCTATTGCCCACTATTTACTCGGGAAATGCACAAGAACTAAAATCGCCAAACAGCGAATTAAGCATGCAGTTTTCGCTACAAACAGGCGTACCAAGTTATACGCTTTCTTACAAAGGGAAAAACGTTATAAAACCAAGCCGTTTGGGGTTGGAGTTAAAGGACGATGCCAAGTCGCTTTTAAACGATTTTGAAATAACCAATACCATTACCGCAACTTTTAACGAAACATGGCAACCCGTTTGGGGCGAGGAAAACCAAATCCGCAACCATTACAACGAGTTGGCCGTAACCTTAAAGCAGAAGGAAACCAACCGCATTATGCTTATCCGTTTTCGTTTGTTTAACGATGGTTTGGGCTTCCGTTACGAGTTTCCCGAACAAGAAAATTTGGTGTATTTTGTTATAAAAGAAGAAAAAACCCAGTTTGCCATGACGGGCAACCATACCGCTTTCTGGATTCCCGGCGATTACGACACCCAAGAATACGATTATACCGAAAGCAAACTATCCGAAATAAGAAACCTTTTCGAAGGTGCGGTAACCGCAAATGCCTCGCAAACACAATTTTCGCCAACAGGGGTGCAAACGGCCTTGTTAATGAAAACCGACGAGGGGCTTTATATAAACATCCACGAAGCGGCACTTATAAATTATGCTTGCATGCACCTTAATCTGGACGATAAAAATATGGTGTTCGAATCATGGCTAACACCCGATGCCAATGGCGAAAAAGGTCGTATGCAAGCGCCTTGCACAACGCCATGGCGAACCGTTATGGTAAGCAACGATGCCCGCGATATTCTAGCCTCCAGAATAACCTTAAACCTTAACGAACCTTGTAAAATAGAAGACACCTCGTGGATTAAGCCCGTAAAATACATTGGCGTTTGGTGGGAAATGATTACGGGAAAAAGCTCCTGGGCCTATACCGACGAACTGCCGGCGGTACAACTCGGGGTAACCGATTATACCAAGGTAAAACCCAGTAGCAAGCATGCCGCCAACACGCCGCACGTAAAGGCGTATATCGATTTTGCTGCCGAACATGGTTTCGATGCCGTGTTGGTTGAAGGTTGGAACGAGGGCTGGGAAGATTGGTTCGGGCATTCAAAAGATTATGTTTTCGATTTTTTAACCCCCTATCCCGATTTCGATGTAAACGAAATAGAACGTTATGCCAAATCCAAAGGCGTAAAAATGATTATGCACCACGAAACATCGGGCGCCGTTCGCAATTACGAGCGCCATATCGATAAAGCCTATCAGTTTATGAAAGCCCACGGCTACGATGCCGTAAAAAGTGGTTATGTGGGCGATATTTTGCCGCTTGGGCAAAACCACTACAACCAATGGGTAAACAACCACTACCAATACGCTTTGGAAAAAGCGGCCGATTACAAAATTATGGTCAATGCCCACGAAGCCGTTCGCCCTACGGGAATTTGCCGGACCTATCCCAATTTAATTGGTAACGAATCGGCAAGGGGTACCGAGTACCAAGCCTTTGGCGGTTCCAAACCCAACCATGTTACCATATTGCCCTTTACCCGTTTAGTGGGCGGCCCCATGGATTATACACCGGGTATTTTCGAAATGGATATTAGTAAACTTAATCCCGATAACAACTCGCACGTAAACAGCACCATTGCCAACCAATTGGCGCTTTACGTTACCATGTACAGCCCCTTGCAAATGGCAGCCGATTTACCCGAAAATTACCAACGTTTTATGGATGCCTTTCAGTTTATAAAAGATGTGCCGGTAGATTGGAACGAAAGTAAATATTTGGAAGCCGAACCCGGACATTATATCACCATTGCCCGTAAGGATAAAAATTCCGATAATTGGTTTGTGGGCAATGTTAACGGCACAAAACCCCGAACGTCGCATATTACTTTGGATTTTCTGGATAAAGGCAAAACCTACGAGGCTACCATTTATGCCGATGCTAACGATGCACATTATTTAAACAATCCGCAGGCTTATACCATAAAAACCCAAAAGGTAACCAGTAAAACCCAATTGTCAACCCTATCGGTTCCCGGTGGCGGTTATGCCATTAGTATTGTAGTGAAAGATAAAAAATAAAACTATGAGAGGTTTTTCTTTGTTTTTTATCGTAATTTTATGCCTAATCGTATCAATACCCATGAATGCCCAAATAGAACGTGTCGAGCCGCCCAATTGGTGGGTTGGTTTTAAAAACACCAATTTACAACTGTTGGTAAAAGGCGTAAATATTTCAAAAGCAACGCCAAGCATAAATTATAAGGGCGTTACCATAAAAAAAGTGCATAAAGCCGATAGCCCCAATTATGTGTTTATCGATTTAAGTATAGACAAAAACACCAAACCGGGAACGTTCAAAATAGAATTTGGCAACAATCTGGTTTACGAGTACGAATTAAAAGAACGCACACATCCTGCCGAAGATTACGTGGGCTTTAATAGTAGCGATGCTATTTACTTAATTACGCCCGATAGGTTTGCCAATGGCAACCCCCATAACGATAGCATTGCGGACATGCGGGAAACAGCCGTTAACAGGCAAGAATTGTTTGGGCGGCACGGCGGCGATATTAAAGGTATTACAGCCCATTTGGATTATATTGCCGATATGGGCTTTACTGCAATATGGGCTTGCCCGATGCTAACCAACGACATGCCCGAATCGTCGTACCACGGTTATGCCATTACCGATTATTACGAAATAGACCCCCGTTTTGGGACTTTAAATGAATATCTGGAACTTTCAGAAAAAGGTAAAAACCACGGTTTAAAACTTATTATGGATCAAGTGGCCAACCACTGCGGGAGTAACCATTGGTGGATGAAGGATTTGCCGTTTAACGATTGGTTGAACTATCAAAAAAACTTCGAAAATAAAAATAAATTAGTAACCTCTACCCACAGGCGTACCGTAAACCAAGACATGTACGCTTCGCAAAATGATAAGGAGCAAATGATTGGCGGATGGTTTGTGTCGGCAATGCCCGATTTAAACCAGCGCAACCCGTTTATGGCCAATTACATTATCCAAAATAGTATCTGGTGGATTGAAACGGCAAAACTGGGCGGTATCCGTCAAGACACTTATCCATATCCCGATAAAAATTTTATGAGCCGATGGGCCGGCGAAATCATGACCGAATACCCCAATTTTTCCATCGTGGGCGAAGAATGGTCCATAAACCCCTTGCTTATAGCCTATTGGCAGCAAGGGCATGTTAATAAGGACGGTTACAACTCCAACCTAAAATCGCCTATGGATTTTGCTATGCAGGAAACCATAGTAAAAGCCTTAAATAGCGAAGAATCCGATTGGGACGGACTGGCCAAAATATACGAAGGCTTGGCAAACGATTTTGCCTATACCAGCCCCGAGGATATTTTGATTTTTCCCGATAACCACGATATGAGCCGTATTTTTACGCAGTTAAATGGCGATATTTCCAATACCAAAATAGCACTTAGTTATATTTTAACCCTACCCCGAATACCGCAAATTTATTACGGCACCGAAATTTTAATGAACGATTTTGAAAATCCCGGAAACCATGGTTTAATTCGTTCCGATTTTCCCGGGGGCTGGGAAGGCGATACCGTAAATGCCTTTACGGGCGAAGGCCTAACCGATGCCCAAAAGGATATGCAGTTATATTTGAAGAAATTATTAAACTACCGAAAAAACAGCAAGGCCATTCACCAAGGGCGTACCATCCATTTTGCGCCAAAGGAAGGCGTTTATATATTGTGCCGAATTTTGGATGATGAAACGGTTGTTCATATTATAAACAGGAACAACAATCCCGTTAATTTGGACTTAACCCGATTTAACGAAATTGGCCTATCGGGCAAAACCCTTAAAAATATAATAACCGGGGCGCAATCGGTCTGGAACAATACCATGACTTTAACCGAAAGGGGAAGTGTTATGCTAACAACAAAGTTGAAATAAAGTAATTTTATCGGTTATATAGATGAAACCCTCATGGTGTTATGTCAACTCTGAAATTTAATATAAAGATTGCTTCGTCGTTGCGCCTCCTTCTTGCAATGACGTCATTGCGACGACAACGGAGGAAGCAATCCCATCCGTCAATTTTAATTTGACATAACAATAGAGGGATTTAGTATAGCCAATATAATTGCCTCTGGACATGAATAAAAACATAGGTCTGTAGGCTTTCGGTTATTTTGCTAAGTATCATAAAAATCTAAAAATTAAATGTTTAACTTAAATTTATTCGTGTGAAACATAGTAAAAAGGTATGTTTTTTTGAATATTGTTACCCTGAGCATTTGATATTAAGAGGAGCAAATAAAAATTTACGGTAAATGAAAGCGTCTTTTCTTATAACAAAAAATATTTTATCGATTATAATTTTAATCGTGGTTTTATGTTCGTGCCGCAACGAACAGAAACACGATACACATCAAGAATCCACTACAATGCAAAAAAAACAAGACAGAAAAAAGGTTGTTTATCAAGTGTTTACCCGTTTGTTCGGCAATACCAATACCAATAACAAGCCATGGGGCACCATTGAGGAAAACGGCGTGGGCAAGTTTTCCGATTTTACCGACAAAGCCTTAAACGAAATTAAAAATTTGGGCGTAACCCACATTTGGTACACGGGCGTGCCGCACCATGGCGTTATTCGCGATTATACCCAATATGGTATTTCCAACGACGACCCCGATGTGGTAAAAGGCCGTGCAGGCTCGCCTTACGCCGTAAAGGATTATTATAACGTAAATCCCGATTTGGCCGATAATCCCGCTAATAGGTTAGAAGAATTTAAAGCCCTAATCGAACGCTCGCACAAAGCGGGCTTGCAAGTTATAATCGATATTGTACCCAATCACGTTGCCCGTAACTACAAAAGCATAACCAACCCAAAAGGTGTTGAAAGTTTTGGCAATTCCGATAACAAAACCGTTACCTACGATGTTAATAACAATTTTTATTACAATCCGGGCGAAGCGTTCCGGTTACCATATTGGCGGGACGGCTACCAACCCCTCGGGGGCGAACAAAATCCGTTAACCAACGGTAAGTTTGAGGAAAACCCCGCAAAATGGACGGGCAACGGCTCAAGGGCATCGCAGCCCGATATGAACGATTGGTACGAAACCGTAAAAATAAACTACGGCATTAGCCCCGATGGCCATAAGGATTTTAGCGAACTGCCCTATGGTTTCGAAAACGAAAGCTATAAACTGCATGCCGCCTTTTGGAACAACCGCACCGTACCCGATTCGTGGGTTAAATTTAGGGATATAGCCCTCTATTGGTTAAATTTTGGCGTAGACGGTTTTAGGTACGATATGGCCGAAATGGTTCCCGTTGAGTTTTGGAGTTTTTTAAATTCATCAATAAAAATGAAAAACCCCAATACATTTTTAATGGCCGAAGTGTACAATCCCGATTTGTACCGCGATTATATAAAACGGGGTAAAATGGATTATCTGTACGATAAGGTGCAACTTTACGACACCATAAAGGGTATTATGCAAGGCCACGGAAAAACCGATTGGCTGCCGGGCATTCAGGACTATTTAAAGGATATTGAGCACCACATGCTCCATTTTTTAGAAAACCACGACGAGCAACGCATTGCAAGCCCCGAATTTGCGGGCAATGCCCAAAAAGGAAAACCCGCTATGGTTGTTTCGGCAACTTTAAGCACCTCGCCAACCATGATTTATTTTGGGCAGGAAGTGGGCGAGCCCGCCGCCGAGCATGCCGGATTTGGAAGCCCTTCAAGAACCTCGATTTTCGATTATATTGGCGTACCGCACCACCAGCGTTGGGTTAACAATAAACAGTTCGATGGTGGCCAGTTAAGCCCCGAAGAAAACGAGCTGCGCGATTTTTATAAACGTTTGCTAAACTTCACCATTAATAGTCCGGCCTTAATGGGCAACTATCAGGAAATCCATCATTTTAACCGAGAACGCACCCAAAATTATAGCGATAAAATAGTTTCGTTCGTACGGTGGAACGAGGATGAAAAACTCATCATTATTTCAAACTTTGATGCCCATAATAGCTACGACCTTAATTTGCAATTGCCCAATAACCTCATTTATGTTTGGGGGCTTAGCAAAACAACGTATACGCTGGAGGACCAACTGTACCACAATTTTAAAACCGAATTAAAAATTGAAGGCGATGTGCTAAGTGCCAGCATTAGTTTGCAACCCTTGCAGTCGTTAATTCTTAAACTTAAATAGTATGAGGAAAATAATAATAACCGCAATAGCCGTTTGTTTGGCGTTTCTTTCATGCCGAAACAACCAAAAACACGACGTACGGCAAGAAACCCCAAAGGACGGGTTTACCATAGAACCCGTATCCGATAGCATGATGGAAAACGCCGTAATTTACGAGGCCAATATCCGTCAATATTCGCCCGAAGGCACGTTTAATGCTTTTGCCAAGGATATCCCCACCTTAAAGCAATTGGGTGTCCAAATTATTTGGGTTATGCCCATAAATCCTATTTCAAAAATAAAACGAAAAGCCACGGGCGATAAGTTTACCAGCGATATTGAAGACGAAAACGAGCGCAAAAAATACTTGGGCAGTTACTATTCGGTTTCCGACTATAAAGCCATAAATCCCGAATTTGGAACTTTGGACGATTTTAAAAACTTGGTAAAAACCGCCCACGAAAATGGTATTTATGTTATTGTCGACTGGGTACCAAACCACACCGGTTGGGACCACCCGTGGATTGCCAACCACCCCGATTATTACACCCAAAACGATAGAGGCGAAATTATAGATCCCATAAATCCCGATACCGGCGAATCGTGGGGCTGGACCGATGTGGCCGATTTAAATTACGACAACCAAGCCATGCGAAACGACATGATAACCGATTTAAAATACTGGATTACCGAAGCCAATATCGATGGTTACCGTATGGACGTGGCGCACAAAGTCCCGGTCGATTTTTTCGAAACCGTAACTGCCGAACTCAACACAATAAAACCCGTTTTTATGTTGGCCGAAGCCGAACAGCCCAATTTATTGCTTAACGCTTTCGATATGCAGTACGCTTGGGAAGGCCACCATATTTTTAACGAAATGGCCAAAGGCAACATGACCGTAAAGGATTTTGATGCTTACATGGTTAAGTTGGATTCTATTTTAGAGAAAGACGATATTAATATGAACTTTATAACCAATCACGACGAAAACTCGTGGAACGGCACCTTAAAAGAACGCATGCCCGATAGCAAGGATATTTTTACGGCTTTAAGCTACACCATGCCCGGAATGCCACTTATTTACAGCGGGCAGGAATACGATTTGAGCCATAGGTTGAAGTTTTTCGAAAAAGATTCCATACCAAAAACCAAAGGCAATTATTTTGGGTTGTTGGAAAAACTTGGGGCGCTCAAGCACAACAATCCGGCTTTAAACGGCGGAAAACAAGCTGCCACGTACAAACGCTTAAATTCCGAAGACAATGTATTGTTGTTCGAACGCAAAAAAGGCGGGCATACCATAATTTTTGCAGGCAATTTTTCCGAAAAACCGCAGCAAGTTGTTATTCCGCAAGGCGTGTATTTGGATTATATTAGCAATATCGAAGTCGAATTTAACGGTTCGCCGTTGGATTTAGGGGCTTGGGCTTACAAAATTTTGGTGTTGAAGTAAAATAAAGAAGCACAGATGTTTAAGGCTTTCCTGTTTTTTTAGGAAAGCTTTTTTGTTATGTATTTCCCCAAACCCCGACCAATGCAATAAAATTAACAACATGAAACTCCTTCATTTTTTTATAATCGCTTTAATTCTTAATTTTCAATGCGGAAAAAGCCAAGAAACCAAGCCCAAAAATAAGGAAGTTAATACAACGGAACACACGATGCTAACATGGAAAAACGTTATGGACTTTGCGGTAAACGGAAACCCGAAGCCCGACAAGCGAGTAGAAAAAAAAAATGAACAATGGCGGGCCCAACTAACGCCCGAACAATACCGTATTACCCGAAATAAAGGTACCGAAATGGCAGGCACCGGTGCATTGTGCAGCGTGTACGAAGCTGGACGGTACGATTGCGTATGCTGCAACACGCCCCTGTTCGACTCCACCATAAAATTCGACTCCGGAACGGGCTGGCCAAGTTTTACCCAACCCATAACCCCCAACGCCATTAAATACCGAAAAGATACCTCGCATGGCATGGTTCGGGTCGAGGTAATGTGCAACGTTTGCGATGCCCATTTGGGGCACGTGTTTCCCGATGGGCCCGAGCCCAGCGGACTGCGCTATTGTATTAATTCCGAGTCCTTGGTTTTGGAAGCTTCAAACCCCAAAATTTCAGAAAAGCAAACTGTAGAAGTGGCTACCTTTGGTGGTGGTTGCTTTTGGTGTACCGAAGCCGTTTTTCAAGAAGTAAAAGGCGTGCAAAAAGTAGTTTCGGGCTATGCCGGGGGAACAGCGCCCGGTAAGCCTACCTATAAAGAAGTTTGCTCGGGCTTAACCGGACATGCCGAGGTGGTTCAGGTAACATTCGATGCCAATATCTTGTCGTATAAGGAATTGTTGGAAATTTTTATGACCACCCACGACCCCACGACCCTAAACCGACAAGGCGCCGATGCGGGAACCCAGTACCGCTCGGTTATTTTTTACAATAGCGATGCCCAAAAAATAACGGCACAAGAAGTGTTGGGCGAACTTAAACCGTATTTCGATGCCCCTATTGTTACCGAAATAAAACCCCTAACCAAATTTTACGAAGCCGAAGGTTATCACCAAGATTATTACAGCAATAACCCGACCCAAGGCTATTGCCGTGCGGTAATTTCGCCTAAATTGGATAAATTTAGAAAACGCCACGCCGATAAGTTAAAATAATGCAGTACTTTATTTTGAGTTGGTGGTTTCGGTTAATTTTATACAACGGACTTGTTATGCTATTTGGTTTGCTATATATGAAAGCATGAATAAATTAAGGGAGTTATATTGAAAAGAGTAATGCAATGGCTTAGGTTCTAATAGTGTTTATGGTCGGTAAACGTTGGGAGGGGTGTAAATCTAAAAATTAAGCCAAATAAAGGCAAAAAATCAAGCCCCGTTTCCCGATGGAATCGGAAGTATCAATCTTCAGAAATAATGAGCGTAGGAATGGAGGTGCAAAGCGAAGATTTAAGCGCGTAATTCCGAAAGCGAATGTTCCGAAGGAATTTCCTAAGATTGATATGATTTTTTGGTTCTTTTGTATCAAGACAAAAGAACAAAGAAATTAAAAGGCAACTGAATATAAATTGGACAATAATAAAAACAGAAGAAGATTATACCAAAGCAAGTGGGGGTTTAATGGAAATATTTAAAGTCGATAAAAATACGCCCAAATACAACGAACTTTTCTTATTGAAGATTATGAAAATAGCCATTATGCTTTACCGCAATAATCCATGAAACTACACCTTAACAACATTTTTAACGTAGAATTGCCACCAGATACAAATTTGGAAAACACGAGGCGGCAAGTACACAATGCCTGCTTTTCGTTTGTAACCCCGAAAAAAACACCAAACCCCGAATTGTTGCACGTATCGCCCGAAATATTGGGCAATTTAGGCTTAACAGAAGAAGATGCCGCATCGAAACAGTTTTTAAACGTGTTTACGGGCAATGTCATATACCCCAATACAAAACCCTATGCCATGTGTTATGGCGGCCACCAGTTTGGCAATTGGGCCGGGCAATTGGGCGATGGCCGTGCCATTAACCTAACCGAAGTTAAGCACAACAACAAACAATGGATGTTGCAGCTAAAAGGGGCGGGCAAAACACCTTATTCCCGAACGGCCGACGGCTTGGCCGTATTGCGCTCGTCAATCCGGGAGTACTTGTGCAGCGAGGCCATGCACCATTTGGGCGTGCCAACAACCCGAGCCTTGTCCTTGGCCTTAACGGGCAACCAAGTATTAAGGGACGTACTGTACAATGGTAATCCGGCTTACGAAAAAGGTGCCGTAGTTTGTCGGGTAGCACCAACCTTTTTGCGTTTTGGCAATTACGAAATTTTTGCCGCAAGGCAGGATTACAAAACCCTGAAAATTCTGGTCGATTATACCATAAAACATTATTTTAAACATTTGGGAGCGCCTTCAAAAACCACTTATATTGCTTTTTTTAACGCCGTTATGCAGCGTACTGTGGATATGGTTGTACACTGGCAGCGGGTAGGATTTGTCCATGGGGTAATGAATACCGATAACATGTCCATTCTCGGCCTAACCATCGATTATGGGCCTTATGGTTGGTTGGAGGGCTTCGATTACGGTTGGACGCCCAACACCACCGACAGGCAGCACAAACGTTACCGCTACGGCAACCAGACCAACATCGGGCTGTGGAATTTGTACCAATTGGCCAATGCCCTGTACCCTTTGGTTGAAGATGTTAAGCCTTTCGAAACGGTTCTCGAAGCCTATCAACTTCAATTTCAACAAAAATCGTTACAGATGATGCGGCAGAAGTTGGGGTTGAACGAAAATTATGCCGAAGATACTGCCCTTATTAAAAACTTGGAAGATACCCTGCTGTTAACCGAAACCGATATGACGCTTTTTTTTAGGCTTTTGGGTAATTTCGAAAAAGAACAGCCCTCAAAAGGACTTGAAATTATAAAACCTTCATTTTATAAAGCAGAAATAGAACCGGAAATAAAACAAAAATGGAACGACTGGCTCTTGCAATACGCAAAACGCCTACAATTGGAAACTTTGAAAGATTCCGACAGAAAAACAGCAATGAACGGCGTAAACCCCAAATACGTACTGCGCAACTACATGGCACAATTGGCCATAGATGCCGCAAATAAAGGCGATTATAGCGTAATAAACCAATTTTTTAATATGCTGAAACACCCCTATGCCGAGCAGCCCGAAAACCAAAAATGGTTTGCCAAACGCCCCGAATGGGCCAGACATAAAGTAGGATGTTCTATGTTGTCGTGTAGTTCTTGATTATATTTGTATAAATATTGGGTACGTAACGAAAACGGATTACAAAACCTTGTAGTATTATGTCAAATTAAAATTGACGGGTGGGATTGCTTCCTCCGTTGTCGTCACAACGACGTCATTGCGAGAAGGAGGTACGACGACGAAGCAATCTCTGTATTAAATTTCAAAGTTGACATAACAGTAGGTTTCCTGAAAAGCAACTGGGTATTTTTCCGTTATCTACGCCATAAAATATACAAATTATGACAACCACAACCGATTTACTAAGCCTGTTAACCTTAGATAAAATCGAAAGCAACATATTTAAAGGCCACAATAAATCCATTGGAACGCCCCACGTTTTTGGTGGGCAAGTATTGGCACAAGCCTTAAATGCGGCTTACGGAACTATACATAACGGGCGTATTTTGCACTCCATGCACGCCTATTTTTTAGAAGCCGGGGTTTTGGAGCTTCCTATCGAGTTTCATGTAAGCCAAGTAAGGGATGGCGGTAGTTTTTCGGTGCGCCGGGTTACGGCAAATCAAAACGGGAAAACCATTTTTATACTATCGGCATCGTTCCATAAGGAAGAATCGGGGTATTGCCACCAAACCGAAATGAAGTTAAAGGTGAAGCCTCCCGAAGCCTTATTAAGCTGGAGCGATATTAAAGAACAGTACGGCGAGTATATCCCAAAAGGGCTAAAATCTTTTTTTGAAATTGAACGCCCCGTAGAATTTAAGCCAACCAGTATAACAAACCCATTAGACCCTAAAAACCTACCACCCGTAAACGATGTATGGTTTAAGCTAAGGGGAAATACCGATACCTTGGATTTGGCCCTTAGGCAACAAATACTAACCTATATTTCCGATTACAATTTGTTAACCTGTGCGCTCAATCCGCATGCGGCAAAAGCCCATTGGGGCAACACGCAAACGGCGAGCTTGGACCACTCGATGTGGTATTTTCGCGATTTCGATTTTACCGATTGGCTGCTGTACACTACCGAATCGCCAAGCGCCTCGAACGCACGGGGGCTTGCACGGGGGCATATTTACACAAGGGAAGGCAAACTTGTGGCCTCGGTGGCACAGGAAGGCTTATTGCGTCCGTTATAAAACTTTAGACAGAAACACATGCTACGATTAGGACATAGGGGGGCAAAGGCCTACGTTGCCGAAAATACAATTGCATCCATAAAACGAGCGTTAAGCTATAATATAGACGGTGTGGAAATAGATGTGCATTGTTGCGCTACGGGCGAGTTGGTGGTATTTCACGACGCTACGGTCGATAGGATGACAAACGGTAGCGGCACCATAAAAAACATGGCTTTGGGGGAATTAAAGCAACTAAAGGTCGATGGCCGGTTTCAAATTCCAATCCTAACCGAAGTTTTGGATGTTGTGGGAAACAAAAAAATAATAAATATTGAATTAAAAGGCGAAAATACGGCAATGCCAACTTGTAATATCATTAAGGATTATATTGCGAATAAAGGCTGGGCGTATGCCAATTTTTTGGTATCCAGTTTTCAGTATGGCGAACTTGAAGTTGTATATAAAACAAATCCCAAAATCCCGATAGGCGTGTTAACCAAAGCAAACATAAACGATGCCTTGGCCTTTGCAAAAACCGTAAGCGCCGTGGCAATTCACCCCAATTATGCCTTGCTTACCGATGTAAACGTTAAGCAGGTTCAGTTACAAGGTTACAAGGTTTACACGTGGACGGTTAACGGCCCCAAAACCATTTTACGAATGAAACAATACGGTGTAAACGGTATTATTTCCGATACGCCCGACCGATTATGATTAAAAAAGATGTTGTAATAATAGGCGGTGGCGCAGCCGGATTTTTTGCGGCTATTAATATGGCCGAACAAAACCCCCAATTGGAAATAACCATTTTGGAAAAGGCTAAGGAAGGCTTGCAAAAGGTGAAAATTTCTGGTGGTGGACGCTGCAATGTTACGCATGCCGAGTTTATGCCCCAAGAATTAATTAAAAATTACCCAAGGGGCGAAAAGGAACTGCTCGGACCATTCCATAAATTTATGACGGGCGATACCATGGAGTGGTTCGCCAATAGGGGGGTAGAGCTAAAAATTGAGGACGATGGTCGTATATTTCCCGCGAGCAACTCGTCGCAAACCATAATCGATTGTTTTTTAAGCGAAACTAAAAACTTGGGCGTTGGGGTGTTGTACAACCACGGTGCAGCGGCCATAAAAAAAGAAGGCGATTTGTGGTTAATAGAAACGGCGCAAGCCAGTTTTATAGCCAAAAAGTTAGTAATAGCAACAGGCAGTAGCCCAAAAATATGGAAACTTTTGGAAGGTTTGGGTATTGGTATTGTACCGCCCGTACCGTCGTTATTCACTTTTGATGTTACCGACGGGCGCATTACCGATATTCCCGGGGTGGTAGCCCCAAATGTTGAAATTTGTGTTTTGGGTACAGACCTAAAAAGCCAAGGCCCTTTGCTTATTACCCATGTGGGCATGAGCGCACCCGCCGTTTTAAAACTATCGGCTTTTGGGGCTTTGGAACTGGCAAAACGCCATTATAAATTTGAAATTGAAATTAATTTTATCCGTTGCGCTTATACCGATTGTATTGAACAATTAAAGCAACTAAAACACGATCTGGCCAAGAAAACTGTTTTTAAAACGGCTCGGTTTAACCTCCCCAAACGCTTGTGGCAAAAATTGGCCGCGACCGCAGGAATAAACGATGAAACCCGTTGGGGCGATATAAACAAGGAACAGTTGGAAAACTTAGCGGCTCAATTAACCCGGGCCGTTTTTAAGGTAACAGGGAAAAGCACGTTTAAGGACGAGTTTGTAACCGCCGGGGGTATCGATTTAAAAGAAATAAATTTTAAAACCTTTGAAAGCAAGCAGCATAAAAACCTATATTTTGCGGGCGAGGTTATTAATATTGATGCCGTAACGGGTGGTTTTAATTTCCAAAATGCGTGGACGGGCGGGTATTTGGTTGCTGGGGCTATTGCGGGGGGTAAAAGTTAAGAATGTAGGGTTGTGTTTTTTGTTGCTTGTTGGTACTGTCCATTGGTTTGGGCTGCGTTAGGGATTGCAGCGGCATCCTTTTATGCCCAGGGAACAAATTGTGCAAATTAAGCTTTTGCGTGGGTTGGTGCCATGCTTTTAAGGGATGCCGAAATAAATTCGGCATAAAAGATATAGCGGAAAGCCCGACCCCGAACAAATTTCGGGGTAACGCCCAAATTATTATAATGCCGAAAGCTCGCCCGCACGTATGGATTTGGAATAATCGGCCTTAACGGTTTTTAAAAAGCCGAGGAGCTTGGCGTTGTCCTTTCGTTTTAAAACTACTTTGGTGTTGCCCGATTTGTCGGTGTAAATACGCTTTACAACGACTTGGTTGCCGTAGGCGCTTTTGTAATTGGCAAGTCCGCTGCGTTTTGCCACAATGTTTAGCGGCGGGAAATTAATGTGTTTGTAGGTGTTGTGTGTTGGGGCGTTAATAATCAAAACATCGCCTACTTGGGGCTGGGTGTTGTTGGAAAAAGCAAGGCTTGATACGAATAAAAAAAGAAATATGATTTTTTTCACACGAATAAATTTAAGTTAAACATTTAATTTTCAGGTTTTTATGATGCTTGGCAAAATAACCGAAAGCCTACAGGCCTATGTTTTTATTCATGTCCTTTTGTAGAGGCGATTATCTTGGCTATACTAAATCCCTCTATGAGGGTTTCATGGATGGGGTTTTTAAATTTTTCGACAAAATAAGAAATTAATTAAAACCCGCAAAACGGCGTTACACTTGGCAGGAAGTGGTAAGCAAACGGGTTATGGTTTCTTGAAACTCGGTAAAATTGTAAGGCTTTGTAATAACGCAGTCCATGTTGCTGTCCTTAACCTTTTTAGTGGTTTCGGTGGAGTTTAGGGCCGTAAGGGCAATAATGGGAATGGTAGGGTTGAAAAGCCTGATTTGTTTCGCGGCCTGGAAACCGTCCATGCCCGGCATGTTTAGGTCCATTAGTATTAGGTCGAAATGTTCTTGTTTGGCAAGTGCAATGGCATCGGGGCCGTTTTCGCAGGTCGTGCTTTTGCAGTTGGGTACTTTTTCGATGTTTTTTTTGGTAACAAGCAGGTTTATTTTGTTGTCGTCCACAATTAAAATCCGGTATTCCTTATCGTTTTTTTGTAGTAGGATAGGGGTGTTGCATTGTTTTTTTGGTTCAATTTTAAACGTTATGGTAAAGAAAAATGTGGTGCCTACATTGGGTTTCGATGTGAAATCGATTTCGGAACCGTGCAGGTTTAATAGTGTTTTTACCACAAATAGCCCGAGGCCGGAGCCTTCGCTGTTTTTACTTAAAAAGGCATTGTTTTCAAAGGCCTTAAAAATAACATTTCGGTATTTTTCCTCTATGCCTTTTCCGGTGTCCTTAATTTCGAAATAAAAGGAGGCATCGGTATTTGTGTGGTGTGTTTCGGTAATGTAAAGGGCAACGTAACCTTCTGGAGTATAGCGTATGGCGTTGTAAACTAAGTTTATAAGTACTTGGCTAAAGGCTATTTTATCGATTAGCAGGGTGTCGTTTTTCGAAATATTTACTTCGGTAATAAATTTCAGCCCCTTGTTTTTTGCCGAAACTTTTATGTTGTCGGTAATATCGGCCACAATTTCGAACAGGTTATTGGGGGTTGGCTTTAGGGCCTTGATTTCGAACTTGAACTTCGAGGCCTGCAGCACGTTGTCTATAAGTACGGCTATATAGTTGCTCGACGCATGCAGGGCTTCTAAGTAATACGCTTTTTTTTCGTTCGAGGTTTCTTCCTGTAACAAATTGGCCAAACCACTAATACCATAAACCGGGGTGCGTAGCTCGTGGCTTAAAATGGAGAAAAATTCCATACGCTCCTTATCGGCCTCAATTAGTTTTTTGTTGGCTTTTTTTAGTTTGTGGTTTATGGTTTTAATGCGTTTTCGGTTGTTGTAAAAATAGAACAGAAATCCTGTTAGTACTAAAATTAGCAAAAACAGAAATACGGTGGCCACGGCAAAGGTGTTGTTTATTTTTAGGTCTTTTTTTCTTAGGGCTTCGGTAAGTTTTAGTTGTTTTTCGGTTTCGAATATTTTGGTGATTAAATCGCCGTTTACAATATTTTGGTTTTCAAGGAGCTTAAAGGCTTTTAGTTTGTACGAATCCGATTTAAGCAAATGTTTAAGGGCCAAGTTTTGGTTCTTTTCAATAGTAGCGTAGTATAGGTGCTTGTAATAATTTAGGGATGCCAGTTTGGTGTAAGGTATATCCTTAACGTCTTGTTTGTCGTAAAGCGAGTCTTCGTTTATTTGAAACAGTAGCTGGTAGCCTTCGGTATGCTTTTTTTGTTTTATTAGGGCTACGGCTTTGTAGTATTTAAACGATTCCTCGAAATGCTTAATGGTAAGGTTGTTAAGCGTGTCCTTTTGGGCGTGGTGAAATTGTTTTATAGCTTCCAGCCCCTCATTGGCATATTTAATCGTGTTTTTGTTGTTAAAAACGTAGTAGTTTTTAATGGTTAAAAAACTTAGGTTTGCTACGGTATTTATGCTGTTGAGTTTTTTTGAATGGGCTAAGGCAATGGGTATAATACTATCGAAGGTTTTATAGTTTTTATCCTCAAGGTTGGATTTTGCCAAACAGGTTAAAACCATATCGACCTTTTCGGGTTTTTTTAACGAGTCGAATAGGGTATAAGCCTTAATGTAGTTTTTTTTGGCAATATCGTAAGCCCCCATTTTAGAAAACACGTTGCCAAGCGCATTGTAGGTGTTTGCCAAAAGGTCCGGGTTATGGTGGGTTTTGGCATACTCCACATTTTGGTTTAGTTTAACGGTAACCCTGTAAAGGCTATCGCTAAGGTGGTGGTTGTTTTGTTCGCATGTGCTGTAATGGTACGTGGGCAGGGCAAACAAGTTACAGGACACAAAAAAACACAGCATGGTTAATGCTGTTGGGGCATATTTCTTCTTTTCCATCTTTGGGGCTTAATGGGTTTAAAGTTGTTACAAAAATGCAATTTTTTCTGTTTTTATTCGCATTAAAATGTCGTTTTTTATTGAAGCATAAACTTTGAACGTATTTTTGCAATCCAAATAAAACCGCAGTTTGTTGGCCATAAAGTTGTTATATTTGTTGCCGAATACTACCGCTTTATGATTGTAACCGAATTTGTACCAAAACCCTACACCAAAACCTTGGAAAACGGACAAGTAACATGGGAGTCGCCCAGCAATATTGCCTTGGTAAAATACTGGGGAAAAAAGCCAGGCCAAATTCCGGCAAACCCATCCGTAAGTTTTACGCTTAACAACTGCAAGACCATAACAACCTTAACATACGAAAGGAAAGAAACGTTCAATGGTTTCGATTTTGAAGTGTTTCTCGAAGGTGAAAAACAAGACAGCTTTAAACCGAAAATCCAAACTTTTTTTGAGCGCATAGAGGTTTACTTGCCGCTTTTAAAGCATTACAAGTTCACCATAAAAACCCAAAACACCTTTCCGCACAGTTCGGGCATAGCCTCGTCGGCAAGCGGGATAAGTGCCTTGGCCTTATGTTTAATGGCTGTTGAAAAAGACCTGATACCCAATATGCCCCCTGATTATTTTAACCAAAAAGCATCGTTTTTGGCCCGGTTGGGCTCCGGTAGTGCGTGTAGAAGCATTGAAGGCCATTTGGTGGTTTGGGGCGCACATAAAAACATAAAGGGCAGCAGCAATTTTTACGGGATTAAATACCCCGACGCCGTTCATGAAAATTTTAACCAATACCAAGACACCATTTTATTGGTGGATAAGGGCGAAAAACAAGTAAGCAGCACGGTAGGGCATAGCCTATTGGATAACCACCCCTACGCCGAGGCTCGATTTAATCAGGCGCACGATAATATAGATGCCCTAAAAGCTATTTTAAAATCGGGCGACCTAAACCAATTTATAGCCCTTGTCGAAAGCGAGGCCCTAACCCTGCACGCCATGATGCTAACCAGCAATCCGTATTTTATTTTAATGAAACCCAATACCTTGGAAATTATTAATAAAATATGGCAGTTTAGGGCAGAAACCAATTTGCACATCGGGTTTACCTTGGATGCCGGCGCCAATGTACACGTACTGTACCCCAAAAGCGAAGCCGAACCTATTTTAAAGTTTATTAAAACCAAACTAACGCCCTTTTGCCAAAACGGGCAGTATATATGCGATTGGTTGGGGTTTGGGGCGAGAAAAATAGCGTAGGTATGGCATTTTAGGGTTTCTGCATTTTTTTTGATTCTTTTAAAAATGAGGGTAGAATGTCTGTATAAAGTGTCATGCTGACGAAGGAAGCATCTCATTTATAAATTTAGAGATTCTTCACTATCATTCAGAATGAAACTATTAAGACTTAGCTATAAATTAAAAAACCAAACCAATAATTTACTAACTTTGCATGATTAATTATTCATTTTGAGCGTGAAAGGACCATTATTTTACTCAAAAATACTACTCTTTGGCGAGTACGGTATTATTAAGGATTCCAAAGGATTATCCATTCCCTATAACTTTTACAAAGGCGCATTAAAGCAAAGTAAAACGCTATCGGAAACCGCCCAAAAATCCAACGACAGCTTAAAGCGTTTTGCTGCTTATTTGGAAGGGATTAACCCCAAATTGGTAAGGTTCGATATACAAGCCCTTAACGCCGATATTGCCGCGGGCATGTATTTCGATTCGTCTATCCCGCAAGGCTATGGCGTGGGAAGCAGTGGTGCTTTGGTAGCCGCTATTTACGATAAGTATGCCCATAACAAAATAACAGTTCTCGAAAATTTAACCCGAGATAAACTATTAACATTAAAAACCGTTTTTTCTGAAATGGAATCGTTTTTCCACGGAAAATCCTCTGGCTTGGACCCTTTAAACAGTTATTTAAGCCTGCCCATTTTAATCAATTCAAAAGACAATATTGAAGCCACGGGAATACCATCGCAAAAAACCGATGGCAAAGGGGGCGTATTTTTGTTGGATAGCGGTATTATTGGCGAAACCGCACCCATGATTGGCATTTTTATGGAAAACATGAAAAACGAAGGTTTTCGCAATATGCTAAAAAACCAATTTATAAAACACACCGATGCCTGTGTGGACGATTTTTTAAGGGGCGACGTAAAATCCTTGTTCAAAAACACAAAACAACTATCCAAAGTGGTGCTAAGCCATTTTAAGCCCATGATACCGCAACAGTTTCACGACCTTTGGAAAAAAGGCATCGAAACCAACGACTATTACCTAAAACTTTGCGGTTCCGGTGGCGGTGGCTATATTTTAGGGTTTGCCCAAGATATTGAAAAAGCCAAGCAAGCCCTTAAAGCCTATAAATTAGAAGTGGTTTATAGTTTTTAAATTATCTTTTCTAAGGTTTTTGAAAATAATCAATCCCCTTAAATTTTATGCTCCCACGAAAACAAAAACATATTATTATTAAGTTTTTTAGTATGTTTTCGGTGGTTCGGGGCTATAATATCTTGGTAATTATTATTGCCCAATATTTAACCTCAATATATATACTGGCGCACGACAAGCCCTTGCACGAAGTGGTATTCGACCCCAATTTGCTTATGCTGGTGCTGGCCAGTTCGGCAACCATTGCGGGCGGGTACATTATCAATAATTTTTACGACTCGGAAAAGGATTTGATAAACCGCCCCATAAAATCGAAATTGGATAGGTTGGTAAGCCAAAACACCAAGCTGTCGTTTTACTTTGTGCTTAACTTCTTGTCCGTAATTATGGCCAGCTATGTATCGTTTAACGCCGTGCTGTTTTTTTCGGGCTATATTTTTGGTATTTGGTTGTATTCGCACAAACTAAAAAAAATGCCCTTTATAGGCAATGTAACCTCGGCGGTACTTACCATTTTGCCGTTTTTTGCCATTTTTATGTATTATAAAAATTTCGAACCCGTTATTTTTGTACATGCCGTTTTTTTGTTTTTGATGGTTTCAATGAAGGAACTAACCAAGGATTTGGAAAACCTTTCGGGCGATTTAACGCAAGGCTACCGTACCATTCCGGTAGTTTACGGCGAGCCAACCTCAAAACGCATGCTGCTGGTGCTTTCGGTATTGGCGCTTTTGCCTATTTTTTTACTGTTGTACCGTTTTAACGTGGGCTATATGGATTTGTATTTTTACGTCTGCCTGTTGCTACTGTTTTTTTTCAACATCATGCTTTTTAAATCGAAAACCAAGCGGCACTACATTGTGCTCCATAATATTTTAAAGATGATTATTGTGGCGGGGGTGTTTAGTATTCCGTTAATCGATATTGCCGTGGTAAACCGATTGTTTTAGTAAATGAAGTCCGAAAATGAGGAAATTATGACTTCATTTTATTTATAATGGATAATTATGTTTAAGCTATTTTATTTGTTAGTAGTCTGTATTGGATAGATAGGTGTAAAGCAAATTTTAAGCAATAAAAATAGCAAGTAAGCAAGTCCCTTGTTCCGATGAAATCGGAAACATCAACCTTCAGAAATAAGGAGCGAAGGTATGAAGGAGCAAAGCGAAGCTTTAAGCACGTAATGCCGGTAGTGAGTGTTCCGAAGGAATTTCCTAAGATTGATATGGTTTTTTGTTTCTTTTGTATCAAGACAAAAGAATAAAAGAGCTTAAATTGTTCATATCGCATTTTTCTATCCACTAAAATCAACATAGAGCCAAAATTATAATCTATCTTTGCCAAAAAATATAAAATGAGCAGGACACAAGGCACAAGTGGAAAAGGAAAACCTTCGGGACGGGGGCAGCAAAATAACGGAAACAAAACTTCCAATAGGAGTAATTTTTCCAAAACAAAAAGCTATGCCCGGGGCAATGCTCCTGTTAAAAAAGAGGCAACCGCCCCGAAAACAACCAACCCTGATACCATTAGGCTAAACAAATACGTGGCCAATTCGGGCATGTGTTCCCGCCGCGAGGCCGATGTGCATATTGCTGCCGGACTGGTAACGGTAAACGGCAAAGTAGTTACCGAAATGGGTTACAAAGTAAAACCAACCGACGAGGTACGTTACGATGGCGCCCGCATTAGTCCTGAAAAAAAAACCTACGTGCTGCTTAACAAACCAAAAGGCTTTGCCACTACTACCAGCGAGGGCAAAGGCCGTACGGTAATGGATTTGGTAGCCAATGCTACCAATGCCAAAATAAAACCCATTGGGCGGTTGGGCCGAAACTCCAAAGGCCTGCTCCTGTTTACCAACGACGAAACCGTTGTGGCCAAGTTTACCAACTCCAAAAAAGGCGTGGCACGTTTGTTCCATGTTGAATTGGACAGAAACCTAAAATTGGAAGATCTTAAAAAAATACAAAACGGTTTTAAGGCAGACGATAAGTTTATTGAAGTAGAAGAAGCCAGCTATATCGAGGGCGCCACAAAAAAAGAAATCGGCCTAAAAATTAAAAATACCGGAAACACCATTATCCGGACCATTTTTGAAGCCCTAAACTACAATATTGTTAATCTGGACTGCGTGGCCATTGCCCACCTTACCAAAAAGGATCTGCCCCGGGGCCATTGGAAACACCTAACCGAACAGGAACTTAATTTGTTGAAAATGGTGTAATATACTTCAGCAAGTTGTGTTCATTATGATAAAACATCTTTCGAAACTTCGAACGTAAAAATGATTTAATACCGTTTTTTTAGTTTTCTCAAAAAAAAACCAACCCCAAAAACAACCCATTTCCCCAACCGCAGCACAGGATAACCCCACAAATAAAAAAACAAAATTTTCACTTTAAAAAAACCGAAAATTAAAATATTTATATTTCATTTGTACCTTTAATAGCTGAACAATTGAAATCTGTTTGTATTTTCGGGCTTTTGAACAAAAGGAAGTTGTGTTCAAAAGCGGCTTATAGGTTAAGTAACCGGACTTTAGAGCTATCTTCCGTTTTCCATACGCTGCTAAGCCAGCACCTGTACGGTTTTATACCTACCACCCAGCCACAATTACAAGTTTGAGGCATTTTGTTTATTAATTTAATTCAATTTTGAATTACCCCAAAATTCAACTTTTTAAAAATTTCTAAATAAAATAAATGAACACTAAATACATCGATTTAATCAACCAAACTTTCGATTTTCCACAAGACGAATTTAAATTAGAGGACCGCTACCTAAAATTTCACGATATAGACCTTATGGAATTGGTCGAGCAGTATGGTGCCCCCTTAAAATTTACCTACTTGCCGCAAATTTCAAATAACATACAAAAGGCCAAGGGCTGGTTTGCCAAGGCCATAAAAAACAACAAATACAAGGGCAAGTATTTTTACTGCTATTGCACCAAAAGCTCGCATTTTAAGCATGTGCTTAACGAAGCCCTGGAAAACGGAATACATATTGAAACCTCGTCGGCTTTCGATATCGATATTGTTGAAAAACTAAAGGCCGAAGGCAAAATTACCGATTCTACCTACGTAATAAGCAACGGGTTTAAGCGGGCGCAGTACGTTACCAATATTGCCCGATTGATTAACAACGGGCATAAAAACGCCATCCCGATAATTGATAATTACGAGGAAATCGATTTGCTTTCACAGGAAATAAAAGGAAAATTCAACGTTGGCATTCGTATCGCTTCGGAAGAAGAACCAAAATTCGAATTTTACACCTCCCGATTGGGCATAGGTTACAAAAACATAGTACCGTTCTACAAAAACCAAATCCAGAACAACAAAAAGGTAAAGCTAAAAATGCTTCACTTTTTTATCAACACGGGCATTCGCGATAATGCCTATTATTGGAACGAGCTGCACAAATGCTTAAAGGTGTACACCAGCCTAAAAAAAATCTGCCCGACCCTGGATAGCCTTAATATAGGGGGCGGTTTCCCCATAAAAAATTCCTTGGCCTTCGATTTCGATTACGAGTACATGGTAGACGAAATTATTAACCAAATTAATTTGGCCTGCGAAGAAGAAGAAGTGCCCGTACCCAATATTTTTACCGAATTCGGTAGCTTTACCGTTGGCGAAAGCGGCGGCGCTATTTACGAAGTACTCTATCAAAAACAACAAAACGACCGTGAGAAGTGGAACATGATAAACTCATCCTTTATTACCACCCTGCCCGATACTTGGGCCATAAACAAGCGGTTTATCCTGTTGCCCATTAACCGTTGGCACGAAAGTTATGAGCGCGTGTTATTGGGCGGCCTAACCTGCGATAGCGACGATTATTACAATAGCGAGCAGCACATGAACGCCATTTACCTGCCCAAGTATAATAAGGACAAACCCCTGTACATCGGGTTTTTCAATACGGGGGCTTACCAAGAAACCATTGGCGGGTTTGGGGGCTTGCAGCACTGTTTAATACCCTCGCCCAAACATATTTTAATCGATAAGGACGAAAATGGTAATATAACAACCCAACTGTTTAGCGAACAACAAAAAAGCGAGGATTTACTTAAAATACTTGGCTACGATAACTAATGAATGTCATGTCAGTTTTGAAATTTCGTATGGAGATCGCTTCGTCATCGTGCCTCCTTTTCGCGATGACGTCATTGCGACGACAACGGAGGAAGCAATTCCATCCATCAATTTTAGGTTGACATGATACTAACTGTTTTTTAAAAAATAATTTTAAAACATCATTTTTTTATTAGTAAAATTGTTTTGTTAACAGTTAAATTATAAATTTAGCTTTTTGATGGCGCAAAACATTGAACAATAGATATATAAAAAGATTTAAATCACCATACAAATAATGAGTAACAAAGGACCTATTTCACAATTTATAGAAAAACACTATTTACACTTTAATGCCGCCGCTTTGGTCGATGCCGCAAAAGGCTACGAAGCCCAATTGGCCTCGGGCGCCAAAATGTTGGTGTCGCTGGCAGGTGCCATGAGTACCGCCGAGTTGGGCAAGAGCTTTGCCGAAATGATTCGGCAGGACAAAGTACAGATTATCTCTTGTACCGGAGCTAACCTTGAGGAGGATATTATGAACCTCGTGGCGCACTCGCACTATAAGCGCGTACCGCACTACCGCGACTTAACCCCACAGGACGAGTGGGATTTGTTGGAGCAAGGCCTAAACCGTGTTACCGATACCTGTATTCCCGAAGAGGAAGCGTTCCGCCGCCTACAAAAACACATTTACAAAATATGGAAAGATGCCGATACCAAGGGCGAGCGTTACCTGCCCCACGAATACATGTATAAAATGCTGCTTTCGGGCGTTTTGGAACAATATTATGAAATCGATTTAAAAGACTCCTGGATGTACGCCGCTGCCGAAAAAAACCTGCCCATTATTGTACCGGGGTGGGAGGACAGCACAATGGGCAATATTTTTGCCAGTTACGTACTTAAAGGCGACCTAAAAGCAAGCACCATGAAATCCGGTATCGAGTACATGACCTTTTTGGCCGATTGGTATACCCAAAACTCCAAAAACGGCATAGGGTTTTTCCAAATAGGAGGCGGTATAGCGGGCGATTTTCCAATATGCGTCGTACCCATGCTGTACCAGGACATGGAGCGTACCGATACCCCGTTCTGGAGCTATTTTTGCCAAATTAGCGACTCTACAACAAGCTACGGCTCCTACTCCGGTGCCGTGCCAAACGAAAAAATAACCTGGGGCAAGTTGGATATCGACACCCCGAAATTTATAATAGAAAGCGATGCAACAATAGTTGCCCCATTAATCTTTGCTTATTTATTGGACCAATAACTAACCCTAAATATTTATGTTGCGTAAAATTGTAGATTACAAAAAACTAAACGAGGACATCCTAAACCTTCTTGTTGAAAAATTTCCCGACGGATACGACGAAACCGATATTATTTCGTTCCGTAATGCCCAAAACGAAGTTATAGAAGCCGTAGAAGTACGTACCGAGGATACCATTTATTTGGTTAAGGTAGGAAAACGCCTAATACAGGCCATGGAAGATTTTGGCGAAGATGACGACAGCGATACCGAAACCGAAGTAGATTTCGACAGCGTAAAAGTTGAAGACGGCGATAACGACGACGATAACGACAATGAGCCTACCGACCTACCCGATGACGACGACGATGAAGATGACGACGACGACGAAGATTAATTACACTATTTAATATTCATGAAAACAGCAATTTTTAAATCCTACAAAAAGGGCTATTACACGTTTTGGTTTGAAAATGGGGACGAGTTAGCCTTTGAAGACGTACACCCAAGGGTTTTAAAGCAATTCGACCTTAAAAACGATAAAAACCTGGTCGACAAAACCTTTAAAATCGTATTTGTGGAAGACGACTCCGAAAGCGACGACGATGTTATTTACCGCGTCGAGAGTTTAAAGTTGGTCGAGTAGGTTACAAGCCCCGAAAAGCAACGTTTTTCGCTAAAATATGCCAAGGAAATACGTGTTATTTCTTTTAATATCCCCTACAAATAAGTTTGGGATAATTTATTAAAATACTTTCAAAAAAGCTCCCATTGCATGGGGGCTTTTTTTGTGTTAAAATTACCTTTATCCAAAACCGAATAGTTAAAAATCATATAATTTTTAGCAGTTGTCACGCTGAGCATTTGATATTAAGAGGAGCAAATGAAAATTTGCGATAAACATAAGCGTCTTTTTGTTTTATGACAAAATATATTTATTGACTTAGGCACTTAAAGACTAATCATGAACTTCCTGTATATGAGGGGGCAAATTCAAAAATCATAGGCTTACACCATTTTGAACAAACTAAACCTTCCTTATAACCCGTAAGTAGGCTGAAAATAAGGAGCATATTTTTATCATAATTATCAGTTATGCGCCTAAGTTGGTATATTTATATGATTATATAAGGTACGAAGCAGCAATCCCCCACCTTATCGATTACCAAACAACAAGAATCGATTTTGGATTGCTGAAGTAAAAATACCAAAACGCCTTAGCGAATCTCAGTGCAAAACCTCTGTAATACCAATTTTATATTGAAATGTGCCTTAAATTATTTTGAATATTTTGTGCTTAGGCAAGGCAAAAAAATGAGTCATAGCCGTAGCTACGATGATGTTTTTTAACGAAGCATAAGTGCGAAAGAGCAAAATAATAAGGCTCGTTTTGATGTGAAATTGGTATAAAACGCTGCGGAACAATAATTTTCATTGCCATGAGGTACGAATGCAATCCATACAATAAAAGCAATTTAAAAAAAATAAGAAATGCCTTATAGTATTTATTATCAGGTGTTTATATTCTTGTTTGTTGTAAATTTATAAAAATGAAAACAACTATTACGTTATAGTTAATAAGTTCGATGCCATATTTCCATTATATGATTTTAATCATGTATTGAAAACAAGTGTTATCCTAATTTTGAAAGACTATTTTACGAATATATCAAAATAAATACACAAATTATGAATATTTCTCACATCGAACACATTGGCATAGCCGTAGAAAACCTTGACGAATCCATAAAGTATTATGAAGATGTTTTGGGTATGAAATGCTATGCCGTAGAGGAGGTTGTCGATCAAAAAGTGAAGACAGCCTTTTTTTTGGTAGGTAACACAAAAATAGAACTATTGGAAAGCACATCGCCCGATGGCCCGATAGGAAAATTTATCGCCAAAAAAGGCCAAGGCATACACCACATAGCCTTTGCCGTAAACAATACCGACGAGGCTTTAAAAACAGCCGAAAAACGGGGTGTTACGCTAATCGACAAAACATCTCGGAAAGGCGCTGAGGGCTTAAATATTGGGTTTCTTCACCCAAAATCTACTCATGGTGTGTTAACCGAGTTATGCTCTAAACAAAAATAACGATTGTCATGTCTACCTAAAATTGTCGGACGGGGTTGCTTTCTCCGTTGTCGTCGCAAGACACGAAACAGCCTGTTGTTTGTTGTTGTAAAGATTGCTTCACTTCGCTCGCAATGACGTCATTGCGAGAAGGAGGCACGACGACGAAGCGATCTCCATACAAAGTTTCAGGGGTTGACATGATGCTCTATCTATTTTTAAACAATTGCTATCGGCAGCTGCGCTTGTCGAAACGCGTCGAAGCCACAACAACAAAAAAACTTTCAAAAAAAATAAAATAATAATAAGTAAAATAAAACTTATGGCAAATCAAGATAAAATTAACGAGCTTATCGAAAAAAGAGCTAAAGCAAGGCTTGGCGGTGGCGAAAAACGTATCGATTCGCAACACGCCAAAGGCAAACTTACGGCACGCGAAAGAATTGAAATTCTTTTGGACGACGATAGCTTTGAAGAGTTCGACATGTTTGTAACCCACCGGACAAAATCCTTCGGGCTGGACAAACAAATTTATTTATCCGATGGGGTAATAACCGGGCACGGCACCATAGACGGCCGTATTGTATATGTGTTTTCGCAAGATTTTACCGTTTTTGGTGGTTCGCTTTCAGAAACTTATGCCCTTAAAATTTGTAAAATCATGGATATGGCCATGAAAATAGGGGCGCCCGTTATCGGCCTTAACGATAGTGGCGGCGCCCGTATCCAGGAAGGCGTACGTTCTTTGGCGGGTTATGCCGAAATTTTCCAGCGTAACATTATGGCCTCTGGGGTAATTCCGCAAATATCGTCTATTATGGGGCCTTGTGCCGGAGGCGCCGTGTACTCGCCCGCATTAACCGATTTTACCATCATGACCGACCAAACCAGTTATATGTTCGTAACCGGGCCAAAAGTGGTACAGTCCGTTACGGGCGAAGTGGTAACGACCGAACAACTGGGAGGGGCCACTATACATTCAACAAAGTCGGGAGTATCCCACTTTTTGGCCGATAACGATGAGGAAAACTTATTGCTTATCCGAAAATTGTTAAGCTACCTGCCTTCCAATAACTTGGAGGAGCCACCGGCCGTTACAACATCGGACCCCATTGATAGGTTGGAAGATGTTTTAAATACTATTATTCCCGAAAGCGCCAATCAGGCTTACGATATTTTGGATGTTATTACAACCGTAACCGATAACGCCGAGTTTTTGGAGGTACACCGTAACTATGCCCGTAATATCGTAGTGGGGTTTGCCCGTTTTAATGGGCGTTCCGTTGGTATCGTGGCCAATCAGCCCAAATATTACGCTGGTGTTTTGGATTGCGAAGCGTCCCGAAAGGCCGCCCGGTTTGTACGCTTTTGCGACGCCTTTAATATTCCGTTGGTAACCTTGGTAGACGTGCCCGGATTTTTACCCGGAACCGGGCAAGAGTACGCCGGGATTATTCTGCACGGCGCCAAATTATTGTACGCTTACGGCGAAGCAACCGTGCCAAAAGTAACCATTACGCTGCGCAAGTCGTATGGCGGCGCGCACGATGTTATGAGCTGTAAACAATTGCGTGGCGATTTAAATTACGCTTGGCCAACGGCCGAAATTGCGGTAATGGGCGCAAAAGGCGCTGTTGAGGTACTCGAAGGTTCTGCCATACGGAATATTGAAGACCCCGAGGAAAAACAACATTACATTGAAGAAAAAGAAAACGAATATAACACCAAGTTTGCCAATCCTTACGTAGCGGCCAAATATGGTTTTATAGACGATGTAATCGAACCCAGAAATACACGCTTCCGCATTATTAGGGCTTTGGAATTATTGGCCAATAAAAAAGAAGTAAACCCGCCTAAAAAACACTCAAACCTTCCATTGTAATGACACGCATATTATTATATACCGACCCCATAACCGAAGGCTACGTTATCCTGTTTTCGGGATTGTTAATCGTGTTTTCCGGACTTGTTCTATTAACCCTTATTTTTAAGTTCGGCCTACCGTTAATGCTGGATTTTTACAATTCGCTTAAACCAAAACCCAAAAGCGATAAAAACGCTAAAACGGTTTCGGTAAAGGTGAAAAAAGAAGAATTTACGGGCGAAGTAGCCGCAGCAATTTCAACGGCAATCCACCTATACCTAAACGAGCAGCACGATAAAGAAAACGCCATCTTAACCATTAAACAGGCTAGGAAAATGTATTCGCCTTGGAGTTCTAAAATATACGGAACGTACAGTAACAGATTATAGCGTAATGTTAAGAATATAAATATTAACACATGAAAAATTTCACATTCAAAATAAACGAAAATAATTATAGCGTTAAAATTCTTTCGCAAGAAGATAACACGATAAATTTAGAGGTTAACGGCACAAATTACGCCGTAAAAATGAAGGAAAACATTAGTGTTTCCAAAACCCCGACCTTGGTGCGCCGTCCCGTAAAGGAAACCGGCCAACAACCCGTAAAGGTAAGCCCGAGCGTACCAACGGCATCCAACAGTTCGGTTACGGCACCGCTACCCGGCGTTATACTATCGCTTAACGTAAAAGCAGGCGATACCGTAAAAGAAGGCGATGTGCTACTGGTACTCGAAGCCATGAAAATGGAAAACAATATTGTTGCCGAAGCATCGGGAGTGGTTAAAGCCGTTAGCGTTACGATAGGGCAGCAAGTGTTGCAAGGTGCTACTTTGGTAGAAATGGAGTAAAATTATGGATGGCATTCGTTTGGTAATAGTTCGCCTTTTGAATGTTCAAAATAGAAAAAAATGAAAAAACTAATATTAATATTTGGAGTACTATCGCTACTCGTTTTTATACGTCCGGTTTTGGGGCTAAACAACAATGCCACAGCGGCGGTGGCAACAACCACGGCTACAACAGCGCAAATTGATGTGCCCAAGGAAAACAGTTTTATTGCCGAAGCGGTCGAGGGTATAAAGCAATTTTATGCCTACACCGGTTTTGCCAATGCCACCTCCGGAAACCTGATTATGATTGTGATAGGCATTATTTTTATATACCTTGGCATTAAGTTCGATTACGAACCACTTTTATTAATACCAATTGGCACGGGGGTTATTATTGGTAATATCCCTTTTGTTATAGGAAACCAAACGGGTATATACGAAGCCGGTTCGGTATTAAATTACCTATACTTTGGGGTAGTCAAGGGTATTTACCCGCCTTTGATATTCTTGGGCATTGGTGCCATGACCGACTTCTCGTCGCTTATAGCAAACCCCAAACTCATGCTGCTTGGCGCTGCGGCGCAAATTGGCGTTTTTGGTACGTTTTTGGGCGCTTTGTACCTTGGGTTTAGTTTGCCCGAAGCGGGCGCTATTGGTATTATCGGTGGCGCCGATGGGCCAACGGCCATATTCCTATCGTCCAAACTGGCCAATGGTGTTAACATTTTGCCCGATGGCACAACGGTTAAAAACCTAATTGGCCCCATAGCCATTGCGGCCTATTCGTATATGGCCTTGGTACCCGTAATACAACCGCCCATTATGCGCTTGCTAACCTCTAAAAAAGAGCGGGTTATTAAAATGAAACCACCAAGGGCCGTATCGCAAAAGGAAAAAATGATTTTCCCCGTAGTGGCCTTATTGTTAACCACCTTTATTTCGCCAAGTGCTTTGCCCTTGTTGGGTATGTTGTTTTTTGGCAATTTATTAAAAGAATCCGGCAGGACCGAGCGTTTGGCCGAAACGGCACGTACCAAGTTAATCGATATTGTTACCATTCTGCTTGGGGTAACCGTTGGGGCGTCTACCCAAGCCGATATTTTCATTACAAAGGATTCCATGTTAATCTTCTGTCTGGGTGCCATATCGTTCGTTATTGCAACCATGGGCGGACTGTTGTTCGCCAAATTAATGAACGTATTTTTAAAAGGCGATAATAAAATCAATCCCCTTATTGGAGCCTCCGGGGTTTCGGCAGTACCCGATAGCGCCCGGGTGGTACACGCCGAAGGCCTAAAAGCCGACCCTAAAAACTATTTGCTCATGCACGCCATGGCGCCAAACGTTGCCGGGGTAATCGGCTCGGCCATTGCAGCGGGTATTATACTTAGCTTTTTAGGATAGTGTTATGTTAACTATAAATTTAATATAAAGATTGCTTCGTCGTCGTACCTCCTTCTCGCAATGACGTCATTGCGACGACAACGGAGGAAGCAATCCCATCCGTTAGTTTTAATTTGACATAATAATAGTAGAATAATTAAAAAACGAAAAAAAACAAAACATGAATATTCCAAATAAAATGACGGCCCAAGAAGCCGTAAAGCTGATAAAATCAGGAAACAGGGTGTTAATCCAAGGCGGCTCGGCCACACCGCAAACTTTAATCCGTGCCATGGTAGCCAGAGGGGCCGAATTAAAAGGCGTGGAAATCGTGCACCTGCACACCGAGGGCGAATGTGGTTATGTAGCCCCCGAACTAAAGGACAGTTTTCATACCAACGCCTTTTTTATCGGTTCCAATATCAGGAAAATGATTGGCGATACAGCCGATTACATTCCCATTTTTTTAAGCGATATTCCACGCTTGTTCCGCGAAGGCATTATGCCCTTGGATGTGGTGCTAATAAACGTATCGCCACCGGATAAGCACGGGTTTTGCTCGCTTGGCGTTTCGGTAGATATTGTTATTTCGGGCATTAAGGAAGGTAAAACCGTAATTGCGCAAATTAACCCTAAAATGCCCCGTACCTTTGGCGATGCCATTGTGCATATTAGCGAGTTTACGGCCTGCGTAGAGGTTGATGAGGATATACACGAAATGAAGCTCGTTGCGCCTTCGCCCATAGAGCAGGCCATAGGAAAGCACATTGCCGAGATTATAGACGATGGCGCCACCCTTCAAATGGGCATTGGGGGTATTCCAAATGCGGTACTAACCTATTTAACTAACCATAAAAATTTGGGCGTACATACCGAAATGTTTTCCGAAGGTATTGTAAACCTTGTTGAAAAAGGCGTGGTTAACGGTTCTAAAAAGAAAGTAAACCCCAATAAAATTGTTTCCGGATTTGCCATGGGCACGCGTCGTTTATACGACTTTATGGATGATAATGCCGAAATTGAAATGATGGATATTAGCTATGTTAACGATACGGCCGTTATCCGCCAAAACCCCAAAGCAACGGCCATAAACTCGGCCATAGAAATTGATATTACGGGTCAGGTTTGTGCCGATTCCATTGGTACCCGAATGTTCTCGGGCGTAGGTGGTCAAATGGACTTTATGCGCGGTGCGGCACTATCCAAGGGTGGTAAGCCCATAATTGCCATTCCAGCGGCCACGGCAAAAGGGTTTTCCAAAATAGTGCCAACCCTAAAACTGGGTGCTGGTGTTGTTACCACAAGGGCGCACGCCCGGTACGTGGTTACCGAGTACGGTGTTGCCGATTTGTTCGGTAAAAGCCTACGCCAACGCTCGCTATTGTTGCGCGATATTGCGCACCCCGACCATAGGGAAGATTTGGATAAAGCCATTTTCGAGCGTTTCGGAAAATAGGGTTTTTTAGCTTAAAATTAATGCTTCAAAATGGTGGCTGAGCCTGTCGAAGCCACCATTTTAAAACATTCAATAAAAAAAGATACATTAAATATTTTGACTAATATGAACAGTACAAACAAAGCGCTTTTTTCCGAGTTCAAGCCCATAACAAAGGCCGAATGGATTGAAAAGGCTACCACAGATTTAAAGGGGGCGGACTTTAGCAGAAAGTTGGTGTGGCAAAACCTGAACGGTGTAAATTTTCAACCGTTCTACAACACCGAAGATACCCCGCAATACTTAGATAATACCGGCCAAAACGCCCATGCCCTAACCAATTACAGGAGCATAGCGGCAACATCGGCCGTTAACGGAAACCAAGAAGCCCTTCGCGCGGTTAAGGAAGGCATCACGGGATTGGTTTTCGAAATAAATAAAACCGTTTCGGCGTCTCAACTTTTAAATGGTATTAACTTGAATGCCGTAGCGGTTTCTTTCGTTTTAAACGAAAATATTATCGATTTCGCAACCGATTTTTTTGCTTTTGCCGAACAAAATATTGAAGAAAACAAAAACTTAAAAGGTTATATCGATTTAAACCTGATACCAAACTACGTTACCAAGGGAAGCCTTGATATGGGTGTTTTTGAGGTTCTGGGAAATTTATCAAAACTATCCGAAAAGTATCCCAATTTTAAAACCATAACCCTTTCGGGCGCTCCGTTTCTGGATGCTGGTTCCAATCAGGTTCAGGAAATTGCTTATACCCTAAACGCTTTGGTGTACATAGTAGAGCAATGCTTGGAAAACGACCACGACATTTCGCCCATTTTCAATAATTTACATTTCCAATTGGCCATTGGTGCCGAATATTTTATCGAAATAGCCAAGTTTCGTGCCTTTAACAGCCTATTGCATGCGGTGGCTAAAATATATGGTATTAACCATTTCAATTATACCGTAATGGCCAAAACCTCGGTTTGGGGTAAATCGGTTACCGATGCGCATACCAATATGCTACGGGCTACGACCGAAGCCATGTCGGCTATTTTGGGCAATGCCGACGGCGTTTTAATCGATGCCTACGACGCCGAATTTAAAGAAGCCTCGCATTTTTCAAGCCGAATAGCGGGCAATATAGCCACGATTTTAAAAGAAGAATCATATTTCGGCAAAGTGGCAAATCCGGTCGATGGTTCGTATTACATTGAAGAAGCCACTGCACAAATAGCCGAAAAAGCATTGGAATTGTTTAAAACCATTGAAGCAGCAGGCGGCTTTTATACCGCTTTTGAAGAAAAAATTATTCAGCAACAAATCGCCGAAATCCGTCAAGAAAAAATAAAACTGCTCAGCCAAAGGCGCTTAACCATGGTTGGGGTAAACAAATACCCTAATTTAATGGAAACCGTTGCGGCTTCAACCCTTTCCAAAGGCGAAAAAAGCAACGATAAATTATTAACGCCACGCCGTGCCACCTTGGAAATCGAAGCGGTTAGAAAAGTAACCGAACAGTTGGCAGATAAAGCAGGCAAGCGCCCCATTGTGGCCTTAACCAGTTTCGGAAATTTAACCATGCGCAAGGCACGGGCTGCTTTTGCCTATGATTTTCTCGGGGTCTCAGGATTTAATATTTTAGAAGAAAAAAGTTTTAATAGTGCCGAAGAAGCCGCCCAAACCAGTGCAACATCCAATGCCAATGTGGTGGTTATTTGCAGTTCCGATGCCGATTACGACCAGCACGCCCTAACATTCGTTAAAACCTTTAGGGCGTTAAACGCAGATAAAGTACTTTTGTTGGCGGGAAACCCTGTTGATATTATAGACGATTTGAATAAAGCCGGTTTAGATGGCTGTATACACCTAAAATCCGATGTTGTGCAAACCCTATCTAAAATTCAGAAAAAAGTAGAAAAAAATTTAAATGTTTAGAACTATGAGACGCGATTTTTCAAATCTAAAATTAGATACAACAACAAAAACATCGGCTGCAATTTCCGATAGCCAAGATATTTGGGAAACGCCGGAAGGCATTCCCGTAAAAAAACAGTTTTCAAAAGCCGATATAAAACATGCCGAGCATTTACAATTTGCTGCGGGTATTCCACCGTTTTTACGCGGGCCTTACAGTACCATGTACGTAACCCGGCCTTGGACCATACGGCAGTATGCCGGGTTTTCAACCGCCGAGGAATCCAATGCCTTTTACCGCCGTAATCTTGCCGCTGGGCAAAAAGGGCTTTCGGTTGCCTTCGATTTGGCCACCCACCGGGGCTACGACTCCGACCACCCCCGTGTTACGGGCGATGTGGGCAAGGCAGGCGTTGCCATAGATTCCATTTTGGATATGGAAATTCTATTCGACCAAATTCCCTTGGATAAAATGTCGGTTTCCATGACCATGAACGGTGCCGTACTGCCCATTATGGCTTTTTATATTGCAGCGGCCAAAAAACAGGGCGTTTCCTTGGAGCAGCTTAGCGGCACCATACAAAACGATATTTTAAAAGAATTTATGGTGCGCAACACCTATATTTATCCGCCATTGCCATCCATGCGCATTATTGGCGATATTTTCGAGTATACCACCAAGTATATGCCCAAGTTTAACTCCATTTCCATTAGCGGCTACCACATGCAGGAAGCCGGGGCTACGGCCGATATTGAGTTGGCCTATACTTTGGCCGATGGTTTGGAATACATACGAACAGGATTAAAGGCAGGCTTAAAAATAGACGACTTTGCGCCCCGCTTGTCGTTCTTTTGGGCGGTGGGCATGAACCATTTTATGGAAATTGCCAAAATGCGGGCCGCCCGTATGCTTTGGGCAAAAATTATAAAACAGTTTAATCCGCAAAACCCAAAATCCATGGCCTTGCGCACGCACAGCCAAACATCGGGCTGGAGCTTGAGCGAGCAAGACCCTTTTAACAACGTGGCCAGAACTTGTATCGAGGCTATGGCGGCAGGTTTGGGTGGTACGCAGTCGCTGCACACCAATGCCTTGGACGAGGCTATTGCCCTGCCCACCGATTTTTCGGCACGTATAGCCCGTAACACGCAAATTTACATTCAGGAGGAAACCCAAATAACCAAGTCGGTGGACCCATGGGCGGGCTCGTATTATGTGGAATACCTAACCCAAGAAATAGCCAAAAAAGCATGGAAACTTATCGAGGAGGTTGAAGAACTTGGCGGTATGGCAAAAGCCATAGAGTCGGGCGTACCTAAAATGCGTATCGAGGAGGCGTCGGCACGCAAACAGGCCCGATTGGATTCCGGACAGGATATTTTGGTGGGCGTGAACAAGTTCCAAACCGATGAAAAATCGGAAATTGAAATTCTGGAAGTCGATAATACCGTTGTGCGCCAATCGCAAATAGCCCGGCTGAATAAGCTGAAAGCCGAACGTAACCAAGCCGTTGTGGATAATAAATTGAAAGCCTTATCCGATTGTGCCGAAACAGGAAAAGGTAATTTGTTGGAACTGGCCGTAGAAGCTGCCGAGAATTTTGCTACATTAGGCGAAATATCCGACGCCTTGGAAAACCATTTCGGTCGTCATAAGGCCGATACCAGATTAATAAGTGGTGTATATAGTAAAGAAGTGAAAAACGATAGCGTATTTGAACAGGCCCAGCAATTGGCCGATAAGTTTGCCGAAATAGAAGGACGCCGACCCCGTGTTATGATTGCTAAAATGGGGCAGGACGGCCACGATAGGGGCGCCAAAGTGGTGGCTTCCAGTTTTGCCGACCTTGGTTTCGATGTGGATATGGGCCCTCTGTTCCAAACCCCCGAAGAAGTAGCCAAACAGGCCATAGAAAACGATGTGCATTTTGTGGGTGCATCGAGCTTGGCGGCGGGGCATAAAACCCTAATTCCGCAATTAATAGAAGAATTGGAGCGCTTAGGCCGCCCCGATATTATGGTATTTGCCGGAGGCGTAATACCCGAGCAGGACTATAACTATTTGTTGGAACGTAAGGTAGCGGCCATTTTTGGCCCCGGAACGGTAATAGCCAAATCGGCCATGACCATTATGGAAAAGTATTTGGAGCAAGAGTAAGTACAATAGTTGTTTTTTAGAAACTTTAAAACCCCGCAAGAGTATTTTTTGTGGGGTTTTATATTACGTGTTGAGGATAAAAAGTTAAAAAATTCATTCCTTTTTGCTAATTTCTTTTTGTTCGCCTGTTTTGCCCAACCATTCGGTGTATTCTTGGTAAGCCTTATCGTTTGCTTTTTTTATAAGGCACGCGTGTATATAAGGATTTTTTAAGTTGGTTTTTGATTTTTTGAAAACTAAACGAAAAATGAAAAGCACAATAGCTCCAATAAGAAAACAAATTAAAAGTAAAACAAGCATTATTGTAAATATTTCCACGAAAGCGAATAATTAATTGGTAAAAAATAAAAACGCATATAGCTAAAAATCAATTATATGCGTTTTTATGTCGTGGAGCCGCCGAGATTCGAACTCGGGTCCAAACAAGTAACCAAAGGGCTTTCTACACGTTTATTTTTTGCTTGTTTTTTCGATTATAGGCTGGCGAAAAACAACCCACCTATAACTTAGCCCCTTAAATTTCGAAAGGGCCGCGGAGCAAAACCCAATCTATGTTAACATTTACGATGCCCTAAAACGAAACGCCGCTAACCAAGGCTTTTCAAGGACATTTAGCTTTCCTGCCTGGCAGGACGAGGCTTGGTCTTACTATAATTCAGAATTAAGCAGCTAAAGCGTAGTTATTCTCGCCGTTTAAAGTTCGATTTAGCCTTTAACGTGTTTCAAAATCATTACACGACGTGCTTACCGTTCAATTAATCTCGCTGTCAAAACCAGTCGACCCCGTTTTTATTGAAATAGTAATTTGGGCGTTCCCCTATCGGGTCGCACTTTCGGCAGTCGCTCCCTCCTGCGTCGGGGAGCTCCAACAATGCCTCAATTGCTAACGCAGGGCAAAGATATTAAAAAAAGCAATTGCTTGTTCGAACTACTACCGGCAAATTTCTATAAACCATAAACCCCTTCAACTTTTATTCCCCATCATATTAAACATCCAATAGCCAGCGCTTAAAAACAACCCAAATATTAGGGTAAACAACCAAGCGTCGATGTGTTGCAACGGATGTAGCGCAATATTAAAAATATCGTTAAACAGCACAACGGGTGTTTGCAGGATTTCCCAAGAATTGTACCGCAAATAGCGCCCGAGATAAATGCCAAATCCCGACAGCACAAAAATAATTTGTATTAAACCGTTTAAGTAGCTATTTTTTATGTAGGGTTGCAACAAAACCTTCATGTCCAAAACCGACAAGTAAAACAGCAGCATACCGTTTAGGGCAAAGGTGCTAATAAGCAAAATATCCAACCAAAAATGCAAATTGGTTTGGTATTTTAAATGTGCAAAATCGGTAATAAGGTAAGGCGCATTGGGCAAAAATAGCAGCCAAGCCAAAAAGCCGATTAGCAGCATGAATTTGTGTAACTTGGGCCTGCTTATTAAATAGCTGGTAATGGCAAACGGAATAAGGCCTAAAGATAAGTTCCATACCAAAAACAAAAAGTAAGCCGATTGCGCCAATTTTATACGAACCATTAATAAAAACAGGCTTAGCCCTATTGAAATGCTTAGTAAAAGGTAGGTGTTAAACCTACTTAAAAAGTGTTGTTTTATGGTTTCCATGATAGTGGTGTAAGTTTTATGTCGATTATCAAAATACTTAAAATCCCCAGGGTATAGGCTGCTAAATCGGTAAGGTTAAAGGTATTGCCAAAAATAAGTTTGGCCCATAATTTATCTTGTATGCCAAGGGTTTTTAAAAATGGGGTTAGTTGTAAAAACTCTACGGTAAAGGCAATAACCAACACTATAAAACTTAGTTTTATCGGGTTGACGTTTACAACGCTTTTTATACCCATGTACATTAAAACCACCACCAAAAAATCGCCAAAAGTATGGCGTATAAAGCCTGTTTTTAAAGAGGTGGCAATAAGTACTTCCGCAATAAAAATTAACAGGCTTATAAAAGCATATGTTTTGTTGAATGTTAACTTCATTTTTTAAAAATTTATTTCGTTCCTAACAATTATGGCATAACAATACAATACAGCTACGGGAATGTTTAAAAGCATTATGCCGCAGGTTTTTGTAAGTTCAAGCCGTTTTTGTTTGTTAACCAAAGCATAAATTAAGGTAATTGTTAAAACTATTATGTTTAAAACAACGGCAATAAGCACGAAAATGAATCCCGTTACCATGGGTATAAAAGCCTCGCCAAAATAGAGGTGGAACGAAAACAGGCAAGTGCCAATTACAAAACTTAAAAGCGCAATGGTTCTTCCAAAAACTGAAATGTTTGTCATGTGTTTTTATTAAACGGTTTAAATCTATAATCTAAATTTTCTTTGGTTTATGTTCCAAGTTTTCAATTTTCAACCCCCAATACCTACTGTCATGTCAACCTAAAATTGAAGGATGAGATTGCTTCCTCCGTTGTCGTTGCAATGACGTCATTGCGAGAAGGAGGCACGACGACGAAGCAATCTCCATACGAAATTTCAAAGTTGACATGACATTACAAGGTTTTCAAAAACCTTGCAGGAAGAGGTCTGTATTCTAATTTCTCTATGTCTATGTTCTAAATCCCAATTATTACCCGTTGTTCCAATCTATTTTTCGCGATACGAACATGACAATAGCCAAGATTAGGAATAAGCCAATGCTGCCAACTAAAAGCGCATAGTTTTCCAATTGGATAATAACGTAAATAAAGGTGTAAAGTGCCGTTAACGACAGCCCGATAAAAACAGGAAACTTAAAGGTTTTTAGTATCGATTTTGAATACAGCGTAATAAGTACGATTACCGATGCGCCTGCAATAAGGTAGGCTTTTAAAAAGTTGCTATGCTCCGAGATGGAAACCAACAGGGTGTAAAACATGGTAAGCGCCAAGCCAATCATTAAATATTGAAAGGGGTGAATGTTTATTTTGCTCAAGGTTTGGATTAAAAAGAAAACCAAAAAGGTTAGCCCAATAACCAGAAAGCCGTATTTGGCCGAGCGTTCGCTTTTTTGGTACTCGTCTACGGGTATTTTAAAGTTTACCCCAAAGGCAAAATCCTTTAAATCGGGAATGCCGTTAAAATGTTCTTGCGAAAACGGACGGTTTAAGTCCAATATTTTCCACTTGGCATCGAAGCCGTTATCGCTAATCTTATCGTCGTTATAAGGTAGGAACTCGCCAAAAAAGTTGGCCGTTTTCCACGTGGAGCTTAAATGCGCAAGGGTTTCTTTTCCGGTTGGGATAAACCGTATTTGCTCGCTACCCTTTATACTAAAATTAAGGTTGAATTTTAAAGGGGTATTAAACGTTAATAAATCTTTACTAATGTGCTTGGTTTCCAAGGTGTGCAATACCGATTGGTTATAGTTGTTGTCCTGTGCGTTGTATTTTGATGTTAGGGGGTATTCGGCACTTTCTATTTTAAGATCGGCGTGGTTTACGCCCTTAACGTTGGACGATTGGATGATTATTTTGGCCTTGTCCCAAAGAATATCCTTGTCGGCCACTTCAATTTCCGAAAAATTAGGTTTTACAAAATTTCCGCTTAGGGCAATATCGCTGTTGTAAACGGCCGTAGTGTAAATGCCCCTTTTTTTAAGTTCGGGGTTTATGTTGGATGCAATGTTCAGGGTTTCCGGGAAAAAATAGGCGTAGCTTACTTCCTCGATGGTTTCGGTGTAGTTTTTTTTTGTTTTTCCATCGGTAATAATTTTTTCGGAATAGCTTCTGTACGGCACCCGCAGTATGGGGCCGTAAAGCAGTACCTCGTTGCCCCATTGCTGGTTAATTTCGTTTACTACTTCGTGCTGTCGGTACGAACGTTCGCGAATAAGGTCTTGGATAAAAACCAAGGGAATAAGGAGTACGATAATTAAAAAACCAATCATGAGCATACGGGCGGTAATGCTTGTTTTTAGCCAATTTCCAAATTTACTTTGCTGTTGTTTGTTTGTGTTTTCCATGTTTTTAAAGTATTAAAGTACTTTGAATTTCAAAGTTTGTTGTTAAAAAAATAGTTTATGGTTTGCTAATTAATTTTTCCAGTGCGTTAATGTGCTTTTTAAATTCGGCTTCGCCCAGTTTGGTGGTCGAGTAGCGGGTGTTGGGCTTGCGGCCTATAAATTGTTTTTCAATTTTAATATATTCGGCGTTTTCAAGCGCTTTGGTGTGGCTGGCCAGGTTGCCGTCGGTAACGTCCAAAAGTTCTTTTAGCATGTTAAAATCGGCATACTCGTTTACCATTAAAACCGACATAATGCCGAGCCTAATCCTGTGGTCGAAAACTTTGTTTATGTTGTTTATTATGCTCAAAATTGAGTTTATGGGGTTAGGGGTTGTTAGTTTTAGGTTTCAAGTTTCTGGTTTGTTGCTAACTGTTTTTTTTATCAATGGTAAAGTGCATCCAAGTACCGTAAACAATGTGGCAAACGCCAAAGCCCATAACCCAAAACCAAAAGCCGTAGCCGGGCAGTAGGGCGGCAAACAAGCCGAGGATAATTTCGGCTATGCCCAAATACCTAATCGTGCCAATACTGTATTTCGAGGCGTTAATAAGGGCAAGCCCATAAAATATAAGCATCAGCGCACCGGTAAGCCCATATTTTCCTTGGCTTAAAATAATAAGAATGTAGGCCGCCCCCGTTAAAAATGGAATTGAAAAATTAACAATTAAGCGTTTTGATGCCCTGTCCCAAACTTTTTCACCGTTTTTTTTTGCCTTTTTGGTGGTTAAAAAAATAGCGGTTCCAACGCTTAGCACAAAAACCAAGACCAATATTAAAAGACAAAGTTTAAAAATATAGCCATCTAAAATCAAGTAGCCCCTTACCGAATTTCTAACCAGCCAATACGCAATAGCCGCACCAATAAGGGCGTAAATACCTGCCAATATGCCCGATAACCCACTTAATGAAATAAATCGTGACGATTTGCTCATAAGCGATTTTATTTCGCTAATATCCTTTAAATAATCTTTATTGTTCATATTTTTAAAGTACTTTGAATTGCAAAGTAAATGAATTTAGTTTAATCTTCAAAATAAAATTTTTAAAACTTATATTGTTTTTTATATGCTTTGTGTTTTGAAAATGTTAAGCAGGCAATTATAATCATGGCCAATAAAAGCAGCAGTGAAGCAGTCATTAACGAATATGAAAATAATGAATTTACAAATTTACCGCTTAATTTTGTAACGAATGCTGCCAAAATGTAAACAAAAAGGAAAGCCAATATAACTATCCAAAAAAGAATACAGAACCCTTTTAGTTTGTAAAAGCCATAGGCGAAAAATAATAGTACAATGCTTGTTAATAAAGCCTGTAAATAATACCCAAAAAAACACCCAATTAAGGGCAGTAGGGAAACAAACGTTAAAAGAATTACTTGAAGTTTGAAAGAAACGGAGTCTGTTATGTCCGATTTTTTTATTTCGGGAAAAAACTTTTCTATTTCGGGCTTAATTTCCTTTTCGGTAAATCCGTTTTTTAAAAGATATGTAACAATTTCGTGCTGGGTGGCGTTGTATCGGTCAATTCTTTGCGCAATAATTTTGTTTATTTCCATGTTTGTTAGCGGCAATTTAAAATTGCAATGTTTATTATTGTAAACTATTTAAATCCTAAACACCCCGCCAACAGCAATAATGCGCTGTAAATAGGTAAAATGCTGCGAGGCGCTGTCGGCCGAGCTATTGGTGGTTTTAATATTGGGCATATCAATATAGCCGCCCTTTAAGTCGAATTGCACAAAAAAGTGCTTAAAAAAGGTAAGATTTAACCCGGCATTAACCGAAACACCGTAGCCCGCCACGTTAAAATCGTCATGCCTGTCGTAGCCCATTAAAGTGGAATTGGTTTTGGGGTACAACATACCAATGCCCAAGCCTTCGGTAATGTTTACCTGGAATTTATCGGTGTTTTGTATGCCGAAGATTGACGAAATATCATCCACACGGGCAAATTCGGCGTATACGTAATTTAAGCCGTCGGTATGCTCAAATTTTAAAAAATCTTCGGAAACCAAAAACGGTTCGTTATTGTAAGTGCCGTTATATATCGATCCGGCTTCGCTTTCGGGTAAATCTATGTAGCCTTCAACTCGTCTCGACTCGTTTCGGTACATCACGTATTTCATGTGGTCCACGCCAAGCGACACGGTATAATGGTCCGAAATGTAATACCCTATTTTTAAATTGGTTTGCGGAATGGTTATCCGGGTCGGGTTTATATAATCGATATGCCAACCTTTGGGCTTGTCGTGTGCCGTGGCGTTTTTTATGGTGAAATCGTAATTTTCGCCCTTAAAACGAATATCCGATTTGCTATAACTTTCCCGATTACCACCCCAGCTTATAAAAAATTTGCCCTTGTTGTGGGCGGTGTATTTTTTTTGAATGGAATCCTGTGCTTGTACGTTAAAAATAAGGCAGAAAAAAACAAAACCTAAAGCGGTTTTTAAATTATTGATATTCATGTTATTATATTCTAAAGGGTATTGATGGTTTTTCTAATAGCCACCAAATTGGTAAGGAGTTTTTCTAAATTATCAAGGTGTAGCATGTTGGCGCCGTCGCTTTTGGCATTGGCCGGGTCGAAATGGGTTTCAATAAACAATCCGTCCACGTGGTTAACAATACCGGCGCGGGCAATGGTTTCAATCATATCGGGGCGTCCACCCGTAACCCCGGAGTTTTGGTTGGGTTGTTGCAACGAGTGGGTAACGTCCAAAACGGTTGGCGCAAATTGCCGCATGGTAGGTATGCCCCGAAAATCCACAATCATGTCCTGATAACCAAACATGGTGCCGCGGTCGGTAATCCAAGCCTTGTCGTTACCGGAGTCCTTAACCTTTTGTACGGCATGTTTCATGGCTTCCGGACTCATAAACTGTCCTTTTTTTAGGTTAACCACCTTGCCCGTTTTTGCGGCGGCCACCACCAAATCGGTTTGGCGCACCAAAAAGGCGGGAATTTGCAGTACATCGACATATTGGGCGGCCAATTGGGCATCGGCCACTTCGTGGATGTCGGTTACCGTGGGAATATCAAAGGTGTCGGAAACTTTTTTAAGGATGTTCAAGGCCTTTTCATCACCAATACCCGTAAAACTGTCAACACGGCTACGGTTGGCTTTTTTAAAACTGCCCTTGAAAATATAAGGAATTTCCAAGGTGTTGGTTATTTTTACTACCTTTTCGGCAATGCGCAAGGCCATGTCCTCGCCTTCAATAGCGCAAGGGCCGCAAAGCAAAAAAAAGGTGTTGGAGTTGGTGTGTTTTAGCTTAGGGATGTCCTGAAGTTGCATACGCTTAAAAATTCAAAATAATTAAGCTACAAATATACGCATTAAAAACTTCTGTTCAGACTATTTTTTATCATCCACAGCGCCATAAAAAAGTTGCCCAAAACAAAAAGGCTTCCCAGTAATGTGGCGGCGTTATTGTAGTATAGTGTAAAAAGATAAGCCAGTATAATGTACGACGACAAACAAACCGTGGTAATACCCAAAATAAAGTTTAGTTTTTTGCTCGGTTTTATAAGTTGCCATAAAAAGGGAACGCCCAACAATAAAATTGGGTAGGCCGATATGCCGCTGCTCCGGTTTACAAGGGTGAACCAAAAAGCGGTTACCACAAGAAAATATAAATACGGAATGTGTTTTGTATATTGGTTTAGGATTTTCATGATTTTTGTTGTTTTATGTTAGGCTTTTTATGCGCCCCAAATTATTGAAGGCTAATTTTTTTTCAGCTAATAAAAATCAATAGTTTAACGGAAAAGATTATGCCGAGATTATGCAAAAAATCAAATTATAACATATAATTAACGCAATACGGGGGCTTTTAACAGGCTTTTAACGGGCAGAAAGTCAATAGGCACGACAAATAACCTAAAAATAAAGTGTTGTAAAAATCCAAATAGACTAAAATATTGTACATTTGCACGCTTAAAAAACAGGCTTTTATATGGCTAACATTAAAAATATTGCAATTATTGCGCACGTAGACCACGGAAAAACTACCTTGGTAGATAAAATTATGTACCACTGCCAACTGTTTCGCGAAAACGAAAACACGGGCGATTTAATTCTGGACAACAACGATTTGGAGCGCGAAAGAGGCATTACCATTACCTCTAAAAACGTTTCGGTTATCTATAAAGATACCAAGATAAACATTATCGATACGCCAGGCCACGCCGACTTTGGTGGCGAGGTAGAGCGGGTACTAAACATGGCCGATGGCGTATTGCTGTTGGTCGACGCCTTCGAGGGACCTATGCCTCAAACCCGTTTTGTATTGCAAAAAGCCATAGATTTAGGACTAAAACCTTGCGTTGTTGTTAACAAGGTGGATAAAGAAAACTGTACGCCCGACGAAGTACACGAAAAAGTGTTCGATTTAATGTTCGAATTGGGTGCCGAAGAGTGGCAGTTGGATTTCCCGACCGTTTACGGCTCAGCCAAAAACAATTGGATGAGTACCGATTGGAAAAACCAAACCCAAAACATAGAGCCTTTGCTGGATATGGTAATCGAGCATATTCCAAGTCCGAAAATTGCAGAAGGCACTACGCAAATGCTAATCACCTCTTTGGACTTTTCATCGTTTACCGGGCGTATTGCCATTGGGCGCTTAACCCGTGGAGGGCTTAAAGCCGGGCAAAATATATCGTTGGTAAAGCGCAATGGCAACATTGTAAAGTCGAAAATTAAGGAACTGCACACCTTTGAAGGCCTTGGGCGTAAAAAAGTAGACGAGGTTCAAGTAGGCGATATTTGTGCCATTGTAGGCCTTGAAGGCTTTGAAATTGGCGATACCGTAGCCGATTTTGAAAATCCCGAAGGCCTAAAAACCATTGCCATAGACGAGCCTACTATGAGTATGCTGTTTACCATTAACGATTCGCCGTTTTTTGGCAAGGACGGTAAATACGTAACCTCGCGCCATATAAAAGAACGCCTAACCAAAGAACTTGAAAAAAACTTAGCCCTAAGGGTTGAAGAAACCAATAGTGCCGATAAATTTATGGTTTTTGGCCGTGGCGTACTGCACTTATCGGTATTGATTGAAACCATGCGCCGTGAGGGCTACGAGCTTCAAATCGGGCAGCCGCAGGTTATTATTAAGGAAATTAATGGAGAAAAATGCGAGCCCGTAGAGGAAATGACCATCGATTTACCCGAGGAAGTATCGGGTAAGGCCATAGAAATGGTAAGCCTGCGCAAGGGCGAAATGCTAAGCATGGAAGCCAAGGGCGAGCGTATGGTTTGCGAGTTTATAATTCCGTCCCGAGGCATTATCGGGTTGCGTAACCAACTGCTAACCGCAACGGCGGGCGAGGCCATTATGGCACACCGCTTTAAGGAGTACCAACCCCTTAAAGGCGGTATACCCGAACGCCAAAACGGTAGTTTGGTGTCTATGGAAAACGGCCAGGCCATACCTTACTCAATCGATAAACTACAAGAGCGCGGCAAGTTTTTTGTCGATCCGGGCGAGGATATTTACGAAGGCCAGGTTATTGGCGAAAATTCCCGTGGCGACGATATGACCGTTAACGTAACCAAAACCAAAAAACTGAGCAACGTGCGTTCGGCAGGTGCCGACGATAAGGCCAGGATTATCCCTGCCATAAAATTTTCGTTGGAAGAAGCCTTGGAGTACATCCAAAAGGACGAGTACGTCGAGGTAACGCCCAACCATTTGCGCCTTAGAAAAATATTGCTTACCGAGGTGGAACGCAAACGAAACAAATCGGTATAAACCGTGTCGGTAGCCGTACAACAACAGCAACCGCTTTTACGGCGTATAGTACACTCGAAATACATCGATATTTTTGGGGTTATACTGGTGCTAACCATTAGCATTTACCGAAAATTCCATGAAACTATTTATTACCAAGGCGGTATTGTGTTTAACATACCGCCTTCGCAATTAATAGGCTATATTGAAAAGGGGGCTTTCCCCATTGGCTTACTCTCTACCATTGGTGCGGTGGTATCGCTGTTGGCCGCCAGGATGATTGTAAAACAAAAAAACTTGGGCAACCTAATCGGGGTTTTTACCACGGTTAACTCGGGGGTTATCGACTATCTTTTTGGTAACCATTCGGCTATTATTACCTATCCGTTAACCTTTGTTATTGCTATTTTGGCCACAAAAAAATGGTACGACGGCGAAAAAATAAAACCCGCCGATTACAAATACTATTTTTTAATTGTCGGGGCTTTTGTTGTTGCCTATTTGCTTGTGTTTTTGGGCTTTTATTGGTTTGGAAGCGGTATAGACAGCATGTTGTTTAAGCATACGGTAGCCATAATTTTTGGTATTTCGCTGGTGGGCAACATCAGTACCGTTTTTAAATACGAACAAACTTTTTTAACTTGGTCGTTTTATAACTTGGCGCAAATTATTAAAAACGCCATACAGGGCAATTTGGCCAACGTAATAAAGCACTTGTTTTACATTTGCAATTCGGTGTTAACGTTTTTCGATTGGAAAATAAACGGCGATGTTGAAAAATAGGGCGTAAAAGCCCAAATATCGCTTGGCAAAGCGCTGTTAACTCAAACTTATACCAGTGTTATGTTAAATTAAAATTGACGGATGGGATTGCTTTCTCCTCTGTCGTCGCAATGACGTCATCCTATGTTTGCAAAAGGAAAAGTTCTTCGAATAATTTATAAATTTATTTCAACAGAAGAAAGAGAAAGATAAAAGCTGAATTTTGTGATTGGTCATTGCGAGAAGGAGGCACGACGACGAAGTAATCTCTATATTAAATTTCAGAGTTGACATAACACTAAGTTAATTGAAAAAATTTAAATAAATGGAAATTCTAAGTGTTTCTTACATCGAATGGGTAGGCTATGCGGCCATGGTTGTTTTGTTGGCTTCGTTTATAATGAAAAACGTTGTAAAACTACGTATTGTAAATACCATAGGCTGCGTACTGTTCGTGGCATACGGACTGCTTTTAAATGTGTCCTGGCCCATAGTAATTAGCAATGCCGCCATTATTTGTGTTAATTTGTATTATCTTGTAAAAAAAATATAATATATGTCCGTTTTTGTTTTGTATTTCGACCCTGGTATTGGGGCCATGATTGTTCAGGGTTTTGTTGCCGTAATTGCGGGAGTGTTGCTTTTTTCAAAAAACCTTGTTTATAAAGTCAAGTCTTTTTTAGGTATTGTAAAGTCCAATGAAGAAGATATGTTCGATGATTTTGAAGATAATGATAATGCCGAAGTAAAATAAAACTTCATTATGGATGAAAGCAAATTACACGCATCGTCATTTAGGGATCCTTCGGGTTATATATTTACCGATAACGAGGGCTTAAAGCGCATTGTAAACCCTATTTACTTCCAACAGTACAAAACATTAAAAGCGTCTGGGTTTTTTAAATTACTGTTTAGTAAGGAAATGCTAATTCCGCACGACGAAGTTTCTATTTCCGATTCGCAAATAATTATCAAGCCCGATTATATCGATTTTATTACATATCCGTACGAATGGGGCTTTAACCAGTATAAGGCGGCGGCGTTATTAACGTTGAAAATTCAAAAAACAGCATTGCAGCATGGTTTTAGTTTAAAGGATGCTTCGGCCTTTAATGTTACGTTTTACAACGGTAAAATGATTTTTATCGATACCCTTTCGTTCGATTTTTACAAAGAAAACACACCGTGGCGGGCCTATAAGCAATTTGTAATGCACTTTTTGGGGCCATTAGTGCTGGCGCATTACCACGGAAGCCATTGCCTAAAATTATTAAGTAGTTTTATAGACGGTATTCCGCTTAAAACAATAGCGTCGATGTTGCCGTTTAAAACAAGGCTAAACCCGTTTTTGTACACTAATATTCACTTGTTGGCAAAGTTTGAAAATGAATATAATGAAGGCGGAAATAGTAAAGAAAAAGAAGTTAAACTTTCAAAAAAAAGCCAATTAAAAATAATTGAAAGTTTGTACGATTACATTAAAAAACTCCGTTTAAAAGAAAAAACGGAATGGGGCGATTACTACGATAACGTTAATTATTCCGAAGGCGACTTTAAAATTAAACAAACTTTGGTTAGTAAGTGGGCCGCTTCTGTTAAACCAAAAAACCTAATAGATATTGGCGGAAACGATGGCTCTTTTGTTAGGGCGCTACCAAAAATGGGGTTAGAACAGGCTTTGGTTTGCGATGTAGACAATACGGCAATAGATACAAACTACAAAACAATATTTGCGCATAAAGAAACCTATATAACGCCGTTTGTTTTGGATGTGCTTAGCCCGTCGCCGGCGATAGGATTTAATAATACCGAACGGTTTTCGTTTATAAAACGCATAAAAAAAAATGCTCCCGATTTAACACTTGCTTTGGCTGTTATACACCACATGTCGCTTACGGGAAACATATCCTTCGATATGTCGGCAAGGTTTTTTGCTTCGTTTTCAAAACATTTGGTTATAGAATTTCCCGAGCGCAACGATTCTTGGGTTGTTAAGCTGCTTAACGACAAAAGAGAGTTTAAAGGCCATTTCGAATTTTATAATATAAACGAGTTTGAAACCGTTTATACAAAGTACTTTACCATTAAGGCAAAACAAACCATAGGAAATTCAAAACGCACTTTGTACTTAATGGAAGTTAAAAGCACTAACTAAATGAATATAAAAAAACACATAGAAGGGCTAAAACCGTTCGTGCTGGCCGCATTTGTTTGCGGCGTTTACCCATTCTTGTTCTTTTACTCCAATAATTTTGATGGAGCATCCTCAATCCATCAGCTTTTATACTATTTTTTATATTATATTTTATCCAGTTTGGCATCGTTTTTAATTGGTTATACCACAATATTAAAAAGCGATGTATTGACGAAATATAAGTATAACGCCCTTTTCGTACTAATAATAATAACAACAGCAGTTTTATTGTTTCGGGCCATGGGGTGGTCGTTTAAACGAACCTTGTTTTTTGCGGTAATAACCTTGTTTTTTGCCGTTGTTTTATCGGTTAAGTACAAATTTCAATATAAAAAAGTATTAATAATTATAGGGGTAGTAAGCCTTATTCCGCTTTTTAAAAATTTGGTTTATATTTCGGAATATTTTGGCAGTCAAAGCTGGAAAACCCTTCCCGATGATATTGAAAATACTGTTTTTAAAAGCCAACCAAATATATATATTATACAACCGGACGGCTATGTGCCAGAAAGCTTAATGGCAAAGCCTCCATATAACTATAATAGCGAAATATATGATTGGCTAAAACAAAATAGTTTTAAAGTGTACGATTCGTTTAGAAGCAATTACCCGTCCAGTTTGGTGTCAAACGCTTCGATGTTTTGTATGAAGCAACATAAGTTTAACGAGTCGATAATACCAACACGCGGATTAATTAAATCTAGAGAAATTATTTGTGGTAACAACCCCGTAATAGACATCCTTCATAAAAATGGCTATTATACCAACTTTGTTGTACAAGATGAATATTTTCAAAGTAACGGAAGCAAAGTAAAGTACAATAAACAAAACGTTAATGCCAACGAAATCCCTTATTATTCATTTGATAATGAGTACAAAAGGGATGTTATGTATGATTTTAAGAATTTTATAATCGAGAACGAAAAAATACAACAGCCAAAATTCTACTTTGTCGAAGTATTGTTGCCCCATCATATCTATTTTCAGAAAAGTTTAGAAAAAGATAGGGCACATTATGTGTCAAGAATAAATGAAGCCAACGATTGGTTGAAAGAAGCCGTTGAATTTATAGAAACAAACGATGAAAATTCAATAATAGTTATACTTGCCGACCATGGCGGATGGTTGGGGGTAGAAAACAATAACGATATGTCTTCCACAACCGATAAGGATAAAATAAACTCAATTTATGGAACCTTGGCCGCCATAAAATGGAACGGCCATTTAATTGAAAACTTTGATGCCGATTTAACGACCAATGTTAACCTTTTCAGGGTTTTGTTTGCAAACTTATCTAAAAACAAAAACTTATTAAACCATTTGGAGGACAACTCAAGCTACAATTTAAAAGGGGGGGGTGTTTGGCGATAAAATAATGCAAGTTATGGACAATAGCGGCAACCATGTATACAATAAACTAAACTAAACATATATTACTATTGCAAGTACTATTATACAAACCAGAATATAAAAAACTTTGGGATACCTTTATTTCCAAGGCAAAAAATGCAACCTTTCTTTTCAATAGGAATTTTGTGGAATACCACAAGCATAGGTTCGATGACTACTCGTTAATGTTTTTCAAAAAAGAAAAACTAATAGCCGTATTGCCCGCTAATATAAAAAACAACGAAGTATACTCGCATCTCGGCCTATCGTACGGAGGGCTTGTATTGCACGAAAAGGCAGATTTTTTTGATGTGTTTAACATATACAAACTCATGCTGCAATTTTTGGAAAGCAATGCTATAAAAAAACTGCACCTAAAAATACTCCCCTCTATATATTGCAGTTTACCAAGCGAGGAAATAGATTATTTGCTGTACAAAACAAAAGCCGTTTTAACCCGTACCGACGTTACCTCGGCCATACAGGGTGCCAACAAATTGCCCATTGCATCGTCCAACAGGAAACGGGGGCTTGCCAAAGCATTAAAACAAGGGCTGGTTGTAAAAGAAAATACCGATTTTGAAAACTACTGGAATCAGTTGCTTATTCCCAATCTACAACGCACCCACAATGCCAAGCCCGTGCATTCGTTAAGCGAAATAATTCACCTAAAAGAAAAATTTCCAAAAAATATAAGGCAATTCAACGTTTATAACAATAGTGTTATTGTTGCGGGGGCCACTATTTTTGAAACAAAACAGGTTGCCAGGGTGCAATATATAGCCTCGAACGAGCAGCGGCAACAATTAGGCGGGTTGGATTTGTTGTTCCACAACCTTATTTACGATGTTTATGCCGATAAAAAATATTTCGATTTCGGTATTTCGAACGAAAATGCAGGCGTAAATATAAACGAGGGCTTGCTGCATTGGAAAGAGTCTTTTGGGGCAAGGACCATATCGCATAAGTTTTATACGGTAGAAACGGGTAATCATACGGAACTTGACAATGTTATGGTATAACGCTATTGAAACCTTTTTTTAATAAATACGGAAATTTTTTGTTGCTAAAAGTACTTTCCCTTAATTCGGTCGGGGTACTTTTTAGGTTCCTGTTTGGGCTTATTGTACAAAAAGTATTGGCCGTTTTTATAGGCCCTCATGGCATAACGTTGTACGGAAATTTAAAAAATGCCTTAAGCCTACTATCCACAACTGCCGTTTTGGGCACGGACCAGGGTATTATAAAGTATGTGGCCAAAACAAAAAACAGCGATACCGACCAAGCCGAATTTATAAAAACCGCCCTTTGCTTTGTTGTTGTAGGGGCGCTTTTAGGAATGTTGGCTTTGTTTTTTTGGGCTTCGCAATGGAGCTTGCTGCTATTTGGCACGGAAAATTATAAATGGCTTTTTGTTGTTCTTGGTATTTCAGTTCCATTTTTATCCTTATTTGTTTTTTTTCAGGCCATATTAAACGGCTTTTCCAACTATAAGGCAATAATTAAAATTTCTATTGTAGTTTCGTTTGCATCGTCGGTGTTAACAATTGTCCTAACGGTTTTGTATGGTTTAAAAGGGGCGCTACTGGCTTTGGCAACCTTGCCAATTATACAAATTTTGGCAATAGCTGTCGCGGAAAGTGCGATGTTGAAAAAAAATTGGTTAAAACCTAAATTAAATCGTTTTTACAGCTCTAAATTGTTAATGTTTATGCTAATGGCCATAGTACCTGCCATACTTAACAATATTGTCGAGATAGGTATTAGGAATAATTTGAAGTTGGGGCTTGGCGATTTATATTCTGGGTGCTGGACGGGCATGAATAATATTTCTGTATATTGCTTGTCTTTTTTAACGGGCATTTTATCTGTTTATGTGCTACCCAGATTTGCCATTATAAAGCTAAAAAAAGAATTTAGAGCCGAGTTGGTTACTATTTACAAGCTCGTACTGCCTTTGTTCGCAGTGGGTTTTTTATTGGTGTTTTGGTTAAAAACAGAAGTAATAGCTGCACTTTTTTCAAAAGAGTTTTTACCAATGGAAATCCTTTTTAAATGGCAATTTCTTGGCGATTTTGTAAAGGTTGTTTCAATGGTGTTGGGCTATCATATTTTAGCAAAACAAATGTGGAAAGCCTTTTTTGTTGTAGAAATTGCCTCCGTTATTTTGTTTTATGCACTAAGTGTTTTGCTTGTTGGCTATTTAGGATTTGAGGGTATTGCCTTGGCCCACTTTTACAGATATATGGTTTACTTGATTATGGTAGTGCTGGCTTTAAGAAAATGGCTTTTTGGGTAAAACGTTTATAACTTGCCAAAATTAAAGTAAAACCTTCGGAATAAACTATTTTGGCTGCACAAATAATATGCGGCCAGCTTAAAATTTACGGGTTTGTTCAGTTTAAAAAACATATCTTTTCCCATTTCTTTTTTTTCAAAATACCCGGCCAAATACAGGCAACTTTTATAATACTCGGTTTTGTATTCGTTTATAACATCGGGGCTTAAATTATATTTTTTTGAAAAAAATGCCACGAGGTCCAGCATTTGTTTTTTTAAAAATAATTGCTTTTCAAAGTCAATCATGTGCGAGTGCGATTTGTTGTGTACCCTGTACGTAACCAATACTTCGTTTATCCTGTAAAAATTAGTGTTCATAACCATATCCACCAGCATGGGGTAGTCCTCAATGGTTAGGCCTTTTTTTAAGTAAAAATCGAAATCGATATGCTTGTACAAGGCCTCTCTTTTATAGCAAACGCCCGCCGGGATTATTTTGCCCAATAGCAAAGCATTTTTATACTCGTTTTTGGAACAGGCTATGAATTTTTTGTTTATAAAATAATCGGTTTTTTTTGTTTTTTCGTAATAATGATTGTAACCGCTATCAATAAACCCTAAAGAGTCGTCGTTTTTAAAGGCGCCAACCATTTTTTGGAGGGCATGGTTTTGGTTTAAAAAATCATCGCCTGCAAGATCAAACACATAAGCGCCCTTGCACCTATCTAAAGTAGTTTTAAAATTTTTTAATATCCCTAATTGTTTTTCGTTCCGTTTGTAGTTAATCAAATCGGGGTAGCGTTTGGCGTAATGGGCTAAAATAGTATTGGTGTTGTCGGTCGAGTTGTCGTCGCCAATAACAATTTCGTATTTAAAATCGGTTTTTTGTTTTAGTACGGATTCTAAAGTAGCTTCAATATAATGCTCGCAATTATAGGTTAAAATATGTACCGAAAGTAAAGGTTTGGCGTTCATTTTAATAAGAAGTAATCCTAAAGTTGAATTTTAACAAGAAAAACTTAATTCGGTTAATTAGTTTAATGGCCCAAATGGGGCTTTTTAAAAGAATAATTTGTTTAACGGTTAAGTTTTTGTAATCTATTTTGCTTAAAAATCGTTTTGCTTTTTCGGGTTGGTTTTCCAGTCGGTAAAGGTGCGAAAAAACATATCGGTAAAAATCCAAATATAGTTTTAGCGATTTATGGTTTTCTGTCCACGTTTCGTATTTGTCCAAATTAGGCAAGGTTTTGCCCAATAAACTCGATTTGGTAATTTGGTTGGCAACATTGGCATTTATTTCAACGCTAACTTTGTAAAAATAAGCTGTTTTGTAGCGGTAACAAAAACGAATGTAAAAATCGATGTCCTCGGCGTAGGTTACCGTCTTGTCGAAAACTGAGTAATTAGTAACAATATTTTTGTTGAAGGCCAGCGAACTTTGGCAAAATATAGTTTGGTTTATATTGGAAAGAAACACGTCTTCAACAATAAAAATTTGGTTTTTTAAGGCTTCGGGTAAATTCTTTTTAACGCTTAAAATGCTGTTTTTGTTGTATTTCTCGCAATAATCGGTGCCGTAAATTTTGGCATCTGGAAACGTTTCGTAGAGCTGTTTAATGTGTTGCAGGTGGTTGGGCAGCCAAATATCATCGGCGTCAAGTAATGCTATTATATTGCCTTTGGAAACCGAAATACCAAAATTCCTGGTAGCCGATAAACCTTTGTTTTCCTGCGAAAACAATCTAATTTTATCGTTTCCAAATCGTTTTATAATGTCCAAGCTCCCATCGGTCGAGCCATCGTTAACCACGATAATTTCAAAATCCCGAAACGTTTGGGCAAGCACGCTTTTAATGGTGGCCTCGATATAATGCGCTTTGTTGAATAATGGAATAACAACCGAGAAAAAAGGGGTCATGCGGTTTGGCTTTTTACAAATCTAATGTTTTTGTTTCGATAAAGTCCAACAAGAATAACTAAAAACCCGTAGCTTTGTTTTAATGTTGAAAAAAGAAATCCAAATCGTAGCGTTCGAAAACCCGTATCCGCCCAATTATGGCGGGGCAATCGATGTTTTTTACAAAATAAAAGCGCTTAACGAAATTGGCATAAACGTAATTTTGCATGCTTTTTATAGTGAAAGGAACGATATAAGCGGATTAAAACCATATTGCAAAACCATACACCTTTACAAAAGAAACACACGGCTAACCAAAATGTTTTCGGTCTTGCCCTATACCGTTGCCACGAGGTGTTCCAATGCTTTAAAGGATAATTTAAACAAGAGCGAGGCGCCTATTGTTTTCGAATCGTTAAGAGTGGCTGCGGTATTGCAAAAACACGATTTTAAACAAAAAACAGCCGTGCGCTGCCATAATATCGAGCACGATTATAATTGGGGCTTGTTTAAAAGCGAACGCAATTGGCTAAAAAAAACAGCGTTTTATTTTGAGGGCCTCAAGTACAAATATTTTGAGCGTGTTTTAAACAAGGCCGATATTTTGCTTCCTATTTCCAATTACGAAACCATTTATTTTAAAAAACATTACAGGCCAAAATCGTGTTTTTTGCCCGTTTTTCAAGAAAACAATAACATAACGGCTCAAAAGGGATTTGGCAAATATGCCCTGTACCATGGCGATTTATCGGTAGCAGACAATTTAAGGGTGGCTTTTTTTATGGCCGATGTTTTTAAGTCGCTAAACGTTCCCTTAATTATAGCGAGTTCTACAAAAGCTCCCGAGCTTATCGAACATATAAAAAAACACGCCCATATCTCGTTTCAACTTATATTAAATAACAAGCAGTTGGATGGTTTAATAGAAAACGCCCATATAAACACCTTATACTCCTTTCAACGTTCGGGTACGAAGTTAAAAGTTTTTAATGCTTTGTTTAAGGGCAGGCATTGCATTGTAAACAAAAATATGGTTGATGATGAAGCTGTTTTAAGCGTATGCACCGTGGCCGAAACCAAAACCGATTACCAAAATACCGTAATTAGGTTGTTTGATGAAAAATTCGTGCTAAGCCAAAAGAGGATAGAGGCCCTGAAAAAATACGATACCAAGCAAAATGCCAAGAAATTGGTGGGTATAATGTTCTAACCTTTCCGTTGCACCACCTCAAAAACCTGGTTATCGTCGCACTTCAGGGTTTTGCTTGGGTATTTAAGCAAAAGCGCATAATCGTGGGTGGCCATTAAAATGGTGTTGCCGTTTTTGTTAATATCCTGTAAAACCTCCATAACCTCTATACTGGTCTGGGGGTCTAAGTTTCCGGTAGGCTCGTCGGCCAAAATAAGTTCGGGGTTGTTAAGCAGGGCCCGGGCAATGGCAATACGCTGTTGCTCGCCGCCTGACAATTCGTGCGGATATTTAAAGCCCTTGGTTTTCATGTTCACTTTGGTAAGTACCTCTTCAATACGGGCGGTTGTTTCGGTTTTGTCCTTCCAGCCCGTAGCTTTTAAAACAAATAAAAGATTATCGTTTATGGTACGGTCGGTAAGCAGTTTAAAATCTTGGAACACCACGCCCAGTTTTCGGCGTAAAAACGGAATGTCCTTTTCTTTTAGGGTTTTTAGGTTGTAGTCCACAATATGGCCTTCACCTTGGGTTAGGGGCAAATCGCCATAAAGCGTTTTCATAAAACTACTTTTTCCGGAGCCCGTTTTTCCTATTAAATATACAAAGTCGCCTTTGTTAATTTCAATATTAACCTTGGAAAGCACGAGGCTATCGCCTTGAAATATAGAAGCGTCCTTTAATTGTAAAATAGGGGTGGGCATACAGTTTGTGTTTTGTAATAGGCGTAAAAGTAAACATAATAACGCAAAAAAATAATTGATGTGTATAAAACCTTTTGTTTTTAAGGTTTGGTTTTTTGAATATTGTTGAAAATTTAAAAACCTTTCTAACTTCTAACTTCTAACTTCTAACTTCTAACTTCTAACACCCACAACCCCACAGCCTTTTAATAACTCCGTTTATAATTATAGTACAATTATTGCGTTATAGATTGAAGATATTTTATCTTTGAACGGTAAAATTGCTTAAACTTTTAAATATTCAGAAAAAAGTAGCGTAACTGCGAGGCTGCCTGTTTGCAAATAGGGCACGAAGCAGTCTTTGTAAGTGATAGCGTTGTTTTTTTTGAAAATTTTCAAGACAAAAAATAACAAAAACGAAATTTTAATGATTCTAAAACGCAGTATTTTCTTTCTGTCCGCAATAGGGCTTAGCTTTTACGGTTATGCCCAAAAATCCGAAACCTATACCAATAGTTTGGTGGATTACCAAAAGGCGGTGTCGCTTTTCAACAACCACCAGTACCAAGCGGCGCAGGATTTGTTTTCCGATATAAAAAAAACGGCCGGTAATGAAATAACCAAATCCGATTGCGCCTACTACATCGCCAATTGCGCCGTGCGCCTAAACCAACAAAATGCCGAAAAACTGGTGGACGATTTTGTGCAAAACTACCCCACGAGCACCAAGCGTAATACGGCATTTGTAGATATTGGCGACTACTATTTTAAAAACGGCAAATACGCCCACGCCCGAAAATGGTACAGTAAGGTAGACGAAAAAGGATTGAGCAAAATCGAGCGGGATAAATTTAACTTCAACAATGGGTATGCGGCTTTTACGGCCAAACAGTACAAAGAAGCCAAGGCGTACTTGTCCAAAGTTGAAAACTCCAAAGAATACGGCTTGCAAGCCAAATACTACATTGGGTACATGGCCTACGAGGGCGACGACTACAACCAGGCCAATCAGTATTTTAACCAAGTAAGCAACCAAGAACAGTACAAGGACAAACTATCGTACTACCAAGCCGATTTAAACTTTAAACTGGGCAATTTTGAAAAAGCCATAGCACTGGCCAAAGAAAAATTAAACAGCAGCGATGCCAACGAGGTTTCCGAACTTTCAAAAATTATAGGCGAAAGTTATTTCAACTTAAAACAATACGCCAATGCCTTGCCGTATTTACAAGCCTACAAGGGCAAAAACGGCAAGTGGAACAATACCGATTTTTACCAATTGGGCTACGCCTATTATAAGCAGGGCGATTACGAAAAAGCGGTTTCCGAATTCAATAAAATTATAGGCGGCACCAACAGTATTGCCCAAAATGCCTATTATCACTTGGGTGAAAGCTATATCGAACTCGATAAAAAACAAGAAGCCCTAAACGCTTTTAAAAATGCTTCGGAAATGGATTTCGATTTAAAAATTCAAGAAGACGCCTTTTTAAACTACGCCAAACTAAGCTACGAAATAGGTAACGCCTACCAACCAGCACCGCAAGTGCTTTCGGCTTATTTGGACAAATACCCCAATACCAAGCATAAGGAAAACATCGAAACCTTGTTGATAGACTCCTACATTACATCAAAAAACTACAAGGAAGCCTTGGAATTGCTGAAAGGAAAAAACAGTTTCGAAAACAAGGTAGCCTACCAAAAAGTAGCTTTTTATAGGGGATTGGAACTGTACAACGAAGCCCAATATTTAGAGGCCAACACCCTTTTCAAGGCCTCGTTAAAAGAACCAAGGGATGCCAACTTTACGGCAAGGGCAACGTTTTGGCAAGCCGAAACCGATTATAACTTAACCAATTACGACAGTGCCTTAATTGGCTTTAAACAGTTTGAGCAGCTTACCGAAGCGCCAAGTACGCCCGAATACAAAAATTTAGATTATAACATAGCCTACACATATTTTAAACTGAAAAATTACGACAAGGCCGTTACGCACCTTAACACCTATCTTGCCAAACAAAGCCCCGACGATGTTAGGCTAAACGATTCGTATTTGCGTTTGGGCGATGCCTATTTTGTGTCCAGCAATTATACCAATGCCATAAACGCCTACCAAAAAGCCATAGCCTTAAACATTTCGGATACCGATTATGCCTTTTTCCAAAAGGCCATAAGCGCCGGGTATGTTGGTCAGGACTCCAAAAAAATACAGGAATTGGAAACCTTTGTTAAAACCTATCCCACATCAAAATTAAGCGACGATGCTCTGTTCGAACTTGGTAATACTTATGTAAAAACCAATCAAGCCAACAAGGCCAACCAAGCCTATAACCAATTAAATTCCGATTACAAAACCAGCCCGTTTGTGCCAAAAGCCTTATTGCGGCAAGGTTTGGTGCATTACAATGCCAGTGAAAACGACAAGGCACTGTCTAAATTTAAAACCGTTGCGGCCAATTATGCCGGAACACCCGAAGCGGTACAGGCCGTTGCTACGGCACGCTTAATTTATATCGATATGGGGCAGGTTAACCAATACGCCGCTTGGGTAAAAACCTTGGATTATATCGAAGTTACCGATGCCGATTTGGACAATGCCACCTACCAAGCTGCCGAAAAACAGTATTTGGACAGCAACAATAAAAAGGCTATTTCGCAATTCAATAGTTATTTAAGCCAGTTTCCCAAAGGGCTTCATGTCTTGCAAGCCCACTTTTATTTGGCGCAATTGTATTACAAGGACGGTTTGTTTGAAAATGCCGCACCGCATTACAAAACCGTAACCGATGCCCCGCAAAACGAATTTACCGAGGTTGCCCTAACACGCCTATCGCAATATTACTTGGAAGGTAAAAAATGGCAAGAAGCCCTGCCCTTGTTAAAGCGCTTGGAAACAGAAGCCAACCAACCGCAACACATCATATTTGCGCAATCTAATTTAATGAAGGCTAATTACGAGCTAAAGGATTATACAAAAGCCGTGGCTTACGCCGAAAAAGTGCTGGACAACACAAAAATAGACAACAAAATAAAAAGCGATGCCCATATTATTATAGCACGTTCGGCCATAAAAACGGGCAACGAAACCAAGGCCAAAACCGCTTATGCCGAAGTGGAAAAAGTAGCCACGGGCGAAACAGCGGCCGAAGCCCTTTACTACAATGCCTATTTTAAAAGCAAGCAGGCCGCTTACGAAGCCTCGAACACGGCCGTACAAAAGCTGGCAAAGGATTATTCAGGCTATAAATATTACAGCGCCAAGGGCTTGGTACTTATGGCCAAGAATTTTTATGCGCTAAACGATACCTTTCAGGCCACTTATATCCTGGAAAGCGTAATCAATAATTTTAAGGAATACAACGATGTGGTAACCGAAGCCCAAACCGAATTAAACAAAATAAAAGCCGAAGCGGCCAAAACCAATTCATCGGTAATTACGGGGGAATAAAAAAGGAGGTTGAATATTAGAAGTTTAAAATTGGCGGATGATATTACTTCCTCCGTTGTCGTCGCAAAAGACATCATTGTGAGGAGTATAGCAACGAAGCAATCTTTATATTAAATTTCAGAGTTGATATAACACTATAAGGGAGCTTAATAAAAATATTGCCCCATTACTAATAGTTACTAATTTTGTACATGCTCGATTCGAAAATAAATTTTAAGTAAATGGTAAGTAAACCTTTAAGCACAAAATTCTTCTCTCAAATTGTTGATTTATTGCAATCGGCAAGAAGTAAAGTAGTGCGTACTGTTAATCAAACCATGGTATTCACCTATTTTGAAATTGGTAGAATGATTGTGGAGGAAGAACAAGACGGAAAAGAAAGAGCCGACTATGGGAAACAATTACTTAAAGGGCTTTCAGAAGTTTTAACCAAAGAATTTGGTAAAGGTTTTTCTGTTCAAAATTTAGAACGGATGCGTGGTTTTTATCTTATATACCGAAAATCCTCAACACTGTCGAGGATTTCTGAAAAAACAATTTCCCCGACAGTGTTGACGGAATCTGAAAAACAAATTCGTCAGTCACTGTCCGACGAATTCAAATTAAGCTGGTCTCATTATTTAAAACTAATGCGTATTGATGATGTAAATGAGCGTAAATTTTATGAAATAGAATCGTTTAAAAACAATTGGAGTGTTAGGGAACTCGAACGCCAATATAATTCGGCATTATATACAAGGCTGGTTTTAAGTAGAGATAAGGACAAAGTGAAGGAACTCTCGGGAAAAGGACTTGTTCTCGAAAAACCAAAAGATGCCATAAAAGACCCTTACATTCTTGAATTTATTGGACTTCCCGAACATCACGAGTATTCCGAAAACGACCTCGAACAAGAGCTAATAGATAAACTGGAACACTTTTTACTCGAACTTGGAAACGGATTTACTTTTGTAGCGCGACAAAAAAGAATTTCTTTAGACGATACACATTTTAGAATAGACCTGGTTTTCTATAATCGGATTTTAAAATGCTTTGTGCTAATTGACCTTAAAATCGGAGAGCTAAAGCACCAAGACCTCGGACAAATGCAAATGTATGTAAACTATTACGACAGGGAAATAAAATTGGAGGACGAGAACAATACTATTGGAATTGTGCTTTGTCAAAACAAGAGAGAATCTGTTGTAGAGTATACTTTGCCTGAAAATAATGAACAAATTTTTGCAAGTAAATATCAAACTGTACTACCAAGTAAAGAAGCATTGAAATTATTGATAGACGAAAAGCCAACGCTAAAAACAGCTACTTTTTATGTGCAAAACCAACATTAAAAATTGAAAAGTTTTAAACTTGAAATCCAAAACCTGAAACAAAAACATAAATTAAACAAAAACATGCGTAAGCACACAAATTATATAACCGCGGCCATTTTCACCTTAATAACAACACTAACGTTTTCGCAAGTAAACGATACCATTAACACGGGTGTTATCGATATTGTAAAGCCCTATGCACCTACCATTTCCGATGCGTTTAAGGTGAAGGAAACCCCAACTTTGGACGACCAAACCACCGAAACAAAAAAAGCGGTACAATACAATATCTTTTCGGTTCCGGTAGCCTCGACCTTTACGCCCGCCAAGGGCAAAGCGGCAACGGTAGAAAAGGCCAAGCCCATAAAACTATACGACAATTACGCCACTTTGGGCTTGGGTTCGTACACTACTATTTTGGGCGAAGTTTACCTAAACCATGCCCTAAACCGAAGCGAAAATATTGGCGGTTACGTTAGCCACCATTCCTCGCAGGGCGATATCGAGGGTGTATCATTCGACGACGGTTTTTCCGATTCCAAACTAAAAGTAAATTACACCAATAGGTCGCGCTACCTAACTTGGAACTTGGATGGCGGGTTTCGCTACCAAACCTACAATTGGTACGGTGTTCCCGAGTCGCAGGTAACGGTTGCCAAAACCAATAATATCGATGTTGGCCATGCTTTTTACGATGCCCATGTAGGCGGCGATATTAGTTTTGACGATACCTATATTAAATCGGGCAGTTTGGTCCTAAGGCATTTTGGCGACAACCAAGGTTCGGGCGAAAACCGAATTACCGCCAAAGCAACGGTAGATGTGCCAATTAACCGCGAGGAAATTTCAACCGAAATAAAAATAGACTACCTCGGTGGTGGTTTCGACGGTAGGACGGCAGCCATCGACTATGCCAATTTCAACATCGGGCTTTCGCCAACCTACCAATTAAAGCACGACTATTTAACCTTGGATCTCGGGCTTTCGTTCTTCTACTTAAACGATATGGAATTCAATAAAAATAAATTCTACGTGTATCCCAACATAAAAGCATCCTATAAATTGGTAGACGAAACCCTTATTGCCTACGGCGGCATTACGGGCAATTTAATCCAAAATACCTATCGCAATTTTGCAAGCGAAAACAATTTTGTGTCGCCCACCTTGTTTATTACGCCAACCGACCAAATATATAATGCCTTTGTGGGCCTAAAAGGAAAAATAACCAGTAACGTGGGCTATAACATAGGCGGAAGTTATACCGCCGATAAGAACAAGGCTATGTACAGGGCCAACGTTATCCATAATTATCCCTACCAAACCGATTACGATTATGGAAATTCCTTTGGCATAGTTTACGACGACGTGAAAACCTTTGGGCTAATGGGCGAAATACAAGTGGACCTAAACCGAAACTTCATCTTAGGCCTAAAAGGCGAATACTTTAGTTACAACACCGATACCGAGGCCGAAGCATGGAATCTGCCCGACTTTAAGGGCAACTTGTTAATGGACTATCAAATTACCGAGCAATGGTTTGCCGGTGCTAATTTATATTATATAGGTAAGCGCAAGGATATTTTGGAGTTGGAAGGCACCGCCGTACCAACAACATTTACCCCAACAACCCTAAAGGCTTATTTCGATGCCAATGCCCATGTAGGCTACCATGTAAACGACCGCCTATCGGTATTTGCAAAAGCCAATAACATAGCCAACGAAGCTTACCAACGCTGGCAAAATTTCCCCGTACAAAGCATCCAGTTTTTGGCGGGTGCTACTTATAAATTCGATTTTTAAGGGGATTTTATTTGGGAAAATTGTAAATTTGTTAGGGATTATATTCTTTCGGCACCCCAACCAAAAAAATGAAAAAACACATAGTAATAATAGGCGGCGGTTTTGCCGGACTGGAGTTTGTTAACCAAATAGGCAACAACCCCGATTATAAAATAACATTGGTAGATGTTAACAACTACAACTTTTTTCCACCCTTAATCTACCAAGTATCCTCGGGGTTTATGGAGCCTTCGGCCATAAGCTATCCGTTTCGTAAAATATTACGAAACAAAAAAAGCGTAAGGTTCCGTTTGGGCGAGCTAAAACAAGTAGTGCCAAGCCAAAACAAAGTAATATTAAGCAATGGCGAGCTGCAATACGACATATTGATTATGGCAACGGGCACCGAAAGTAATTTTTTCGGTAATAAAAATATTGAAATGTACAGTTTGCCCATGAAAACCATAAGCGATGCCCTATCGTTGCGCAACGCTATTTTAACCCGATTGGATAGGGCAACACGATTGGAAAAGCGTGAAGACCGTAAAAAACTGCTAAGTTTTGTTATTGCCGGGGCAGGACCAACGGGCGTAGAGCTTTCGGGTATTTTGTCCGAAATGCGGGCTTCGGTTATGCGCAAGGATTACCCCGAACTTAGCGAGGACGATTTGGGCGATATTTATTTAATCGATGGCACACCCGCCGTTTTGGCCGTAATGTCCGAAAACGCACAACGTTACACTTATAAAAAACTTAAAGAATTTGGAGTAGAAATTAAACTAAATACCTTGGTTAAGGATTTTTACGACGAAACCGTTTTCTTGTCCGACGGCACCCAAATAAAAACCAAAAACTTAATTTGGGCAGCAGGGGTAAAAGCCAAAACTTTCGATGGCTTTGCGCCCGAAAGCCTTGGTAGGGGTAGCCGATTAAAAACCAATGTTTATAATTTGGTCGAAGGCTACAACAATATTTACGCCCTTGGCGATTGCGCCTTGATTGTGGGCGACGGGCAATACCCCAACGGCCATCCGCAATTGGCGCAGCCCGCTATACAGCAAGCCAAAAACTTGGCCCTTAATTTAAGCCGTGGCAATAATGCTTGGAAACCCTTTAGGTATAACGATAAAGGGGCGTTGGCTATTATTGGGCGTAATAAGGCCGTACTGGATTTTCCTAAGCAAAAGTATTTTATTAAAGGTTTTTTTGCCTGGCTAATATGGATTTTTGTTCACATTATGAGTCTGGTAAACTTTAAAAATCGAATGCGTACGTTCCTGGATTGGATTGGCTATTACGTTTACAAGGACCAATCGTTTAGGATGATAATTAAACCTTCGGAACGGAATAAGGAAAACAAACCGACTTAATACAACTTGGCCAAATAATCGTAATGCGGGCCATCGGCAACTAATTTGCAGTTTAGGCCAACGGTTTCACTGGCCAATTTTAAGGTGTTAAAATCGAGGTAAAGCCATTTTAGGGGCGTTTCGTCTTCACCTTTATAACTTAAAAAGTAGTCTATTTCGCCGTAATATTCGGCATTGGTGTCTATCCAAAACCCGCCATCGTCGTCTTCGTACATATATTTAATATCCGACGAGTCGATTAAAATTTGTCCGCCGGGTTTTAAAAGGCTTTTTAAATGCGATAAATATTTGGAAACCTGCGATAGTTTTTGAAAAATACCCGTACCGTTCATAAGCAGTAAAATGGTGTCGAAGGTTTCGGTTTCGTCTAAAATATGCTTTTTTTCGGCATTAATAATTCCTCTGTTTTTTGCTACCGTAATAGCACCTTCCGAAATGTCTATGGCCTTAACGTTAAAGCCTTTTTCCTGCAAGTATAAGCTGTGGCTTCCGGCACCGCAGCCAACATCCAAAACCTTGCCTTTTGCCAATTTTAAGGCTTTTTGCTCCAATTTGGGCATTTCAGGAAAACTTCGGAACAAATAGGGTAGGGGCAACTCGTCGTCGTCCGAAATACTGGTTGCCGTAACAAGGTCTTCGGTATAATTGCCGTTGAAATAATCCAATAAGGCGTTTCCGAAAAGGTCTTTCATATGTGTTCTTTTTAAATATTTTTCCGCTAAATTTGTTTGATGGGTATTTATAATTTTATAATCCAAATTCCGTGATATTCTGCATATTCTGCGAAATGCTTTTTAAAACAAAAGTATTATTTTTACGCCATGCAAGACCTAATAAATAACCTGCCAAAACAAGCCAAAGATAAGCATAACGAAAACAAAAAGTTTTTTGCTAAGCTAAAAAATAAGCCGCCGAAAAATTTGGATTATATTATGCAGGATTTGCACGATGCCGAGTTTAAGCGTACCAATTGCCTGCAATGTGCCAATTGTTGTAAAACCACCGGGCCGTTGTTTACCGATAAGGATATTGAGCGTATAGCCAAATTTTTCAGGATAAAACCAAAACAGTTTATTGACGATTATTTGCGCATTGACGAGGACAACGATTATGTATTGCAAACTGTGCCCTGTACGTTTTTGGGCGCCGATAATTATTGTTCCATTTACGAGGTGCGCCCCAAGGCTTGCCGCGAATTTCCGCATACCGACCGAAAAAAGTTCCAACAAATTTCAAACTTAACCTTAAAAAACGTGGCCATTTGTCCGGCAGCTTTTAATATTGTTGAGGCTATGAAAAATAGTATAAAATATTAGGTTTTTATCTTGAAATATAGTATTTTAACTACAAATTAAAATATTGTGAAAAAAATTCTATTTACAGGTGTATTGTTTTTATACTTAGCAGGTATGGGCAATGCAACAAACTGGCTTACATCGTTTGAAGATGCGCAAAAAATGGCCTTGGCTACGGACAAACTTATGTTGGTGGATTTTTGGGCAACCTGGTGCGGGCCATGCCAAAAAATGGACGCCGAGTCCTGGGGTAAAAAAGACGTTGGAGCCTTAATGGAAGGCTATGTTCCCGTTAAGGTGGATATTGACACCCGAAACGATTTAGCTTCTAAATACGACGTTAAAGGTATTCCGTACATATTTATAATGGATGGAAACGGTACGGTAATACACAAGGAAATAGGGTATAAGCCCAAGGGCTATGTTGTTGGTTTGTTAAAAAAATATGCCGTTAATACCACTTTTTTAAAAATAAGCCTAACCCAGTTTTATGCCAATCAAACCTTTCTTACTTCGTTCCGATTGGCTTCAAAATATAACGATTTTAGTGTGCTTTTGGATAAAAATATACGTAACGACTTTTTAAACGCCTCGGACGAATATTTTGGTATTTCCGAAAAATTATTAAAAAAAGAAGACGTTAAAAATAAAGACTGGTATTCCCAAAAAATGGAACTTTACAACATTCAGCGGGTTTTAATTTTAAACAACAGCAAACGGGCAAGTAAACTGTTGGATAAAATTGAAGAAGAAAGTTTGGATGCGTTTAACAAAAGCCATTATTGGTTTCTTAATTATATATGTTGTTCTAAAAATGGCGATACCGACCAGGTTGAAATTTGGAAAAGCAAGCTAAACGAATCCGAACTTGCAAAAGCCGATACGTTTTTAAAATCAATTTAAAAAGGTCAATATGAGTGTGTTAAGAGCGCAAGTAATAGTGTTATGTCAAATTAAAATTGACGGATGGGATTGCTTCCTCCTCTGTCGTCGCAATGACGTCATTGCGAGAAGGAGGCACGACGACGAAGCAATCTCTATACTAAATTCAGAGTTGACATAACAATAGATATGAATGGATGAAATAGAATTTATACTATACGTGAACGAACAAAGCAAAAGCAAAGCGTTTTATGAAAAACTTTTGGGTACAAAACCCTTTTTAGATGTTCCCGGAATGACTGAATTTAAACTTGCCGAAAATGTAAAATTAGGGCTTATGCCCGAAGATGGAATGGCAAAAATTATTCTGGACAAGTTGCCGCACCCAAGAAAAGGAAATGGAATTCCAAGGTGCGAACTTTACTTGAAAGTAAATAATCCGCTTAAATACATCAAAAGGGGAATTGAATTGGGAGGAAAGGAAATTAGTAAACTCCAAAATAGGGATTGGGGCGACGAAGTTGGCTATATTTCCGATTTTGACGGAAACATTATCGCTTTTGCAAAAAAAATATAGACGTTAAAATTTATAATAATATGATTGCCAAAACGCCAAAACCACCATACTATGCGGTAATTTTTAGTTCAAATAGAACAAAAGGCGATAACGGTTATTCTGAAATGGCAGACAAAATGGTGAAATTAGCGCAAGAACAAGATGGATTTCTCGGCGTTGAAAGTGCAAGAAATGAACTTGGAATAACGGTTTCGTATTGGCGCGATTTGAAAGCCATACAAAAATGGAAAGAAAACGCCGACCATTCTATTGCAAGGGAAAAAGGACGAAATAAATGGTACAAGCGTTTTAAAACAAGAATAGCAAAAGTAGAACGCGATTACGAATTTGAAAAAGAATAACCAACGCACAACATAGCTACAAGTAGTGCGGAATTTCGAAGTCTAAAATTTTCAGTTTCACCCGAACGATAAATGAACTATCAAACATACCAACCCCATACAACCTTAAAATCGTTTGTTAGCTGTTATTGGACCTTGGAAGTACCCCGGCAAAACGAACCGCAAAAACAACGAATCGTGCCGGACGGCTGTATTGAAATGGCTTTTATCCTTGGGGACGACATAAAACGCTACACCTCCGAAAACGAATTTATACTCCAGCCCCGTGCAATGGTACTTGGGCAAACCATTGAGCCTTTTTACATTGCGCCAACCGGATTTGTTAAAACATTCGCGGTTCGATTTTATCCTTACGGTTTTGCCAATTTTGTTTCGGAACCCATTAGTAATTTGGTAGATAAGGAAACACCCTTAGGCCAACTTTTTGGAACAAAAACCGCAGGTTGTTTGGAGCAAAAAATAACCAAAGCAAAAAACACGGAACAGCGGATTAACATTATCGAAAAATTTCTTGCGGATAGGCTTAATGACGGGAAAACGATTAATAGAATTGTAAAAAATACCGTTGATGCCATTTTTTCAACAAACGGAAATGTTTCAATAAATACAATCCTTGAGGACGATTTGTCAAAACGAAGACAACTCGAAAGAAATTTCAAAAAGCAAATCGGGGTAAGCCCAAAACAATTAGGAAAAGTCATTAGGCTGCAATCCGCCTTAAAAATGTTGCTCAACCAAGAGTCCGAAAATCTAACCGACATTGCCCATAAAAGTGAGTATTTTGACCAAGCCCACTTTATAAAAGATTTTAAGGAATTTACGGGAATAAACCCTAAAGCATTTCTTGCACACGAAGGTTTGTCGCTTTCTACCCTTTTTTACAAAAGCATTCAATAAATTAAGGTGTCGCATTTTTACAATTTTAACCAGCTTTCAACTATTAGTTTTGTTCCATCAATAGCAAACTAAAAATGAAAACAAAAATAGGTATTGCATTTATTGCCCTAACATTCAGCATTGTGTCCTGTAAAAACAAAGATTCTTCAACTGCGGAGCAAATTCAAACTAAAGAAACAAACCCAAAAAACATACAGAACATGAATAGTTACATTTCAATTTTTGAAATTCCGGCAACCGACATTTCACGGGCCATTAACTTTTACAAAGAAATTTTAGGAGTGGATATTGAAAAATTAGAATTTCCGGGAATGGAAATGGGCCTATTTCCTTACCAAGACCAAATGGTTACAGGGGTTATTATGAAAGGTGAAGGTTACGAGCCTTCTGCCAGCGGCGTTACCATTTACTTTAATGGCGGGAATAACCTGCAAATTATTCTTGATAAAGTAGAAGAAAATGGTGGAAAAATTATTGTGCCCAAAACCCCTCATGCCGACGAAGTTGGCTACTTTGCCATTTTCCACGACTCGGAAGGAAACAAAATCGGGCTTCATTCGCCAAATTAAAAAAGAACGAGCGCATACAGAGTTGTATAAACAATAGCGGTTTAAGTGTAAACTTGAACCGCTTTAATTTTTTACATTAACCACTTCCGGCCAAATATTAGGAAGCTCGCCACTAAACCCCATTTCGGGAATTTCGTTTATTTGCCTCATTTCATCTTCTGATAATTTGAAGTCGAAAATGTTAATGTTTTCTTCAATCCTTTGAAGCGTGCTCGATTTTGGGATAACAATGGCTCCGTGTTGGGTTACCCAGCGCAAACAAACCTGCGAAACCGACTTGTTGTGCCTTTTTGCTAATGTTTCCAAAACGGCGTTGCCAAAAACCTTCCCTCTTGCCAAAGGCGACCAAGACTCGACCGTAATACCGTTGTTTTTACAAAACAGGGTTAGTTCGGGTTGCCAATAGCCCGGGTGAAACTCGATTTGGTTAACTGCGGGAATTACATTTGCGGTTTTAAAAAGTGCGTTTAAATGCTCTTGCCAAAAATTGCTTACGCCAATAGATTTTATTTTTCCGTCGGCCTGTAGCTCCTCCATGGCCCGCCAACTGTCGGCATTTGCTTTTTGCCAATTTGTATAGTTTTTTTCGTTGGCCGGCCAATGGATTAAATATAAGTCCACATAGTTTAATCCCAATTTTTTTAAGGATTTTTCAAAGGCCTTTTTAGTTTCGGTATACCCTAAATTTTCACGCCATAATTTTGTTGTAATAATAACCTCGTTTCGGTTAACTTCGCTGTCGTATATTGCTTTTCCAACGTCTTCCTCGTTGTCGTATTTGGCGGCTGTGTCAAAAAGCCTATAGCCTTTTGATAGGGCATTTTTTATGGTTTGAATACCGTTTTCCTTAGTAGATTTATATGTGCCAAAACCAATAATTGGTATTTTGTTCCCGTCATTTAAAACTATTTCTTCCATACGAATAAATACAAGTTAAATATTTTGTTTCCGGATTTTTAAAGCATCTTAATTAATGACAAACTACGAACTGGGGAACGAAAAATTTCCCGCCACAGAATTAACGTCGTAGGCATAATACTTTGCGTTTTCTCCCGTTGGACTCATAAGGTTCTTGCGGAAGATTTTTTCATCATTGGTTTACCGCTTGGGGTGTACCAGCTTCATTTCATTAATAAGATGTTTTGCCCCGGCGTATTTATCGATAATAAATAAAACATAACGGGCATCGACCATAATGTTCCGGCATATTTCGGGGTCGTAGTTCATGTCGCTCATGGTGCCTTCCCAAACGCGGTCGAAATTTAGGCCTATTAGGTTGCCGTTGGCATCAATGGCCGGGCTTCCGGAGTTGCCGCCCGTGGTGTGGTTGGTGCCTATAAAGCATACGGGCATTTTGCCGTTTTTGTCGGCATAAGGGCCGTAATCCTTGGCATTGTACAAATCGATTAGTTTTTTTGGTACGTCAAACTCGTAATCGCCCGGAATGTATTTTTCCATAACGCCATCCAGATAACTTACGTGGTTGTAATATACGGCGTCCCGAGGTGCATAGCCTTTTACTTGGCCGTAGGTTACACGTAAGGTACCGTTGGCGTCGGGGAAATACCGTTCGTTGGGCAGGGCTTTCATCAAAGCCGTCATATATTCGGTTTGTAGGGCGGTAATGGCTTCGTTTTTATTTTCGAACTCGGGATCTATGCTGTTGTAAAATTCTTCGATAATAGGCTTGGCGTAGGTATAGGCAGCATCGTTGTTTAGTTTTTCTATAACCTCGTTTGCGGAGCCTTCAAATAATAGCAAAGCGGTATCTAAATTAATAAAAGCCGTTTTGCTGTATATGTCGAAATCGATGCCTTCCTTTTTGTAAAGCGGCATTACGGCCTTAAAGACGCCTTCGTCCACCTTGGCATCGTAGTTTTTCAAGATGCCTTTAATTATATTTTGCGTGCCAACCCTTGCTTGTTCCAAAATGGCGGGATTGGTTTTTACGGCTTCCTCGAACTGATAGGCCCGTAGGGTCATTTGCATAAGTTCGTTGGTTACCAAAAACACTTCTATAAAGTTTCGGCGTTTAATATCTACGTTTGCAAAATCCTTGTACAGTTTTTCGAAATTGGGAAGTATATGCCCATATTGTTTTTCTAATTTATTGGATTTTAGGGCTTTTTTAAACTTTTCCTCAAAATCCTTACGGTTGGCAACAGCGTTGCTTTTTTCAATGCCCAAGTTTTCGCCAATCCATTTTTTCCAAGCGTTGGCAATCCGTGCTTGTTTCGAGGCGTATTTTATGCGCACTTCGTCGTTGGCTTTCATATTGGCATCGATAACTTTTAGGGCTGCTTCGCGAATGGCAATATTACTGGGATTAAAGGCTTTGGTTATGTGCTCAATGGCTACGGCGGGCAGGTATTCGTCCGTTCGGCCGGGAAAGCCAAAAACCATGGTAAAGTCGTTTTCCTCAACGCCGTCCAACGACACGGGCAGGAAGTGTTTGGGCGTATACGGCACATTGTCTGTGCTGTATTTTGCGGGGCGGTTGTTTTTGTCGGCATAAATCCTGAATAACGAAAAATCGCCCGTATGGCGTGGAAATACCCAATTATCGGTATCGCTTCCAAATTTTCCTATGCTGTTCGGGGGGGTGCCCACGAGCCTAATATCGTCGTAACGCTCGGTAACAAATAGAAAATATTGGTTGCCTTTGTAAAACGATTTTACCTTACTGTCCTGCCAAGTTTCCTTTGTTACTTGGGCTTGTAGGGTGTTGCTGTTTTTGTCTATGGCCGATTGTTTTTCCTTTTCGGTCATGCTGTCGGTAATGCCCTCAAGGACTTTGTCGGTAACGTCTTCAATACGAACGATAAACTCGACATAAAGGCCTTCGTTGGGCAGTTCTTCACTATAATCCATGGCCCAAAAACCATCCTTTAAATAATCGTTTTCCAAGGACGAATGCGATTGTATTTGCGAATACCCACAATGGTGGTTGGTAAGCAATAGGCCTTTGGGCGAAATAACCTCACTGGTACAGCCACCGTTAAAATGCCCGATGGCGTCCTTTAGGCTGGATTGGTTAATATTGTAAATATCGCTGGCGGTTAGTTTGCTGCCAAGGCTGGCCATTTCGGTTTCGTTCATGCCTTTAAGAAGTGAAGGAATCCACATGCCGCCTTGTTGTGCCGTAAGTTGTAAACAGAAAAAGAAAATTAGGAGTTTAAAAAAGTTCATTTTATAGGGTTTAATAATGAAAAGCGTTTGTAAGCCAGATATGTTGTTCAAGTTGAAAATTACTGGTTAAATTTATTTTGTTTAAGTTTTATGGAGGAGTTTCTTATTTTTTTCTTTTGTTGGATTTTTTTAAAAAATTTTCAAAAAGTTTATCTGTCGTAATTGTGTTTTCAAATTTTTTCTTTTGAAGCCCTTTTATTAGTTTTTTATCACCAGTCCATAATTTACATTTTAAATATTTTGAAAACGCAACGAAAGTTGTATCGTTAATGTCAATATTTTTACAAAGTTCAAAAGCATCTGTATAGGTTTCTTTATCTACTATTGAGTGGTTTAAAACTGTAATGTTTTTAAGTATAAGCTCGTAAACTTCAATAAAATGCTCGTCGCTTAACCTGGCTATGTTTTTTATTTTGTCTTGGTGTGCCCAAATTTCACTTCTTACATATTCAGGAGCGTAGAAATCGTAAAAATCGCTACCCGTTAATAAAATTTGGGCTATTTTACTGTGCGTGTTTAGAATGGCGCTAAAGATTATATTTGAATCTATAACTAATTTAGTCATCGAACCCTATGTCTTTTTTTATTTTTTTCCAACGATTGGTTTTAGATTCTTCAACTAATTTTTCTACATCTTTTTCTATAGCTTTGGATTCGGAGGTCAATTCGATATATCTCAAATAATCCAATATAGATTGAATTTTAGAGGCTTTTGTTCCCGCTGAAAACCGAACTAATATTTCATTATTTCGTCTCTCTACTACCATTTTTTTCTTTTTATCAAAATTAAGTAATTTTTTGGATATTATTTTTTAGTCAACTATAAAAAGTCAAGATGGGTTCTAAAAAGGAAACCTATTCATAAATTAAATACTTATCCCTAATTTTTCTAAATGCTTCCAAACCGTTTTGCCAAGAAGCCTTAATATCGGCTTCGCTTACGCCTGTTTCAATTTGGTGTTGCAGTTTTTTTGTACCCGCCAGTTTGGTAAAAAAGCTGTTAAAAAACGAACTTTTATCTTTTACGTTTTGGTAGGCTTTTATTAACCATGATAAATTTAAGGCACTTAAATTAGGCGTTTGGCTTAAATCTTCGCCGTAACATGGCATGTTTTCGTTTTTAGGGTGTTTAGCGCCCTCGTTTGGTTTTGGAACGTATTTGTAAAGAAAAACGATGGAATTTAAATAGGGCGCACCAAAAACCTGAAATTGTTTATCCGTACCACGACCGGCATTTACAACGGTACCCTCGAAAAAACAAAGGCTGGGGTAAAGGTTAATGGCCTTGTCGTTGGGTAGGTTTGGCGATGGTTTTATGGGCAAACTGTAAGGCATATTGCGGGCATAGTTTTGTACGGCAATAATTTTTAACTCGCACTGCACGCCGTTGTTAAGCCATTTTTCGCCATTAATCATTTGGGCGTATTCGCCAACGCTCATGCCGTGTGTTACGGGTATGGGGTGCATGCCCACAAAACTTTTGTGCTGGGGTTCCAAAACGGGACCGTCGATATAGTGGCCGTTAGGGTTGGGGCGGTCCAATACCACAAGCGGAATACCCTGCTCGGCACAAGCCTCCATAACATAATGCAGCGTGGAAATATAGGTGTAAAACCGTGCGCCAATATCTTGGATGTCGAACACCATAACCTCAATGTTTTTCAACTGTTCGGGCTTTGGCTTTTTATTGTTGCCGTAAAGCGAAATAATGGGGATTTTGGTTTTGGCATCAATCCCGTCCCTAATATGTTCGCCCGCATCGGCAGTGCCCCTAAAACCATGTTCGGGGGCAAAAACGGTTTTAATGTTTATTCCTGAAGAAAACAACGAATCCACCAAATGCACATAACCGCCCGATGCCTTAAAAATTACCGAGGTTTGGTTGGCCACAAGGCCTACTTGTTTGCCCTTTAACAACGGTAGGTAGTTTGCGGTTTGGTTGGCGCCTACTGTTATGGGGTGCTGGTTATTGGTTGTTGGTTGTTTGTGGTTAGTTGTTGGCTGCTCATTGGTTGTGGGTGTATTTCCGCAAGAAATAAGTGCTAAAACAAATAATAAAACTGTATTTTTGAAAACCTTAAAACGCATGGGCATATATTTTGAATTACGAGTATTTTTTATCTAAACGCATTATTGGTACTAAAGCGTATAAAAGTAGTGTTTCGGCGCCAATAATAAAAATCGGTATCGTGGCCATTGCCATCGGTATTGTGGTTATGATGGTGGCCATAGCAACCGGTATAGGCCTTCAGCAAAAAATACGCGATAAAGTGGTGGCGTTCAACGGGCATGTGGCCGTATCGAGTTTTAACAGCAGTATGTCGCCGCAAAGCCTTTTCCCTATTTCCAAAAACCAAGAATTTTACCCCGAATTTAAGGCGGTAAGTGGCGTAAAACACATTCAAGGCGTGGCCTCGAAATTTGGCGTAATACGTACCGAAACCGATTTCGAGGGCGCCTACCTAAAAGGTGTTGGTGCCGATTACGACTGGGCGTACTTTAAGGACTTTTTAATAGAAGGCCGCCTGCCCGACTACACCCAAAAACGCAACGAAGATGTTTTAATATCCCAATACTTGGCCAATAGGCTAAAATTTAAGGTGGGTAACAAGCTGCAAATGGTATTTCCCAAGGACGATACCGAAAAGCTGCCCAACATCATTACCTATACCATAGTAGGCATATACAATTCTGGCTTTCAGGATTTGGACGCCCAATACCTAATAGGCGATATTAGGCACATACAGCGCATTAACAACTGGAGCGACGACCAAATAGGCCACTTCGAAATATTTCTCGACAACTACAACCAACTACAACAAAAAGGCATTGAAATATACCAAAACATCCCCTCTACGTTCAATGCCGTAACCGTTTCCGAGGCCTACGCCTCCATTTTCGAGTGGATAAATATTTTCGACAAAAACATTTACGGCATAATAGGCATCATGATTTTGGTGGCGGGCATAAACATGATAACCGCCCTTTTGGTTTTAATTCTTGAGCGCACCCAAATGATAGGCATTCTAAAAGCCCTTGGCAGCAACAATTGGAGCATCCGCAAAATATTCCTCTACAATGCCGGCTACCTTATCCTGCTCGGGCTATTCTGGGGCAACCTCATAGGGCTATCGCTCCTGTTTGCCCAAAAATGGTTTAAGCTATTTCCGTTGGATCCCAGCGTTTACTATGTTTCCGAAGCCCCCGTATACATAAGCCTCGGCTACATCGTGGCCCTAAACGTAGGCACATTGGTACTTTGCTTGCTCATGCTGTTGGTCCCCTCGTACATAATAACCAAAATACCGCCCGTAAAAGCCATACGGTTCGAGTAGTTTTTAAAAACAATACAGTCTTTTGTGCCTTTCGTAATTTGGGCGTGCCCCTTCGCACGCTCCGGGTCGGGCTATCCGCTACAAGTCCTCGCTCGCACTTTGCCCTTTGGCCGGAGCCTGCCAAAGGCTCGCTGTGGGCTTTCCGCTACTATCCCTCACGCGGGGCGGTTCGCGGCTTATTGCCCAAAGCCAAGTGGGTTGCTTCTTTTGGCTTCAAAAACCCAAAATAACAAAAGCGCAAGGCTCACCCCGAAACAACATTGGTATAAAATATTTTCCGAAACCACCCCGAAACCCTTACCAATACAATTAAAGCGGGTACCTCGACCAGCGGGCCGATAACGCCCGTAAACGCCTGTCCGGAATTTAGCCCAAAAACAGCAATGGCCACGGCAATAGCCAGCTCAAAATTATTGCCTGCGGCCGTAAAGGCAACCGCGGCCGTTTTGTCGTACGTGGCGCCCATGGCCTTGGTAACAAAAAAACCAATAACAAACATAAGCGTAAAATAAACAAGCAACGGAACAGCAATTACAAAAACATCCATTGGAATTTCAACTATCAACTCGCCTTTTAATGAAAACATGATAACGATAGTAAACAATAAGGCAGCCAAAGTTATTGGCGAAATGGTGGGGATAAATTTTTTGTCGTACCAGTCTTTGCCTTTTAGTTTTATTAAAACCACTCGGCTCAAAATACCCATTAAAAAAGGAACGCCAAGATAAATGGCAACACTTTTGGCAATTGTTCCTATTGAAATATTTACAATAGCCCCCGAAAAACCAAAATAAGGCGGCAGTACCGTAATAAAAACCCACGCATAAAAGCTATATGCAAATACCTGAAAAATACTGTTTAGCGCTACCAATCCCGCACCGTACTCGCTACTGCCCTCGGCAAGATCGTTCCAAACCAAAACCATGGCAATACAACGGGCCAGGCCAATTAAAATAAGGCCAACCATATATTCGGGGTAATCGTGCAAAAACACAACGGCCAGAACAAACATTAAAACAGGCCCGACAACCCAATTAAGCAAAAGCGAAACCGACAGCAACCGGACATCCTTAAAAACCTTTGGGAGCAAGCCATAGTTAACCTTGGCCAGTGGCGGGTACATCATTAAAATTAAGCCAATTGCAATGGAAATGTTGGTCGAGCCCTCGTTTAACGTGTTTATAAACTTAGGAAAGGTGGGAAAAAAATACCCAATACTAATACCCAATACCATGGCAAAAAATATCCAAAGCGTTAGGTTTTTATCTAAAAACCCCAATGTTTTTACAGCCATTTTTTTAGTCATTTATTTTTGAAAATACATAATACATCTCGGTTGCAATTTGCAGGCTCCGTTCAAGATATTTTTTATTTTGTAGCGGTGTACCGTCGTAAACCTTTGGGTCGTTAAAGGTTATGGGTATGCGCTGTGCTGCCCCGGCAATAAAGGGGCAGCCTTGGTCGGCTTGCGAGCAGGTCATAATGGCCGCAAAGTCATGTTTGGGGTTAAAAACATTATCAAAAGTTTTCGAAAACCCGATAATGGGCATTTCGTTTTCGGCATATTTTATACTGTAAACCGGGTTTTCACCTTGCAAAAGCATTTCAATTTCAAACCCTTGTTCCTCAAGTGTTTTGGCTACGGTAGGGAAAAGCGACGTGGTTTCGGTGCCGCCCGAATAGCAAAATACATTTTTTATTCCGAAATAATGTGACATGGTTTGCGCCCAAACCTGCGACAAATGGCTGCGTCGCGAGTTGTGCGTGCAAATAAAATTAAGGCGTATGGCTTCGTTGTTATTTACCTTGTTTTGTATAAAATCGATTAACCCTTGTAGTACTTGCTTTCGCGCTTCTAAAATCGGTGTTGTATCCAAGCTGGAAACCAAAGCATTTATTTTTTTAAACATAGCGTAAATGGTATTGCGGCATCCTGTTTTTTTGGTACAATTGGATAATTGGTTTAAATGGGAAAGTTTGCAAAGTGTTTAAATTTTAACAGCAATTATTAGTTTGCTGCTTGTTTTCTTTTAAAAATTCGAATAATACAGCCTTCATCTTGTTCCAATTTTCAGGATTAATGCAGTAGCAAACGCTAGTGCCTTCAATAGTGCCTTGTATTAGTCCTATGTTTTTTAGTTCTTTTAGGTGTTGCGAAATGGTGGGTTGCGCCAGGCCTATTTCGTTTACCAAATCGCCACATACGCAAGTGCTTAATTTGGATAAATGCTGAAGGATGGCTATTCTGGCCGGATGCCCCAACACTTTGGCCAATTGGGCAATTTGGTTTTGTTCGTCGGTAAATATTTCGGTTTTGGTTAATCCCATATCTTTATTGTTTAATTGCAATATTACGATAAAATAATTTTGCAAAAAAGCAATTTTCATTTTTCTTTTGAAAATTGCTTTATGTACTTTAATCAATCAGCACGTCATCGTCGGGATTGTTAACCCAACTGGTGTAAAACTGGTGCATTAGGGCCAAGACAACGGTGCCTACGAATAAACCGATAATACCGTGGAGCATAACCCCGCCAATGGCACCCAAAAAAATAATTACGGTTGGGGTTTTTAGGCCTTTCGATAAAAATATGGGCTTTAAAAAATTGTCAACCAACGATATAGCTAAAATATAAACGGTAAAAATAACGGCGTGCGTTGTGTTGTCGGTAATAGAAAACGCTACGATAATGGGCGGGATTACTGCCAAGGTAACCGGAATTTGCACAATGGCGCAAACCATGGCCAACAGGGTAAATACGCCCGCCAGCGGAATACCAAAAATTTTAAACCCAACAAAGCATAATAGAGCTTGTATTATGGCTACCAGCAAAATGCCTTTTACCACGCTACGTATGGTGTTGCGCGACATTAATACGATTTCGTCGCCGTCCTTGCCAATTACTTTTTTTGCAAATTTTGCGGCCGTGGCATGCATCGAGTCGGCATTGGACATGAATACTACGGAAATAATAAACGAAATAATAAACAAAAGCAAAGTACCCATAAGCCCGAGCAAATTACTAAAAACGCCTTTGCCGTTTTCCAAAATAAAGTCTTTATGGTCCAAAACGTAGGATTTGGAGTCGGTTGAAAATTTCATCCAATCCTTGTACAATTTTTCGCCAATTAGGGGTAAGTTCTTAATTTTTTCCGAAGGTGGTTGTACCTCAAAAGTGCCGGCATTTAATTCTTTTAAGGTGGTAGCGGTACTTTCTATTACCGAGCTAAATATTAAATAGGTTGGCACGGCCATAACCGTTAGCACAATTAAGGTAAACAAAGTGGTTTTTAATTTTTGCCGTTTGGTATTGGTGCTTTTTATGCGTTTTTGGTAAAACGGGTAAATGGCAACCGCTAAAATAACGGCCCAGGCAATAACCCCGATAAACGGCGCCAATAATTTAAAAGCCCAAATTAGCAGCAAGGAAATTAGGGCAATGCGTATAAATTCTGTTAGTGTGAATTTGTTCATAATATAATTATTTTGGGTTAATTAATTCGTGTTGTACTGCCAACCGCCGCCCAAGGCAAAATATAATTGGGCTACGGATTGCAGTTGTAGTTTATAGCTTTCGGAGGCTTGTAGTTGTGCCGCAAACAAATCGTTTTGGATGTTTAAAAATTCGATAAACGAACTTACGCCCTCGTTGTACCTAACCCACGACAAATCTAAGGCTTCTTCCGATAAATTTAGTTGTTCTTGCCTAATGGCAACTTCTTTTTTATAAGTGCTTATGGCAATGGTGGCATCTTCAATTTCCTGAAGGGCTACCAAATAGGCCAATTTGTATTCGTTTTCCAGTTTAAGGTAGGCTTCTTTTTCTATTTCAATGGCATTGTTTATTTTTCCTTTGTTAAAAATAGGCCCGACCAAATCGCCCGCCAATTGGGCAAACAACATGCTGGGTTTGGTTAATTGGCTTCCCAAGTTTAACGATAGCGTTAGGTCGGGGTACTTTAGGGCTTCGGTAGCGCCAACGGTTGCCAGTTGCGCCTTTAATTTGCGCTCGGCTATAATTATGGACGGTAAGCGTTGCAGTAATTGCAACGATACCCCGGTGGGAAGTTCGTTGGGAAAAACTTGTTCTTGCAACAATTTACCCCTTGGTATTTGTTTAGGTGTGCTTCCTACGGCTATGCTAATGGCGTTTTCCAATTGTTTACGGGTACGCAATAGGGTTTGCAGTGTTATTTCTACGTCCTTTATTTGAATGTCCATTTGGTTTACATCTACTTTCGAAATAAAACCTCCATCGTAACGGGCATCGATAATGCTTTTGAATTCCTGCATGGAGGCATCCATTTTTTCGGCTACCAAAATTTTATTGTCCACATCGCGCAAGGTGAAATACAGATTGGAAATTTGCGAAATTAACGCAGCTTTTACTTGGTAATATGCCATTTCGGTAGCCAAGTAGGCTTGTAGGGCGGCTTCGTTTTGGTTTTTAATTTTTCCCCATAAATCCAAGGTATACGATACGTTTCCGGCTACGGTAGCACTATTTGAAATATCGGAGGTTAAGGTGTTTTTGGTGGCCGATGCCGAAACGCCGTAATTTATGGCAGGATATAGCGCTGCTCGGGCAATATCCAATTGCAATTGCGATTGTTTTAGCGTAATAACCGTGTTTTGCAACGATAGGTTGTTTTGCAGGGCTTCGGTTATTAAATCGGTTAGGGTCGGGTCGTTAAAAAAATGCCACCATTGCGTGTTGGCAAAACTGGTTGTATCGGCTTTTTGGTTAAGTGTATAATCGCTTTCCAAATTTGGCGGCGTAAAGTTTTTTTGCGTAACGCAAGACGTTAGCATGCCAATTAAAACAAAGGGGAATAGAATATGCAGATTAATTTGTTTCATTCGCAATTTCGGGATTATTAAACGTATTAAGCACCTTAAACGCCACAATTACATAAACCACGGCAAGCCCCAATTGCAAAATACGCTCGGCAATGGTGCTTCCCGCACTGTTTTCGGAAACCGAAATAGTACCCATAACCACAAAAAAAGTTTTATAGGCAAGTTCGAAAATGGGGGCGGTTTTTTTATCGGAAAAAATTTGAACCACAAAATACCCGCCAATGCTTATAATTAAAAACGCATATAGTAAAAAACTTGGTGCAACTACCAAAATATTATAAGCCAAAATACCCACGAGGCCTCCTATAATATTACCAATAATAAGCGCAGGACCTTTTTTGGATTGGTAAACAAAGGGATCGAAACTTAAAAGGATAATAAAGGCGAACGTTAAGGGCAAAACGTTTACGTTAAAGGTGAAAAAGAACGCAATAATAGGCAAAACCACCATTAAGCTGTTAAAAGCCAGTTTGTCGGGGTTTAAGCTGGAGCTGGAGCTTTGGTTTTTTGCTTTATCCGATACTTGTTCGGGCAAGGAAGGAAATAATAAAAACGAAAGCTGAACAATAAACAAAGCCAGCGCAAACAAGGTAAATAATAATGACAGCGCAAAACCGCCCAGAAAATTGGCCTGAATACCGGCAAACGACAGTAAAAGGGTAAACAGTAAAAAAATAAGCCTAACGGGCGAGGGTATTTGTGTTAACCTAAACGACCAAAACGTAAACAGCCCGAGTAAAGGAACGATAACCAAAGGAAAATCGATTAAATACTTGCCCAAAAACTCGCCCATGCTGCCCAAAACAAAAAAAGCCAATAAAATAAGTAGCATTTTTTTTACCGAAAGCCGTGCTTTGCCCTTGCCCAAAAACATAAGGCTTAAAATAGCCAACAAGTGCGGTGCGGGCAGGTTTAACGCCGTAGCCAACAACAGGGCAAAGCTAACCCCGAACAAACAGCGCAGCAAAGCCCTGTCGGTTTTAAGTTGAAGTTTAATATGCCGTAATTTACCTAACATACGATAGTTTGGATAATACCCAAATCCTGAAGGACGCCAATCCGTTTAAAATAAAATTGTTGCCCGTATATACTACAACCTCGGCTTGGCTGCCTTGGCGTAATTGCTTTAAAATATCTTGGTCCTCAACGCTTATAATTACAGGAAACCGTTGCGGGTCGCGCAGCCAGCCTTGTGCCGATTTTACCGAGGGCAAACTACTGGCATTGGTGTTGTCCGTACTTACGCCATAGGCAATGCTACTTACGTTGCCCTTGTAAACCTTACCGGGCCTAATATCGAAAATAACACCTACTTTATTGCCTATTTTCATGTTGGACAGGTTGTTTTCCTTTAAATTAGCCTGTACCCAAATGGTTTTGTTGGCCACGAGCGATATTAAAGCCCTACCAGCTCCGGCAAAATAGCCTTCTTCTATATTAAAACTTTCCACAATACCGTCGGAAGGGGCAATAATTGCGGTTTGCGATAAATCCCATTGGGCTTTTTCCAATTGGCTCAAAGCGGCTTTAATATTGGGGTTGTTGGCGTCTGTCGGGCCCAATGCAGCCTGTTGTTTTTCAAGTGCAGCCTCGGCCGAGGTTACTTGTTCTATGGCTTCCAAATACGAGGTTTCCGAGCGGTCGCGGTCGGCTTCCGAAAGTGCGCCTTTGTTTTGTTGTATTACTTTTTTGGTACGCTCCCAGTTTTTGGATGCCCGGTCCAACTGTACTTTGGCTCGGTTTAGGCGTGCTACGGCCGATTTAATGGACGAGGTGCCGGCGCTAACGGATTGGGTCATGCTTTCCAAGTTGCTTTCGGCTACGTTTAGGGCAATTTTGTACGGTGTTTGGTCGATAATAAAAAGCGTGTCGCCCTTTTTTACTTGGCTGTGCAGGGCTACATTAACTTGGGTAACATAGCCGCTAACCATAGGGGCTACGGGCAGTACCAAGCCTTTAACCCGTGCTTGGTCGGTGTTGGGGGTTTGTCTGTCCGACAGCACATGCCATATAAACAATAATGCCGTAATTATTAGGGTAATATAGGTAATCCGTTTTGTGGCGTTGCCTTTTTTTGTGGATTTGGCCATTTTTTTGTTTTTAGTTTAAATGATAAAGCAGCAAAGGGGTGTTTATGGTGAAATATAAGCGCAGTGCGGGATTTTAGAGCCGAAACTTTTTAGCTTGGCGCGAACAGTAACCAAAGCTAAGTTTTGTGTTTTATCTTCTTTGCGCTTACTTTGTTGGCTGCTGGTTTTTCTTTATTCAGTTTTAATTTCATCATTATATCGGTTTGTTCATCATTTCCGAGCTTGAAAATGTGTTTGTCAAACGCTTTAAACCCATTTTTTTCATAAAATCGGATTGCTCTTGGATTTTGTTCCCAAACTCCTAACCAAAGATATTCCACATTTTTTTCTTTCGCCAATTCAATCGCTTTGTCGTAAAGAATTTGTCCCACTTTTTTTTCATGAAATTCTTTTAGTACATAAATCCGTTCGATTTCGAGTGCGTTTTCGTCCTTAATTTCGGTTTGCGATTCTCCAACGTTTATTTTTAAATATCCGATAGTTTTACCGTTAAGTTCTGCAAAGTAAAATTCAGCGTTTGGGTCGGTCAGTTCCGCAGTCAATTTTTCCGTTGAAAATCCGTTTTCCAAATATTCTTTCATATTCTTTTCGCTATTTTCCGAGGAAAAAGTTTCGGCAAAAGTCAGTCTTCCGATTTCTTTTAGCTTTTCAGTGTCTTGAATATTTATTTTTCTGACATTCATTTGTTTGTTGTGCAATTTTTTTAGCTTACACCCAATTTTAATTATAACATTACCTTTGTGTTTTTTATCTTTCACCTATACATATCAATCCTTCAATTTTTTATGGATGCTTTGTATTAACGAGTACATCATGGCGGTGGACCAGCCAATTAGCATAATACCGTTAATGGCTTCCAACCCGGACAACAACCGCCAATGCGAGTTTAGCGTAATATCGCCATAGCCCAAAGTGGTAAAGGTTACGATTGAAAAATATAGCGTTTCGGGAAAATCGGTAAAATCGTTTGCTGTTTCGGGGTTTAAATAAAACCCCAATGCCCAAATAAAGGTATGCAAGGTGTGCAGTAGCGTGAAAAACAAAAACGAAAAAATTAACAGCAGAAGTGTTTTTTTTACGGTAATGGCGTTTTTCCTGAAGTAAGGTTTTATTTTTTTAAACCAATACACGTTACTGTAAGCCTGAATGATAACATTAAGGGTAATTAAAATACTGCCGTAAACGAGTACCATAATCATATTTCGAGTGGTGTTTTATCGTAGGCTAAAAATAACGAAAGTTTATATTGAGGTGAAGCAAAAGTAGTGAAAAATATAAAATTGTATTTATTTTCTTTCTTTTTTATTCGAAATTTCAATATTAAAACTATTCCCCATCACGTTCCATATCGCTAATATGATGCTCCAGGGCCTTTACCGAAATTTGGATTTCGAGGATTAAAACCCCCAAGGAAACAATGAGTAAAATTAGGGCAATACCAAACACCCAAACCGCAATAATATGTTGCTGGATATAAATTAAAAACATGGTAAGCACGCACAATAATAGGCTGCTAATACCAAAAATTTGCATGGAGCGGGTTAGGTACAAGCGCTTTTTTATGTTTTCTATTTGAGCCTTAATGCGCTTATCGCGCTTTTCCGAATATTTGTCGTGCAAATTACGGACTACCGCTGCATAGGCCAAAAACCGATTGGTATAGGCAAGCATAATTAACGAAATGGCCGAAAACAAAAGTGCCGGAGTGGTTAAGGTTAGTTGTTCCATGATTTTAAGTTTGCACAAAGTTAGCCAACTTTAAAAAGACAGCATTCCTATATTTTAAAAAATGTTATATTTAAGGATGCAAGAAGATTTTTTACATTATGTCTGGAAGCACAAAAAACTGTTAAAAACCAATTTGGAAACAACACTTGGCGAACCAATTATTATCCGCTCGACAGGGCAGCACAACTTAAATGCCGGTCCCGATTTTTTTAATGCCCAATTAAAAATAGGCGGGCAACTTTGGGCGGGCAATGTAGAAATTCACATAAAGTCATCCGATTGGTTTTTGCACAACCACGAGCAGGATAAGGCCTACGACAATGTAATTTTACATGTGGTTTGGGAACACGATACCGATGTTTTTAGAAATAACAACGAGGTTATGCCCACCTTGGAGCTAAAGCATGTTGTTGCGCCCGAATTATTGGGCAATTACAACGCCCTTTTTAATAGAAAAGAAAAATGGATTAATTGCGAAACCGATTTTCCATCGGTAGACACTTTTGTTTTGGACAACTGGTTGGAGCGTTTGTATTTTGAGCGTTTGGAACAAAAAGCCCAATACATACAAGCCTTGTTGCAAAACACCAAAAACGATTGGGAAACAGTATGTTTTATCATGCTGGCCAAAACCTTTGGGCTAAAAGTAAATGGCGAAGCATTTTTTAGTGTGGCGCGGTCGGTCGATTTTTCGGTAGTTAGAAAAACCCAGTTCAACATTATGGCTTTGGAAGCGCTGCTGTTCGGGCAGGCCGGTTTGTTGGAGTCCGATGTGCAAAATGCCTATTACCAAAGTTTGGTAAGCGAATATAGGTTTTTAAAACTAAAATTCGGGCTAACCCGAACATCGTTGCCTGTACAGTTTTTTAGGTTGCGCCCCACCAATTTCCCAACCATACGGCTATCGCAATTGGCCAATTTGTACGGTAGGCACCAAAATTTGTTTTCAAAATTAATGGAAACCAATACGGTAACCGATTTTTACACGTTGTTTCAGGTAAAGGCCAGTGCGTTTTGGAACACCCATTACACATTTGAAACGGAATCGAAGGCAATGGCCAAAGCCATATCCAAACCCTTTGTCGATTTATTGCTTATCAATACCGTTTTACCCTTAAAGTTTTGTTATGCCAAGGCTAAAAACAACGATACCAATACCGAAATACTAAATACAATTCAAGCCATAGCATCGGAAAAAAACAGTATTGTGGATGCCTTTAATAATTTGAAACCAGTTTTTAAAACCGCCATGGAATCGCAGGCGCTAATCCAGCTTAAAACAGAATATTGTAATAAAAATAAGTGTTTACAATGCGCCGTAGGCAATTTGGTTTTGAGTGGGTGAAATGGATATAATTTAACAAAAAAATCCCGCTAATTGCGGGATTTTTTTTATTTTATACGTAGCCATTAGATGTTTTCGGCATCTCTTAGCCCTTGGATGTATTGCGCTTTTTGCATTTCGGCCCTACGCTCCACAGAAGGTTTTGTAAATTGCTTACGTACCTGTAACTGGCGCTTAACACCTGTTCTGTCGAATTTACGCTTATAGCGCTTTAACGCTCTATCTATATTTTCGCCTTCTTTAATGGGTATTATTAACATAGTATCTTAACCTCCTCTCCTTTAGCATTCGGGCTGCAAATATATAATTAATTCTTGATTTTGAATTTAAAATTATTGATTTTTTTCCGTTGCGGGTTTGTATTCCTTTTTATCGATAATAATTTTCGATAAAATTTCTTTTAAAATTTCCGAAGTCCCGCCGCCAATAGGCCCTAAGCGGCTATCGCGGAGCAATCGGGCCATGGGGTAATCTTCCATATAACCGTAACCGCCCAAAAACTGTAAGCACTGGTAAATAACGGTATCGGCCATTTTGGTAGATTTCAGTTTAGAAATAGTGGCTTCCTTAACCACGTACTTGCCTTGGTTTAACTGGTTAATAACGGCGTAATTGTAGGTTTTGCATAATTCCATATCGGCATAACAGTCTACAAAATTATGCCTTAACGCTTGGAATTTATCAATAGACTTGCCAAATGCCATACGTTCCGACATGTATTGTTGTGCATAATCCAAGGCAAACTCGGCTCGTGCGTGGGCATTAACCGCCATAATTAAGCGCTCTAAAGCAAAGTGCTGCATAATATACGAAAAGCCTTTATTGGCCCGCCCCAGCATATTGGCAGCAGGTACTTTTACGTTGTCAAAGGCTATTTCGCCCGTATCGGAAGCCCGCCAGCCTAATTTGTTCAGTTTTGTGGCCGTAATGCCCGGCGTATCCCTATCGACCACAAAAAGGCTTATGCCCTTGTTGCCAATATTTTGGGTTGTTTTGGCGGCAACAATTAAATAATCGCTGTAAACGCCATTGGTTATAAAGGTTTTCGAGCCGTTTAGTACAAAGTAATTGCCTTGTGCAACGGCCTCGGTGCGCATACCCGCCACATCGCTACCCCCAAAGGGCTCGGTAATGCACAAGCAGCCCACTTTTTTGCCTGCAATGCTGGGGGCAAGGTAACGTTGTTTTATGGTTTCGCTGCCCTCGGCGTTTAGGTGCGTCATGGCCAAATACATATGTACCCAAATAGCGGCCGCAAAACCGCCGGAATTTATTTTTTGAAGCTCTTCGAGCAGTACAACCATATAAAACACATCCAAGTTTAAGCCGCCATAAGCCTCAGGGTAGGAAATACCCAAAAAGCCCATATCGCCAAATTTTTCCCAGATAAATTTATCTATGGTACCGGTTTGTTCCCATTTTTCAATATGCGGAACCACTTCCTTTTTTAAAAAATCCTGCAAGCTTTGCCTAAAAAGCCTATGCTCTTCGGTAAAGTACATACTATTCATACACACGTTCGTTTTTAATCAAGCGACAAATATAATTTAATTATATCGAATTTATTTATAGGGAAGTCCTTAACTTTTTCCAACTCGTTCAAGGATGAAAAACCGTCACGGAGCTTGCGCTGCTCAACAATGCGGTAGGCCAAATCGTAATCGATATGTTGAATGGTAACCAATTGCCCCACCGTTGCGGTGTTCAGGTTTATTTTGGTTATGTTTCTTGGTGTTTTTACGGTAAATATGTTGGTTATGCGTGCTATAACTTCGGGCGTTAGGCCGTAAACATCCTGTAATTGCACATCGGCAATAAAGCCGCCTGGAAATTTGTTCCTAAACTTTACAATGCGTTCCGATAATACTTCGCCAACACCGTTTACCTGCTGCAATTGTTGCGCTGTCGCCGTATTTAAATCTTGCTTTTGCGCAAAAGTTTTGTGCGCATTGTTTGTGTAAGTTGAAGTTTTTATTTTGGGTTTTGGATTTGTAACCCATTCGGGGAATTTAAAGTAGGGTGAAATAGCCGCAAACAAAGAATCGGAAATTTGGGTAACCTCCTGAAACTGTGCTGCGGAATTAATCCATTTATCCTGTTTTCTGAAATCGAGCAGTCTATCGATTTCTTCAGTGTTCATACCCAAGTTAGTGCCTTTAAAATCGGTAATATAATTGGGGTTGAACGGATATAGTTTCGGCTTTTGCGCTTCAATTTCAACTTGCCTGAGCGAATCTATTTCGTTTTGAAAAGCTGCATAGCCCGTGGTGTCGTAAATAATGTCTTCTGAAGAAAAACCGATAAAAAAGTAAGCACCTTGCAGGATAACAATTAAGAGGATTAACATAAAAATCCCACTTCGCTGTTGTTTTGTAAATGTAAAAAGGGATTTCATAATTGACTTGTTTTAAATAAAAGTACATACAAAATACTGTTTTTTTTTCACTGTCAAAAACAAAGACGATTAATTTTACGCCTATTAAATACGCATACCGCTTATTCCCTATTTGGCAGAAACAGGGAAACCAGCAACGATTTGTAAAAAAAATGGAAGATTTTTTGTAACTTGGGCAAGTGAAGAAGCAGACTGGAATACAATTAGATTTTGAAATTGATAAACTAACAAAATCAATTGAAAATGCTATTTCGGGAGAAAGCTTTTTAACAGAAATCGTTGTCATGGGAACTGAAGACAAACGAATTATCAAAAAGGCAGAATAGAATTTTGACTGGAAAGCTGAAATTAGTTATAAAACAAAATCTGTATATAAACTAAACACGGTTGAAAACCCAAAGGTAATCCAAGGATTAATTTGTTTGACAGATAAAGGCGATCATATTTTTATGGACTTAATTGAAAGTGCAAAATTCAATAAAGTCAAAAACAAACTTTACAATGGGGTTGCCGGAAATTTAGTAGCTTTTGCTTGTAAACTTTCTTTTAGTAAAGGTTATGATGGCGTTGTTTCATTTGTTGCAAAAACACAATTAATCGGACACTATGAAAAAACTTTGGGAGCAAAAAGGTTTGCAGGAAACAGAATGTTTATAGATACCAAAGAAGCAAAAATTTTAGTTAAACAATATTATAAAGATTTTGAATTTTATGATTGATATTAAAAAATTAGAAGAAAAGGATGTTGTTTTTTTAAACAAAAAACCGACAAAAGAAGAAGATTTGGCATTCAGTAAATTTTTGAAAGAACGAAAAAGTAAAAAAACTCGTTTTAAAAAACCTACCGAAAAACAAAAAGTATAAAAATACTTCTGCCAACAAAACACTAATCGCTTATCGCATCCCGCTTCATTTTAATAGCATCCAAATAACGTTTTAGTTGCTTTTTTACCACGGGAAACAACAGGTATAAGCCCACCATATTGGGGAAAACCATGGCAAAAATCATGGCATCGGAAAAACTCCAAATAGAGCCCATGCTGGCCGCAGCGCCTATTATTACAAATATTAAAAACAGGATTTTATAAGTAAGGTCGGCCGTTTTGCCCCTTCCGAATAAAAATTTCCACGATTGCAGCCCGTAGTAGGACCACGATATCATGGTTGAAATGGCGAATAAAAATACGGCCACGGTTAAAAATATTTTAGAGTAGGGTATAAATTCATGGAAAGCTATCGAGGTAATGCCGGCGCCCTCGTAGCTTACACCGTTTATAAACACGCTTCCGGCACCATTGCCACCGTACTCGAAAAACCCGCCGAAATTAAAAATAATAATAACAAAGGCGGTCATGGTACAAATAACCACGGTATCGATAAAAGGCTCCAGTAAAGCTACCAAACCTTCGCTGGCCGAGTATTTTGTCCGTACGGCCGAGTGCGCAATAGATGCCGAGCCCGCTCCGGCCTCGTTGGAAAAAACGGCCCGTTTAAACCCAACCATAAGCACGCCAATAACCCCGCCAACACCAATGGCCTTGGGGTTAAAGGCTTCTTTCACGATTAAAGCTATGGTATCGTCTATTAACGAAAAATTGCTTAATATAATGTACAGGCAGCACAAAATATAAAGCAGCGCCATAAAGGGCACTACTTTTTCGGTTACCGAGGCAATACGCTTAATACCGCCAATAATAATAGCACCAACCAATAGGGCAATAACAACACCTATCCAAAATCCGGCCGCCGTGCTTTCCAAGCCCAAAAGTTCCTTAACTACTATGGTGGCTTGGTTGGACTGTGCCGCATTGCCACCGCCAAATGAGCCGCCGATACAAAATATGGCAAATAAAACGGCCATTATCCTGCCAAATGTTTTTAGGCCCCGTTCTTTAAGGCCTTTGGATAAGTAGTACATCGGGCCGCCGTAAACCACGCCATTTCGGTCCACGTCGCGGTATTGTACGCCCAGGGTACACTCCACAAATTTGGTGGACATGCCCAGTAGCCCGCAAACAACCATCCAAAACGTAGCACCGGGGCCTCCCAGTGCAATGGCCAAAGCTACCCCGGCAATATTGCCGTTACCTACCGTACCCGAAACGGCCGTTGCCAAAGCCTGAAAATGCGATACCTCGCCGTGCGAACTCTCGTCGCGAATGGTATCCCTTATATCGCCGTCTATGGCAATATCGTCGTTGGCTACCAAATCGTCTATATGGTCGTGTATATCGACTTTGTTTAAATCGATACCTTGCGAAATGCCGTCTTCGCCATATAACAACTTGGCGCCGTGTTTTTCAATATCTTCGTATTTTCCCCTTACCGTACTTATGGCTCGCCAAAAATAGCGTATGTTGGGAAATCCAAAATAAACCGTAAAAAATACGGCACTGAACACCAATAGGATTATGATGAATGGTGTGCCAAAAATTTCAAAAAACACGATTTTTGAAAAGAAATCGGAAATGGGCTGGAAGGCTTGGTCTATTTGTTTGTCTATGCCAACGTTTGTCGTGTCTTGGGCAAATGCTATAATGGGAAAAATTAATGTGAAAATTGATAGAAGACGGTTCTTCATAAGTTAGTGGTTTAGTTAGTTTGCTGAGATGTTTTAATTAAACATTGGCAAGATGCTAAAAAAAATCCGCTTTTTAAAACTTCTTTTGTAAAAACGACAAACTAATGCCCGATATTATATACCGAGTTTAGGGTTTCTATTTGCTTGGGTTTTCCAAGAACGATAATTTTCGAGTTTGGCGCCAGTTCCAAATCGGCATCGGGATTTACGGTGTAGTTTCCGTTTTCATCTTTGTAGCCAATAACGTTACAGCCCGTTTTTCGTCTTAAATCCAAATCTTTTAGGGTCTTGGTTTTTCCGTTGCCATATAGTTTTTCAACGGCCACTTCTTCAATGTTAATGTTTGATTTTCCAACAATGGACAAATTATCAATAAACTCCATTAAACCGGGTACTACCACAAGCGATGCCATGTGGTCGCCACCTATTTTATCGGGCAGGATAACGTTGTTGGCGCCTGCAAATTTTAGTTTATCGTACGACGATTCGTTTGAGGCCCGGCTAATAATGTAAATATTTTTGTTAAGTTGCCGTGTTGAAAGCACCACGAACAAGTTGTCGGCATCGTTGGGCAGGGCCGAAATAAAGTTGGAAGCCCGTTCTATTCCTGCTTGTTTTAAAATGTCGTCCTCGTTGGCATTACCGATAATATAAGGTATGTGGTCTTGTTGAAGGCGTTCTTCCATGTCCTTGTTTTTTTCAATAACCACAAAAGTCCTGTTATAGGCTTGTAGTTTCGAAACGGCTTGCCGTCCGTTGCGCCCATAGCCGCAAACCACCACATGATTGTTAAAACTGCTTATCTCTTTTTGCATTTTTTTTAGTTTTAAATCTTCAACGTTGTTTTTGCTTAAAATATATTCGGTAATTATTGAAAGGGCGTAACCCATGATGAGTACGCTCGATAGGATTAAAAAAATGGTAAACACTTTAGACTGGTCGTCCAACGGCACCACTTCGCCAAAACCTACCGTGGTTATGGTTATTACGGTCATGTAAACGGCATCTAACCACGTGTAATCGGATATAAACCGATAGCCCAAAACCCCGGCAAGTAAAATAAGGGTTAACATAAAAAATGCCATGTAAAGCCGTATTTTAAAAAGTCTTGCAAGCGGGTTCATTTACTAATTAAGCGTGTTTTAATTTATAAATCGAATACGGACGAGCGTTTGGTGTATACCAAGTCCTTAATGCGCATCCAAAAGGCAATAAATAGGTACAGGGCAAAGCCAAAGCCCAAGGTTACAAAGGTTAGGTACATAAAAGTAGTACGCACAATTTTTGTTCGTATGCCAAAACGCTCGGCAATACGCTGGCACACAAAAAAACCGTGCTTTTGAAAAAATAGTAAGGGCTTGTAAATATTTTGCATGCCGCAATTTAGCGTTTAGTTTAAAGGTTTGAAAGTTTATAGGGAAAAATGTTAAAGTATTTTTTAAGGTAGAAGTACTGGGGGGCGGATTTCGTTATGCAGTTAAATACCCTATTCTTTTTTTATAGTTTTCTTTATTATTGCGCTCAATCACTTTGTAATTAATTGGATTTATTGTTAATATTTTTAAATTTGTTTAACAATGGTAACTAAAATTAAAGTGTTTTAAAAACACTTAAATATTAAAAGCAGCAGTATATGAAAATTAAAATTTTACTAATCGGGTTGGGTTTAATATTGTGTGCGGCCTGCAACAACAAGCCCAAGGAAACAAATAAGGAAAGCGTGGTGGCTTTGTCCGCACTCCAATACGATACGCTTTATCCCCAGATTTTATCCAATATCGATAGCAAAAAGTTTATTCCCCGTTCGTATAATGCCGAAAAAAACAAAATAAAATATGTGGGGGAGTACGATTGGACCAGCGGATTTTACCCCGGTGCAATGTGGTATTTGTACACCTTGACAAAAGATGAAATTTGGAAAGAACGCGCCACCCTTTACACCGAAAAGCTGGATACGGTACAGTACTGGAGCGGCAACCACGATGTGGGGTTTATGATGGAGTGCAGCTATGGCAATGCCCTGAAGCATTTTAAATCGGCCGGGTACGATTCCGTTATTGTACAAACGGCAAAATCGCTGTCGAAACGCTTTAAGCCCAATGCCGGGATTTTAAAATCGTGGGACTGGAGCAAAAAATGGAAATGCCCCGTAATTATCGATAATATGATGAACTTGGAACTGCTTTTCCACGCCACGCGCATAACCAACGACTCGACCTATTACAACATTGCGGTAAGCCATGCCAACACCACAATAGCAAACCATTTTCGTAGCGATTACAGTTCGTACCACGTTGTAGATTATAACCCCGAAACGGGCGAGGTTATCCAAAAAAACACCCACCAAGGTTTAAGCGACGATTCGGCTTGGGCAAGGGGACAATCGTGGGCGCTTTATGGCTATACCGTATGCTATCGGGAAACCAAGGACAAAAAATACCTGGACCAAGCCAACCATGTGGCCAATTTTATATTAAACCACCCAAATTTGCCAAGCGATAAAGTGCCGTACTGGGATTTCGACGCCCCGGCAGGCAATACTACCCCAAGGGATGCTTCGGCAGCAGCCTTAAACGCTTCGGCTTTGTTCGAATTAAGCCAATATGTAAATGCCGATAAAAAAGAAAACTACATTAGTGCAGCCAATACAATTGTTGAAAGTTTAAGTTCGCCCGCCTATTTTGCGCAAACGGGAACCAATGGCGGATTTTTACTGCTGCATTCGGTAGGGAGCAAGCCTGGCGATTTGGAGGTGGACCAACCCTTAAATTATGCCGATTATTATTTCTTGGAAGCCTTAATCAGGCAGCAAAATCTTAAAGCCGAAGTTCAAATGTAGAATTAATTAACCAAAAATCTAACCCAAAACTTAACCTACTATGATTGGAAATACTACATAAAAAATTATTAGGGCCTAACTTAATGTCTTCTGTAAGTTAAGCGGAAAAACTTCCGCAGGCACTCATACTTCAAAATAAATATAAATAAAAGCTTGCTGCCAAGGTGTTGCACCTGCTTTTTAATAAGCCCAATGTAAGGCCATACATTGAGCCTGCAAGCCTATTGCTTAAATTATTCTATAAACTAAACTTTATTAAACTATGAAAAACAAACTAAAAATGTTTAAACAAGCGGCGTTGTGCTGTTGCTTTTTACTGTTAAGTTGTTTTGCGCTAAAGGGCAATGCCAGCACTTTTAGTACAAAACCACAGCAGCTAAGCGTAAAGGGGCTTGTTGCCGATGAAGCCGGAGTGCCCTTGCCCGGTGTAAATATTGTTGTCGAAGGCGAAAACGACGGCGTAGTAACCGATTTCGATGGCAATTACCAAATAATGGTAAATAATAGTAATGTAAAATTAACGTTTAGCTACGTTGGTTTTGTTACGCAAACCATTAATGTTAATGGTAAAAGCGTTGTAAACGTTACTTTAAAAGAAGACGTGTCGCAGTTAGAAGAAGTTGTAATCGTAGGCTACGGCACCCAGCGAAAAGTATCCATGACCTCGGCCGTGGCAACGGTCGATGCAAAAGCCTTGGAGGATAGGCCGGTAACTAACGTTACCAATGCCCTGCAAGGTACTACGGCGGGCTTAAACGTTACCAAAACTACGGGGCAGCCCGGCGAGGAAGGTTTGGATATTCAAATCCGTGGCGTATCGTCGGCCAACGGTTCCGTGGATCCCTTGCTTATTATCGACGGCGTATCCATGATTTCCTTGGCATCGCTTCAACGTTTAAACCCTGACGATATAGCTTCTATTTCGGTGTTAAAAGATGCAGCTGCAGCCGCCATTTACGGGGCAAGGGCTGCCGGTGGTGTTATTTTGGTTACCACAAAAACAGGAAAGCAGGGCAAGTTTGTGGTCGATTACAACGGTAGGATAACCGCCCAGTGGTCCTTAAACGTGCCTAAGCGTTTAAGTTTGTTACAGGAAGCCGAATATTCCAATCTTGCCAGAACCAATGCGGGTGTTGGGTTGGAGTACAACGATTTCGATTTGGAAAATATCCGAAATGGGGTAGAGTTCGTGGTGGATCCCAATAACCCGAACAAATACCGTACCTACAACCAAAAAAGTATTCAGGACCAATTGCTAAGGGACCAATACTTTATGCAATCGCATAACCTGAATGTTAGCGGTGGTAACGATAAGCTAAAATATTTGTTTTCCTTGGGAAACCTCGACCAGCAAGGTGTATTTAAAGTAGGCCCCGATGCTTATAAACGTTGGAATTTAAGGTCGAACGTTAGTGCCGATATTTCCGATAAAATCAATTTCGATTCTAAAATTAGCTATGCTACCGAGTCCAAGGACAAACCATCGGTAGGGGTAAGCGGTTATGGGTTGTTGCAGCAGGTGTACCAAGCCCGGTTGCGTTTCCCGATACACACGCCCGACGGAAAACTGTTTGGTGGTGCCGGAACCTCGGGCAACAATACCTATGCGTATTTAACCGAAGGCGGATATGCCGACGACGATTTCGAAGAGCTAAATACAACCTTCACCTTAACTATAAAAGATGTGGTTAAAGGTTTGCAGTTGCGAAGCATTTATGGCCGCCAAATAGATAGAAGGGATTATACCGTGTTTTCAAAAACCGTAGAATTGTGGGACTTAAACGATGCCAAGCCCGCATATTACCTTAACCGCCCCAACAGTTATTACCGGTACGCCCGAAAAAACACCACTAATAACGTCCAGTTTTTGGCCGATTACGATTTAACCATAGCCGAAAAACACAACATTAAAGCTTTGGCGGGTTACCAATGGGAAGATTATAAATCGTCGTCCTTCAATGCTTCGGTAAAAAACTTGGTAAGCAATAACTTGCCCACGTTACAGTTGGCCGAACAAGGCTCCGAAGCCGTTGGCGAAGGCTTAACCGAGTTTGCCAACCAATCCATGATTGGGCGTTTAAACTACAACTACGACGATAAATATTTAATTGAAGCCACATTGCGTTCGGACGAAAGTTCCCGATTAGCGCCCGGAAAACGTGTAAAATGGTTCTATTCGGCTTCGGCTGGCTGGAATATGCACAAGGAAAACTGGTTCGATAAGGCATTGCCCTTTATTTCGGAATTTAAGCCCCGGTTTTCATGGGGACAATTGGGCAATGCCAATGCCGATATTATAGGCTATTACGACTATCTGCCGCTAATAAGCAATGGCAGTGGTTTGGTAATGGGCGAATCGGAGGACAGAACACCGTATTTCTACCAAGGCTCCATACCATCATCAAACCTGGGTTGGGAAACCTTGGAAACCGTGGACTACGGTCTGGATTTCGGAATCCTACAAAACAAAATAACGGGCAGCTTCGATTATTATAAAAAAGTAAACAACAACATGTTGGTTCAAATTAAACGCCCCGCTACCTTGGGCGTAGGCGCCCCGAGAACTAACGAAGGCGAATTAAAAAGCTGGGGCTGGGAAGCCGCTATGTTGTATCGTGACAAAATAGGCGAAAACTTTAAGTTTTCGATTGGCTTTAACTTGTCCGACAACAAAAACGAGCTTGTAAATTATGGCGAAGGCTATAATCTGGTGTCTACCGATGTTAACGAAAAAATTACGGGCTTGCCGCTAAATACGATATGGGGCTATAAAACCGCCCCCGGATATATACAAACCCAAGAGCAGTTGGATGCTGCCCCGTTTTACAGCAATAAAACAGGGATTGGCGATATAGAATATGTCGATTTAGATGGCGACGGAAAAATTACCCCTGGCGATGGTACTCTCGAAAATCCTGGCGATTTGGTTCAGCTCGGCAGCACGCAGCAACGGTATTTGTATGGTATTAACCTAACGGCCGATTGGAAAGCGCTCGACTTTAGCGTGTTTTTACAAGGTGTGGGAAAACGCAATATTATCCCGTCCCGCTACGTATCGCAACCGTTAATTTATTCATGGATTCAGCCCAGGACGCTACATGCCGATTACTATACGCCCGAAAATCCCGATGCGGCATTTCCAAGACCGTATATTGGCGGCCATCATAACTTTGTAACTTCCGATAGGTGGGTGCTTAACGCTGCTTATTTAAGAATAAAAAATGTACAATTGGGCTACTCGCTACCCGAACAGTATTTGGAAAAAATGTTCCTGTCCAGAGTTCGAATCTATCTATCGGCCGAAAACGTGGCAACCTTTACCAAACTGGGCGTTTTTAAAGGGACTTTGGACCCCGAACAACGCAACTTTGCCAACTCCGATTATCCATTAAGCGGTTCGTTATCGCTGGGCGTGCATTTATCGTTTTAATAGTTAAAAACAATTAAAATAAGCGTCAACTGCGAGAGCCGAAGTAGTCTTTTTAATGTGCGGATAAGCAGTTTCAACATGAAACACCCATCGTTAAACTTAAATTACACAGCGAAATGTTGGTTTGGGTGTTCCATTTTCGTGCTTAGCGTAGTCGAAGCATGACCGTCTAAATAACAAATTGTTAATAGATAAAAATAATACCATGTTTCAATTTGAATTAAACCATAAAATAAAAAACAGATGAAATTAAATAATATAATAAAAACGGTTGCATTAAGTAGCGTGGCATGGTTTGCCCTGTCCTGCGATGTGGATCGCATACCTGAAACAACAATTACGGACCCGGCGTTTTGGAACAACGAAAGCGATCTTAAAGCTGCGGCAAATACCCTGTACTTAACTTTGCCCGGGTTGCCCGAAACCGACGACACCTGGTCCGACGATGCCTATGGCACAAGCTCCAACGATATAAGCGATGGCAGTAGGCTAACGCCCGGATCCGATGGGTTTTACGGCGACCAATACGTGGTTATCCGTCGCGCCAATAATATTTTGGAAAAATCGCAACGGGTTATCGATGCGGGCGTGTCGCAGGATATTGTCGATATTTATAATGCCGAGGCACGGTTTTTCAGGGCGTGGAGCTATTTTAACCTATTGCAGCGCTATGGCGGCGTGCCGCTTATTTTAAAAACCCTAACCGAAAATGCGCCCGAACTGCAAGACCCCAAATCCTCACGGGAAGAAATACTTGCCGTTATTTACGCCGATTTGGATTTTGCGGCTTCAAAACTTAAAGCCCCATCGGCAATGGCCTCGGCCGATTACGGTCGTATAACCGCTACGGCGGCCATGGCGTTTAAATCCCGTGTAGCCCTTTTTGAAGGCACCAGGGCCAAGTTTTACGGCGAAGGCGATGCCCAAAAACATCTAACAATAGCAAAACAAGCGGCCAAAGCCGTTATGGATAGTGGCGAGCACGGTATTTTTCCCGATTATTTCAATTTGTTTCAATACGAAGGCGAAGGCCCGGATAATCCCGAAAATATTATCGTTAGGCAATATGGTAAAAGTATAGAGGAATCCATAGCCTCGCACGTAACCCAACGAAATTTGGAAACAGGTGCGGCCAACCCAACGAAAGCCTTGGCCGATTCGTATGTAATGACCGACGGCCTGCCTATGGACAAATCGCCATTGTACGCCCAACCCACAACAACCGTAGAGGTGTTTAATAACCGCGACCCCAGAATGTTGGCCACGTTTTTTAAAACGGGCGACGATTACATTGGCACCAAGCCCGTATTTACTGTGCCCGATATAAATTTCCAGCGCACGGGCTTTGCCAACAGGCGCTATGCCAATATTACCGATTGGCAAAACTCCCGTTCCTACATCGACAGAACCGTTTTGCGTTACGCCGAGGTATTACTAAATTATGCCGAAGCCACTTTTGAACTGGATGATGATATTAGCGATGCCGACCTAAACCTATCCATTAACAAACTGCGTTCCAGGGCAAGCGTAAGCCTTCCCGCCTTAACCAATGCTTTTGTGGCGGCCAATACCTTGAGCATGCGTTACGAAATACGAAGGGAAAGACGGGTAGAGTTGGCTTTGGAAGGTTTTAGGTACTGGGACTTAATACGTTGGAAAATCGCCGAGTTCGAATTGACAAAAGCTGTTCTCGGAAATAAGCTGTTCGACGATTTTAATTTAACCGCAGCACAAAAGAATAATATCGACCAAGACGAAAACGGTAATATTATTTTGCAAAAAGCAAATTTAAGGGTTTTCGATGCGGGTAAGGATTATCTGTTTCCGTTCCCAACCGACCAATTGGGGCTAAACCCAAACCTGGAACAAAACCCAAAATGGTAAAAGGAAGTTGAACGTTTGGAATTTAGGTTTGAAAAGTTTCCGGTAACGGTTTTCAGTTTGAAATAACCTGAAACTCCAAACCTGAAACCTGAAACAAAAAGACCGCTTAAAGGTTGTTTTTAAGCGGTCTTTTTTGTTTAATTAAAGCAAGGCAAAGCAGGTGTATAATTCGGTTTGGGGGTGAATAAAAACAGCTACGGACTATTTGCTGAAAAAATTAAAAAATCAGTATCTTTGAAGCATGCGATTGTTCCCTGCCAACTTTGGTGGGTAATATAGGTAAAGTCCAACCGACAAAATATAAGCAACCTTTTTAATTAGGTAAATACCCCTGAAAAGTAAGGGTTAATAAAAAAAGTATAAATTAAACAAAATTAAAATATAAAATAATGCAGCGAAGAAGGTTTTTAAAAACGGCAACCCAAGTGGGTGTGGCAACGGTTGTTTTGCCAAGTGGGGTTATGGCTTCAAGCACCGAAAGTAAAAATGCGGACTTTAAAGGTTTGCCGGATAACGATAGAAAATATTGGGCATCATTACTTTATAAAATGATGGATCCCGTGTTTGCAAACTTGGCAAACAATACCTTGGTTAAAAATATGCCCGTTGAAAAACCATCACAATACGATGGCCGTAAAAACGTAACATACTTAGAGGCCGTGGGGCGGGCTGCAGCAGGAATGGCACCGTGGTTGGCACTGCCGGACGACGATACCAAAGAGGGCGAAATGCGCAAGGATTTAAAACGTAAATTTTTAAAAGGAATAGCCAATGGCGTAAACCCGCAAAGCCCGGATTATTTAAACTTTACAAAAGAATATCAGCCCATTGTCGATGCGGCCTATTTGGTACACGCCTTTGTAAGGGCGCCCAAAGCCTTGTGGGAGCCGCTAAGTACCGAAACAAAGCAGCAAGTTGTTACAGAACTAAAAGCCCTGCGCACCCGAAAAGCATTTAACAATAACTGGCTGCTATTTACGGCCTTGACCGAAACATTTTTGCTTTCAATAGATGAAGACTGGGATAAAAGTGCCGTAGATAAGGCTTTGGATAAATTTAAGGAATGGTACGTGGGCGACGGCTGGTACAGCGATGGCCCAAAATTTTCGTTCGATTACTATAATTCGTATGTTATCCATCCCATGTTGGTAGATACCCTTAAGATTTTATCCGATAAAGAAGTGGTGCCAAAAGAAGATTACGATTTAGCGTTAAAGCGCATGGTGCGCTACAACGTCCATTTAGAAAGAATGATTTCGCCCGAAGGCACGTTTCCTGTAATAGGAAGATCCATTACCTACCGAAACGGGGCATTTCAAGCCTTGGCCCAAGCAGCGCTCATGCACCAATTGCCCGAAGGTGTAAGCCCTGCCCAAGTAAGGTGCGCCCTTACAGCCATAAAAAAGAACCTGTTAAATAAAGAAGTGTTTACTAAGGAAGGCTGGCTAACGCTCGGATTTTACGGGCAACAGCCCGAAGTGGCCGACTATTATTCCTCAACAGGAAGCATGTATATGGCATCGTTAAGTTTTTTGCCTTTGGGATTGCCCGCTCATGACGAATTTTGGACGGGCAAGCAGCAGGACTGGACCTCTAAAAAAGCATGGAAAGGCGAAACCTTTTTAAAAGATTACCATGTTGATTATTAAATTCTTTGAATATCCGTATTTATACCTAAATAAGTATTTTTTTGTCATTCTGAACCTTTCGACTAAGCTCAAGGTAAACTTGAAGTGAAGAATCTCTACATGCAATAAAAAGAGATTCTTCGTTCCTTAGAATGACAGAATCCAATAAATCTAAAGAATTAGGTATGAATACGGGTATTCATATAAATTTTGAAAGCATGCCCTTTAAAGCCTTTTCGGATTATTTACTATTAGAAAAAAACTATTCCCCTTTAACGGTTAAGGCCTACTTAAACGATTTGGGTACCTTTTTGCAGTTTGTCGAACAGGAATTCGAGCAATTGTCCATAGAAACCGTTAATTACCCCCAAATACGCAATTGGATAGTGTCCATGGTAAACAACGGCATAAGCAACCGCAGCATAAACCGGAAAATATCGGCTCTAAGCACCTATTATAAGTTTCTGTTAAAAACCGAAACCATAGCAGCCAACCCATTGGCCAAGCACCGGGCCTTAAAAACGAGCAAGAAGGTACAAATACCATTTTCGGAAAAAGAAGTAAAAACCGTTTTGGACGACATACCTTTCGAGCCCGATTTCGAGGGCGTTCGGGATAAATTTATCATAGAATTGTTCTATTCAACAGGCATACGCCGTATCGAGCTAATCGAGTTAAAACTGCACAATATCGATATGCAAGGCAAAACCCTAAAAGTTTTGGGCAAGCGCAACAAGGAGCGTATTATCCCCCTTCTCGGGTCGGTTACGGAAAGTCTGGGGCAATATTTGCAAGAACGGAGTAGGCTGGAAACCATAGTCGACGCCCAATATTTGTTTTTATCACAAAAAGGCGTTAAAATGTACGAAACACTTGTATACCGAATAATAAATAACTACTTTAGTAAGGCATCTTCCAAGGTAAAAAAGAGTCCCCATATACTAAGGCATTCGTTTGCAACCCATTTACTAAACGAAGGTGCAGATTTAAACGCTGTAAAAGAACTTCTTGGCCATTCCAGCTTGGCGGCAACGCAGGCATATACCCACAACAGTATAGCCGAACTAAAAAAAGTGCACATAAGCGCGCATCCAAGAAGCAAAAAACAGTAAGCAACCAATTTGTTTAACCAAAACCTAAAAAGTATGAAAGTAAACACGCAATCCGTTAATTTTAATGCAGACAAAAAGTTAATAGATTTTATCCAAAAACGAATGGATACATTAGATTTGTTTTATGATAAGGTAATAACATCCGATGTTTTTTTAAAAGTAGAAAACACCAGCGAAAAGGAAAACAAGATATTCGAGGCAAGGGTTAGCGTGCCGGGCGACATTTTAATAGTAAAAAAACAATGCAAAAGTTTCGAGGAAGGCGCCGATAGCGCAGCTGCATCGTTAGAAAGGCAATTAAAAAAGCGAAAAGAAAAGCTGCGCGCCCATTTATAAACCCATCTTTGCTTTTTTTGTTGAAGCGAACCTGCCTTGCCGGCAGGCAGGAATTAGCAGTTTTGGGTTTGATTGAAGGCTTTTTTTACTTGCATAGCAGTGCTACGGAGGTTAAAAAAGGCGATAAGCAAGCGCAAAAAGGCAATTTTTTAGCCAACTACAAAAAGTCAAGATGGTTCGTATTAAAATTTGTTAAAAAATGTTTTGAATACAAAAATAAATATATACATTTGCAGTCCGTTAGAAATAGCGGACTTTTTTTATGTGGAAAAAACATAACAAAAGCCGATGTAGCTCAGCTGGCTAGAGCAGCTGATTTGTAATCAGCAGGTCGTGGGTTCGAGTCCCTCTATCGGCTCGAAAATCCAGTTAAATCAGGGATTTGTAAAAAAAGTTCATTAAAATATTGAACACCATTGGGGAGATACTCAAGCGGCCAACGAGGGCAGACTGTAAATCTGCTGACTAAGTCTTCGCAGGTTCGAATCCTGCTCTCCCCACAATTAAATTTTATAAGCAAGTGTCAAAAGCTCGCTTTTGTAAAGGTTGTGTTAAAATTTAATTAGTGAAGGGGTGCCCCTTCACGGATCATTGAGCGAAGCGAAATAATCCAAATTATAAGTATAAAAGAATTCTTTTTTTTAAGGAATTCGCACAAGCGGGAGTAGCTCAGTTGGTAGAGCGTCAGCCTTCCAAGCTGAATGTCGCCGGTTCGAACCCGGTCTCCCGCTCAAAAAAAATACGAATTACGTTTGCAAAGTGTAAATCCAAACTCGACAATCGTAAATCAATTGCCGGTGTAGCTCAGGGGTAGAGCGTTTCCTTGGTAAGGAAGAGGTCACGGGTTCAAATCCCGTCATTGGCTCTATTAAGTAGAACACTAATATTATTATATAACTAAGATTAAAATTATTTTAAAACATGGCAAAGGCAACTTTCGATCGTTCAAAACCACACTTAAACATTGGTACAATTGGACACGTAGATCACGGTAAAACAACTTTAACTGCTGCTATTACTAAAGTATTAGCTGATGCAGGTTTATCAGAAGCGAAATCATTCGACCAAATCGATAACGCTCCAGAAGAAAAAGAAAGAGGTATTACAATTAATACATCTCACGTAGAATATGCAACCGCTAACCGTCACTATGCGCACGTGGACTGTCCAGGTCACGCCGATTACGTAAAAAACATGGTAACTGGTGCAGCACAAATGGATGGCGCTATATTAGTAGTAGCCGCTACCGATGGCCCTATGCCACAAACTCGTGAGCATATCTTGTTAGGCCGTCAGGTAGGTATCCCTCGTATCGTTGTATTCATGAACAAAGTGGATATGGTTGACGATGAGGAATTATTAGAATTGGTAGAAATGGAAGTAAGAGACTTATTGTCTTTCTACGAATACGATGGCGACAATGGTCCCGTTATTAAAGGTTCTGCTTTGGGCGCTTTAAATGGCGAGCAAAAATGGGTAGATACCGTAATGGAATTAATGGAAGCCTGCGATAACTGGATTGAAGAGCCAGTACGCGACATGGACAAGCCTTTCCTAATGCCAATCGAGGACGTATTCTCTATTACAGGTCGTGGTACGGTAGCAACCGGACGTATCGAAACTGGTGTAGCTAAAACTGGCGACCCCGTTGAAATCGTTGGTATGGGTGCCGAAAAATTAACATCTACTATTACGGGTATCGAAATGTTCCGTCAAATATTAGATAGAGGTGAAGCAGGTGATAACGCAGGTATCCTATTAAGAGGTATCGACAAAAACCAAATCTCAAGAGGTATGGTTATCGTTAAGCCAGGTTCTGTAACACCGCACAAAAAATTCAAAGCTGAGGTTTACATCCTTAAAAAAGAAGAAGGTGGCCGTCACACCCCATTCCACAACAACTACCGTCCACAGTTCTACGTACGTACAACCGACGTAACTGGTAACATTGCGTTGCCTGATGGTGTTGAAATGGTAATGCCCGGCGACAACTTAACCATTACTGTGGACCTAATCCAACCCATTGCAATGAACGTAGGTTTACGTTTCGCAATCCGTGAAGGTGGTCGTACGGTAGGTGCTGGTCAGGTAACCGAAATTTTAGACTAATACAAGTTTAAATATATAACAAGTTAAGGTATTCTGTTTAATAGGATACCTTGACTTTTGTTTACAGGTTTACCTGCCTGCCGAGAGGCAGGGCTCAGGACTGAGCGCTAAAAAAAGGTAAGCTTTTTAAAAAAGATTTAAGAAATAAAATTTAAATAAGTTTTATTTCTTATTTACGGGTTTAGCTCAGTTGGTAGAGCACTGGTCTCCAAAACCAGGTGTCGGGAGTTCGAGTCTCTCAACCCGTGCGCAGCTTAGGAGTGGGTGCGAGAAGTTTATGCTGAACGAGTTTACCCAGAGCGTAGACGAAGGGAAGCAAGTCTCTCAACCCGTGCAACCAAGAGGCTTAGGCTTCTTTATTAAGTTAAAAAAATTAAATTTTCGTTTGTTCAACATTGAATAAAGTAAGGAAGTTTAACAGTTGAAAAATAATAACAATGGCTGGATTTGTAAATTACGTAAAAGAATCGTTTTCAGAACTTAAAAATAACGTCACTTGGCCAACATGGGCAGAGGCACAACGTTTAACTGTTTTGGTAGCAGTTTTTTCTATTGTTTTCTCATTGGCAATTTGGGGCATCGATACGGTTTTTAGCAAGGTTATTACATATTACTTTCAGTTAATTAACGGTTAAAAACAACTTTCATGTCCGAAGTAAACGATAAAAAATGGTATGTAGTAAGGGCTGTTAGCGGTCAAGAAAATAAGATAAAATCTTATATCGAGAACGAAATAGCGCGCTTGGGCCTTCAGGATTATGTGGACCAAGTATTGGTGCCTACCGAAAAAGTAATACAAATACGAAACGGAAAAAAAATAAGCAAGGAAAAAGTATTTTTTCCGGGCTATATCATGATACAGGCCAACCTAACGGGCGAGGTGCCGCACATTATACGTTCGGTAACCAACGTAATAGGCTTTTTGGGCGAAACCAAAGGGGGCGACCCCGTGCCGTTGCGTCAATCGGAAGTCAATCGAATGCTCGGCAAGGTAGATGAATTGGCGGTAGACGAAAACCCCAACGTGGCCATACCCTTTACCAAGGGCGAAACCGTTAAGGTTATCGACGGGCCGTTTAACGGGTTCGACGGTACCATTGAAAATATTAACGAAGAAAAACGCAAACTGGAAGTCATGGTGAAAATTTTCGGAAGAAAAACACCATTAGAACTAAGTTACATGCAAGTAGAAAAAGTATAATAATTGTTACAAATAGATACCGATGCGGGTTTTCGCTTCCACTAAAACACGTATCAAACTAAATTATTAAAAATGGCAAAAGAATTAAGTAAAGTAGTTAAGTTACAAGTTCGGGGAGGTGCTGCGAATCCGTCGCCACCGGTTGGACCCGCTCTCGGTGCTGCTGGAGTTAACATCATGGAGTTCTGTAAGCAATTTAACGCCAGGACCCAAGACAAGCCCGGTAAGGTTTTACCGGTTGTTATCTCGGTGTATAAGGACAAGTCTTTCGACTTCGTTATTAAAACACCACCAGCTGCAGTACAATTATTAGAAGCGGCCAAAGTAAAAAAAGGCTCCGGAGAGCCTAACCGAAAAAAAATAGCTAAAGTATCGTGGGACCAAATTAAAACCATAGCAGAGGACAAAATGCAGGATTTAAACGCATTTACAATCGAATCTGCCATGAAAATGGTTGCCGGAACTGCAAGGTCAATGGGTATAACCGTAACAGGGCAATTCCCTTCTTAATCTTTAAAAACATTACAAAATGGCAAGATTAACAAGAAAGCAAAAAGAAGCTTTAGCGAAAATAGAAAAAGGAAGAGTATACACTCTTGACGAAGCATCGGCATTGGTAAAGGAAGTTACCAATACAAAATTCGATGCCTCGGTAGACATTGCCGTGCGCTTGGGCGTAGACCCGCGTAAGGCCAACCAGATGGTAAGGGGCGTAGTATCGCTTCCGCACGGAACTGGTAAGGACGTAAAAGTTCTCGCATTGGTAACACCCGATAAAGAAGCCGAAGCCAAAGAAGCCGGAGCCGATTTTGTTGGCCTGGACGAGTACCTTGATAAAATCAAGAACGGTTGGACCGATGTCGATGTTATTATTACCATGCCAAGCGTTATGGGTAAATTAGGTCCCTTAGGCCGTATATTAGGCCCCAGAGGCTTAATGCCAAACCCTAAAACAGGCACCGTAACCATGGACGTGGCTAAAGCCGTAACCGAAGTAAAAGCTGGTAAAATAGACTTTAAGGTTGACAAAACCGGAATCGTTCACGCCGCAATTGGCAAGGCATCGTTTAGTGCCGATAAAATTGCGGGCAATGCTAACGAATTAATACAAACATTATTAAAACTTAAGCCAACAACTGCAAAAGGTACTTACGTAAAAAGTATTTTCCTGTCTAGCACCATGAGTCCTAGTATAGCTGTTGATCCTAAAGTTAGCTAACAGTTAAAAACTTTTATTATGACAAGAGAAGAAAAATCACAAGTAATTGAGACCTTAACTGCCGAGCTAGCCGAAAACGGAAACATCTATCTAGCCGATATTTCCGGGTTAAACGCCGAATCTACTACCGATTTACGTCGTGCTGCTTTTAAAGCAAACATAAAAATGGCAGTTGTTAAAAACACCCTTTTGGCAAAGGCTATGGAAGCTTCCGAAAAAGACTTCGGAAACCTGCCAACCGTGCTAAAGGGCAATACCTCGGTAATGTATTCCGAAACCGGTAACGCACCCGCCAAGCTCATTAAAAACTTCCGTAAAAAATCGGAAAAACCTTTATTAAAAGGTGCTTTTATTGAAGAGGCCGTGTACATTGGCGATAACCAGTTAGATGCCTTGGTGGACATCAAGTCTAAAGACGAGTTATTGGGCGAAATCGTAACCTTGTTACAATCGCCAGCCAAAAACGTTATCTCTGCGCTTAAATCAAGCGGCGGAAAACTTGCGGGCATTATTAAAACACTATCCGAAAAAGAAGGATAGCAAACCAAACCAAGTACGCACTATATTACAATTATATTAAAATTAAAATTTATTAAAACGATAGAAAAATGGCAGATTTAAAAGATTTCGCAGAACAATTAGTTAACCTTACAGTAAAAGAAGTAAACGAGTTAGCTACCATATTAAAAGAAGAATACGGCATCGAGCCTGCTGCTGCTGCAGTAGCAGTAGCCGCTGGTCCAGCCGCTGGCGGCGACGACGCAGGCGAGGCTCAAACCGAGTTCGACGTAATATTAAAAGCCGCTGGTGCTTCTAAATTAGCAGTTGTTAAATTAGTTAAAGAATTAACTGGTCTTGGCTTAAAAGAAGCTAAAGAATTAGTTGATGGTGCACCAAGCGCTATTAAAGAAGGCGTTGCTAAAGACGAAGCCGAAGCTTTAAAAGCATCTTTAGAAGAAGCTGGAGCCGAGGTTGAGCTTAAGTAAGCTTAGCTTTAAACAAACATAAAGGTTTAGGTCTGGAGCGCAGCTCCAAGGCCTAAACCATTTTGCGTATATAATAGTCGGTATACGCTTTAACATTTTTTTTAATCAAAATTCCGTCCATTGATGTTGTCAACACAAGCTGAAAGATTAAATTTCTCTTCTATTATTAATAGAACGGATTATCCCGATTTCTTGGATATTCAAATCAAATCCTTCCAGGATTTTTTCCAGTTAGAAACCAAATCCGAAGAAAGGGGCAATGAAGGGTTATACAACACCTTCATGGAAAACTTTCCTATTACAGATTCCCGTAATCAATTTGTTTTAGAATTTTTAGATTACTTTATCGACCCACCACGCTACACCATAGAGGAGTGTATCGAGCGTGGGCTTACGTACAGCGTACCGCTAAAGGCAAGGTTAAAATTGTACTGTACGGACCCCGAGCACGAGGATTTCGAAACCATTGTTCAAGATGTGTACCTGGGCACTATGCCTTACATGACACCCAGTGGAACCTTCGTAATAAACGGCGCCGAGCGTGTTGTGGTATCGCAATTGCACCGTTCGCCCGGTGTGTTCTTCGGGCAATCGTTCCATGCCAATGGTACCAAACTGTACTCGGCAAGGGTAATTCCTTTTAAAGGCTCTTGGATCGAGTTTGCTACCGACATAAACCAAGTCATGTACGCCTACATCGACCGTAAGAAAAAATTACCCGTAACAACCCTTTTCAGGGCTATCGGTTTCGAACGCGATAAGGACATACTTGAAATTTTCGACTTGGCCGAAGAAATAAAAGTATCTAAAACGGGACTAAAAAAATACCAAGGGCGAAAACTGGCAGCACGTGTGCTTAACACTTGGCACGAGGATTTTGTTGACGAAGACACAGGCGAGGTGGTATCCATCGAGCGTAACGAAATTATCCTCGACCGCGATACCGTTCTTGATAAAGATAATATAGAAGAAATTCTTGAAGCCGACGTAAAAACCATCCTGCTACACAAGGAAAGTTCGGAACAAGGCGATTACGCCATTATTCACAATACGCTTCAAAAGGACCCTACTAACTCCGAAAAAGAAGCCGTAGAGCATATTTACCGACAGTTGCGTAATGCCGAGCCGCCCGATGAGGAAACCGCTCGTGGCATTATCGACAAACTGTTTTTTAGCGACCAACGCTACTCGCTTGGCGAAGTTGGCCGTTACCGAATGAACAAAAAATTAGGCCTTAATATCGAAATGGACAAGCAAGTGCTTACCAAGGAAGATATTATTACCATTATAAAATACCTAATCGAGCTTATTAACTCCAAGGCCGAGATTGACGATATCGACCACCTTTCCAACCGTCGTGTACGTACGGTAGGCGAGCAGTTATCGCAACAATTCGGCGTAGGCTTGGCACGTATGGCACGCACCATCCGCGAGCGTATGAACGTTCGCGACAACGAGGTGTTTACGCCAATCGATTTAATTAATGCCAAAACCCTGTCATCGGTTATTAACTCGTTCTTTGGTACCAACCAGTTATCCCAGTTTATGGACCAAACCAATCCATTGGCCGAGATAACGCATAAACGCCGTTTGTCGGCACTTGGGCCAGGTGGTCTTTCCCGTGAAAGAGCAGGGTTCGAGGTGCGCGACGTACACTACACGCACTACGGCCGTTTATGTCCTATCGAAACGCCCGAGGGACCAAATATTGGTTTAATTTCCTCACTATCGGTTTTTGCAAAAGTAAACAGTATGGGATTCATCGAAACCCCTTACCGTCCGGTAGCAAATGGCGTGGTTGATATTAAAAACGCTCCGGTATATTTAAGTGCCGAAGAAGAAGAAGAAAAACTAATTGCCCAAGCAACCGTAAAAGTTGACGATAAGGGCAAAATATTGCACGACAAGGTAATTGCCCGAATGGAAGGCGATTTTCCGGTTACCGAGCCAACAAACGTACATTTTACCGATGTGGCGCCTAACCAAATAGCCTCTATTTCGGCATCGTTAATTCCGTTCTTGGAGCATGACGACGCCAACCGTGCCTTGATGGGATCCAACATGATGCGCCAGGCCGTACCATTATTATTGCCGCAAGCGCCAATCGTAGGTACAGGTTTGGAGCGCCAAGTAGCATCCGATTCCCGTGTATTGATTAACGCCGAAGGAAGTGGCGAGGTATTGTATGTCGATGCCAACGAAATCCAAATTCGTTACGACCGTACCGAGGACGAAGCTAAGGTAAGTTTCGACAGCGATGTTAAAACCTATCCGTTAATCAAGTTTAGGAAAACCAACCAAGGCACCAGCATTAACCTAAAACCCATTGTGGTTAAGGGCGATAAGGTAGCCAAAGGCCAAGTATTGTGCGAGGGTTACGCCACGCAACAAGGCGAATTGGCTTTGGGTAGAAATATGAAAGTAGCCTTTATGCCTTGGAAAGGGTATAACTTCGAGGATGCCATTGTAATTTCCGAAAAAGTGGTGCGCGAGGATATTTTCACCTCCATCCATATCGACGAATATTCCTTGGAAGTTCGCGATACCAAATTGGGCAACGAAGAACTTACCAACGACATACCAAACGTTTCCGAAGAGGCCACAAAAGACCTGGACGAAAACGGTATGATTCGCATTGGTGCCGAGGTTAAGCCCGGCGATATCCTTATTGGCAAAATTACGCCAAAAGGCGAAAGCGACCCAACACCGGAGGAAAAACTGTTACGGGCCATTTTTGGCGACAAAGCAGGAGACGTAAAAGATGCCTCGTTAAAAGCATCGCCGTCGTTAAACGGTGTGGTTATCGATAAAAAACTGTTCTCCAGAGCCGTTAAGGACAAACGTAAACGTGCCCAGGACAAAGACGATATCGTAGCTTTGGAAGCCTCTTACGATAGAAGGTTCGATGAATTGAAAGATATTCTAATCGAAAAACTATTCAACATCGTAAACGGTAAAACGGCACAAGGCGTGTATAACGATTTGGGTGAAGAAGTAATTCCGAAAGGTAAAAAATTCACCCTAAAAATGTTAAACGCCGTTGACGATTATGCCCACTTGATTTCGGGTAAATGGACAACCGACGATTATACCAACCAATTGGTGGCCGATTTAATCCATAACTACAAAATAAAGGAAAACGATTTACAAGGGTCGTTGCGTCGCGAAAAATTCACCATTTCGGTGGGCGACGAGCTTCCTGCCGGTATTATTAAACTGGCTAAGGTTTACATTGCCAAAAAACGTAAGCTAAAAGTAGGCGATAAAATGGCAGGACGTCACGGTAACAAAGGTATCGTGGCCCGTATTGTTCGCGAGGAGGATATGCCGTTCTTGGAAGACGGAACCCCTGTGGATATTGTATTAAACCCACTGGGTGTACCATCGCGTATGAACATTGGCCAAATTTACGAAACCGTGCTCGGTTGGGCAGGCCAAAAACTGGGGCGCACCTTTGCTACCCCGATTTTCGACGGTGCCAGCATCGACCAAATTAACGGATTTACCGATCAAGCAGGTGTACCACGCTATGGCCACACGTACTTGTACGATGGCGGTACGGGGCAACGTTTCGACCAACCGGCAACAGTAGGGGTTATTTACATGCTTAAACTGGGCCATATGGTAGACGATAAAATGCACGCACGTTCCATCGGGCCATACTCGTTAATTACGCAGCAACCACTTGGTGGTAAAGCACAATTTGGTGGCCAGCGTTTTGGCGAAATGGAGGTTTGGGCTTTAGAGGCTTACGGGGCATCAAGTACCCTAAGGGAAATACTAACCGTAAAATCCGACGACGTTGTTGGACGCGCCAAAACCTACGAAGCTATCGTAAAAGGCGAGCCAATGCCCGATCCCGGACTACCGGAATCTTTCAACGTATTAATGCACGAATTGAAAGGTCTTGGTTTAGATATACGATTAGAGGAATAGTTACATCCCCTCGAAAGCGGGGAACTTAAAAATTTACAAATAATTTCGATAGCACCATATATTATGGCAAAAAAACAAGATAAGAATACAGTAAAGAGATTTAACAAAATCTCGATAGGTTTGGCATCGCCCGAGTCCATTTTGGCCGAGTCCAGGGGCGAAGTGCTAAAACCCGAAACTATCAATTATCGAACCCATAAACCCGAACGCGATGGTTTATTTTGCGAGCGTATTTTTGGCCCCGTAAAGGACTACGAATGTGCTTGTGGAAAATATAAAAGAATACGCTACAAAGGCATTGTTTGCGACCGTTGTGGCGTAGAGGTAACCGAAAAGAAAGTACGCCGCGACAGGGTAGGCCATATTAATTTGGTCGTGCCTGTGGCGCATATTTGGTATTTCCGCTCGTTACCCAATAAAATAGGCTACTTGCTTGGGTTGCCATCCAAAAAATTGGACATGATTATTTACTACGAACGTTATGTAGTAATCCAGCCCGGTATTGCCAAAAACGAAGAAGGCGAGCCGTTGGAAAAAATGGACTTCCTTACCGAAGAAGAATACCTAAACATTTTAGAATCCCTGCCGCAGGACAACCAATATCTTGAGGATACCGACCCCAATAAGTTTATAGCTAAAATGGGCGCCGAGTGTTTAATCGATTTGTTGGCAAGGATAGATTTAGAATCCTTATCGTACGAGTTGCGCCATAAGGCCAACACCGAAACCTCTAAACAACGTAAAACCGAAGCCTTAAAACGCTTACAAGTTGTTGAGTCCTTACGCGAATCGAACAACAACCGCGAAAACCGTCCGGAGTGGATGATTATGAAAGTAATCCCCGTTATTCCACCGGAATTACGCCCCTTAGTGCCATTGGATGGTGGGCGTTTTGCTACTTCCGATTTAAACGATTTGTACCGTCGTGTTATTATACGAAACAACCGTTTAAAACGTTTGGTTGAAATTAAAGCCCCCGAGGTAATTTTGCGTAACGAAAAACGTATGTTGCAAGAGTCGGTAGATTCCTTGTTCGACAACACGCGTAAATCGTCGGCTGTAAAAACCGATTCTAACCGACCATTAAAATCCTTATCCGATTCGTTAAAAGGAAAACAAGGGCGTTTCCGCCAAAACTTACTTGGTAAACGTGTGGATTATTCGGCACGTTCGGTAATTGTCGTGGGACCCGAGCTAAAACTTTACGAGTGTGGATTGCCTAAAAACATGGCAGCCGAGCTTTACAAGCCTTTCGTAATTAGAAAACTAATCGAGCGCGGTATTGTAAAAACCGTAAAATCGGCCAAAAAAATTATAGATAAAAAAGAACCCGTGGTTTGGGATATTTTGGAAAACGTTCTTAAAGGACATCCGGTATTGCTAAACCGTGCCCCTACGTTGCACCGTTTGGGTATTCAGGCCTTTCAACCTAAATTAATCGAGGGTAAGGCTATCCAGTTGCACCCATTGGTGTGTACGGCCTTTAACGCCGATTTCGATGGCGACCAAATGGCGGTGCACTTACCATTAGGCCCCGAGGCCATATTGGAGTGCCAGTTGTTAATGTTGGCATCGCATAATATTTTAAACCCGGCAAACGGCTCGCCCGTAACGGTACCGTCGCAGGATATGGTGCTTGGTCTGTACTACATGACCAAGGAACGCAAATCGACTGCCGATGTTAAGGTAAAAGGCGAAGGCTTAACCTTCTATTCTCCCGAGGAAGTAGAAATTGCTTTCAACGAGAAAAAAGTAGACCTAAATGCGGGTATTAAAGTACGAACCATAGATATTAACGAAGCCGGCAAATTAGCGCCCGCTATTATTGAAACCACCGTTGGGCGTGTATTGTTTAACCAGCACGTACCCGAAGCAGCAGGCTATATCAATCAGGTACTAACCAAAAAATCGTTGCGCGATATTATAGGTAACGTATTAAAAAGTACATCGGTACCCGAAACCGCCCAGTTCTTGGATGCTATTAGGACTTTAGGGTTCAATTTTGCATTCCAAGGCGGTCTGTCCTTCAGTTTGGGCGATATTATTATTCCTGCTGAAAAGCAGAATATGATAGATAGGGCCAACACGCAAGTCGATGGTATTATTGCCAACTATAACATGGGGCTTATTACCAATAACGAGCGTTATAACCAAGTTATCGATATTTGGACCTCTACCAATGCCGAGTTAACCGAGTTGTCCATGAAGCGTATTCGCGAGGACCAGCAAGGCTTTAACTCCGTATTTATGATGTTGGATTCCGGCGCACGGGGTTCTAAGGAACAAATCCGTCAGCTTACCGGTATGCGGGGCTTAATGGCAAAACCAAAAAAATCGACTGCAGGCGGTGGCGAAATTATCGAAAACCCAATTTTATCGAACTTTAAGGAAGGGCTTTCAATTTTAGAATATTTTATTTCTACCCACGGCGCGCGTAAGGGTCTTGCCGATACCGCACTTAAAACAGCCGATGCCGGGTATTTAACCCGACGTTTGGTGGATGTGTCGCAAGATGTTATCATCAATTCTGAAGATTGTGGTACGCTTCGAGGCGTAGAAGTTGAAGCCTTGAAGAAAAACGACGAGGTTGTTGAAACCCTTGAAGAACGTATCGTAGGCCGTGTAGCGTTAAACGATGTTTACAATCCGTTAACCGATGAACTTTTAGTAAAATCGGGCGAATTAATCGACGATGATATTGCCAAAAACATTGGCAAGTCGCCAATCGAGCGGGTAGAAGTACGTTCGGCATTAACCTGCGAGGCCCTGCAAGGTATATGTGCCAAATGTTACGGCCGTAACTTGGCCACGGGCAAAATGGTTCAACAAGGAGAGGCTGTTGGTGTTGTTGCCGCACAGTCCATTGGCGAGCCCGGTACACAGTTAACCTTGCGTACTTTCCACGTGGGCGGTATTGCCGGAAACATTTCCGAAGAAAATAAACTAATTGTTAAGTTTAACGGTATTGCCGAAATTGAAGATTTAAAAACTGTTAAGGGCAAGGATAACGAAGGCAACGATGTGGATATTGTAATATCGCGAACGTCCGAGTTAAAACTTATCGACAAGAAAACAGGTATTACCCTAAGCACCAACAATATTCCTTACGGTTCCAACTTGTTGGTTAAAAACGGTGCCGAATTAAAATCCGGCGACGTGGTATGTACTTGGGACCCCTATAACGGTGTTATTATTTCGGAATTCTCCGGAAAAATAAAATACGAAAACATCGAGCAGGGCGTAACCTACCAAGTAGAAATTGATGAGCAAACCGGATTCCAGGAAAAAGTAATTTCCGAATCCAGGAACAAAAAACTCATCCCGACCCTGCATATTGTGGACGGTAAGGGCGAAACCATGCGCTCGTACAACTTACCGGTAGGTTCGCACTTAATGGTTAACGACGACGAAAAGATAAACGTGGGTAAAATTTTGGTAAAAATACCACGTAAATCGGCCAAAGCGGGCGATATTACGGGTGGTTTGCCACGTGTTACCGAGTTGTTCGAAGCCCGTAACCCATCGAACCCTGCCGTAGTTAGCGAAATCGACGGAGTAATATCCTTCGGAAAAATTAAGCGTGGTAACCGTGAAATAATTGTAGAATCGAAACTGGGTGAAGTTAAAAAGTATTTGGTAAAATTATCCAACCAAATCCTTGTTCAGGAAAACGATTATATAAAAGCCGGTATGCCATTGTCCGATGGTTCGGTAACGCCCGAAGATATATTGAATATTAAAGGCCCATCGGCCGTACAGCAATACTTGGTAAACGAGGTACAAGAGGTATACCGTTTACAAGGGGTGAAAATTAACGACAAGCACTTCGAGGTCGTTGTACGCCAAATGATGCGTAAAGTTAGAATTATCGATTCCGGTGACACCCTGTTCTTGGAAGACCAATTGGTACATAAATCGGATTTCATCCAGGAAAACGATGAAATTTTCGGCATGAAAGTCGTTGAAGAAGCAGGCGATTCCGCAAACCTTAAAGCAGGACAAATTATTACGCCACGCCAATTAAGGGACGAAAACTCCTTGCTTACCCGAGAAGATAAAGCACTTGTTGTAGCCCGCGACGCACGTCCGGCAACCGCAACGCCAATCCTTCAAGGTATTACAAGGGCATCGTTACAAACAAAATCGTTTATATCGGCAGCCTCCTTCCAGGAAACCACCAAAGTACTTAACGAAGCTGCGGTAGCAGGAAAAGTTGACGACTTAGAGGGCTTGAAGGAAAACGTAATTGTAGGGCACCGAATACCAGCGGGTACGGGCATGCGCAAGTACGACGATATTATTGTAGGCTCGAAAGAAGAATTCGACCAAATGATGCACGCCAAGCAAGAATTAAATTACAATTAATTGAGTTCAAAACATTCTGTGTTAAAGCAGAATATAAATTAAAAAAGCAAAAGCCTTCAAGTATGAAAATACAAGGAGGCTTTTTTGTTCTAAAATTTGTATAAATTTATAATTCCTATACCCAAAACCCGTAAATTAGAACACTCATATTAATTCAGGAATTATGGAAGACATACGATGGCAACAACGCTATTCAAATTACAACAAAGCGCTGAGTAAATTAGAAGAATCGGTTAACTATATAAACCGTTCTTTTTTGGATAAAAAAAGCAATCAAGTTGTAGATGAATTGATAAAAGAAGGGCTTATCCAACGTTTTGAATACACGCACGAATTAGCTTGGAATGTTATGAGGGATTATGCCTTTTACCAAGGAAATTCAGCCATTGGTGGTTCAAGGGACGCAACCCGTGAAGCCTTCAAAATAAATTTAATAAAAAATGGCGAAGTATGGATGGATATGATACAAAGCCGCAACAAAACATCGCACACCTATAATGAACAAACAGCAAACGAAATATTTGAAAAAATAATGAACGATTATTTCCCGTTATTTTTAGAATTCGGTTTAAAAATGAAAGAAAAAATGGATGAAAGCCCATAATGGGCATTTGGTAAACAATGACCATTACCTGTCGAAATAATTAAATAACCGAATCATAGATTCTTGATAAAATTTAAATGGAAAGTAATAACTTCGGACTATCATCAGAAATTGTAAAAAACATAAATACCATTTTTGGTGCCTACCCAAAAATAACCGAAGTTATAATATTTGGTTCTCGGGCAAAGGAAAGCTATCGCTATAATTCGGATATAGACTTAGCAATTAAAGCAACAAATTTTAGTTTAACCCAACTTCAAGATATCGAAGTAAAGATAGAAAACCTATATTTACCATATACCGTAGATGTGTTGGACTATTCAAAAATTGAAAACCAAGACTTAATAAGCCATATAGACAGAATAGGGAAAATATTTTATAAAAAACAGCGTAGATAGCCACACAACATCACAACATTACAACATAACAACATAAACAATGTCAGAAAAAAAAGAAAACCAACAAGGCCAAATCAATGTAGAATTAGATGAAAAAGTAGCCGAAGGCACATATTCCAACTTGGCCATAATAAACCATTCCGTTTCCGAATTTGTAATCGACTTTATAAACATTATGCCCGGAGTACCCAAAAGTAAGGTAAAATCCAGGATAATTTTAACCCCCCAGCACGCCAAGCGGTTGCTGCACGCCTTGGGCGATAATGTAGCCAGATTCGAAAACGCCCATGGTGAAATTAAGGATTACGAGCTGCCACCAATACCGCTGAACTTTGGACCGACAGGACAAGCTTAATTTATTGGTGGCAGTTCGAAATATTTTAAACGAGCTTCCTCCCATACCATTGCACTTTGGGCCTACTAGGCAGGCATAAAAAATTAAGGTATAGGTGGAAGCTCGAAATAGTTCCACCGAGCTTCCGCCCATACCGTTGAACTTTGGACTTACTGGGCAAGCATAAAATTTCAACGTCATTACGAGCGAAGCGAAGTAATCCGTACAATGGAAACGGAAAGACTGCTTTGCTACGCTCGCCGTGATACCATTTACCATAAAGCATAAAGAAGCCAATTCAAGTAAAAAAGGAACAATATCTAAACGACTTAAAAACATAACTTTTGGTCATTACAATATTCAATTGTATCTTTGAAATAAAAAGATGTTTAGCAGAACAATAGAAAACACGATAAAAGAAAAGGTTAACGGGGGAAAAGCAATAGTTGTAGTTGGTGCCCGTCAAGTTGGAAAAACAACTTTACTAAACGAGATACTAAAAGACAAAGACTTCTTATTCCTCGATGCTGACGATCCTGCTACAAGAAATCTTTTGCAAAGCCCGACAACAGAACAAATCCGGACATTTATTGGCGATTATAAATATATTTTTCTGGATGAGGCCCAAAGAATACCCAAAATAGGTTTAACGTTAAAAATTATTACAGACCAATTTAAAAAAGTTCAGTTGTTTGTTAGCGGTTCATCATCATTCGATTTAGGAAACGCATTAAACGAACCTTTAACTGGTAGAAAATGGGAATACGAGTTGTTTCCTATTTCTTGGGAAGAATACGAAAATAAAATAGGGTTTATAAAATCGGAGCAGCAAATAGAAAACAGATTACTTTATGGGCTTTATCCTGAGGTTATTAATAATCAAGGGAACGAGCGGGAAACTTTAAAAAACCTTGTAAACAGCTACCTATATCGCGACATCTTAGCTTTTTCGGATATTAGAAAACCTGATGTACTGGAAAAATTGCTGCAAGCATTAGCTTTACAAATAGGAAGTGAAGTAAATTATAATGAAATTTCGCAACTCGTTGGCATTAATAAAATTACAGTTCAAAAATACATCGATATTTTAGAAAAAGGATATGTCGTTTTTAAGCTCAATAGCTTTAATCGAAACATTAGAAATGAAATAAAGCAAAATAGAAAGATTTATTTTTATGATAATGGCATTAGAAATATGCTTATTGGCAACTTTAACCAACTGGATTTAAGAATCGACAAAGGCGCTTTATGGGAAAACTTTTTGGTGTCGGAAAGGCGAAAGCAAAACCTTTATAAAAACACTTTTGCCAAAATGTATTTTTGGAGGACAAAGCAACAACAGGAAATTGATTTTGTGGAAGAAAATAATGGGCAAATAATCGGTTTTGAATTTAAATGGAATAATAAAAAAACGAAGTTTCCCCAAAATTTCATAAATACCTATAAAGCAGAGGGGCATGTAATTAGTAGAAACAACTTTAGGGAATTTGTAAAAATATAACACTACTGTCAACTTTGAAACTCCGTATGGAGTTCGCTTCGTCGTCGTACCTCCTCCTCGTGATTGACGTCATTGCTAACAACAACGGAGGAAGCAATATCGCTCGACAATTTTAGTTTTACATAGCACTGCCATCTAATTTCGAGCTTACCGGACAGGCGTAAAACCCCAACGTCATTACGAGCGAAGCGAAGTAATCCGTACAATGGAAACGGAAAGACTGCTTCGCTACGCTCGCAGTGGCGTCTATGTTGTTTACTGTTGCCATTTCTTGCCGTGACGTCAATTACGAGGGAAGTACAAGTGAAGTAATCCGTATAACGAAACGGAAGGAACTGCTTCGTTACGCTCGCAGTAACGCTTATGTTGTTCTCTGTTACCATTTTTCATAGTAACCGTCATTGCGATGAGGCACGAAGAAGCAATCTCAAAATTGTACTTTATACATCAAAACCGCATTTTAGGATTTAATTTCTTAAATCAATATATTTTAGATATTAAAATTTTAATAACAATAAATAAAATTTATTGAAAACAAATCAAAATAAAGCCTTTTAAGGCTTTATTTTTTTTGCGACAACATTTTTATTTGTTTTTAAATTAAAGTTTGTAAAACAATTGTTAAAGCTGTTTTTTTGTTTTTTATATGTTTTTTAGCCCTATCTATAATATTAAAAAAGACAAAATATAATTATTAGACGTATAAAGATTAATTGTGAACCCTTGTTTGTATAGGTTCCAAATTCCAAAGCCATAGGCTTATACTGTTTTGGGCAAACTAAATCTGCTGCCTTGTTAAACCTGAAACTTCGCATAGAATTCGTTTCGTCGTATCTTCTTTTCACGATGACGTTCATTGCTGCGACAACGGAGGAAGCAATCTCATTCGGCAATTTTAGGTTGATTTTACACTACCATATAAACTGTAGCGGAATTATAACCGTATCACAATGGTGCCTAAATTAATATGATTAATTAAAAATAATGGTTTTTAGTGACTTCAATCCTAATTTGGGTCTAAACTCTAACAATAGAATGTTAATAGTATTAGGCGAAGAAGTGTCTTTAGTTTATCGATTACAATAACCGCTAACATGTATTTTAACGATTTTTTGTGAAATATATAGTAATTATTTTGTCGGAATTTTAGATTTGTATTCCTTTGCCACGATTAAAAATACTTACAAATAAGTAAGTAATATTAATGAAATTGTGCTTTTAATGTTAAAAACAGATCTGTGGTTTACAGTGCTGTTTTTTTAAGCCAAATGAAAAACTAACAACAAGATTTATGAAAAACAATTATTTTGTTAACTGGATTAAAGTTTTATTAGTAGGGATAATGTTTATTGCGTCCAACAGTTTTGTTATGGCGCAATGTCCATCTGCTACGGATGTAACAGCTTCCGTTAGCTCTACAGATGATACGTGTGGTGGTAATGGTGCTATAACGGTTTCTTTTACTCCATCGGGTACGAGTAGCAATGTTACTTTGCAACTGTTAAAGGGAGGAGCTGTTTTACAGGCTGTTGTTGGGGTGGTTAGCCCTTATGATTTTGAAAACTTACAACATGGAACCGATTATCAAGTCCGCTTAATTTGTAGTGGTGACAATGCTGTAGTGTATCAAACAGTTGATGTTTCGGTTCAGGATAACTATATACCTATTACCGATGCCGATATTAGTGTTACGGGTGTTTGTGGGGATTTTACAAAAGGCGGCACTTTTACTGTAAATAGTGTAACGGGGGGTACTGAGTCTTACGAATATAAAGTCGTGCTGTCTGATAATCCTGCTTTTGACGATGCGACGGGAACTTACCAGCTTAGTAATACGTTTGATGTTACCGAATTTGGAACTTATCAAATAAGAATAAAGGATGCGTGTGGTAATTATGTAACGTTTACAAAATCAATTGCAGCAACAGTGCCTCCTTTGGAACTACATTGGAAACCCAAGGAGGTTTGTGGTTCTACTACGCAAGCTCAAGGGACTTTGTGGTGGACAAGAAATCCTCTTACAGGGAGTAGTGCAGTTACGTCTGATTATTTTCCGTCTCCCGGGGTTCAAATGACTCTCCAGGATGGCGATGCATCTGGGGCTGTTCTTTATGATGGAGTATATGATGGAGGGGCTTTTACTTATACCATGTCGCCTTCTCATACTTATTTTGTAACGATAACTACTGCTTGTGGAGAAACGTGGACTTATACTACTAATAAGATAGGTAGTCCGAGCAATAATCCTGAATTCTTGAATATTGTTCCTGTTGCGGCTACAAGTGGTTGTGGCGTTAATGAGTTGGAAAATATAAGTATTAATTTCCTAGAACAAAATTTTTGGGCTTTTCCTGTAACAATTGTTGTTAAAAACTCTTCAGGAACTACTGTTCAAACCGATACCTATGAAGGGAGTGGTATATGGACTTCTGATGATTTTCCGGTAGGAACTTATACGGTAACGGTAACGGATAGTTGTACTCCATCAAACTCGATAACCAAAACAGTAGATAATCCACAAGATGCCGGTGCACCTTCGGTGTATATTCAAGATATACCTAAGTGGAGATGTGGTACTAATGGCTCGTTAGTTTTAACGCAAATAGGGACTACCCAAGTCGTAATAGGGATTTCGGGATATTTGCCTGATAGGGAAAATGTTGTTGTAACCATTACGAATGGACCTTCAAATGTTGGGGTTCAGGGAGAGTTTGTGGATAATCAATATTGGGCTTGGACAAATTTATTACCTGGAATATATACTATTTCATATACGAGTTGTGGTGTTTTTTATACGGGAACTTTTGAAATAGAAAACAACCCCAATATACTATTGAATCTTTCTTTAACTTCCGTAGCAACCTCTTTTTGTACAGGAGGAGGAAGCATAGCTTCTAATTTTGCTTATAACGGGTCGTATGATTATGATATTCAATTACTTGACAGTTCTGATGCTGTTGTAGCTTCTAATACAACAGGAAGTTTTAGTAACATTGCCCCTGGTACTTACACTACTAGGGTACGGGTAATGCCATGTGGTAGTGCCTCATATTATTATTATATTCCTGGAAGTACGGTAACTATTACCAACAGTTCAACAGGACCGAAAATAAGTTCTGCTATTGGGGTTATTTGTGAAGATGCTGATGGTAACCCACTTTCTACAGGAACGGCTTACTTGGATTTAAACGGTGTTGCGCCTTTAGTGTTACAATATCGGGAGTCAGGAACAACTATATGGACAACTATAAACCCCGCAAGTGCTAATACTCAAATATCTGGTTTAACAGCAAATACACTATACGAACTTTCATTGAGCGATGGTTGTGGTAAAAGCACAAATTCATCGGTAATGGTTAGGACAATAGGGACACTGTCGTCTTCAAATACAGAGCAGCCATGTGCCAATGCGCCTTACGCATTAACCATACCTTATTATGCCGAGGCTACATACGAATGGTCAAACCCGGCAGGAACGGTAGTGTCTAACACACGAATATATTCCATAGCCAATTACGATGCCAGTTACGATGGTACATATATATGCAAAATATCTTGGAGTAATTGCATCGAGCGTTATGTAAATGTAACCTTAAACAGTAATAGTTGTGGCGAACCTTTAGGGGCGGAAGCCGATTTAAGCATAACCAAAACCGATGGAGTTGATACTTATATGCCGGGGACTACAGTAACCTATACCATTGTAGTAAGTAATGCAGGACCCGATACCGTAACCGACGCATCGGTTGTTGATGCTGTTCCTACCGGTATTCCTGCAGCTAATGTTAGTTATACTGCAGTAGTATCTACGGGAAGTACTACGAACGTGACAGGTACGCAAACAGGAGGAATAAACGATTTGGTTACTTTACCAGTCAATGGAACGGTAACCTATACCGTTACAGTAAATGTGCCAACAGATTATACGGGCGATTTGGTAAATACCGCAGCGGTTACTTCACCTGCGGGTTCGACCGATCCTGATGATACCAATAATACGGCTACCGATACCGATACCCAAGGATGTGTTACTCCTATATTAGCGGTTTTGGATGCGGTATGCAACCCTGGTACCAATACGTCTATCGTAACCTATAGTAATTCGGTAGGAACTATTAAAATAACCGATACTTACAATAACACAATAACAGGAGCAAACATAGTAGGCAATACAATAACAGGTATACCTTTAAATACCGATTTTATAGTAATAGCCACAAATGGGGCTTGTACTTCCACTATTGAATATTCAGGGGTTACATCATGTACTGATCCTTGTTTAATCGATTTAAGCGCAGGACAACCAATATGCGATGCTACGGGTGATAATTATATAATTAGTTTTAATACCAATGTCGATGTTGCAACACAGTTAACGGCAAGTGTTGGAACAATAGGAACAAATATCGTTACTATACCATCTACTGAAACATCGGTAACATTAACGGCAAATAACGGAACATGTACCGAAACAGTAACCATAGATTTGAGTAAGGTAGATTGCTCATTGCCATGTTCTTCACCTGTAATATCCATAGGAGGCTATTCGTGTAATGTACCAACCTGGACGGTACGGGCAGTGATAGGGTACAGAAATCGGGCTACCTTTACATCCAAACCAAATAACAAGCAACGGCGATGGCAAAGGGAAGCAAAGAACTCAAATCAGGAACAATGAAAAACGATAAAAAAATGGAATTACGGAACACAAACACACCGGGCTTGTCCCTACTGTTCG